>JBDZVZ010000073.1:0-16491 GCA_040255945.1 Solirubrobacterales bacterium | reverse complement strand
GATGACCTCGATCTCGGCGCCGATGCCGTGCTCGGCGCAGAAGTCGAGCATCTCCTGCGTCTCGCGGATGCCGCCGATCAGCGAGCCGGCGAGGCTGCGGCGCTGCGACAGCAGCCGGAACACCGGCACGGTCAGCGGCTCGGGCGGGGCGCCGACGTTGACGAGCACGCCGTCGGTCCGCAGCAGGTTCAGGAACCGGCCCATCTCGAGCTTCGCGCTGACCGTGTTGACGATGAGGTCGAAGCGGCCGCGCAGCTCCTTGAACGTCGCCTTGTCGCTCGTGGCGAAGTAGCCGGTGGCCCCGAGCTTGAGGCCGTCGTCCTGCTTGCGCAGCGACTGTGACAGGACGGTGACCTCGGCGCCCATCGCGCTGGCCAGCTTGACCGCCATGTGCCCGAGGCCGCCCAGGCCGACGACCGCGACCTGCTTGCCGGGGCCGGCGCCCCAGTGACGCAGCGGCGAGTAGGTCGTGACGCCCGCGCACAGCAGCGGAGCGGCGACGTCGAGCTCCAGAGCGTCGGGGATGCGCAGGACGAAGTCCTCGTCGACGACGACGTGGTCGGAGTAGCCGCCGTAGGTCATCGTGCCGTCGCGGTCGATCGAGCCGTAGGTCTGGATGCTGCCGGCCAGGCAGTACTGCTCGTGGCCGTCGCGACAGTTGTCGCACTCGCGGCAGGAGTTGACCATGCAGCCCACGCCGACGCGGTCGCCGGGCTGCAAGCCGGCCACCTCGGCGCCGACCTCGGCCACGAGGCCCGTGATCTCGTGGCCGGGGATCGCGGGATAGGGCACCGTGCCCCATTCCCCGCGGACGAAGTGGATGTCCGAGTGGCAGACGCCGCAGAACTTGATGTCGATGCGGACGTCCTTGGGGCCCAGTGCCCGGCGCTCGATCTGCAGCGGCTCCAGCGGCGCGTCAGCGGCCGGGGCACCGACCGCGCGAGCGGTCGTCGTCGTCGAGGACGTGGCCAGGTTCGTGGTCTCGGTCATGCTTCGACGTTACCCGGCGGGGCGTGCGAAGCCGCGGCGGAGTCTGTCGGCGTCGGGCACGGAGCGCACCCGCGCGCGATGCTCCGGCACGGCCGCTCACGCACGAACGCCGGCAGGTCGTCGGCCCGAAACGGCCGCAGCACGAGGCGCTCGGTGCGGATCACGCGGCCACCGCCGCCGCGGGCGGCGCGGCCGGCATCTCGATGCGGGGCGTCCCGTCGAGGATCGGCGCGTCGGTCCGGAAGCCCTTGACGACGAGGTAGATGCCGAGCGACCCCTCCCACAGGATCTCGGGGATCGTCGCCAGCAGCTGCGCGGCGCCGCCGGCCTCGAAGGCCCCGAACATGACGGCGATGCCCGACGCGATGATGAGCGGCCCGCCGATGAGCCCGAGCATCGCCATGCGGCGCGGGACCAGGCCGGAGCGGTACATGAGGTAGCCGAGGATCAGGCCGTTGCCGACGCCGACGACGAAGCCGGGGCCGAGCAGGAACGTCCAGTCGTGGACCGCGACGAGCGCCTGCCCGATGGCGACGAGCGAGCCGTTGTCGACCCCCGTGGCGTCCTGGCGCATCGTCACGACGGTCAGCAGGCTGAGGATGCCGACGGCGATGAACATGGACTCGACGATCCGCGCCGCGACGTAGCCGAGCGCGAGGCCCTCGTTCTGGCGCCGAAGGATCGGGAAGAGCGCGAGGGCGGTGCCGATGTTGGCGATGATGAGCGCGAGCTCGAGCGCCGCGCCGAGAACGACGCGCGTGTCGGCCCCACCCCCGGCGATGTAGTTGACGTCGTTGAGGACGGGGTCGTAGAGGAGCACCGCGGGGATCGCGGTGATGAAGGTCAGCAGGAAGAGCGCACCCGCCAGGAGCGCGAGCCTTCTCGTCTGGGTCGGGGTGTCGTGGTGGTGCATGCCGGGCTCCTCCGGGTGGTGGTTCGTACGCTGTACGGGCCGAGCGGTACTCGTACACTGTACGGGCACGCAAGGGCGGCCAACCGAACCTTCGACATGGGCAGACCGAACCGAACGACCAGACCACGAACGGCGCTGAGCCGGGAGCGCGTGCTCGAGACGGCCGTCGCACTGGCCGTTCGCGACGGGATCGTGGGGCTGACGATGCGCCGCCTGGCCGACGAGCTCGGTGTCGGCGTCATGTCGCTCTACCACCACGTCCCCAGCAAGGAGGAGCTCATCGACGGGATGATCGACCTCGTCTTCGCCGAGATCGAGCTGCCCACGACCGACGTCGACTGGAAGACCGCGCTGCGACGGCGGGCGATCTCGACGCGGGAGGCGCTGCGCCGCCACCGCTGGGCGGTCGGCCTCATGGAGTCGCGCCGCCGGCCGGGACCGGCGAGCTTCCGGCTGCACGACGCCGTCCTCGGCTGCCTGCGGGAGGCCGGCTTCTCGATCGAGCTGACGATCCAGGCCTACTCGGTGCAAGACGCCTACATCTACGGCTACGCCCTGCAGGAGAAGAGCCTGCCGTTCGACAGCGCCGAGGAGGGAGCGGCGGTCGCCCAGCGGCAGGTGCGGGACTTCGGCGGCGACGGCGCGGGCGCCGACGACGGGCAGCAGCTCGCCGCGCTCGCCCAGGAGTTCCCCTACCTCGCCGAGGTCGTCGGCGGCCATGTCGCCACGGCCGGCCATGACCTCGGCGCCGCGTTCGAGTACGGGCTGGACCTCATCCTCGACGCGCTCGAGCAGCGGCGCGACGCTTGACGGGGCGATCGTTACGTGACTACAATAGTTATGTTGTCGTAACCATCACCCCTTTTCGCGGGACGACCGCAGGAGGCCACCATGTCGATCAGCGAGCTCACCCGCCGACGCCGCGTCGGTGTCCTGCTCATCTGCTGCATGAGCCTCTTCATGGTCGGCCTCGACATCACCGTCGTCAACATCGCGCTGCCGACGCTCGGCCGCGACCTCGACGCCGGCATCTCGGGCCTGCAGTGGACGGTCGACGCCTACACCGTCGTCATGGCGAGCCTGCTGATGTTCTCGGGCTCGATGGCCGACCGGCTGGGCCGCAAGCGCGTCTTCATCGCCGGGCTCAGCCTCTTCTCGACCGCGTCGCTGCTGTGCAGCCTGGCGCCCAGCGTCGAGCTGCTGGTGGCCTTCCGGGCGCTGCAGGCGGTCGGCGCCTCGATGCTCAACCCGGTGGCGATGTCGATCATCACCAACACCTTCACCGAGCCGCGAGAGCGCGCCCAGGCCGTGGGCGTGTGGGGCGCGGTGGTCGGCATCGCCATGGCGGTCGGGCCGATCGCGGGCGGCACCCTGGTGTCCTCGCTGGACTGGCGGGCGATCTTCCTCATCAACGTGCCCGTCGGCCTCGCCGCGATCGCGCTGACCCTCCGGTTCATCCCCGAGTCCCGGGCGCCCCGGCCCCGCCGTTTCGACCCGCTCGGCCAGCTGGCCGTCTTCGTCATGCTCGCGGGCCTGACCTACGGGATCATCGAGGCGCCCGCCCAGGGCTGGACCGCGCCCCCCACGGTGGCCGCGCTGACGGCCGCCGTCGCCGGGCTCGTGGTCCTGCTCATCCACGAGCCGCGTCGCGCCGAGCCGCTCATCGACCTGCGGTTCTTCCGCTCGACGCCGTTCGCCTCGGCGGTCGTCATCGCGATCGCGGCCTTCACGGCGTTCGGCGGGTTCCTCTTCCTCAACACCCTGTACCTGCAGGACGCGCGCGGGATGTCGGCGGTCCAGGCGGGGCTGGCGACCGCGCCGCTGGCCGTCATGACGATGGTGTGCGCGCCGCTGTCGGGGCGGATCGTCGGGCGGCACGGCGCCCGGGTGCCGCTCGTGATCGCGGGGGCCTGCTTCGTGACGGCCACGGTCATGCTGACCGGGATCGAGCCGAGCACCCCGCTGGTCTGGCTGTTGGTCTCCTACGCGCTGTTCGGCATCGGGTTCGGGTTCGTCAACGCGCCGATCACGAACACCGCGGTGTCCGGCATGCCGCGCGCGCAGGCCGGCGTGGCCGCGGCGATCGCCACGACCTCCCGCCAGTTCGGCCAGACGCTCGGCGTCGCGGTCGTCGGGGCGATCGCCGCCACCCATGCGACCGCGGGAGGCTCGGTGGACCTGTCGACCGCCAGCCACCCCGCGTGGTGGGCGCTGTCGGCGCTCGGCGTGGTCGTGCTGCTGCTGGGCTTCGTGGCCAGCAGCTCGCGCGCCGCCGCGTCGGCGCGGCGCACCGCGGCCGAGCTCAACGTCGAGGCGCTCGCCGCGTAGGCTCGCGGTCAGCGATGCCCCCCTCCCCTGCCGACCAGCCCGACGGCGATGCCGCCTCCGAGGTGTGGCTGCTGATGGCTGACCTCGTCCTCGACAACGACCGCCGCCGCCAGGTCGCCGACGCCACCGGGCTGAGCTTCGGGCGCATGCGGGCGGTCCGTCGCGTGGCGCGCCAGCCGATGTCGATGAGCGAGCTGGCCGCGGCGCTGGGCATCGACCGTCCCAACGCCACCGTGGTCGTCGACGACCTCGAAGCCCAGGGCCTCGTGCGGCGCCGGCCGCACCCGACCGACCGGCGCGCCAAGGTCGTCGAGGTGACCCGCAAGGGCGCGTCGATGGCCCGCCGCGCCGACGAGATCCTCGCCACGCCCCCGGCCAGCCTGCGCGCGCTGAGCGCCAAGGACCTCGGGACGCTGCGCAGGATCCTGCGGGCCGCGGTGGCGTCGAGGTAGGGCCGGCCGGGCTACCGCGCCCGGACCCGCTTGCGCACCGTGCCGTGCACCGGGTCGCTGAGCAGGACCTCGACGGAGACCTTCGCGCCGCGCGGGACCGACCCGAGCGTCAGCCCGAGCCGGAAGCGCCCGGTGCGCACGGCCGCGTCGCGGCGCACGACGGTCCGGCGACGGAGCTGCCGGCCGCCCTTGGTGACGGTGGCGACGGCGGCCAGCACCGGCGTGCTGCCCCGCTTGGCGACGCGGCCGGTGATCGTCAGCTTCTTGCCCGTGCGCCGGGCCGCGACCGCCCCGAGGGCGAGCCGGCCGGGCGCCTTGAGCTTCGCCGTGCCGCGCCGCAGCACGCGGCCGCGCCGGTCGCGCACCGTGTAGCGGACGCTGCGCGACACGTTGCTCCACGAGCGCGGCGAGAGCTCCAGCCGCTGCCCGCGGCCGACGGCGATCGGCTGCAGCTGCGCGCTGGACGGCAGCGCCCCGTCCACGGAGCTCAGGGTGACCGTGGCCCGGGTCGCCGGCCCGTCGTGGCCGAGGCGCACGGTTCCCCCGGTCAGCTGGGCCGAGTCGACGGCCCCGGAGCGGGCGGTGAGCGCGATCGTCGCCGTGCGCGTCGTCCTGCCCGCGCGGCTCTTGAGGTCATAGGCGACCGCCGAGCGCGCCGCGCCGGTGGCGAACCGCAGCGACGCCTGCCCCGGTCGCACCGTGAGGCGGTCGACCTGGCCGACGGCCGTCGCGGCGCCGCGCACCGACGCGTTGCCCGTGCCGGTCAGCAGGCTCGAGTCATACGCGCCCTTGCCGGCGCCCTTGATCGTCAGCTCGTACGCGTGGCCCTTGGCGAGCTCGTACTCGGGCAGCGCGCGGCCGCCGGTCAACGCGGGCGTGAGCCGGACGTGGCTGTTCGGGGTCGGCCGGCCGCCGGCGTCGAGCTGGCGCCGGCCGTCCGAGGTGATCCCGGTGATCTGGGCCGGCGGTGCGCCGTCGCCGCTGGAGGCGAACACGCTGGCCAGCGAGAAGGTCGCGGGCAGCCGCGGGTTCTGGGGCGGGATGGTCGCGCGGACCGTCAGCGTGGAGTTGTCGCCGCGCCAGCTCAGGCTGCTGCCCGACCAGCTGCCGTCGGCGGCCACGATGAGCTGGCTGCGGCCGAGCCGCCCGATCCGCTGGTCCTTGTCGCTCTGCTCGGCGTCCAGGAACGGCACGTTCGAGTCATAGATGTTGATGATCATGCCGCCGCCGGAGGTGTCGCGAACGCCGTAGGCGGTGACGGCGTGCCCGGAGCCGTCCTGCCGGATGCCGATCAGCGCGGCGCCCTGCTGGGCGATGAGGTCCTTCAGCAGCCTGCGCTCGTCCGCCGCCGAGCGGTTCCTGGCCCGCTCGAGCTCCTCGCGCTGGGATCGGTCGTCCTGCGCGACGAACCAGCGGACGATGTCGCGCTTGATCGGCGTTCCGTCGGTCACCGGGGCGATGTCCCAGGCGCGGGTCGCCCCCGCCTGGTAGTCGCTGGGGCGCTGGCCGGTGCCGTAGCCGCGGAAGCGCGCCGACATCGTCGCGTAGCCGAAGCAGAGCCCGTTGCCGTCCTCGACCCAGCTCTTATAGCGCTCGTAGTAGTCGGAGGCGATGGGGTCGTGCACGCAGACGACGAAGCACGCCTCGGTGTCGTCGGTGCCGAACGTCCGCTGGAAGTCGGCCCAGCTGTAGGTGCCCTTGGCGCCGTCGCCGCTGTTGGCGACCTGGAAGCCGTGGCTGCGGCGGTACTCGCGCACGTCGACGGGCGCGGTCCGCGCCACCTCGGTCCCGGCCGCGTTGACGGCGCGCAGCGGCCCGGAGACCGCGCTCTCCGGGACGTCGAGGACGAGGTCGTCCAGCAGCTTGCCGCCGACCTCGGTCTGCCCGCGGGTGCGCACCCGCCACTCCTGGTCGAGCGCGTCGAGGAACCTGACGGGGCAGACGAGCGGGAAGTTGCCGATGATGCGGGCCGCCGACCCGCCGTCGACGAGCGGCAGGGTGACCGCCGCCGGGGCGCTGTCGATCGTCATCGGGTCGGCGAGCCAGCTCTGGGCGATCGACGCCTTGCTCGCCCCGTACGGGTTGAGCTCGACGGTGAACGACCCCGAGCCGCGGTTGCCGCCCGGATCGAGGTTGTAGTGGATCGGGTAGATCCCGTCGCCGCTGGGCCGCAGCGACGGGCCGGTGGTCGTCGTCCCGACCTGCAGGCCGCTGCCGGCGAGGCTGCCCGCGAAGTTGTAGTCGGTGTAGCCGCTGAAGCCGCCGCGGACGTTGAAGCTGTCGTCGATGCGCTGCGGTCCGCAGCCCGGCACGAGGCGGACCGGGAAGCGGCCGCCGCTGGCGAAGTACAGGGCGGGGATGCCGGTGATCGTCTGGACGAGCGACGTGCCGACGCCGGTGCCGGCGGCGACCGAGCCCGTCGCCGTGACGGTGACCTGACGCTCGGCGGTGAACGGGCTGGCGGCGGTGATGTTCAGCGTCGCCGGGTCGGACCCGTTGACCGGGTTGGGGCTGAAGCTCGTGGCCTTGATGCCGTCGGGCAGCGCGGCGACCGCCAGCGTGACCGGGCCGGTCGAGCCGTTGAAGCGACGGACGCTGACCTTGGCGGTGCCGGTCGAGCCCTCGACCACCTCGACCGACGGCGTCGCCAGCGCGAGCGAGAACTTGCGCGGCGGCGGCACGTCGTCGAGCGTGGCGGTGAGGTCGTCGAGGAAGACGCCGCCTGTGCTCCCGAACCCGCCGTCGCCGTCGACGACGACGCCGACGATGCCGCCGTCGGTGGTGGGATGGGTGTAGGCGACGTTGCGCACGACATTGCGCGACAGCGTCACCGTGCTCTGGTTCAGCAGCTTCGCGCCGATCCCGTAGAACCGGACGACGGCCTGCCGGGTCGCGTCGGTCGTGCGCTGCACGAGGTTGAAGGCGACCTGCCGGCGCTCGACGTCGAACTCGAACGCCGCGCTGAAGAACTGCGTGAAGATCTCGCCCCCGGTGGTGCACGTCAGGCCGGCGGCCGTGCCGTTGAGCGCGCCGGCGGCGGCGTAGGGGCCCGGGCAGTTGTAGGTCGGGGCGGGGAACCCGAACGACGCCGCCGGGCCGAAGCGGACGCCCTGACCGGCGTACTGTCCGGCGATGAGCGCGTTGTTGGGCAGCGCGTTGAAGTCGATGACGGTCGGCGCGGCGGCCGTCGCCGTGGAGGGCGCCAGCAGCGCGCTCAGGGTCGTCAGCATCGCGAGCCGCGCCTTCATCGCCCTGCCTTCGCCTTCGCGATGGTGATCGTGAACCGCTTGGACGTCGATGTTCGCCCGTCCGGCGTGCGCGCGCTGACGGTCAGCCGGTAGCGGCCGGGCGCCAGCGCCGTGGCGCCGATCCGCCCGGTGATCGCCACGCGGCTCGTGCCGGCCGGCAGGGCGCGGGTCGTCGTCCTCGCCCGGGCGTAGCTCGTGCAGCGCGGCCCGCGGCGGGCGCCGGGCCGGCACGTGCCCTTCACGCGTCGGCCCGGGCGTGCGCGCGCGAAGGCGAGCCTGAGCGTGGCCGGGGCACTGAGGCGCAGCGCCAGGGTGGCGCCGTGGCGACGGTCGGGCTTGCGGCCCTTGCGGACGACCGCGAAGCGCGCGGTCGAGAGCTTCAGCCGGTCGAGGACGAGCGGCTGCTGGTCAGCCGGCGTCGCGCCGGGGCCGGTGCTGGGCGGGTCGGTCGATGGCGGCGGCGCCGTGCCGGTGGCCACGGTGACCGGCACGGTCCTGCTCGAGGAGACGCCGTCGGCGTCGGTCACGGTCGCGGTGACGCTGTAGGTCCCCGCGCGGGCGTACGCGTGGACGCCGTTGAGGCCCGCCACGGCCGGCGTGCCGTCGCCGTAGCCGATCGTCCCGGTGAGGTGGTGGCCGTCGGGGTCGCGCGAGGCGGTCGCGTCCGCGGTGACGGTCATCCCCGACACGCCGATCTCGAGCGCCGCCACGGGCGCGGTGTTCGTCGCCAGGTCGCGGACGAAGACGTCGCTGACGGTGTTCGTGTCGCCGTCGACGAGGTTGGGCGCCGCCGAGGAGAACACGACGTAGCGGCCGGTCCCGCCGCTGATCGCGACGTCGGTGACCCGACCGGTGCCGACTTCGCCGGCGGTCGAGATGTCAAGCCGCGAGGTGCTGCCGGCGCAGACGTTGCGCATGACGGCGGCCGAGCCGGTGACGGCCGCCGGGGTCAGGAGGTCTTTCGCGAGAAAGGCGGTCCGGCAGCCGTCGGCGCTGATCGAGACCGGCGCGAGGATCGTGTTCGTCTGGGTCCCCGCGTTGTTGACGCTGGCGATGACCGTGCTGCCGGCGCACCGGTCGCGGACGAAGACGTCGTTACCGCCGTTTGCGTCGCCCGCGACGATGTTGCTCGCGGTCGAGAAGAACGCGATCGCGCAGCCGTCGCCGCTGACCGCCGGCCAGGAGGAATGGAGGTTCGCCTCGCCGGTGGCCGAGCTCACCGGCTGGACGGCGCCGGTGTCCATGTCCTTGACGAAGACGTCGCGGTAGAGGCCGCTGTCGGGCGGCACGAGGTTCGTCGCGCTCGAGACGAAGGCGACCCAGCGGCCGTCGGCCGAGATCGCCGGGCCGGCGGTGTCGTCGAGGGGCAGCGAGCCGTTGTGCACCGTCCCGCCCGCGGTCTCGCTGGCGCGTGCGATCTGCCCGGTCTGCGTGTCGAGACGGTGGATGTTGCCGGCACCGTCGGAGACGCGGAAGGCGACGTAGCGGCCGTCGGCGCTCGGGGCGGGGTGCAGGAGCGTCGTGGCGCCGGGTGGCGCGGGCAGCAGCGTCAACGCGGCGGTCGCGACGTCGAAGCGGTAGATCCGCTGGCCGCTGGTCGGCGTCGGCAGCAGGTTGGTGGCCGCCGAGTGGAAGAAGACGAAGCGCCCGTCGTCGGTGATGCGCCCCTGGTCGCTGGCGTCGTTGCCGCTCAGGGTTCCGGGGCCGGCGCTCACCCGGATCGTCTCGCCGGTCGCGCGGTCGCGCAGGTAGACGTCGGGCTTGCCGTTGGTGTCCTGCGGGACGAGCGCGGCCGAGGAGGTGAAGACGACGAAGCGGCCGTCGGCGCTGATGGTGCCGTCGAGGCTGCCGGCCATCCCCTGGGCCCCGGTCGACGTCAGGCTGGCGCGCGTCGTCGACGGGGTCGCCGACGCGGTCGTCGGCAGGCAGCAGACGACGCCGAGCGCGAGCGCGGCACCGAGCACGGCCGTGACGCGTGGCGGAATCCCCAGAAGCGTGGCGGGCATCGCGGTCGCGGGACTCTCTCACGCTCCGCCCGCGGTGTGGAGAAACGTTCGATTCCAGAGCGCTGGGCGTCGTAGGTGCGACGACGCCCACTCTTTCGACGACGTGCAGCCTCTCCACGGAACTGCAATTTCCGTTCGCCGTTCCCGCGGACACTCCCGCTCGACCTTCGGTCAGCATTCCCCAGCATCGACCCGCCGCCCCACCGGGCCGGGGTACGCTCGCGGCGACCTCGTCGTCGAGCCCACCGCGGGGGGAGCGCCATGGGAATCGAGCTGCACGTGCGGTCCGCCGTGCTGGAGCGGGTGGTCTACCAGTCGACACAGCAGGGGCTGCGCCTCCTGCAGATCGAGCCGGTCCTGGGCATCTACGTCGACCACATCGACGTCGTGCAGGACGGTGTCGCGCTGGCGCGCACCGACGCCGGCGTCGAGCTGCGGCTGCACCTCGACGTCTACCTGGAGACCGAGCTCGGCGTGCGGCTGGCGGTCGACCGCACGCCGCCCGGGGCCACCACCCCGGCCGGGCGCTTCACGATCGCGTTCGTCTTCGCGTGCGCCGGGGGCCGGCTGACCATCACCTGCAGCGACGTCGCGCTCGAGAACGTCGGCGAGGACTTCCGCGAGGCGATCGCCCCGATCATGGCGGCGGTCCGCGACGGGATCGGCCAGATCGCCGACGTCGACCTGGCCCCCACCGCCCGCGCGCTGGGCGCCGAGCCGACCAGCACCGCGCTCGACCTCGTCGACGGCGTGCTCATCGCGCGCTTCAACGCCGCCGGGCCGGCGGTGCCGCAGCTGTTCGCCGGCCAGGACTGGGGGCTGTTCGTCGACGGGCCGACGATCGAGCGGTGGGTCGACTCGACGCTGCCCAACCACCCGAGCGAATGGGTCACGACGCTGAACACCCACACCCACTGGCGCCCGGACGGCACGACGCCGCACCTCGACGTCGACTTCGACGGCAAGGCCCAGGTGCCCGACCCGTTCGCCGGCGACTTCACCGGGACGTTCTCGATCGCGGTCGCCGTGGTGGCCGGCTCGGTCCTGCAGACGACGGCCGACTGGAACGTCGACCTCGACTACGGGGCGCTCGTGCCGGACGTGATCGAGCAGATGATCGAGAACGACATCCCGCGCCACATGGACCCGGCGCGCTTCGGCGGCGTCGCGCTGGGCGAGCGGCGCTTCGCGGTCGACACGCCGCTGGCGCCGGTGGCGCTCGGCGACGTCGACCTGCGCTGCACGGGCATCCTCGCCGGGCCGCAGGGCATGACCGTCGGCGGCACGGCGCGCTTCCCGCCCGACCCGTCACGCGCGGTGCTCGCGCTCACCCTCCAGCCGTTCACGCCGCCGGCGCGCGTGGACTTCTGCTCGATCCTGGCCGCTGCAGGCAGCGACGTGCCCGACCCGATCACCGAGCTGGGCGACCTGCGCGCCTCGGCGTGGGTGACGATCGCCGACCAGGGCCGGTTCGCCGCCGCCGACGTCGTCGGGGCCAACGAGCGGTTGCAGCCGTTCGTCCACGCGCCCGACCCGGGCGCGATCGGCGAGTCCGACGAGGTCGACGTGCGCGTGCCCGCCGACCTCGCCCCGCCCGTGGCCGACGCCGTCGAGGTGCGGATCCGCACGGCACGCGGCGTGCGCGTCGTCAGCGTGGGCGTGCCGCCCCGGGCGCGCCCGGACGGCCACGGCGGCTACACCGGGGTCATCCACTCCTACATCGACGACTGCCTGTACCGGGAGTACGGGCCCTACGACGAGGACGGGGTGAACTGGGGCGCGGGCATTGTCGACGGCATCGACTGGGACGGCTTCCTGCATCGCAGCGGCGGGCTGAAGGTCCACCTGCTCGACGTGCACGGGCTCGAGGCCGGCGAGCTGCTGGAGGTCCGCACGCGCGACCACGCGGCCGACATCGTCGCCGACGCGGACGGGAGCGCCCTGTTGCCGGTGATGGTCGCGCCGCTGGCCTCGGCGCGCGGCGCGGTCCGCCGCGCCGGCGGCGGGTCGCTGCACGACCACGTGGCGGTGCGGACGGTCGTCTTCGAGCCCGACGCGGTGATCGACGGCGATGTGGAGCCGGGCCGGCTCGACGGCGCCGTCGCGGCGGCCGAGGTGGTGCAGCGGCTGCGGGCGCGCGGGCCGGCGGAGTCGGTCGCGGCGCAGCGGCACGAGGTGCCGCTCGCGGGCGTGGTGGCCGAGCTGCCCGTGCCCGGCTTCGCCGACGCGCCGCTGAGCCTCGCGACGCTCGGCGACGGGTCGCTGCGCATCATCGACCACCGCGGCGAGTCGGCTCGGGTCGCCGGCACGATGCGCGGCCCGGTCGGCGTCATGGAGGAGATCGAGGACAAGGGCGTCGCCGGCACGGTGCGGGCCACGGTGTTCTCGCGGCGCGGCCGGTGAGGGAGGCGGGCTCAGCTACGCGGCTGCGACGCTCCGCGCGACCTCAAAGAGCGCTTCGGGCATGGGCTCCGGCAGCTCCCAGGTGAAGGCAACCGGCTGCGCGCCCTTGTGCTCCGCGTACCGAACGGGGCCCAAGAACGTGAAGGGCGCCGTACCGAGCTCCCACTGCTTGCGCTCGCGGACAAAGAGCAACACGTTGGTCCCGCGCCGCTCATGGTTGATGTAGCGCTGCACCGCCGGCTGGCCGTCGTGCTGGCGAGACTGCGACTCCCAGTGAAAGAGGCTGCGGTTGATCGCGTAGTCGCGGTACATCGTCGTGGGTGAGTAGTCGCGCTCGGCCTTGTGCAGATCGACGAAGAACACGTCGCATTGCGCGTCTTCCACCCAGAGGATGCCCTCGCGAGTGGCCGGCGGCTTGATGCCGAGGCGATATCCGAGCGCCGCCACGATCTCGTTGCGCGAGTAGCGGGCGTGCAACGCCAAGGGGATCTCGGGCGCCAACCGGGACGGCCGGGTTCGTGTCGAAGAACGCTCGTCGACCGCCGTCATCAGCTCGACGAGTTCTCGGCGAACCGCCGTCTCCTGCCACAGCGCGGCGAAGAAGCGATCGAGCTCACCGAATCGCGACGCATCGCCTTGCAACCCCCAGGCGAGCATGACGAGCAGCCGTCGCCGTCGCTCATCGCCATCAGCGAGGCGGGGCGGCGAATCCGAGGCGAGAAGGCGACGGTATTCGTCCACCCGCTCGCGATCGTCGATGTGCGTGAGCCGGCCCAGCGCCCGCAGCAACGACGCCTCTAGCGTCGCATCCTCGGCCTCAGGAACCTCGCGACCCGCCATTCGGCGAAGCTCGGTCCAGCTGTGGTTCGCGCGGTAGACGTCTTCGACGCGGTGGCCGAAGGCGGCGAGGAACGCGTCGAGCCCGCCGACCGCGGGGTTGCCGCGCAGGTCATCGACCAGCGCCGACCACCGGGACCGCCGGGCAGCCGTCCGCAAGTTGTCGAGGATCAGTTCGCGCGCCTGGCGGTCGAGATCGATCGTGCAACCCGCCGGAAGAAACGGGAAGTCGTCGCTGACCTGTTGGGACACTGGCCCGCGCCGACGGTCGAGGATGGCGCTCAGCCGCTCCTCGAACCGGAACTCCTTGCGGTGCTGGCCGATGAGGTCGATGACGGTCAGGTGGCTCTTGTGGCGGGCGCGCCGCAGGCCACGTCCAAGCTGCTGGCTGAACACCGTCGCCGACTGTGTCGGCCGCAGCAGCAGCACGGTGTTGACGTCCGGAACGTCAACGCCTTCACCGAGAACCTCGACCGAGAAGACGCATCGCAGGCGGCCGTCGGCCAGCTCGCGGAGCACGCGATCTCGCGTTTCCGCAGAATCGTCGCCGGTCAACGCGACGCTCTGCAGCCCGGCCTCGGTGAAGCGGTCCGCCATGAAGTGGGCGTGCTCCTTGGAGACGCAGAAGCCGAGCGCTTTCATGCTCGACGGCTCGAGAACGATCCGCCGAAGCACCTCGAGCAGCTTGGTCACGCGCGCGTGGTTGCCCGTGAGCAGGTTGTCGAGCTCCGAGGTCACGTAGCCGCCGCGCTTCCAGTGCAGGTGGCGAAAGTCGGTGCCGTCCGACACGCCGAAGTACTGAAACGGCACCAAGAAGCCCTGGTCGATCGCTTCCCACAGCCGCAGCTCCACAGCCACGCGGCCGTCGAACCACGTCGTGACGTCGCGACCGTCGAGGCGTTCGGGCGTGGCCGTCAGCCCGAGCAGCTCCTTCGGTTCGAGGTGACGAAGCAGGCGGTCGTAGGTCGCCGCCGCCGCATGATGGAACTCGTCCACCACCACGACGTCGAAGGCGTTGGGATCGATGTCGTCCAACCTGCTCGTGTGCAGCGACTGGACCATGGCGAACACATGCTGGCCCTGCGCGACCGCACCTCCGCCGTGAATCTCGCCGAACGAGCCTGAACGCAAGACGGCGCGGTACGTGGCGCGGGACTGCTCGAGGATGCGCTCACGGTGTGCGACGAACAGCAGCGACAGGTCGCGCCCCGCCGCGTCACAGAGCTGCTTGTAGTCCAACGCCGCGACCACGGTCTTGCCGGTGCCCGTGGCGGCGACAACGAGATTGCGGTGCCGACCGTGGCGCTCCCGCTCGACCATCAAGGTCTCGAGCATGCGCGCCTGATGGGGGTAGGGCCGAACGTCGAGGCCGGCGAAGGAGATCGTCGTCGCTTCGCCGAGCGATCGGCGGTCGTGCTCGCGTAGAGCGCGTTCGAGGGCGTCGCCGTTGACCGCGGGGTCGTAGGTCTCGAAGTGCTCGGAGGCCCAGTGGCTCTCGAACGTCATGCGCACGCGGTCGATGACATGACCGGCGTCGACCGACGACAGTCGAACGTTCCATTCCAGGCCGTCGAACAGCGCCGTGTGCGACAGGTTGGACGAGCCGATGTAGGCGGTCGTCAGGCCCGACGCGCGCTCCAACAGCCATGCCTTCGCGTGCAACTTGGTCGTCCGCGCGTCGAGCGCCACACGAATCTCCGCGCCGAGCTCGAACAGCAGGTCGACCGCGGCCTTCTGGGTGGCCCCCATGTACGTCGTGGTGATGACGCGCACGCGGCCGCCGCGGTCGACGGCCTCAGCGAGCTGATCGCGGAGGTGCCTGACGCCCGAGCCGATGATGAACGCGCAGATGAGGTCGACGCTGTCGGCGGTACGCAACTCCGCGCGCAGCTCCGAACCGATGTTGGGCTGCCCCTCCCCGTTGACCAACAGGTCGCTCTGGCTGAAGGGCACCGCCGGCGCCGGAGGTAAGTCGACCGGTTGGCCGAGCGGCGAGATGGCGCGGATGCCGTCGAGGATGCGCGGGGGTAGCGCGACGGCTGCCTCATCGTTGTCGGTTGACAGCAGCTCCTCGACGGCACGGTTGATCAGCTCAGCCTGATCGCCGGCCGACGAGAGACCGTGGAGTTCGCTGCGCAGCGCGGCTGCGAGATGGCGTGCGAGACGGTCCGGGGCCTCCGCCGCATCAAGGGGCCTGCGCTCGATCAGCCCCTGATCGAGGCTACCGAGCGCGCGCTCCAACGCCCTGGTGATCAGGTGGTCACGCGGACCCGGCTCGACCGACATGCGCTGAAAACCTAAGTGACGGTGCGGTCAGCAGCTGCAGGCGTCGACCCGTCGCCAGGGCCGATCCGACAACTATCATCGCCCCCCTCCCCCGCCCCATGGCCGAAGGACCTGCCGATGCTTGGCGTCCCTGAGACGACGACCGACGAAGCCGACCCCCGTCTGACCTCCGAGTCTTCCGTGGTGGAGGGCGAGATCACGACCACGGTCCGGCTGGTCCGGCTGTTGATCACCGGGCTCATCGTGGTCGCCGTCGGCGCGGGCATCGTGCGCGGTCTCACGATGTCGGCATCGGGCAAGGACGCGGTCGTCGGCGGCCTGCTGCTGACAGAGACGGGGCTCGCCGCCGTGCTCATCCTGCTCGGCAGCCTCGTCGAGGGCTTCGGCTTCGGACTCTCGCTCGGCACGCGCTGGCCCTACACGCGCAACATCCTGGTGTTGATGATCGAGGGCGATCCGGAAGCGGCGCACCGGATCGTCGCCACGCTCGTCGGGCTGATCGCCGTGGCGCTGCTGCTCCTGGACCCCAGCTCGGCCACGGGCAACGGCCTGCTGCTCATCGCCCTCACGGCCCTGCTCGGCGTCGGCACGCTCCACGTGCTCGCCGGCCGGCTTCCCTCGGTCGTGCACGGCCTGCACGGCCTGCTCGCCTACGGCGTGTTCTTCTGCTACCTGAGCGCGCTGTATGTGGACGACGTCGACGTCTGGTCGCTGCTCAACGAGCTGACCGCCCTGAAGGTGCTGTTGCTGGCCGTGTTCCTGGGCGGCATGACCACCGGCCAGCGCGGCTTCGGCAAGCCCATCGACGCGTTCTCCTGGCCGCGGCGCCTCCCACAGCTGGTCATGCTCGTGCACCTCTTCTGCGCGCTCGCGGTCGTCGCCACCCTGGGGTGGCTCATGCCGGAGTTCCCCACCGCGTTCTATCTCGCCGTCGCGCAGGTGTCGGTCGGATTCCTGCTCTTCCACGCGGTGAACCTGAAGCCGAAGGATCCCGGGATCCTCGTCGCGTTCCACCAGGCCATGGCGCT
>JBDZVZ010000072.1:0-16612 GCA_040255945.1 Solirubrobacterales bacterium | reverse complement strand
AGTGGTTGGCATGAGCGACGGCATCACCCTCGACCACGTGGTCATCGCGGTCTCGGACTGGGACCGCGCCAACGCGTTCTACCGCGACGTCTGCGGCGCCGAGCTCGTCCAGCTCGACGAGCCGCCGCCGACTCGCTGGCGCTACCGCTTCGGCGACGTCCAGTTCAACGTCCACGGCCCGGGCATGGACCCGACGCCGGTCGCCCGCATCCCGGCCGCGCCCGGCATGGCGGACCTCTGCCTCGTCTGGCCGGGCACGGTCGACGAGGTCGTCGAGCACCTGCGCGAGCACGACGTCGAGATCGAGATGGGGCCGGTGCCGCGCAACGGCGCCGGCGGCCCGGGGCAGAGCCTCTACTTCCGCGATCCGGACGGCAGCCTGATCGAGTTCATCGTGTACGGGTGAGCGTCGGGCCTGCACGACCCTCGGCAGCTCACCCCGGCAGATCCCACCCGAAGTACACCTCGATCTGCACGATGCGCGACCCACGGAACCCGAACACCTCCGTGTTGCGGAACCGCGACCCGTCGGCCCTGCGGGCCTCGTAGGTGACGATCACCTCGTCGCCGGCCTCGACGGTCCGCACGAACGCGAACGCGTCGAGCGACCCCGCGTTCGGCCAGCAGCGCTCGAAGTACGCGACCCGGTCGATGCCCGGGTCCGGCGGGCTGAAGAACGTGAGGTCCTCGGCGAGGTGCCGATCGAGCGCCGAGCGGTCGCCCGACGCGTACGCGTCGAAGCAGGCGCGGACGATCTCGGCCCGGGTGGCGCGGCGTTGCTCTTCGGCGGCCATGACCCCAGGACGGGCCCGTCGCCGGCAACTCATCGCCGCCCCACCGCGACGTCCGCGGAGGCCGGGCCCGTGCGGGCTGCGGCCCTACGCGGCGGTGACGCCGCGGGTGCCGTCCGCCGCGGCGCAGGCCACCACCTGCACGACCGGCTCGCCGACCGCATCGGACACGTCGAGGTCGACGGTCGCCACGATCGCCCAGTCGTGGTGGCCGGCCGGGTCGTCGAGGATCTGGCGGACCGTCCAGCGCCGGCCCTCCGGTGTCACGAGGAAGAGGTCCGGCGAGCGGGCGGCGGGCCCGTCGCCGATGCGGTCGTGCTCGGCCCAGTAGTCGCCGAGCGCGGCCGCCCACTCGGCGACGCCAAGCGGCGGCCGCCGCGAGCCGGAACCCAGCGCCGCCGCCGCGGCCTCCAGCGCGCCGAGCGCCTCGACGTCGTCGCGCGCCGCCAGCCGCACCCGCTGGAACATCGCGTTGCGCACCATGACCCGGAACGCCCGCGTGTTCGCCGACACCGGCCGCGGCGGGGCGGGCGGCTCGCCGGCCTCGGCGGCCGCGGCCGCACGCGCGACCGTCTCGGGATCGGTCAGCGCCTCCCACTCGTCCAGCAGGCTGGAGTCGGTCTGGCGCACCGTCTCCCCCAGCCAGTCGACGAGGTCGTCGAGCTCGGGCGTCTTGACCTGCTCGGGCACCGTCTGGCGCAGCGCCCGAAACGCATCGGACAGGTAGCGCAGCACGAGCCCCTCGGACCGCGCCAGCCCGTAGAAGGCCACGAACTCCGAGAACGTCTGGCCGCGCTCGTACATGTCGCGCACGACCGACTTGGGCGACAGGTCGTCGGGCCGGATCCACGGGTGCGTCTCCCGATACACGCGCAGCGCGTCCTCCAGCGGCTCGGCCAGCGGCCGCGGATACGTGACCTGCTCGAGCAGCTCCATGCGCTCCTCGTACTCGATGCCTTCGGCCTTCATCTCGGCGATGGCACGGTCGCGCTCCTTGCGCGCCTGGGCGGCGAGCACCGGATGGGGGTCGTCGAGGATCGCCTCCACGACCGACACGACGTTGTCGGTGAAGTCCTCGTCGTGGCCGTCGAGCAGGTCGAAGGCCACCAGGGCGAACGAGGCCAGCGGCTGGTTGAGCGCGAAGTCGGCCTGGAGGTCGGGCGCCACGCGCAGCACGCGACCGTGCTCGTCGGGCTCGTCCAGCCACTCCAGCACGCCCGCCTCGACGAGCTCGTCGCCCAGCGTCTGCGCGCGCTCCAGCAGCCGGGTGCGGCCCCGCTCGTCCTCGTGGTTGTCCTCCATGAGGGCGCGCATCGCCTCGACCGCGTCACCGGGCCGGCTGACGACGTTGAGGATCATGGCGTGGTCGACGCGCATGCGCGACACGAGCGGCTCGGGCACCGCGTCGCGCAGCCGGGCGAACGTCTCCTCGTTCCAGCTGACCACGCCCTCGGGGGCCTTGCGGCGCTGGACCTTCTTCTTCTTGGACGGGTCGGCGGCCGCCTTGGCCTCGGCCTTGGCGTTCTCGATCGTGTGCTCGGGCGCCTGGACGACGACGTAGCCCGCCGTGTCAAACCCGGCGCGGCCCGCCCGGCCGGCGATCTGGTGGAACTCGCGGGCCTTCAGCAGCCGGTGGCGGGAGCCGTCGTACTTGGCCAGGCCGGTGAAGACGACCGTGCGGATCGGGACGTTGATGCCGACGCCGAGCGTGTCGGTGCCGCAGATGACCTTCAACAGCCCGGTCTGGGCGAGCTGCTCGACCAGCCGGCGGTAGCGGGGCAGCATGCCGGCGTGGTGGACGCCGATGCCGCCGCGCACGAGCTTGGAGAGCGTGCGCCCGAAGCCGGCGGTGAAGCGGAAGGCGCCGATCGCCTCGGCGATCCGGTCGCGCTCCTGGCGCGTGCAGAGCTTGGCCGACAGCAGCGCCTGGGCGCGCTCCATCGCGGAGGCCTGCGTGAAGTGCACGACGTAGATCGGCGCCTGGTCGGTGGCCGTCAGCTCCTCGAGCAGCTCGTGCAGGGGCGCCACCGACCAGGAGAAGGTCAGCGGGACGGGACGCTCGGCGTCGTCGACGACCGCCGTCTCGCGGCCGGTGCGCCGCGTCACGTCGGCGGCCAGCTCGGTGACGTCGCCCAGCGTGGCGCTCATGAGCACGAACTGCGCCTGGGGCAGGCTCAGCAGCGGCACCTGCCACGCCCAGCCGCGCTGGGGCTCGGCGTAGAAGTGGAACTCGTCCATGACGACCTGGCCGATGGCCGCCTCGGCGCCCTCCCGGAGCGCGATGTTGGCCAGCACCTCGGCGGTGCAGCAGACGATCGGCGCGTCGGCGTTGACCGCCGCGTCGCCGGTGAGCATCCCGACGTTCTGGGCGCCGAACGTCGCGCACAGCGCGAAGAACTTCTCCGACACCAGCGCCTTGATCGGCGCCGTGTAGAACGTGCGCCGGCCGTGGGCCAGGGCGGCGAAGTGCGCGGCGATCGCCACGAGCGACTTCCCGGAGCCCGTCGGCGTGGCCAGGATGAGGTTGTTGGCGCTGAAGAGCTCGATGGCCGCCTCGTCCTGGTGCGGATATAGCGCCAGCCCCTGGTCCTCGGCCCAGGCGGTGAACGCCTCGTAGAGGGCGTCGGCGGTGGGTTCGGCGGGCACGGCGTCGAGCAGCATCAGCGGCCGACGACGGTACTGGGCCGTGGCCGACGGGGACGAACCCGCCCCTACAGCTCGTCCAGCATGCCCGCCAGCCGGCGCATGACCCGGCAGGCCGCCTCGAGGTCGCCCTCGGAGAACTCGTCGAGCATCTTGCGCATGTAGGCGTCCCACGCGGCGCGCTTCTCGGCCACCAGCTGCTGGCCGTGCTCGGTGAGAGCGACCACGACGACGCGGCGGTCCTGCGCCGAGCGCCGCCGCGTGACGACGCCCGCCTCCTCCAGGTGGTCGAGCATCGTCGTCATGCTCGCGGGGCTCAGGTCGGCCTGCTTGGCGAGCTCGCCCGCGGTCGCCTCGCCGCCCTCGGCCCCGATCCGAAACAGCGCCCGGATCTGGGCATGGGTCAGCTCGCCCTCCTTGACGCAGCGGTCGCGGCCGCGCAGCCGGCGGTCGGCGCCGAGCAGCTCGACGAACGCCGCCCGGACCGCCTCCGCCATGTCGGGCTTGACCGCCATCGCCACGTCCTCCTAGGCGGCCTCGGCCGCCAGCTCGGGCTCCAGGGCCGCCACGGCGGGCGGGGCGCCGACGACCGCCGACCCCTCGCGCCGCCTGCGCCGCTCGACGACCGCCAGCACCGCGGTCGGCGCCAGCGCCACGATCGTGACCCCCATCACCCACCAATACGTATCGCCGAAGGCGGACGCCAGCGCGCCCGCGGTCGGCCGCGGGCCCGCCGACTCCATCCCGTTCTGCAGCGCGACCGCGAGGATCGCCGTGCCGATCGAGCCGCCGACCCGCTGCAGCACGGTGAGCTGCGGCGTGGCGTGGTTGACCTGGTCGGGCCGCAGGACCGCGAACGCGGCCGTCATCGCCGGCATCATCGACATGCCGATGCCGAACCCGCGGACGACCATCGCCGCGCTGATCCACCAGTAGGAGGTCTCGGCGCCCAGCAACAGGAACGGGATCGTCGCGACCACGGTGATGATCCCGCCGCCCAGCGCGGTCAGCCCGCCGCCGAAGCGCTCGGTCGCCCGTCCCGACAGGTGCATGGCGATCGCGGCGCCGATGCCCTGCGGCGCCAGCAGCAGACCGGTCGTCACCGCGTCCTCCCCGCGCACCGTCTGGAAGTACAGCGGCATGAGGATCATCGCCCCGAAGAGCGCGGCGCCGAGGCAGAACGTCGTGACCGAGGCGGCCGAGAACGCCTTGTCGCGGTAGAGGCGCACGTCGAGCAGCGGGTCGTCGATCCGCAGCGCCCGCACGACGAACGCCGCGACCATGGCGACACCCACGCCAACGGGCCACACGACCTCGGGCGCGGTGAGGCTCCCCGCGGTGCCGCTCTCGGCCAACCCATAGGTGATGGCCGCCAGGCCGGGGGCGACGAGCGCCAGCCCGACCGCGTCGAGCCGGCCGGCCGACTCGGGCTGGTCATGCGGCAGCAGCCGCAGCGCGACCGCGACGGTGAGGATGCCCACCGGCACGTTGACGAGGAAGATCCACTGCCAGCCCGCGTGCTCGAGCAGCAGGCCGCCGATCGTCGGCCCGAACACCGGCGCCAGGACGATCGGCACGCCGATCATCGCCATGACGCGCGCCAGGTTCTTCGGCCCGGCGGCCTTGACGAGGACGATCTGGCCGATCGGCATGAGCATGCCGCCGCCGATGCCCTGCAGGACGCGGAAGCCGATGAGCGACTCGGTGTTCCACGCCAGCCCGCAGAGCGCCGAGCCGACCGTGAAGAGCACGAGCGAGATGAGGTAGATCCGGCGTGAGCCGAAGCGCTTGGCCGCCCAGCCCGTGATCGGGATGACGGCGGCCAGCGCGAGCAGGTAGCCGGTGACGACCCACTGGATCGAGGCCAGCGACGTGTGGAGGTCGCGGTGCAGGTCGTCGAGCGCGACGTTGACGATCGTCGTGTCGAGGACGGACATGATCGCGCCGAGCACGACGACGATCGCGATGCGCAGGACGTGCGGCTCGAGCCGCCGGCCCGCCGAGGTGGAGGTGGAGGTGGAGGTCACAAGAGGACGAAAGTTTAGACATGGAATCTTTCGGTGTCAAAGGATCCGGACGCGACGCAGGGCGACGAAGCTGCGTCAGCGGTGCCCCTCGGCGGCGACCTGCACGATCGAGGCGTCGATGAGCCACTCGACCGGCGCGCGGTCGTCGGTCCAGACCGCGCCGCCGCGCAGCGCCGGGGCCAGGCGCGCCGCGGTCTGCGCCGCCACCGGGCGCAGCGGGGCCGGCAGCGAACGCGCCGCGCGCCGCAGGCGTCCCGCATCCACCGGCACGTCGGAGGCGACGAGCTGCGTGTTGACGTCCTGGGCCGGATCGCGCGCCACGTGGCGGAAGACCGCGCCCATCGTGGCGCTCATGACCTTCTCGAGCTCGGCGGACTCCTCCGGATGGCCGACGTTGACGAGCACCGCCCCGCCCGGGTTCAGCCGGTCCTCCACGAGCTCGAAGAACTCGCGCGTCGCCAGGTAGAACGGGATGTAGGGCTGGCGGTAGGCGTCGACGTAGACGAGGTCGAAGCGCTCCTTCGTCCTGCGCAGCCACGGCCGGGCGTCGGCCGTGTGGGTGTGCAGGCGCGGGCCGTCCAGGTCGAACAGCCTGCGCCCCGCGTCGGTGAGCTCGCCGTCGAGCTCGACGTGGTCGACGCGCGTGCCCGGGAAGAAGTGCCCGTAGGCGCGCGAGACCGTGCCCGCCGCGCCGCCGAGGATCGCGATCGACCGCGGCGGGCGCTCGGACACCGCGAACGGCAGCACGAGCGGCTCGTCCCAGTAGTTGCCGGTCAGCCAGCGCCCGGGCCGGTAGACCGAGTGCACCGCCTGACCCTCGTTGAGCTCCAGGCGCCGCTCGCCGTCGTCGCTCTGCACGACGCGCGCGTACTGGTACTCGGTGTCGTGCTCCCAGATGACCTTGCCGTCGCCGGTCGCCTTGACCGTGCTGACCGGGATGAGCATGAGCGCCGCCGCCCCGATCGGCGCGAGCACGGCGGCCGGGCGGCGCAGCCCGAGCAGCGCGACGAGCGCCAGCGCGAGCGCGTAGGCCAGGAACGTCCGCCGCGTCCCGACGAGCGGGATGAGCAGCAGCGCGCTGAGAAATGTCCCGGCCAGCGAGCCCAGCGTCGAGATGGCGTACAACCTGCCCGCGACCCGTCCGGCCTCGTCGACGGCGGCGACGCTGAGGCGCACCGCGTAGGGCGCGACGCAGCCCAGCACGACGACCGGCGCGGCGATGAGCACGAGCACGGCGATGAGCGACCCGGCGAACGCGCCCGCCTCGACCTTGTCCAGGGCGTCGACCGAGACCCGCAGGAACGGCCCGGCCACGAACGGCACGACCGCCAGCAGCGCCCCGCCGGCGAGCACGAGCCGGCACAGGCCGCCGAGCGTCGGGTTGCGGTCGGCCAGTCGCCCGCCCAGCCAGTAGCCGATGCTCAGGGCGACGAGGACCGTGGCGATGGTGTTGGCCCAGACGATCGTCGACGCCCCGAACCATGGGGCCAGCAGCCGCGCGGCGGCGATCTCAGCGCCCAGCGACGCGGCCCCCACGACGAAGGCGACGACCTGGACGGAGCGGCGACCCGGCATGCCGCCCGGAGGGTAGTCGGGGTGGCGTCCGTTCGGCCCCGTAGCGTGGGTCAGCATGAACACCGCCGAGCTGCGCGCCGCCGACCGGGCGGCCGTCTGGCACCCGTTCACGCAGCAGCAGGGCTGGATCGGCGAGGACGCGCCGATCATCGAGCGCGCCCGCGGCTGCACGCTCTACGACACCGACGGCAACGCCTACCTCGACGGCGTCTCGTCGCTGTGGTGCAACGTCCACGGCCACGGCCACCCGGCGATCGACGACGCGGTGCGCGCCCAGCTCGAGCGCGTCTCGCACACGACGATGCTCGGGCTCAGCCACCCGCCGGCGATCGAGCTCGCCCAGCGGCTGGTCGCGGTGGCGCCGCGCGGCGACCGCGAGCTCACGCGCGTCTTCTACTCCGACAACGGCTCGACGGCCAACGAGATCGCCCTGAAGATGGCGTTCCAGTGGTGGGCGCACCGCGGCGAGCCGCGCTCGACGTTCGTCTACCTCGACATGAGCTACCACGGCGACACGCTCGGGGCCGTGTCGGTCGGCGGCATCGACCTCTTCCACACGACGTTCCGCCCCCTGCTCTTCGACGGGCTGCGCGCGGCGGCCGGCGACGCCGACGACCTGGCGCGGGTGCTCGACGCCCACGCCGGCGAGGTCGCCGCGGTCATCGTCGAGCCACTCGTCCAGGGCGCGGCCGGCATGCTCCTGCAGCCGTCCGGCTACCTGCGCGCGGTCCGTGAGCTCTGCGACGCCCACGGCGTGCTGATGATCTGCGACGAGGTCGCCACCGGCTTCGGCCGCACCGGCACGATGTTCGCCTGCGAGCACGAGGGCGTCGTGCCCGACCTCATGAGCGTCGCCAAGGGCCTGACCGGCGGCTACCTCCCGCTCGCCGCGACCCTGGCGACCGAGCGCGTCTACGAGGGCTTCCTCGGCGCCTTCGAGCAGTTCCGCACGTTCTTCCACGGCCACACGTACACGGGCAACCCGCTGGCGTGCGCCGCCGCGCTGGCGACCCTGGAGGTCTTCGAGACCGAGGACACGCTCGCCGCGCTGGCGCCGAAGATCGAGCTGCTGGGCGAGCTGCTGGCCGAGCACGTCGCGCCGCTGCCCACGGTCGGCGAGATCCGCCGGCTCGGGTTCATGGTCGGCATCGAGCTGGCCGACTTCCCGCTGGAGGCGCGGATGGGCCACCAGGTGACGCTCGCGGCCCGGGAGCGTGGGGCCATCGTCCGGCCGCTGGGCGACGTCGTCGTGCTCATGCCGCCGCTGGCGATGAGCGCCGACGAGCTGCGCCGGCTCGTGACCGCCACCGCCGCGGCGATCGCGGTGGCGACCGGCGCCGCGGTGCCGGCGTAGGCGCGCGCTCAGCCCTCGTAGGGCGAGAAGTCGCGCTTGCGCGCGCCGCACACGGGACAGAACCACGTGTCCGGGATGGCCTCGAACGCGGTCCCGGGCGGGATGCCGCCGTCGGGGTCGCCATCGGCCGGGTCGTAGATGAACCCGCAGGACTCGCAGATCCACTTCTGGGCGACAGCTTCGACGCTCATGTGCCCCGGATCGTACTCGCCTCGGACCTGAGTAGGCTCCCTCACCATGAAGGTCGATCGGCCCGTTCCGGGCGAGGAGCTCAACGTCCCCGGCGAGGTCTCGACACCGCGTCAGGCGGCGACGGTCATCGTCCTGCGCGGCGGGGCCGCGACGCTCGAGGTCCTGCTCGTCCAGCGCAACCCGCAGGCGCGCTTCATGGGCGGCGCCTGGGTGTTCCCCGGCGGGGCGGTCGACGCCCACGAGGGCGAGGGCGACAGCGCCCACCGCCGGGCGGCCGTGCGCGAGCTCGCCGAGGAGGCGGCGATCGAGGGCGCCGAGCCCGACGCGCTCGTGAAGTTCTCGCGCTGGATCACGCCGGCCGAGGTGAAGATCCGGTTCGACACGCACTTCTTCCTGCTGGCCGCGCCCGAGGACGCTGCGCCGCGGGTCGACGGCGCCGAGTGCGTCGACCTCGCCTGGCTCACGCCGACGCGGGCGCTCGAACGCCACCAGGCGGGCGAGCTGCTGCTCGTCTTCCCCACGATCAAGCACCTCGAGCAGCTGTCGGCGTTCGAGTCGGCCGACGCGCTGCTGGACTACGCCCGCGGCCGCGAGGTCCTGCCCGTCGAGCCCCGCGTCATCGTCGGTGGCGAGCACGCGCGGATCCTGCTGCCGGGCGAGCCCGGCTACGAGGGCTGAAGACGCGGACGGTGCGCGGCACCGGGCCCACCGCCGCCCGATGCCGCGGTGGCGCGCCCTACGCGCCGAACGTCAACCCGAAGCGCTCACAGAGCGCCGGAGCCGACTCGGGGTCCATCTCCAGGCCGTAGCGGGCGGCCAGGGCGGCCAGCCACTCCGGGTCGGGCGCGCCGGCGAGGTTCGCGTCGACGAGCTCGTCGAAGAAGTTCTCGAAGCCGCCCGGGGCGATGATCTCGAGGATGTTGCACGGCTCATCGCCCGCGTTCCAGAACGTGTGCCACTGGTTGCGCGGCTTGTGGACGAGGTCGCCGACCTCGGCGAAGACGACGTCGTCGCCGAGCAGCGCGCCCATGCGGCCGGTCAACACATAGGAGTACTCGTCCTCGCGGCTGTGGCGGTGCAGCGGCGCGGCGAGCCGGCGCGGCGGCAGCGGATGCTCGACGAGCGAGAAGCCGCCCTCGGCGGTCTCCTCGGTGTCGATCATGAAGCGCACGCCGATCGAGCCGAGGCTGCCGGCCTTGCCGTCACGCGGGCCGACGATCGTGGGCGTGGAGATGGTGGACATGTGGCGGTCGTCCCTTCGCTGAACGCGGTGTATAGCGATTGTCGAATCGACGCCACGGCCGCGGCGCTCATCGCGCGCGTCGTGGCCGGCGGCGACTAGCGCGCGACCTCGACGACCGGCACGCTGAAGCGCCGCTGCGCCTCGCCGAGGACGTCGTCCTCGCGGTAGCGCGCCGACTCGTCGTCACGGACGAAGAGGACGACCCGGTCGGCCGGGTACTGGGCGAGCGCATCCTGCAGGGCCAGCAGCGGGTCGCTCTCGCCCGTCGTCGCGGCCGTCTTCGCACCCGCTTCGGCCAGGGCGTCGGCGGTCGCCCGGGCGGTCGACTCGGCGTCGGCGATCGCCTCGTCGCTGTCGGACACCCAGAACGCGACCGGCGACTCGTTGACGGCCGGCGAGACGACGAGCACCTCGGCGCCCTCCAGGTCGGGCTCACCGGGCAGCGCGTCACGCAGGTCGGCGGCGTCGACGGGATCGGTGGCGAGGACGAGCAGTCGCACGGCGCGGGGCGTTCCCGCTGCGCGCTCGCATCATGCGCGGGCGCCCGCAGCTCGCGCGTCTGTCGTGGGTCGCGGGAGCGACGCCAAACAGACGAGCGTCGCCGGGCGCTAGGACTCGGCCGGCTCCTCGGCGACTTCGGCGGGCGCCTCGTCGGCCGGGGCCTCCTCCGCGGCCGGGGTCTCCTCGGGCGCGGCGGGCGTCTCCTCCGCGGCCGGCGTCTCCTCGGACGCGGCGGGCGTCTCCTCCACGCCGGGCGCCCCGGCCTCCGCCGGCGTCTCGGGCAGCGGCGCGTCGGCCTCCACCTCGTGGGCGCCCACGGTCGCGGGGACCAGCCGCAGGATCTTGCCCGCGTGCCCCTTGGCCCGCACCTCGCCGCGCGCGAAGGCGAGCATCGGGTTCAGCTCTCCGGTCAGCAGCGCCCGGCCCGTGTCGGCCGCCATGGCCAGGACGATGTCGGGCCGCAGCTTCGTCTCGCCGAGATCGACCCGCGGCTGGCGGCCGGCCCGGACGTCGAACGTCACGCGGGCGGCCGGGTCCTCGAAGGCATACTGGACGACGGCGTCGGCCTGGCGCAGCTGGTCGAGCCGCTGGGTGTTGCCGAGCAGGTTGCGGAAGATCGTGCCGAGCTCCTCGTAGAGCTCAGCGTCGGACTCGTAGTGCGCCATAGAGGCCGAGAGGCTACCCGGACGATGGCGCCGGCGAAGGCTCACGGCCCTCGCGATCGGCGCGCGGGCGCACCTGCAGCAGCCACACCACCGGCGCCGACAGGACGATGAGCAGCAGCGCGGGCACGGCGGCCGCCGCATACGACGAGACCGCCGTCGCGTCCCACACGTCGGTCGCCAACGTGTCGAACCCGATCGGGCGCAGCAGCAGCGTCGCGGGCAGCTCCTTCATCGTCGACAGGAACACGAGCGTCGCGCCCGCCAGCAGCCCGGGCGCCACCAGCGGTGCGGTCACCCGCGCGAACGTCCGCAGCAGTCCGGCACCGAGCCCGCGCGCCGCCTGCTCGAGCTGCGGGTCGACGCGCAGCAGCGCCGCCTGGGTGCCCGACAGCGCCTGGGGCAGGAACCGCACGACGTAGGCGAAGATCAGCACGGCCAGCGACTGGTACAGCGGCGTCAGCAACCGGCTGGAGAAGAAGACGAGCGCCAGCGCGATGACGATGCCCGGCAGCGCGTTGGACGCGAACGCGCAGCGCTCCAGCAGCCGCGTCGACGCGCTCGGCCGCCGCGCGACGAGCGCCGCGATCGGCAGCGCGGCCAGCACGGCGAACCCGGCGGCCAGCGCGGCCGCCAGCAGCGAGTGGCCGGCCGAGGAGGCGACGTCGCCGAGCGCCGGCAGGTCGCTGCGGCCCCGCTGCACCCACCACGCGAGCACGGCGACCGGCAGGACGAGCGCCACCCCGACGACCGCGCCAACGAACCCGGCGGCCGGCCAGCGCCACGAGCCGAGCGCCACCGGCGCGACGGGCCGCTCGCGCCCGGGCCGGCGCGCCGTGCCGCGCCGGGCCAGCCGCGCCTCCACGAGCAACACGAGCGCGGTGAGCGCGACGAGCACCAGGCCGAGCACGGCCGCGGGCTCACGGTCGAAGAGCGACTGGTACTGGCGGTAGACGGCCCGCGTGAGCGCGTCGAAGCGCATGAGCGACACGACCCCGAAATCCGACAGCGTGTAGAGCGCCACGAGGATCGCGCCCGCGCCGATCGAGGGCCGCAGCACCGGCAGCGTCACCTGGCGAAAGGCGGCCCAGCGGGAACGCCCGAGGCTGCGCGCCGCCTCCTCGAGCGACGGGTCCAGTCGGCGCAGCGCCGCGGCCGTCAGCAGGAACACGTAGGGGTAGGTCGCGAGCACGAGCGCCGCCGCCGCCCCGTCGAAGCCGTAGACCCAGCGGCCGCCGCCCAGGCCGAGCTCGGCGCTCGCCCCGCCCGGCCCGACCGCAGCGATGAACGCCAGTGCGATGACGTAGCTCGGCACGACGAGCGGCAGCGCCGCCAGAACCCCGAGGACGCGCCGCCCCGGCAGGTCGGTGCGCACGACCAGCCAGGCGAGCGCGACCCCGACCGCCGTCGCCGCCGTCGTCACGACGGCGACGAGGCCGACGGTACGCGCGACGAGCGCCAGCGTGCGGTCGCGCAGGACAAGGCTCCACGCCTCCGACCCGGCGCCCGCCCCGCGGACCACGAGATAGACGAGCGGCAGGCACGCCAGCGCGGCGACGGCGACGGCCGCCGCGACGAGCGGCGCCCGCCGCAGCGCGGTCACGTCCCGAGGCCGACGTCGTCGAGGAGCTTCAGCGTCGACTCGAGCTTGCCGCCGAGCGCGCCGAGCGACACCTCGGGCCCGTGCAGCGACTCGATCGCCGGCAGGCCCTTCGGCGCCGCCACGCCCGCCACGAGCGGGTACTCGAACGTCTTGGTCGCGAAGTACTGCTGACCGGTCGGGCTCAGCAGGAAGTCGACGAGCTCCTGTGCCTCGTCGGCGTGCTTGGCGGTCTTCAGGATGCCCGTGCCGGCCACGTTGACCAGCGAGCCGGGATCGCCGTCGGCCAGGAAGTGGTTGGCGACCGGGAAGTCGTCGCCGTGCTCGGCCTGCAGCTCATAGACGTAGTAGTGGTTGACGAAGCCGGCGTCGATCTCCCCGTTGGCGATCGCCTCCTCGGTCTGGATGTTGTTCTCCAGGAGGACCGGCTCGTTCTTCTTGATGTCCTGCAGCCACTGGCGGGTGCGATCGTCGCCGACCGACAGGCGCATGGCGCTGACGAACGACTGGAAGGACGCGTTGGGCGGCGGGAAGCCGATGCGGCCCTTCCAGCGCGGGTCGGTGAACGCGAAGATCGAGTCGGGCAGGTCGGCCTTCTTGACGCGCTTGGTCGAGTAGGCGATGACGCGGGCGCGGCCCGAGACGCCCATCCAGCGGCCCTGCGGGTCGCGGTAGCGCTCGTCGACCTGCTCGAGCGTCGCGGCGGGCAGCGGGGCCAGCTGCGGCTCGATGGCGCCCAGCGCGCCCGCGTCCTGGCTGAAGAAGACGTCGGCCGGGGTGCGGTCGCCCTCCTCCCCGATCGTCGCGGCCAGCTCGGCGCTGTTGGCGTAGCGGACCTTGACGTCGATGCCGGAGCGGCGCTCGAAGTCGGCCAGCAGCGGGCCGACGAGCTTCTCGGCCCGGCCGGAGTAGACGGTGAGCGTGCGGCTGTCGTCGCCGTCGTCGCCGGAGCCGCACGCGGCCAGCGCGGTCGGGGCGGCGAGCAGCAGGGCGAGGCAGAGCAGCAGGCGCTTCACGGGACCGAACAACTCCTTGGTGGGGTCAGTGGAAGACGGCGACCGGGCCGCCGTCGAGACGGATGCGCACGTGGGCGCCGAGCGGGACGACCTCGTCGGACGGCCGCTGCGACCACACCTCGGTGCCGTCGCCGAGCCGGACGCGGTGCAGGACGTCGTGGCCGTGGAACTCCCGGCGCACGACGACCGCGTCGGCGGTCTCGTCGGGCGCCAGGTGGACGAGCTCGGGGCGCACGAGCACCGAGCAGGCGCCGCCGCCGTTGGGCGAGCGGGCGGCGAGCTCGCCGAGCGCGGTGACCGCGCGCCCGTCGGCGACGTGGCCCTCGAGGAAGTTCGCGGTGCCGACGAACGCGGCCGACCAGGGGTCGACCGGCTCGTGGTAGAGGCGCTCGGGGGCGGCGGCCTGGACGATGCGCCCGTCACGCATGAGCGCGACGCGGTCGGCGAGCGTCAGCGCCTCCTCCTGGTCGTGGGTGACGAGCAGGACCGTGGTGCCGGCGCCGCGCAGGATCTCGGCGAGCTCGGCGCGCATGCTGGCGCGCAGCATCGGGTCGATCGCGCTCCACGGCTCGTCGAGGCAGACGACCGCCGGCTCGGGCGCCAGGGCGCGGGCGAGCGCGACGCGCTGCTGCTGGCCGCCGGAGAGCTCGTGCGGATAGCGGGCGCCGAGCCCGGGCAGGCCAACGAGCTCGAGCAGCGCCTCGACGCGGGCGGCCCGCTCATGGCGCGACCGGCGCCGGCGGCGTTCGCCGAGGCCGAAGGCGATGTTCTCCTGGACGGTGAGGTGCGGGAACAGCGCGTAGTCCTGAAAGACCATGCCGACGCGCCGGCGCTCGGGCGGCAGGGCGCGCCCGGCGGCGGCGACCTCCTGGCCGCCGATGTGCAGCGTGCCCGCGTCGGGCGCCTCGAAGCCGGCGATGAGCCGCAGCAGCGTCGTCTTGCCGCAGCCGCTGGGCCCGAGCAGGGCGACGAACTCGCCGCTGGCGACGGTCAGCGAGGCGTCGTCGACGGCCGCGACGGCGCCGAAGCGCTTCGTGAGGTGCTGGAGGTGCAGGGTCGCCATGGCGGGTTAGGGACACCTAACGGGCTGCCGGGAAGCCTAGCGGGCGGCCACGAGCCGTGACACCGTGCCCGAGATCGACACCGCGTAGAGCTCGCCGCGCCGGTCGGCCCCGAGCGACACGAGGCCGGGCAGGCGCGCCGTCTCGCGGCGCAGATCGAGCCTCGCCCGGTTCTCAGCCCCGTCGGCGTTCAGGCTCCAGATCGTGCCCCGGCAGAAGTCGCCGTAGACGTAGCGGCCGCGCAGCGCACGCACCCGGTCCCCGCGGTAGACCTGACCACCGCTCACCGAGCAGTGGCCGCCCGCATGGCTGTAGGAGGCGACCGGCCAGGTCAGCTTGCCCTCGCGCCACAAGCGCTTGACGCCGACCGGGTGATGGCCCTCGTATGCCGACCAGCCGAGGTTCGGCAGCGGCGTCCCGGGCTCGGCCGGCCAGATGGCGTCGATCTCCTCGACCTTGTCCTGGCCGACGTCGCCGATCCACAGGCGACCGGTCGCCGCGTCGAAGCTCATCCGCCACGGGTTGCGCAGCCCGAAGGCGACGGGGCTCCAGCGGCCGTGCTCGTGGCGCAGGATCTTGCCGAGGCGGCTGCGCAGGTCCTGGGCGCGCTGCTGGGGGTCGAACGCGCTGCCGCCGTCGCCGAGCGAGACGAGCAGGCGGCCGCGCTCGTCGAAGAGGACGGTGCCGCCGTTGTGGTTCTCGTAGGGCTGGTCGACCTTCAGCAGCGTCCGGGCGCCGGCGCGGGTGGCGCGCTGGGCGCCGGCCCGGTGGCGGACGACGCGCGTGTCGCCGGCGTTGTTGGTGTACATGGCGACGAGCGACCGGCCGTCGGGCGTGAAGGCGATCGACAGCAGGCCCTGCTCGCCGCGGGCGCGCGTGGCCCGGCGGAGGTCGAGGTACGGCGTGCGGCGCAGCGTGCCGTCGGGTGACAGGACCCGGACGCGGCCCTGCTGCTCGACGACGAACAGGCGGCGGTCGCCGGGGCGGGCGACGAGCTGGTTGGGCATGTCCAGGCCCTTGGCGAACGGCGCCAGGCGGAACGTCGCGGCCGTGCCGGCGGGCCGGGCGGGCGCCGGGCCGGCGGGCTTGTCGGGCGGCTGGCGGAACGTCGGCAGCGGCACCTCGGCGGCCTGCGGCTCGCTGCCGCAGGCGGCCAGCGTGGCCGCGCCGAGAACACCGATCACGCAGGTCGGGATTCGCACGGCGCGGCACCATAGCTATTCGGGTGCCCTAATGCCCTCCACCGGGGTCAGACCCGTTCCGTTGCACTCGGGAGTCCGCTGCAACGGAACGGGTCTGACCCCGGTGGGGGACGCAGCGCAGCTCCCAGCGCGCCGAGCGGGTGACCACCGGCGCGTCGGCCGGCACGCGCGGCATGAGCGGCGCGCCGGGGCGGATCCGGGAGCGCAGGACGAGGCCGTGGCCGTCGAGCGAGTCGGCGTCGACCGTGCGCTTGGCGACGTCCAGCGCCCACGCGACCCCGGTGCCGCGGAAGCGACCGGTCGAGGGCGGCCCGCAGCGGGCGCGCGCGTCGACGCGGTCGGCGGCCGCGACCGCCACGGAAAGCGAGTCCCAGAGGCGCGCGTCGTCGGCGGCACGGCCCAGCTCGCCGCGCACGTCCCCCATCCGCGCGACCGCGAACGGCACGCACGCCACCACCACGACGACGGCGGCCGCCGCCCACCGCAACCGCGCGACCGTCACGCCCGCGGCAACCATGAGGACCGCGACCCCCGGCAGCGCGTAGCGCGGCTCGCCCGCGTAGCCGCGTTCGGCCATGAACGCCACGAGCCCCACCCAGGCCACCGCACCCGCCGCCAGCCACGCCGCGACCGGGCTTGCCCCCGTGCGCGGCCGGCGCAGCGCCCACAGCCCGGCGAGCGCCAGCGGCACGAGCGGGATCTCGGCCGCCGCGCGCAGCGCCGCCCACGCGGGACGGTCGGCGGT
>JBDZVZ010000071.1:0-16712 GCA_040255945.1 Solirubrobacterales bacterium | reverse complement strand
CCGCTACGCCGCCGTGCCCGCCGCGCAGCGCAGGTGGCCCACCGGCCGGCGGGCGTCTCGATGGTGACGACCTCGAGCCCGTCGATCGGCTCGAAGTCGTCGGCGTTGGCCGTGTAGAGCGGCAGGCCTTGCGACAGGGCGACGGCGGCGATACGTCAGACAGGCGCCGTCTGCCCTCACCGCCGCAGCGCCAGCCGCCGGTGGGCGAGCAGCGCCCGGGCGGCGTTGACGCCCGGCGCGCCGTGGACGCCGCCGCTCGGGTGCGCCGACGCCGAGCCGAGGTAGAGCCCGCGGATCGGGGTCTCGGGCCGGCCGAGGCCCGGCACCGGGCGGAAGACCAGCAGCTGGTGCAGCTGCGCGGTGCCGCCGTTGATCGCGCCGCCGACGAGGTTCGCGTTGGCCGCCTCCAGCTCGTGCGGGCCGGCGATGTGACGGCCGATCACCCGGTCGCGGAAGCCCGGTGCCAGCCGCTCGACCTCGTCCTCCATCCGCTCGACGAACCGCGCGAGCTCGTCGGCGTCCCAGCGTCCGGTCAGCTCGCCGCCGGCGTCGGCGCGCGTTTGCTGCGGGACGTGGGTGTACGCCCACGCGGTGTCGGCGCCGGCGGGCGCGCGGGTCGGGTCGGCCGCCGCGTACTGGCCCATGACGAGAAACGGCCGGGCCGGGATGCGGCCGCCGGCCAGGTCGCCGGTCGACGCCGCCAGCAGGTCCATGCTCGGCGCGACGTGCACCGTCCCGGCGCGGCCGACGACCGGGTCGCGCCACGGGATCGGCTCGCGCAGCGCCCAGTCGACCTTGACCGTGGAGTTGTCGTACTGGAACCGGTCGAGGTCGCGCAGCAGCCGGGTGGGCAACTCGCCCGCGTCGACCAGCTCGCGGTACAGCTGGGGTGCACCCGTCGTGGCGACGACGCCCTTCGGCGCGCCGATCTCGGTGCCGTCGTCGAGGACGACCGCCACGGCCCGTCGGCGTCGGACGACGATCCGCGCCGCGCGCGACCCGCAGCGCAGCGTCCCGCCCCGGGCGCGCAGCCGCGCCACGAGCGCGTCGGTGAGCCGCCCCGACCCACCCTCGGGCACCGGGAAGCCGTGCTGCTGGCCGAGCGCGCACAACAGCCAGCCGAGAACGCCGCCGCCCGGCTGGTCGACGGTGAGGTCGGCGTGCAGCGCGTTGCCGCCGATGAGCAGCCCGCCGCCCTCGCCGCGGAAGCGCTCGTCGGCCATGCGCCGCACCGGCAGCGCGGCGAAGCGCAGGAAGCTCGGCAGCTCGGAGCGACCCAGGCGCGCGGCGACCCGGGCGGCCGCACGCACCGGCGGAAACGGCGTCGTGAATGCCTCCATGAACGGCTCGGCGATGCGCTCCCACACCGCGTACAGCTCCCGCCACACGTCCCCGTCGCCGGGCGCGAACGCGTCGAGCGAGGCGGCGGTCTCGTCGAGGTCGGTCGAGAGGGCCACGGTCGGCCCGGCGTCGGTCGGGTGCGCGACCGCCAGCGGCGCCCGGCGCCAGACGAGGCCGTGGCGCTCGAGCTCGAGCTCGAGCATCGCCGGCGAGCCGGCCGCGAACGGGTAGAACGCGCTGTAGAGGTCGTGCTCGAAGCCGGCCACCGTCGCCTGCGCCGAGCGGACCGCGCCGCCCGGCTCGTCGTTGGCCTCCACGACGACGACCGCGAGGCCGTGGTCGGCCAGGTGGTTGGCGGCGACCAGGCCGTTGGGCCCGGCGCCGATGACGACGACATCGCTCATCCGTGGCGCGGCTCCGCCCCGGTGCGCAGCCCGACCGCGACGCTCGCCCGGCCGTCGAGGCCGCCGTCGAGCCCGTGCGGGCCGGCCGGCGCGCGCAGGGAGCCCGCACCGCCGGCCTGGCGGGGGCGCGCCAGGACGCGGCGGGCGGCCAGCGCCGCCAGCGGCTCGAAGACGGCGGCACCCAGGTTCGCGCCGGCGGCCAGCAGCGCGCCGGCGCCGCCGACCGTGACCTCGCGGCGGGGACGCACCGCGCACGCGGCGATCGCCCGTGCGACCTCCGTGGGGGCGTAGGCGTCGGGCGTGCTCGGCACCTGGGTGCCGCGCACGCGCCGCACGCGGCGCCAGAACGGGGTGTCGACCGGGCCCGGCGCGACGAGGCTCACGCGCACGGGCGACCGGGTCGCCCGCAGCTCGATGCGCAGCGTGCGCACGAACCCGCGCAGCGCGTGCTTGGCCGCGACGTAGGGCGACATGAGCGGCACCGGCATGCGGCCCGCGACCGAGCCGGTGACGACGATCGTGCCGCCGTCGGGGCCGAGCTCGCGCAGGGCGGCACGGATCGTCGTCACCGCGCCGGTGAACGTCACGGCCACGACATGGTCGAAGTCCGCCGGGTCGGTCTCGGCGAAGGCGCCGAACGTCGCCGCGCCCGCGTTGACGACGACGACGTCCAGTCCGCCGAGCTCGGCGCGCGCCCGTGCGACCGCGGCCGACACGGCGCCCGGATCGCTGACGTCGGCAGACACCGCCACCGCCCCGTGGCCGCAGGACGCCGCCGCCTCGCGCAGCGCGTCGTCGTCGCGGGCCAGCAGCGCGACGCGCGCTCCGCCGGCCGTCAGCAGCTGGGCGGTCGCGAGGCCGATGCCGCTCGAGGCGCCGGTGACGAGCACGCGACGGCCGCGCAGGTCGTCCACCCGGGTTCGCATGGCGCGAGTGTGCCCCGGCCGTTGAGGCGCCAACCGCGCGGGTACGCCGGGCGCATGGCGCGCTACACGGGCCGCGCCGCGACGACCGTCCCGGCCCCGCCGCCGGAGGTCTTCGCCGCCCTGACCGACTACGAGCGGCTGCCGAGCTGGCAGCGGGCGGTCCGCCGCGCGACCGTGCTCGAGCGCGACGCCGGCGGCCGCGGCCGCGAGGTCGCCTACGAGATCGACGTCCGCCTCGGGACCGTCCGCTACGTCCTGCGCCACGGCTACGAGGACGACCGCCAGGACGTCAGGCGCATCACGAGCGAGTACGTGCGCGGCGACTTCCGCGACTGCGAGGGCGCGTGGACGCTCGTGCCCGAGCCGCTCGACGCCACCCGCGCCGAGTTCGCGCTGCGCATCGACCCGGGGCGCAGGATCCCGGGCCCGGCTGTCCGGCTGCTCAACGAGGTCGTCCTGCGCGGGGCGGTCGAGGACCTGCGCCGGCGCTTCGCCGGGTAAGGGCGCCGCGATGGCGATGAACGAGGCCTACGTCGAGGCGCCGCCCGAGCGGGTCTTCGCCGTCCTCGCCGACGGCGAGCGCTACGGCGAGTGGGTCGTCGGCACGCGGGCCGTCCGTCAGGTCGACGGCGGGTTCCCCGGCCTCGGCCACGGCCTCACCTACGAGGTGGGCGCCGGCCCGCTGCGCGTCGTCGACCGCACCGTCGTCATCGCCGCCGAGCCGCCGCGGCGGCTCGGCCTCGCCATCCGGGTGGGCGCGCTCGGACGGATGCAGGTCGACCTCGAGCTGACGCCCGACGGCGCGGGGACGCGGGTGACGATGCGCGAACGGCCGGTCGGCCTGCGCGCACGGCTGCTGGTCAACCCTGTCGTCGACGCCGCCATCCGGGTGCGCAACGTGGAGGCGCTGCGGCGACTGCGACGCCTGGCCGAGGAGCCGGCGGGCCGGTGAGCCTGCGCGTCGCGGTCACCGGCGCGACCGGCACGGTCGGCACCGCGCTGCTGGCACAGCTCGCCGCCCGCGACGACATCGGCGCGGTCACCGCGGTCGCCTCGCGTGAGCGGCCGCTGCGCCGGATGCCCGCCGGCGTCACCTACGTGGCGGTCGACGTCCGCGACCGCCGAGGCCTGGACCGGGCGCTGCGCGGCGCCGACGCGGTCGTTCACCTGGCGTTCTCGCTCTACGGGGTCCGCCGCGGCGGGCGAGCGCTGCACGACATCAACGTCGGCGGCAGCGCCAACGTCGTCGCCGCCGCCCGCGCCGCCGGTGCCCGGCGGCTGGTCTACACCTCGTCGGCCGTCGTCTACGGCCCGGGCCCACCCGGCCGTCCGCCGATCGACGAGACGGCGGCGGTGCGGCCCGACGAGCGTCACTTCTACGCTCGCCACAAGGGCGAGGTCGAGCGGCTGCTGCGCGGGCCGGCCGGGTCGGGTCTCGAGCTCGTCGTCCTGCGGCCGTGCGCGGTCGTCGGTCCGCACGCGTTCGGCGCCGCCGCCCACGGGCTGCCGCGCCCGCTGCCGGGGGTCGCCGACCTCGGCCGGGCGGCCTTCGGCGCCGGGCTGCTGCGCCCGTGGGTCGTCGGTCCCGGGGTGCCGCTGCAGTTCGTCCACGAGGCCGACGTCGCCGCGGCGATCGTCGCGGCCCTGGTCGGCGACGACGTCGCCGGCACCTACAACCTCGCGGGTGACGGGGCCCTGGACGGGGGCGAGGTCGTGCGCGCGCTGGGTCTGCGGTCGCTGCCGGTGCCCGCGGCGGCGGTCCGCGCTGCGACGCGGCTGCTGGCGGCCGCGCCCGTCCCGCCGGTGCCGGCCGGGCAGTGGCCGTGGCTGCTGACCTACCCGCTGCTGCTCGACACGACGGCGGCGCGCACCCGCCTGGGCTGGCGACCGCGCCACGACTCCGTGGCGGCGCTCGTCAGCCTGCGCGCCGCCCTCAGCGCCTGAAGCCGCGTCGCCGCTCGCGGCGCTCCAGGCCGTCGCCGATCAACCAGAACATCGGCGGCCACAGGCCGACGAAGAGCGCCCGGCGCTCGGCGTTGCCGCGGGCGGCCTGGTCGACGGTCTTGGCGCGGGTCCAGAGCGCCAGGCAGAGCCCGACGCCGCCCAGTGAGAGGTCGTGGAACATCCACGAGCGCACGCCGGCGCGGTGCAGGATGAGGGTCGGCACGCCGGCCGACGTACCCCGCGTCCGGGGTCCGGACACGCCGCTGCGGGTAGGCCGTCGGGCATGGCACGTTCCCGGCGACACCCTCGCCTGCTGGCCACCGCGGCCCGGTGGCCGCTCGGGCTGCTGCTGACCTGGTGGTCCTACCTGTGGCGGATCACGCCGCTGCACCGGCGAGAGCGTCCCGGAGCGCTGCCCGGCGACGGCCCGCCGCCGCTGCCCGGCGCCGTGTCGCTCGAGCAGGTGCGCGGGCCCGACACCGGCAGCGGCGCCTACCTGCATCGCCGCTACCGGGTCGACCTCCGCGAGCCCGAGCTCGACGCGACCGCGCTCATCGCGCGCGTCCGCGAGGACCCCAACCGGGTCGTCCCCGGCGGTTTGGCCCGCTTCCACAAGGTCGCCGGCAGCGACGACCGGCCGTTGGCGGTCGGCGACGAGTACGCGATCCGGATGCCTGGCCCGTGGGACGGCCCGGTCCGGGTCGTCGAGGTCGGCCCGTCCTCGTTTCGCTTCGCGACCCTCGACGGCCATCTGGAGGCCGGGCAGATCGCCTGGCGCGCGGTCGACCTGCCGGACGGCCTGCGCTTCGAGGTCGAGTCGTGGTCGCGCCCGGCCGATGCGCTGTCGCGCTTCGCCCACCACCATCTCCGCATGGCCAAGGAGGTCCAGCTGCACATGTGGACCTCCGTGCTCGAGCGGGTGGCCCGCCTGGCCGGAGGCCGCATGGCCGACGGCATCGACATCGAGACGGCGGTCATCGACGGCCCGGTCGAGCGATCGTCTCCTTCGTAGCGGGTTGGGGCCCCGGCGGGCGTGCGGAGCCGACGGCGCCCGCGTTTGCGCGCCGCACCCCGTGGAATAGTCCAGGGCCATGCGCCTGCTCGACGGGATGACGCTGTCCTACGACGCGACCTACGACGACGTCTTCCTCGTCCCCAACCGCTCGCACGTCGGGTCGCGGCTCGACGTCGACCTCGCGACGGCCGACGGGGTGGGCACGACGATCCCGGTCGTCGCCGCGAACATGACCGCGGTGTCCGGGCGACGGATGGCCGAGACGATCGCCCGCCGCGGCGGCCTGGCCGTGCTGCCCCAGGACATCCCGGTCGACGTCGTCGCCGACGTCATCAGCTGGGTCAAGCAGCGCGACCTCGTCTTCGACACGCCGATCGTGCTGCGGCCCACCGACACGGTCGGCGAGGCGCTCAACCTGCTGCCCAAGCGCGCCCACGGCGGCGTCGTCATCGTCGACGACGCCCGCCCGGTCGGCATCGTCACCGAGGCCGATCTCGGGTCCGTGGACCGCTTCACCCAGCTCGGCGAGGTCATGTCGCGCGAGCTGCTGACCCTGCCGGCCGACGTCGACCCGCCGCACGCCTACGAGCGCCTGCATGCGGGGCGCCACCGGCTCGCCCCGGTCGTCGACGCCGACGGCCGGCTCGCCGGGGTGCTGACCCGCAAGGGCGCGCTGCGCGCGACGCTCTATCGCCCCGCGCTCGACGCCGACGGCCGCCTGCGCATCGCGGTCGCGCTCGGGGTGGGCGGTGACGCGGCCGCCCGCGCCCAGGCGCTGCTGGAGGCCGGCACCGACGCGCTCGTCCTCGACACCGCCCACGGCCACCAGGAGCGGATGCTCGACGCGCTGCGCGTCGTCCGCCGGCTCGACCCGTCGGTGCCGGTCGTCGCCGGCAACGTCGTCACGCCCGAAGGCGTCCGCGACCTCGTCGACGCCGGGGCCGACATCATCAAGGTCGGGGTCGGCCCCGGGGCCATGTGCACGACGCGGATGATGACCGGCGTCGGGCGGCCCCAGTTCTCGGCGGTCGTGGACTGCGCCGCCGAGGCTCGCCGGCTCGGCCGCCACGTGTGGGCCGACGGCGGCGTGCGCCACCCGCGCGACGTCGCGCTCGCCCTCGCGGCCGGGGCGGCCAACGTCATGATCGGCTCCTGGCTCGCCGGCACCCACGAGTCGCCCGGCGACGGCCATCGTGACGCCGACGGCCGCATCTACAAGGAGAGCTACGGCATGGCGTCGGCCCGCGCGGTCCGCTGGCGCACGGCCGACGAGACGCCGTTCGAGCAGGCCCGCAAGGCGGTCTTCGAGGAGGGCATCTCGACTTCGCGCATGTACCTGGACCCCGACCGGCCGGGCGTCGAGGACCTCCTGGACCAGATCACCGCCGGGGTGCGCAGCGCCTGCACCTACAGCGGTGCCCGCACGCTCGAGGAGCTGCACGAGCTGGCGGTCGTCGGTCTGCAGAGCACGGCCGGCTACGCGGAGGGCCGGCCGTTGCACAGCAGTTGGTCCGACGGCGCCTGAGTCCGCGACCGAACGCGCAACCGGCGTTGCGCGTTCGCGCGCGCGGCGACCTGCGCATCAACAACCCGGTCGCCGGGCAGTTGGGCCGAAGAACCGGATCGATGTGCACGCACGCCGCAGACGACCTTCTCGACCATCAGGCGCTCCTGTACGCCGGCGCCGACGAGTACGCCGACGGCCTCGGGCGGCTGCTCGCACCCGCGCTGGCCCGCGGCGAGCCGGTCGTCGTGTCCGTGCCGGCCGACCGCCACGCGGCGCTCGAGGCGCGCCTGGGCGGCGGCGTCCAGCTGCTGGACATGGCGCGCGTGGGCCGCAACCCGGGCCGCATCATCCCGCTCATCGAGGCCATCGCCGCCGAGCACTCCGACCGCCCCGTCCACGTCGTGGGCGAGCCCGTCTGGCCCGGGCGCAGCGACGCCGAGATCCGCGAGGTCATGCGGCACGAGGCGCTCGTCAACCTCGCGTTCGAGGGCCGGCCGATGCGGCTCATCTGTCCGTACGACACGAGCCGTCTGGCTCGCGGGGTGCTCGCCGACGCCGAGTGCACCCACCCCTGGCTCGTCGAGGTCGACGGCAGCCGGCAGCGCAGCGCCCACTTCGACGGCGGCTCGGCCCCGGCCGCCTGCGACGCACCGCTGCCGGAGCCGCCCGCTCACGCCGCCGCGCTGCGGTTCGACCGGTCAGACCTGCCGCGGGTGCGCGCGTTCGTGGCCGAGCGAACCGGCGCCGCCGGCCTCGGCGACGACCGGGCCGCCGAGCTCGTGCTCGCCGTCAACGAGCTGGCGACGAACACGATCCGTCACGCGCGCACCACCGGCACCCTGTACGCGTGGACGACGCCGGCCGGGGTGACGTTCCAGATCTCCGACGGCGGCCGCATCATCGACCCGCTCGCCGGACGCCGCCTGCCCGGCCGGGGCTCGGTGGGCGGCCGCGGCCTCTGGCTCGTCCACCACCTCTGCGATCTCGTCGAGACCCGCACCGGCGAGGACGGCACGGTCGTGCGCCTGCACGTCCACCGCGAGGCGTGACCGCGTCCTAGGGAGGTCCCTGATGCGGCGCCGGCCGGCCGCCGTCACCGTGGCCGGCATGCACTTGCGCTCAACCCTCATCTCGCTGGCGGTCGCGGGGGCCGGCCTTCTGGCGGTGGCCCCGGTCGCCGGCGCGGACTCGATCGTCTACCTCGACCAGGGCAACGTCTGGACGATGAACGGCGACGGCACCGGCCGGGTCCAGCTCACCGACGGCGGCCACTGGCATTCGCCGACGCAGGCCGACGACGGGACGATCGCCGCCGTCGACGGCACCGGTCCGATCGTCGTCATGACCAAGGACGGCCGCCAGCTGCGAGCGATCCAGACGCCGTCGGCGAAGTCGGGCGACGGCGGCACGTTCGCCCCGCGGCCGGTCTCGCTGGCGTTCTCGCCCGACGGGTCGAAGATCGCCTACGCCTACGTCGCCAACTCGTGCCCGGTCGCGTCGACCTGCGGCACGATCCAGCGCTCGACGTTCTACACGGAGGCCTCCGGCCCGGACGCCACCCCGATCGCGCGCTGGGGCAACGACTACGGCGTCGACGATCCCGAGTGGGTCACGAACTCGCGCGTGCTGACCACCGGCGGTTTCGGGAGCCTCATCAACTTCGACGACCTCGACGACGGCGCGGACTACAGCCACCAGCAGTGGTTCGACTGGGGGGAGGACGTCAGCGACGCCGAGATCAGCCGCGACGGCAAGAAGCTCGCCACGACGCTGAGCTACGGGTCGAACCTGTCGCTCGGCTTCTTCGCCGTCGAGGGCGATGTGACGGCCGGCATGCCGCCCGCCGCGAAGTACGCCTGTCGCATGGAGCCGTTCGGCAAGGCCTACGCGGACCCGAGCTGGTCGCCGGACTCCAGCTCGGTCGCCTACGCCACCGAGGACGGCATCTGGCAGCTGCGGTTCAACCGCCTCGAGCCCAACGCGTACGACTACCCGGGCGGTCTCGGGTGCGAGACCGACGGCGACGAGCGTCTCGTCGTGCCCGGGGGCTCGCAGCCCGACTGGGGCCCGGCCGACCCGGCGACGAGCCGCTACCTGCCGCCGGCGGGCGGCGGAACCCCGAACGGCGGCGGCACGCCCAACGGCGGCGGCGCGGGCAACCCGGGCGGCGGCGCGAAGGGCGGCCCCGCCGGCGGCTCGGGCCTGACCGTCACGGTCGGCGGTGCCGCCCGTCAGCGCTTCGCCGGCGTCCTGAAGGCGACGTGTGCCGTGTCGGCGGCCGGACGCTGCCGCGGCGTGGCGAAGGTCAAGGTCGGCCGCAGGACCTACACGTCGAAGGCCGCGACCGTGAAGGTCAAGGCCGGCAAGCGGGCCACGTTGAAGCTGCGCTTCTCCGCCACGGCGAAGACCGCGATCCGCAAGGCGCTGCGCACGAAGCGCCTGAAGGCCCGGGTCACGGTGACCAGCGGCGGCCAGACGTCCACCAGGACGGTGACGCTGACGCGCTGAGCGCGCGCGGCGGCGTCAACGGGCGCCGGCGGGCGGCACCTCGAACGAGGCTCGTTCGAGGTTGCCGTCCTCCGGCAGCTCGGGAATGGCGAGGACGACGTGCTGACGGGAGACCGCCAGAAACTCGTGGTGCGTGCCCGGGCCCTCATGGTCGATGAGCTCGACGGTGACGTCGGTCAGGGAGATGAAGTCGCGCTCGGTCGCGTTGAGCACGTCGGAGACCCGGCTGCGGTAGCCGTCGCGGGCCAGCGTCAGCGTCCCGGCGATCCGGTGGCGGGTCGTCTCGAGGTAGACGCGTTCCTGGCGTGTCTGCATCACGTTGATTGACATCGGCAGATCCCGGCCGGGGCATGAGAAGCCGTGCGAGACAATCATGCCCGTGGACCCGCATGCCGTTCTCGGCCTCGAGCCCGGGGCCTCGCCCGACGAGGTCCAGCGAGCCTACCGCGCGCTCGCCAAGCGCTTCCATCCGGACCGGGCCGGTCGCGAGGCGGGGGAGATGATGGTCTCGATCAACGCTGCGTACGACCTGCTGCGCGACCAGCTCGAGAACGGGCCGGCCCCGAGGCCCGCGCCGTCCGGCGTGACGGCGCCGCCGGAGCGCCGGGCCGGCGACTGGCTGAGCCCTGCGGTGCGCCGGGTCCTGGCCCGTGAGCTGCTCATGGCCCTGGAGGACGGCGAGGCGGTCACCGACGTCGTGCTGACGGCGACCACCGACAGCCATGACGTCCAGCTGGCGGTCACCGACCGGCGCCTGCTCTGGTTGCGCGACGACGCCATCACGGGGCGGGTCCGGACGCTGCGGTTCCGCGATCTCGCGGCGGTCGACACCCGCCGTGGAGGTCTGCTGCGGCGCGCCGGCGAGCTGCGCGCCCGTGCCGTCGACGGGCGCCGGGTGCGCTTCTTCGAGCTGCGCCCGGAGCTCGCCGAGCGGCTCGCCGTGGCCATCAGCGCACATGCCGTACGGCGGCTCGTCTAGGCTGCGCGCCGTCATTGCCGTCGATTTCAGGAGTACCGCATGAACAAGACTGAGCTCGTCGAGGCTGTCGCGAAGGACAGCGGCCTCAGCAACGCCGACGCGCGCAAGGCCGTCGAGGCGTTCCTCGGCACCGTCGAGAAGACCCTCAAGAAGGGTGATGAGGTCGCCATCACCGGCTTCGGCAAGTTCTCGGTGGTCAAGCGCGGCGCCCGCACGGGTCGCAACCCGCAGACGGGCGAGGCCGTGAAGATCAAGGCCAGCAAGGCGCCGAAGTTCACGGCGGGCGCCGGCCTCAAGGCGGTCGTCTCCGGCAAGAAGAAGTAGCTCTCGTCGCGCCGCGAGGGTCCCGCCTCTGCTGCGGGGCCCTCGCCGCTGACGTGGTGGCGCGTCCGCCCGGCCGGTCTGCCGGGCGGACGGGCCGATCGTCCTAGAGCTTGATCGTGTGCGTGGACGTGCGCTTCGGGGTGCAGGTCCGGTAGGCGCGCTGGCCGGTCAGGACCTTGCCGCCACGCAGGCGGACCGAGATGTCGACCTTGAAGCGGCCCTTCGGCAGGCCCTTCAGGTTGACCGGGGCCCGCAGGCGCTTGCCGCGGACGACCTGGACCTTCTTGCCGTTGACGCGGACCGTCGCGCTCAGCGCCTTCGCGTGACGCGGGATGCGCAGGCGGATGCGGAACGAGCGGCGACTGACGCAGACCCGCTTGCCGCCGGCCGCGGTGACCGGCGCCGGGCCGATCTGCTGCTGCGGCGCCGGCTGCTGCGGCTGCTGCGGCTGCTGCGCTTCCGGCTGCGGCTGCGGCTGCGGCTCCGGCGTGGCGAACGGCTCGGCGTCGACGCGCGCCAGGATCCACGCGGACTCCGTCCCGTTCGGGGCGGTGGCGCGCGGCGTCAGGCGGAGTTCCCCTTCGCCGCTCGGCGTGGCGGTGCCGCGGGCGCCGCCGACGACCGGCTTGCCGTCGGGCTGCATGACGAGGTCGTTGACGATCTGCTGCAGCGGCGGCTCGACGAGCTTCAAATCGCCTGAGCCGCCCTGGGCGTAGCCCGTGTCGAGCGTGCCGTTCGTGTTGAAGCGGGCGATGACGTCCCGCCGCGTGTTGTCCTCGTCGACGAACGGTCCGACCGCCACGACCTTGCCGTCGGGCTGCACGCCGAGGCCGACGACCGACGACCACGTCGTGCCTGCGCGCGTCAGACGCGCCAGGCCGCCGGTGCCGAACGTCGTGTCGGGCTGTCCGGCGGCGGTGAAGCGCCGCAGGGCGAAGTCGCCGGGCTCGCTGACGTAGACGGCGCCGTCGCCGCCGATCGTGAACGCGGCGAGCTTGCTCGTCTCGCCGTACCACCACCAGCCGTCGCCGGCGACCGGCTGGGTGGCGATGCCGTTGGTGCCGAACGCCGGGTCGAGCTCGCCGTCGGCCGTGAAGCGCGCGACGAAGATCCACGAGTCCTCGCCCTCCTCGGCGACGCCGGCGACGACGAACGTCCCGGCGGGGGCGCCGGGCTGGCGGCCCAGGCCGACGATCGTCTCGTCGGTCGCGTCGGTGAAGTCGGGCAGCAGGATGCCGCCGCCGGCGAACGTCGGGTCCGGCTTGCCGTCGGCCCCGAGCCGCACGATCGCGCCGGTCCCGTACCAGCCGTCCTGACCGTCGTGCTGGCCGGAGCCGGCCGCGAGGACCTTCCCGTCGGCCAGCGGCAGCAGGCCGGGGGTGCTGAAGGCGTCGACGTCGGGGATGTCGACGCGGCTGACCTGCTCGCGAGCGCCGGTGGCGCTGTAGCGGGCCACGACGAGGTCGTCACCGGCATCCTCGGCGGCGAGGCGCGCGGTGGTCGGCCGGGCGGGGAGCTGGCGCTCGCCGGGGACCGCCGCGTAGACGCGGTCGTCGGCGCCGACGGCCAGCGCGCTGGGCCACAGGCCGATCGGCCCGAACCACGGCTGCATCCCGTCGCCGAGGTCCTCGTCGAGAACGCCGCGGGCGCCGCCGAAGCTGTCGTCGTGGCTGCCGTCCGCGGTCCAGCGGTTGATGATGAGCGCCTGCGGCATCTCGGACTGCCAGCTGCGACAGCCGCAGCCGGCGGCGACGATCTTGCCGTCGGGCGCGAGCGCGAGGCGGTTGAGGTTGTCGAAGCCCGCGTCGTCGGTGGAGAAGACGATCGGCTGGCCGCCGTGGAACGCCGGGTCGAGGTCGCCCGGTGCGGCGAGGGCGGGAGCGGCCGTGACGGCCGTGAGCAGCAGGGCTCCGGCCAGGGGCCGGAGCATGCGTCGGGTGGAGCCCATGGGTGCCTTCCGTGGTGGAGTTGCGCCCCGCCATCCGGGGCTGGGGGCGCAGCAGTATTCCACCTTGAGTCGTCAGTGGACAGACCGGACGAATGTTCGATTCGGCCAGCCGTACGGAGTGGACCGGAGGACTATGGGACAGCGATCGTCCAGGGCACGATCCGGTGCGCCGTCACCAGGCCGTTGGCGACGTACGGGTCCTCGGCGACGAAGCGCTCGGCGGCCGCCGCATCGCGGAAGACGATCGCGGCGCCGGAGGGCGGATCGCCCAGGACGCCGCCCATGCGGCACGTGCCGTCGTCGACCGCGGCGCGCAGCAACTGGAGGTGGCGCTCGCGATGCGGGGCCCGGCGCTCGAGGACGTCGGGGATGTAGTCGTAGAACAGGACGGCGAGCGACTCGGGCATGAGCCGGGACGCTATCGCCGGTCGCCGAGCAGCAGGTCGACGTAGCCGTCGGCGATCTGCTCGGGCGTCAGCCGGCCCTTCGGCCGGTACCACTGCGCGGTGTGGTTGACCATGCCCAGCAGCGCGGCGAGCGCCAGGCGCCGCTCCCCGTTGGGGTGGGCGCGGGCCAGGACGTCGTCGACGAGCCGCTCGAAGCGCTTGCGCGCGTCGCGGACGCCCTTCCACTGCTCGCCGTGCTCGATGACGTGGCGCTCCTGCTGGAAGACGAGCATGTGGTCGCGGTGGGCGACGACGTGGGCGACCCACAGGCGGACGAGCGCCCGGAGCTGGTCGGCCGGGTCCTCGATGTCGGCCAGCAGGGTCTGCGCGTCGTCGAGCAGCGGCTCCATGAGCGCGTCGCAGATCGCGATGAGCAGCTGCTCCTTGGAGCCGAAGTAGTGGTACAGGCCGCCGGCGGCCAGGTCCATCGCCTCGGTGAGCTGGGCGACCGTCGTCTGGTCGTAGCCCTGCCGGGCGAAGTGGCGCGCGGCCGCCTGCACGACCTCGCCGCGGCGGCGGTCGTAGCGCTGCGCGAGCGCGGGGCGCGTGGGGCGGGCGGCCGGCACGGTCGTCAGGATAACCGAACCGCCATTCGAACTTCGAACGACCATTCGGTACAGTCGCGGCCATGCTGTTCGATCTCGACGAGGACACCCGTCTGCTCCAGCGCACCGTGCGCGAGTTCGCCGAGGGCGAGGTGGCGCCGGTCGCCGAGGAGCTCGACCGGACGAAGTCCTTCCCCTACGAGCTCGTCGCGAAGATGGGCGCGCTGGGCTGGATGGGCATCCCGTTCCCCGAGTCGGTCGGCGGCGCGGGCGGCACGACGCTGCAGTACGCGATCGCCGTCGAGGAGCTCACCCGCGTCGACTCGTCGGTGGCCATCACGATGTGCGCGCACACGTCGCTGGGCACCCAGCCGATCCACCTCTTCGGCTCCGACGAGCAGAAGGAGCGCCTGCTGCCCGACCTCTGCGCCGGGCGCAGGCTCGGCGCGTTCGGGCTCACCGAGCCCGAGGCCGGCAGCGACGCCGGCAACGTCAAGACGCGCGCGACGCTCGACGCCGGCGAGTGGGTCGTCGACGGCGCCAAGCAGTTCATCACCAACGCGGGCACCGACATCTCCGGCCACGTGGCGATCACCGCGAAGACCGGCGACAACGAGATCTCCAACCTCATCGTCGAGAACGGCACGCCCGGCTACGAGCAGGGCGAGCCGTACCGCAAGATGGGCTGGAACGCGTCCGACACCCGGCCGCTGAGCTTCGACGGCTGCCGGGTGCCCGAGGAGAACCTCCTCGGCCCGCGCGGCAACGGCTTCAAGCAGTTCCTGCACATCCTCGACATCGGGCGCATCGGCGTGGCCGCGATGGGCGTCGGGCTCGCCCAGGGCGCGCTCGACGAGGCGCTGAAGTACGCCAAGGAGCGTCGGGCGTTCGGCAAGCCGATCTCGAAGTTCCAGACGATCCAGGCCAAGCTCGCCGACCTGGCGACCGAGATCGAGGCGGCCCGGCTGCTGACCTACAAGGCGGCGTGGCTGAAGGACCAGAGCCGCTCGTTCTCCCTGACCGCCGCCCAGGCGAAGCTCAAGACCGGGCGGCTGGCGGTGCGCGCCACCGAGGAGGCGGTCCAGATCCACGGCGGCTACGGGTTCATCGAGGAGTACCCGGTGTGCCGGTTCTATCGGGACGCGAAGATCCTCACGATCGGCGAGGGCACCGACGAGGTCCAGCAGATGGTCATCGCCCGCGCGCTGGGGGCCTAGGCCATGACGTCCGCCCTGCCGGAGGCCGTGCGGGTGCGTGAGGTCGGCCCGCGCGACGGGTTCCAGAACGAGCCCGAGGTCATCGCCACCGACGACAAGGTCGCGCTCGTCGACGCGCTCGCGCGCACCGGCCTCGAGCGGCTGGAGGTCACGTCGTTCGTGCGCGCCGACGTCATCCCGCAGCTCGCCGACGGCCCCGAGGTCCTGCGCCGGATCGACGTGCCCGACGACGTCGCGGTCTCCGTGCTGATCCCCAACGAGCGCGGCTTCGACAACGCGCTGACGCTGCGCGAGCACTTCAGCGACATCAGCTGCTTCATGTCGGCCTCCGAGTCGCACAACCAGGCCAACGTCAACCGCTCGGTCGCCGAGTCGCTCGCCGGCCTGGAGCGGGTGCTCGGCCGGGCGGCGGGGGAGGGGCTGCGGGCCGAGGCGGTCATCAGCGTGAGCTTCGGCTGTCCGTACGAGGGCCACGTGCCGGTGCAGCGCGTGCTCGAGCTCGCGGCCCGCCTGGCCGAGGCGGGCGCGCAGGAGGTCGGCTTCGGCGACACGACCGGCATGGCCAACCCGGTGCAGGTCGGCGAGTTCTTCACGCAGGCGGCCGAGGCGCTGCCGGGCGTCGAGCTCACCGCCCACTTCCACAACACACGCGGGCAGGGCCTGGCCAACGTCTACGCCGCCCTGCAGGCGGACTGCGCGAGCTTCGAGTCGAGCTTCGGCGAGCTCGGCGGCTGTCCCGTGCCGGCCGGCGCGACCGGCAACATCGCCACCGAGGACCTCGTCTCGATGCTGCACGAGATGGGCATCGCGACCGGCGTCGACCTCGAGGCGCTCGTCGCCGCCGCCCGGCAGGTGCGCGAGGTGCTCGGGAGGCCGCTCGGCTCGCACACGCTCATCGCGGGCCCCGTCGATTGGCACGGCACGCATGCGTGAGCTGAGCCCCGTCCTCATCGCCAACCGCGGCGAGATCGCGATCCGGGTCGCGCGGACCGTCCACGCGCTCGGCCTGGCGAGCGTCGGCGTTGTCGCCGAGGCGGACTCGACCCCCGTCCACGCCGCCCACGCCGACGCCTGTGACGTCGTCGTGCCGGTCGCGTCGTACCTCGATCCCGGCGAGCTGCTGCACGCCGCCCGGGCCGCGGGGGCCCGCTCGGTCCACCCGGGCTACGGGTTCCTGAGCGAGAACGCGGCGTTCGCGCGCGCGGTCGTCGAGGCCGGGCTCGTGTGGATCGGGCCCACGCCCGAGGCGATCGAGCTCATGGGCGACAAGGGTGCCGCCAAGGAGGCGGCCGCGGCGGCGGGCGTGCCGGTCGTGCCGGCCGGCGACGACGGCGGCTTTCCGGTCGTCGTCAAGGCGGTGGCGGGCGGCGGAGGCAAGGGCATGCGCGTCGTGCGCTCGGCGGGCGAGCTCGAGGCCGCGACGGCGGCCGCGCAGCGTGAGGCACTGGCCGCGTTCGGCGACGACCGCGTGCTCGTCGAGCGCTACCTCGAGCGCCCGCGCCACATCGAGATCCAGGTGCTTGCCGACGCCCACGGCGCCTGCGTGCACCTCGGCGAGCGGGAGTGCTCGCTGCAGCGCCGCCACCAGAAGGTCGTCGAGGAGGCGCC
>JBDZVZ010000070.1:0-16958 GCA_040255945.1 Solirubrobacterales bacterium | reverse complement strand
CGAGCTGCGTGCGCCATTCGACGCGCACCCGTCGGGCTTCTCGGTCGGCCTCGAGGAGGAGCTCATGCTGCTCGACGCGGTCACGCTGGAGCTCGCCCCGCGCAGCGTCGAGGTCGTGGCGGCGCTGAACGGCGACGCGCGTTTCCGGACCGAGCTGCCGGCCGCCCAGCTGGAGATCGTCGGCGCGCCCGGGGCCACCGTCGCCGAGGCGGCCGACGCGTTGCGCGCGGGCCGCCGGGCGCTCGCCGCGGCCCTGCCCGACGGTCTGGCGGTTGCCGGCGCCGGCGTCCACCCGTTCGCCGCCGGCGACGGCGTGCTGAGCGGCGGCGCCCGCTACGAGGCGCTCGCGCGCGAGTACGCGGGCATCGCGCGGCGCCAGCTCGTCTTCGGCCTGCATGTCCACGTCGGGGTCGCGGGTGCCGACCGGGCGCTTGCGGTCTTCAACGCGCTGCGCGAGGAGCTGCCGGCGCTCGCGGCGCTCGCGGCCGGCGCTCCGTTCTACGAGGGGCGCGACACGGGGCTGGCGTCGGTGCGGCCCAAGCTCTGCGACCTGCTGCCGCGCCAGGGTGTGCCGCCCGCGCTGCCGAGCTGGGAGGCGCTGGCCGAGGCGCTGAGCTGGGGACGGCGGACCGGGACGTTCGACGACGGGCAGTGGTGGTGGGAGGCGCGCCTGCACCCCACGCTGGGGACGATCGAGGTGCGGGTCTGCGACGCCCAGGCGACGGTCGGCGACAGCGCGGCGCTGGCGGCCGTCGTCCAGGCGCTCGTCGCGACGCTTGCCGCCCGCCACGACGCCGCCGAGCTTCCGCGGCCCGCCGAGGACTGGCGCATCGCGGAGAACCGCTGGTCGGCCTGCCGGCACGGGGTGCGGGGGCGCTGGGCGTCGATGCGAAGCGCGGGCTCGGAGGCGACCGCCGACCATCTGGCGGCGCTGCTCGAGACGCTCGCCCCAGCGGCGCGCGAGCTCGGCTGTCCGGCGGAGCTCGCCGGCGCGCGCGACCTGCTGGAGCGGCCGCGGGCCGACACGGCTCGCGCGGTCGCCGTCGAGGAGGGCCCGCGGGCGCTCGTCGCGCGGCTGGTCGAGCGGTTCGCGGGGTAGGGCGCGGCCATGCCCCTGCTTCCGGCCCCGCGCGGACCGCTCACCGACGACCTCCTGGCCGCCCTGCGCAACGCGCCCGGGTCGCTGCCGGCGATCGACGTGCCCGTCGCCGCCGACCCGCTCCTCGACGAGGACCTCCAGCTGGCGCTCTACTGCCTCTACGAACTGCACTACCGCGGCCTGGACGGGGTCGACGAGCGCTGGGAGTGGGACCCGGCGCTGCTCGCGGTGCGGGCGCGCCTGGAGGCGGTCTTCGAGGCGGCCCTGGACGACGCGCTCGCCGGCTGGGTGCCGCCCCGGGCCGACCCGACGACGATGGACGTGGCCCTGCGGGCGATCGCCGACGCCGATGACGGGCCGTCGCTGTCGCGCCACCTCGCGCGCCACGGCACGCTCGAGCAGTTCCGCGAGTTCCTCGTGCACCGCTCCGCCTACCAGCTCAAGGAGGCCGACCCGCACTCGTGGGCGATCCCGCGGCTGAGCGGCCCGCCGAAGGCGGCGCTCGTCGAGGTCCAGACCGACGAGTACGGCGGCGGCGACCCGGCCCGCGTCCACGCCCGACTCTTCGCCGACACGATGGAGGCGCTCGGGCTCGACAGCACGTACGGCGCGTACGTCGACGTGCTGCCCGGCGTGACGCTCGCCACCGTGAACCTCATGTCGCTCTTCGGCCTGCACCGCCGCAACCGCGGGAAGATCGTCGGCCACCTGGCGCTCTTCGAGATGACCTCGTCGATCCCGAACCGGCGCTACGCCACCGGGCTGCGGCGGCTCGGTGTGCGCGACGCGCGCGCGACCGAGTTCTTCGACGAGCACGTCACCGCCGACGCCGTCCACGAGGCGGTCGCGGCCGTCGACCTCGCCGGCGGCCTCGTCCGCTGCGAGCCGCCGCTCGTCGAGGACATCCTCTTCGGCGCCCGGGCGCTCGTCGAGCTCGAGGCGCGCTGGGCGGGCGCGCTGCTGGGCGCCTGGGAGCGCGGTGCGCCCTCGCTGCGCCGGCCCGTCGACGACCGGCAGCCGGCATGACCGCGCCGGCCCGCATCACGCCGTACCGCGACGGCCCGCTGCTCGTGCGGGGCCCGTTCGTCATGTGCGACCAGGAGGGCAACGAGATCGAGGTGCACCAGCGCACGGTCGCCCTGTGCCGCTGCGGGCGCTCGGCGCGCAAGCCGTTCTGCGACGGCACGCACCGGACGGTCGGCTGGCGCGCGGCCAGCGAGCCGCAGCGGGGGCCGGGACCCGAGCCGTCGAGGGACGGCTGAACCGCGCATATCGCGGTTGAGTCGTCCGTCGACGCGGGTGGAACGCGGATCCGAAAGGATGGGGCCCATGGGTCTCCTCGACGGCCGCAGGCTGCTCATCACCGGCGTGCTCACCGACCGCTCGATCGCGTTCGCGGTCGCGCGCCGCGCCCAGGAGGAGGGTGCGGAGATCGTCCTCACCGGTTTCGGGCGAGCGAAGCGGCTCACCGAGCGGATGGCGCAGCGGCTGCCCGAGCCGCCCGACGTCCTCGAGCTCGACGCGACCTCCGACGAGCAGCTCGAGGCGCTGGCCGCCGAGCTCGACGACCGCTGGGGCGCGCTGGACGGTGTCCTGCACGCGATCGCCCACGTGCCGGCCGACGCCCTGGGCGGCAACTTCCTCACCGCCCCCGCCGCCAGCGCCGCGTCCGCCTTCGAGGTCAGCGCGTTCTCCTACAAGTCGCTGGCCGCCGGCCTCGCCCCGCTGCTCGAGAAGGCCGACGGCGGCGGCTCGGTCGTCGGCCTCGACTTCGACGCCTCGCGCGCCTGGCCCATCTACGACTGGGCGGGCGTGTCGAAGGCGGCGCTCGAGTCGGTCAACCGCTACCTCGCCCAGTACCTCGGACCGAAGGGGATCCGCAGCAACCTCGTCTCGGCCGGGCCGCTGCGCACGATGGCCGCCGGCGCGATCGAGGGCTTCGACATCCTGGCGAACGCCTGGGAGCAGCACGCGCCCCTGCGCTGGGACCTCGACGACGCCGACCCGGTCGCCGACGCCTGCCTCTTCCTGCTCTCCCCACTGTCGCGCGCGGTGAGCGGCGAGATCCTGCACGTCGACGGCGGCTTTCACGCCATCGGCGCCCCGGGGGCGGGGAACTAGCCCCCTACGCCCCGTCGGGCTTCGAGTACACGGCTCGCCACCACAGCTCGGCGAGCAGGCGGATCGACTGGTGCGCCTCGCCGCCGCCCTGGATGAGCTCGAGCGTCACGTGGCGCTCGACCATCGCCAGCAGCGCCTGGGCGGCCAGCCGGGGCGGGATGTCGTCGGGCGCGATACCGCGGCGCTGGTCGCGCTCGATGCGCTCGGTCGCGCCCTCCACGAAGCGCGTGACGTACGGCCACCACTGGGGCGGCAGCCGGTCCTCCTCGCCCGACAGCATCGCCGCCAGCGCGAGGACGTGCCCGTCGCGGTCGACGACCTTCACGACGCGCGCGAGCGCCCGGCGCAGCTCGGCGCGCGGATCGCCGGCGCCGTCGAGGTACGGGGCGGCCGCCGCGCGCATGTCGGTGAACCCGCGGGCGATGAGCCGGTCGACGAGCGCCCGCTTGTTCGGGAAGTAGAAGTAGAGCGCGGTGCGGCTGACGAACGCCCGCTTGGCGATCATGTCCATCGTCAACCGGCGGTAGTCGGTGTCGGCCAGCGCCTCACGCGCGGCGTCGAGGATCGCCTCCTCGGTCGCGTTGCGCGCCTCGACGGGCTCTGGCTGGGCGGCGCTCACGTCGAGCAGCCTAGTGGCCCACGCGGTCACCCGCCGAGGGCCAACAGCTCCGAAATCCGGTCTCTCGTCTGGGCGGGAGCGATGATCTCGTCGACGAAGCCGGCCGCCGCGGCCACGCCGACCGGGAGGTGCTCGGCCTCGTAGGCGTCGCTGAGCAGCTCCGCGTCGGCACCCGCCGCGATGTCGCGCCGGCGCACGAGCTCGACCGCCTGGCGCGCGCCCATGACGCCGATGTGGGCGTCCGGCCACGCGAGCGTCAGCGACGCGCCGAGGTCGCGCGAGTTCATGACGATGTGCGCCCCGCCGTAGGCCTGGCGCAGCGTGACCGTCACGCGCGGCACGGTCGCGCGCCCGAACGCCCGCAGCAGGGACGCGCCGTGGCGCAGCACGCCGGCCTGCTCCTGGGAGGCGCCGGGCAGGAAGCCGGGCGTGTCGGCCAGCACGACGAGCGGGATGCCGAAGCGGTCGCAGAACGAGACGAACCACGCCCCCTTCTCGGAGGCCGCCGCGTCGAGGCAGCCGCCGAGGTATCGGGGCTGGTTGGCGATGACGCCGACGGCGCGCCCGTCGATCCGGCCGAAGCCGACGACGAGGTTGCGCGCCCAGCGCGGTGCCAGCTCCAGCAGCGAGCCGCCGTCCAGCAGGGCGCCGGCCACCTCGCGCACGTCGTAGACGCGGCGGCGCGACTCGGGCAGCGCGTCGGCCGGGTCGTGGCCGGGCGCGGGGCGGGGGACGCCGGGCGGCGGGGTCGCGCCGGCGCGGTCGGGCAGGAACGCCAGGACCTCGCGCACCCGCTCGGCGGCGTCGACATCGTCGCGGGCGACGAGCTGCGCGACGCCGTTGGCGCCCTGCACGACCGGCCCGCCGAGCTCGGCGGCGGTGACCTGCTCGCGCGTGACGCGCTCGATGATCTTCGGCCCGGTGAGGAACATGACCGCCGCCTCGGTCATGACGACGAGGTCGCCGAGCGCCGGCGAGTAGGCGGCACCGCCGGCGCACGCGCCCGACACGACGCTGAGCACCGGCACGGTCGCCAGCGACTGGGCGCGGAAGATCGCCGCGTAGGCGCTGAGCGCCGCGACGCCCTCCTGCAGCCGCGCGCCGCCGGAGTGGGGGAAGCCGACGACCGGGACGCCGAGCGCGTCGGCGCGGGCGATCGCGCGGGCGATCGTCTCCCCGCCGGCGGCCCCGAGCGAGCCGCCCTGGTAGGACCCGTCCTGCGCCCACACGACGACCGGACGGCCCTGGACGCGGCCCGACCCGGACAGGACCCCGTCGCCGACCGCGGTGCGGACCGGCCGGAACGTCCCGGTGTCGAGCAGCAGCTCGAGCCGCGCGCGGGCGGGGAGGAAGCCCTCCCGGCCGGGTGCGACGTCGAAGACGGCGCTCATCGCCTATGCCGCGCCCAACACGAGGGTCGCGTTCTGGCCGCCGAACCCGAACGAGTTGCTCAGCGCCACCCCGAGGTCGGGCAGCTCGCGCGGCGCGCCCGCGACGTGGTCGGCCTCGCATTCGGGGTCGATCTGCTCCAGGCCCACCGTCGGCGGGACCGCACCGCGGCGCAGCGCGTCGACGCACGCGACCGCCTCGATCGCGCCGGCGGCGCCGAGCGAGTGGCCGATGTGGCCCTTGATCGACGAGACCGGAGGGCCGTCGGAGCCGAGCACGCGGCGGATCGCCACGGTCTCGATGCGGTCGTTGAACGGGGTCGACGTGCCGTGTGCGTTGACGTAGCCGACGTCACCGGGCGCGATGTCGGCGTCGCGCAGGGCGGCGGTCATCGCGTCGGCCGCGCCGCGCCCGTTCTCCTCGGGCTGGGTGATGTGAAACGCGTCGTTCGACGCGCCGTAGCCGAGCAGGCGCGCGAGGACCTTGGCGCCGCGGGCCTTCGCGTGCTCCTCGCGCTCCAGCACGAGGACGGCGGCGCCCTCGCCCATGCAGAACCCGTCGCGCCGCGCGTCGAACGGGCGCGAGATCCCCTCGCGCGACAGCGCGCCCATCCGCCGGAAGGCGGCCAGGCAGACGCCGACGAGCGCGGCCTCGGTGCCACCGGCGACGACGACGTCGGCGTCGCCGCGCTCGATCATCCGCTTCGCCTCACCGATGGCGTGCGAGCCGGTCGCGCACGCCGACGCGACCGAGAAGCCCGGCCCGTGCGCGTTGAGGCGCATCGCGATGTGCCCGGCGGGGGCGTTGGGCATCATCATCGGGACGAAGAGCGGGGAGACGCTGCGGTCGCCCTCCTTGGCCCAGGTGAGGACCTGCTCCTGCATGGTCGTCAGGCCGCCCACGCCGGTGCCGATGACGACGCCCAGCCGCGACGGCTCGACCGCGCCTTCGGTATCGATGCCCGCCTCGGCCGCCGCCTCGTCGGCAGCGGCGATCGCGAACTGCGTGAAGCGGTCGGCGCGCCGCGCCTCCTTGGGGGTCATCGCCTGCTCGGGGTCGAACGCCGCGCAGGGGGCGATGCCCTCCTCGTTGATCGCGCCGCGACCGGCGAGGAGGGCGTCGAAGACCGCGTCGGCGCCGCTGCCGACGGGGGCGACCGCACCGCGGCCGGTGACGACGACGCTCGTCACTTAAGCGGTTGCGCCCTGGAGGCGCTCGACGAGCGCGATGGCGTCGCCGACCGAGGCGATGCCCTTCAGGTCCGGGTCGGCGATCTGGACGTCGAAGCGGTCCTCGAGCGCCTTGACGAGCTCGACGAGGTCGAGCGAGTCGACGTCGAGCTCCTCCCACGTCGTCTCAGGCTGGGCGGTGTCGGCGTCGGGGACCTTGATCGCCGTCAGCTCGGCGCGGATCGCCTCGAGGATCTCCTGCTGGGTGGCCATGCGTGCTCCTTGGGATTCGTTGGGAAGTTGGGGTTGAAGGTCTCAGGCGCCGAGGCCGCCGTCGACGGCGAGGGTTGCGCCGTTGATGTAGGCGGCGTCGTCGGAGACGAGGAACGAGACGGCGGCCGCGACCTCGTCGGGCCGGCCGACGCGCGCGGCCGGGATCGCTTTGACGAGCTCGCGGGGCATGTCGGCGGTCATGTCGGTCTCGATGACGCCGGGCGTGACCGCGTTGACGGTGATGTCGCGCTTGCCCATCTCGCGGGCGACGACGCGCGTGTAGCCGAGCAGGCCGGCCTTGGCGGCCACGTAGTTGGCCTGCCCGGGGTTCGCGCGCTGCGCGACGACCGACGAGATGTTGACGATGCGCCCCCAGCGCGCGGCGAGCATGTCCTCCAGCGCGCGCTTCGTGCAGTGGAAGGCCCCGGTGAGGTTCGTGTCCAGCACCGTGTCCCAGTCCTCGTCGGGCATCCGGATGGCGAGCCCGTCGGCGGTGATGCCGGCGTTGTTGATGAGGATCAACACGGGCCCGAAGCGCTCGCGCACCTGCTCGAACGCGGCCTGCACGGAGTCGGCGTCGGTGACGTCGGCCTGCACGTCGCCGCCGCTGCGGCCGAGCGTGGCCACGGTGAGGCCGTCGGCGCGCAGGCGCTGCGCGATGGCCTTGCCGATGCCTCGCGTTCCGCCCGTCACCAGCGCGACCCGTGCGCCGGGCTCAGGCGAAGACGTCACGCCGCTCCTTCCAGCTGACGATGCCGGCCGCCCACACGAACCCGGCGCCGAAGGCCGCCAGGGCGACGGTCATGCCGGGGCGCAGGAGGCCGTCGTGCTCGGCCTGGGCGAGCGCGAGCGGGATCGACGCCGACGACGTGTTCGCGACGCGGTCGACGTTGATCGCGAGCTTGTGCTCGGGCACGCCGAGCTCGGACGCGGTCGCCTCGATGATCCGCGAGTTCGCCTGGTGGGCGACGTAGAGGTCGATGTCGTCGGCGGTCAGCCCCGCTTCGGCGAGGGCCTGCTCGGTCGCCTCGCGCATGCGGCGCACGGCGTGGCGGTAGACCTCGCGGCCCTCCATGCGCAGCTTGCGCTCGTCGACGTCGCAGTACAGGAGGTGGCTCTGCTCGGGGTCGCAGCCGACGACGAAGCGCGGCAGCGGCCGGTCGAGGTCCTCGCCGGCGGCGACGACGACCGCGCCGGCGCCGTCGCCGAAGAGCATGGCGCTGCCGCGGTCCTCGAAGTCGGTGAGCCGGCTGAGGGCTTCGGCGCCGCAGACGAGCACGACCCGGGCCCGTCCGGTCTCGACGAGCGCGGCGGCCTGGTCGATGGCGTACAGGTAGCCGGCGCACGCCGCGTTGACGTCCTGGGCGCCGGCGCCGTGGGCGCCGATGAGCCGCGCCACCTGCGGGGCGAGCCCAGGCGTGATCTGGTCGGGCGTGATCGTCGTGACGATGAGGTGGTCGACCTCGTCGGGCGTGCGGCCGGCGTCGGCGAGCGCCTCGATGCAGGCCTCGGCGGCCAGCGGCGCGAGCGGCTGGTCGGGCTCGAGCCACCGGCGGGTGCTGATGCCGGTGCGCCGGGTGATCCAGGCGTCGCTGGTGTCGAGGTAGGCCTCGAAGTGGTCGTTGCCGATGACGCGCTCGGGCACGGCGGCGCCGACCCCGAACAGGCCGGCCGGGACCGGCCGTCGCGGCGCGGGGCGCGGGCGCGGCGTGGCGGCCGGCCGCGCACGGGTGATGCGCTGCCGCGGCGGCGCCTCGGTCGTGGTGGGCAGCATGACGGGCTCCATCAGGCGGCCGCCAGTGTTCGCCTGACGAGGCCGGTGAGCACCGCGCCGGGCCCGTGCTCGACGAAGCGCTCGGCACCGGCGGCGCGCAGCGCCAGCAGCGTCTCGCGCCAGCGCACGCCGCGCAGGAGGTTGGCGCGCAGCTCGGCGCGAACGTCGGTGAACGGCGCCGCGGTGCCGTTGCAGTAGACGGGGAAGACGGCCGCGTGGACCTCGACCTGCGCCAGCGCGGCGGCGAGGCGGTCGGCCGCGGGCTCCATGAGCGGGGAGTGGAAGGCGCCGGAGACGTCGAGGCGCCGTGCGCGGGCCCCGGTCTCGTCGCGGGCGACCTCCTCGGCGGCGTCGACCGCGTCGACCGCGCCCGACAGCACGAGCTGGCCGGGGGCGTTGTCGTTGGCGACCGTGAGGGTCAGGCGGGTGGCGAGCGCACGGACCGCGGCGTCGTCGCCGCCGAGCATCGCGACCATCGTGCCCGGGTGCTGCTCGCCCGCGTCGGCCATCGCGGCGCCCCGCTCGGCGACGAGCGTCACGGCGTCGTCGAAGCCCAGCGCGCCAGCCGCGACGAGCGCGGCGTACTCGCCGAGGGAGTGGCCGGCGGCCGCGACGACCTCGTCGGCCTCGTCGGGCTGCTCGGCGCGCCACTGCTCCCAGGCGGCGACGCTGCACAGGAAGATCGCCGGCTGCTGGAACCGGGTGCCCTCGTCGAGGCGCTCGAACGGATCGAAGCCGAGCACCTCGAGGCCACGCTCGAAGAGCGGATGGCCCCGGTAGGGCTCGTCCATGCCCGGCGTGTGGCTGCCCTGACCGGGGAAGATGGCGGCGATGGGTGGCACCACCTATACGTAGCGCGCGAAAGGCGCACGGTTTCGCACCTTCGACAGACCGTGCCCGTTGTGTCGAATGGCCCTGGACGGCTGGTCCACCGGCCGGGTGGGTGCTACGTGCCTGTTCTACTCGCGAGTGCGGCGTACGCGCTCGGTGGCTTGCTCGCGCAGTCTGGCGGCAGCGCGGGCTGCAGCGTCGCGGTAGACGCGCGGCTTCGAGCTCTCCCAGGACGGGCGTTCGCTGGCCGTCGTGGTCGACGAGCGCTGGCTGGCCAAGGCGGCGTTGCCCGTGGAGGTCGATCCGTCGGTGTGGCTGGGCGGCTCGCAGTCGTGCACGCTGGCCTCTGGTTCGCTGGCCACGACGTCTGTTTGCAACTGTCCGGCCCCCTGTGGTTCGGTCCAGTCGGGCTGTTAGTGGTCGCGTTTGCGAGAGCTCGATTGAGAGGAGCCGCGGCTGATGGGCAGGGTGGCGAGGTATTCGCCTGAGCAGATCGTTGCCAAGCTCAGGGAGCATGAGCGCCTGCAGGGGCAGGGGTTGACGATCCCGCAGGCGTGTAAGCGGATCGGGCTCCCTCAGAACAACTGGACCGGTTTTCACCCGGGACTCTGCGCTGCCACAGGGCCTAGGCAACACGCTCTCACCAACGACTTCATATTGTGGAGCACGACAGCTGACCTGGACCAAACCCAGGGGGCCCGACATGACCTATCCCTTCCGGAATTCAGAGGCGCGCCGAGGATCGGTTGAGACAGTTCTCGGAGCGGCGACAACGGTCGCAAGCAGTGTTGCCTTCGGCGCATGCGCTGTCGGTGGCGGGGAGTTCGACATTGCCGCACACTGCGTGATCGGCCCTGGTTCAGGCGTCGCAGCGGGTGTCAGCGTCACCGGGGACGGAATCCACCGGGTAAGCCATGCCGACGACTGATGATCGGAGTGGAGACGCTCCTTATCGGCGCAGGGAGGCGGTGGCGGTAGTCGTCGTCGGTTGGATCCTGGTTGTCGGCGCCGTCTCGTACGTGATCGCCGAGGGAAGGCTCGCCGTCGGCCTGGCCGTGACGTTCGGGGCCCTTGCGCTCACCTGGTGTGCCCTAACAACCCTCGCCTGGCTACAACGCAGGCGCGGGGACGGATAGCACCATGGCGACTGTTGCCGTCCTAGGCGTGATACTCCTGTTTGGGATCGTTGCGGCGGTGATTGCGATCGCCGCATTCCGCCACTGGCCGAGGCCGCCCAGTGCCGCTCATGGCATCTCGTCACCTCACGGCTACTTCAGCTTCGTTGCAGGCATCTTTAAGCGGCGCTAGCAACGGCCGAACGATGGCGTCGCGCGCGCCAAGAGAAGAGTGCGGGCGCGGGCTTCTTCGCTTACGATTGTGTGGAGTTCCCCGGTTGGGGCGACTCGTTGGAGGTCGTGATCAGGGTGCTGCCCGCCATGGCCTCGAGGACTGGATGCGGATAGCGGTGGTCATCGGGGTTTTCGCCGGCGCCTTGTCGTCGATCGGTGAGTGGATCAGATGAGCACGCTCCTGTCCGTGCTCGACGGTCGAGGCGGCCAGGACGACACTGGGAAATCACGCGTGTCGGTGGGGCCGAGCGCCCGCGGCGCTACGAGCCCGCGCGCGCCTCGAGCTTGGCCTGCGTGCGCATCTCCGAGAGGATGCGCTCCAGCCGCGGCTCCTGCTCGTGGTCGACGTGCGTCATGGCGTCGGCGACCATCGGGTGCACGGCGGCGATCTGCGCGTGCATCTCGTGCGCCACGGCGCGGTAGCTCGGGTGGCCCTCGCGGCCGGAGCGCAGCTCGATGAGCTGCATCGCCTCGCGCGCGTTGAGGTCCAGGACGTAGCGGATGCGGAAGCCGAGGCACAGCGCGTAGGGCGCCGCGCGCCGCTGGCCGGCGTCGACGAGCGTCTCGTAGGCGCCGCGCGAGAGCTCGTAGGCGCGGCGGACGTCGTCGCCGCAGCCGGCCGCGTCGACCTCCTCGGGCACGCCGGCGCCGAGGTGCGGGGTCAGCGGCTGCCACTGGACGGTCAGCATCCGGTGGCGCTGCAGGTCGCGGAACGCGCCGTAGTCGGAGACGATCTCGAAGCGGTAGCGCAGCGCCTCGAACCCTCGGCCCGGCCGGTGGCGGCGGTTGCGGCGCTCGCCCACGAGGTCGGCCAGCAGCTTCTTGCGCTCGTCGCCCGACAGCGCGGCGAGCCGCACGCGGGTGTGGTCTTCCGGCACGGCGGCGGCCTCGAAGAGCAGCGCGGCCAGCAGCGCGTCCTCGTCGCCGTCGACGTGCAGCAGCCGCACCGACGGGCGCGCCTCGGCCTCCTCAGCGGCGCCATCGAGCCCGAGGCGCTGCGCCCACCGCGCGCCGGCCGCGTCGCGCTCGGCCAGGTAGCCGACCCACTCGCCGCCGCGCTCAGGCCGCTCGACGCGCGAGACGAACGACGGCATGACCGCCTGGACGGCCTGGAGGATCCACTGGCCGTAGCGGCGGGCCTCCGGCAGCGGGTGGGCGAGCAGGTGGAGGATGAGCTGCTCGTAGCTCTGACCCGAGGCGTAGATGCCCATGTGCGACAGCGACGCCGCGGGCAGCACGCCGCGCAGGAGGTCGAGCGCCTTGGCGGTCACCGCGCGCGTGCGCGCGGGCGACGGGTCGCCGGGGAACTCGGCGTCGACCCACGCCGTCACCTGCGGCAGCGCGCGCGAGTAGATGCCGAACAGCTCGTCCATCGCGGCCGCGTAGCCGTCGCCGAGCTCGGGGTCGCGGTAGTAGCGGTAGCGCGGTTGGGGGTGGGCGGCGGGATCGGATCCGCCCATCGGCGCGTCGTAGGCGATGTACCGCGTCGACTGCTCCAGATACGACGCCAGCCGCGGGCGCTGCAGGACCTTCGTCAGGACGTTGGACGTCCACTCGCAGGCGACGTGCATGCCGCCGAGCTGGGCGACCGAGTCGTCGCCGTAGCCGACGAAGATCCGCTCGTAGAGGTCGGCGGCGCGACGGCCTTCCGCGCCCTCGAAGGCCGCCACGTCGGCCGACACCGAGTCGGCGAACTCGTCGAGGAACAGCCGCCGCAGCGTGCCCTGGTAGCGCGAATACCGCGCAAAGAGCGCGCCCTTGACCGTCTCGGGCAGGTTGACGAGCCCGAAGACCGGCCGGTCGAGGTTCGTGACGTGCGGCGCCAGCCGCTCGCGCTCGTCGGGGGCGAGGGTCTCGACCGGATAGTCCACAGGAGCGGGCGATGCTAGCGCTCGTCCCGGCGGGGGCAGGAATCCCCCCTCGCCAGCGAAGTCGCCCTTGCCTACCGTCTCAGTAGGCAATATGCTCGCGCGCTCCTGACCACGAAATCCGATCCGGTTTCATGTATTTCCGGAGGCAAGCTCTTGAGACTCACGCATCTGCTCCCCGTCGCCGTCGCCGCCGCGGTGCTCGGCGCCGGCTGCGGCGGCGCCTCCGACGAGTCCGGCGGCGCCGCGGCCACCGCGGCCTCCGGCGGGGGCGCGAAGACGACGCTCTCGCTCGTCGCGTTCTCCACGCCCGAGGTCGTCTACGACGAGCTCATCCCCGACTTCCAGAAGACCGCGGCCGGCCGGGGCGTCGGCTTCAAGACGTCCTACGGCGCCTCCGGCGAGCAGAGCCGGGCGGTCGAGGCCGGCCTGAAGGCCGACGTCGTGAACTTCTCGCTGGCGCCCGACGTCGACCGGCTCGTCAAGGACGGGCTCGTCGCCGCCGACTGGACCGCCGGGCCGACGAAGGGCATCGCCACCAACTCGGTCGTGGCGTTCATCGTCCGCAAGGGCAACCCCAAGCACATCACCGGCTGGGACGACCTGCTCAAGCCCGGCGTCAAGGTCGTCACGCCCAACCCGTTCACCTCCGGCGCGGCGAAGTGGAACATCCTCGGCGCCTACCAGCACGGCGGGATCAAGTACGTCGACGCGCTCATCAAGCAGCACGTCACGGTCCAGCCGAAGTCCGGGCGCGACGCCCTGCAGACCTTCACCGGCGGCGAGGGCGACGTGCTCATCTCCTACGAGTACGAGTACACGACGGCCGTCCGCAAGGGCCAGGGCGACGTGCAGCTCGTCGTCCCCGACGACACGCTGCTCATCGAGAACCCGATCGCGGTGACGAAGAACGCGCCGCCGGCGGCCAAGGCGTTCGTCGACTACGTCCTGTCGCCGGCCGGCCAGCAGCACTTCGCCGACTGGGGCTACCGGCCCGTCGACCAGGCGGTCTTCGAGAAGAACAAGAGCACGTTCGCCACGCCGTCGAAGGTCGAGACGATCGCCGACCTGGGCGGCTGGTCGAAGGTCAACGACGAGCTCTTCGACCCGCAGCACGGCTCGGTCGCCAAGATCGAGGAAGAGGCCGGCGTCTCCACCGCCAAGTAGATGGCCTCCGCCACCACCACCACCGCACCGCTCGCGCGCCGCCGACTCCTTGGCCGAGTCGGCGGCGCCGGCGCGCTGGGCTTCGGCGTCAGCACGCTCTGGCTCAGCGTCGTCGTCCTGCTGCCGCTCGCCGCGCTCGTCGACCGCTCGCTGCACGACGGCCTGGCCGCGTTCTGGGACGACGTCGCCAGCCGGCAGGCGGTCGCGGCGCTGCGGTTCACGATCCTCATCTCGCTGGCGGTCACCGCGATCAACGCGGTCATGGGCGTGCTCATCGCCTGGGTGCTCGTCCGCGACGACTTCCGGGGCCGCCGGGCCGTCAACGCGGTCATCGACCTGCCGTTCGCGCTGCCGACGATCGTGGCCGGGCTGACGCTGCTCGCGCTCTACGGCAGCGCCATCGCCTACACGAAGTGGGCGGTCCTCCTCGCGCTGCTGTTCGTCACGCTGCCGTTCGTCGTGCGCGCCGTCCAGCCGGTGCTGCTGGCGCTCGACCGCGAGATGGAGGACGCCGCGGCGTCGCTGGGCGCCGGCTCGCTGGCGGTCTTCCGGCGGATCGTGTTGCCGAACCTCACCGGGGCGATCGTCTCGGGGGCGGCGCTCGCGTTCGCCCGGGCGGTCGGCGAGTTCGGGTCGGTCGTCCTCATCTCCGGCAACCGGCCGTTCGACACCCAGGTGAGCTCCGTCTACGCCTACACGCAGGTCGAGTCCGACAACACGACCGGCGCGGCCGCCGTCTCGGTGACGCTGCTGGCCCTGTCGCTCGGGATCCTCGTCGCGCTGCGCGTCTTCGAGGGGCGGGTGGGGCGCCGCGATGGCTAGCCGGCTCTCGCTGCGCCTCGTCGCGCTCGGCTACCTCGCCGCGATCCTGCTCGTGCCGGTCGGGGTCGTGCTCTACAAGACGTTCGAGCCCGGGCTGGGGGAGGTGCGGGCGTCGATCACGACCCCGGCGGCCGTCCACGCCTTCTGGCTGACGCTCGAGGTCGCCGCCATCGCCGTGCCGCTCAACACGATCTTCGGGGTCGTCACGGCGCTCGTGCTCGTGCGGTCCGACGTGCGCGGCAAGCGCGCGCTCGAGGCGCTCATCGACCTGCCGTTCGCGGTCTCGCCGGTCGTCATCGGCCTCGCGCTCTTCCTGCTGTACGGCCGCGAAGGCTGGCTGGGGCCGACGCTCGCCGACGCGGGCATCCAGATCATCTTCTCCGTGCCGGGCATCGTGCTCGCGACGATCTTCGTCTGCCTGCCGTTCGTCGTGCGCGAGGTCGCGCCGGTCCTGCGCGAGGTCGGCGACGAGGCCGAGCAGGCGGCCGCCACGCTCGGGGCCTCGGCGTGGCAGGCGTTCTGGCGCATCACGCTGCCGGCGATCCGCTGGGGCGTCGTCTACGGCGTCGTGCTGTCGACCGCGCGGGCGATCGGCGAGTTCGGGGCCGTCAGCATCGTCTCGGGCAAGATCTCCGGCGAGACCGAGACGCTCACGCTGCTCGTCGAGAAGCGCTTCAACAACTTCGACCTCGCCGGCGCGTACGCCGCGTCGGCGCTGCTGGCCGCGATCGCGCTCGCGACGCTGCTGGCGATGACGCTCATCAACCGCAGAGGAGCAACGCCATGATCTCGGTCAGCGCCGTCACGAAGCGCTACGGCGCGTTCGCCGCCCTCGACGACGTCAGCGTCGACATCGCGCCGGGGTCGCTGACGTCGCTGCTGGGCCCGTCCGGGTCGGGCAAGTCGACGCTGCTGCGCGTCATCGCCGGCCTCGAGCACCCGGACACGGGCACGGTCGCCCTCGACGGCGCGGACGTCACCGGCCTGCCGCCGCAGCGGCGCGGCATCGGGTTCGTCTTCCAGCACTACGCGGCGTTCAAGCACCTGACCGTGCGCGAGAACGTCGCGTTCGGGCTGCGCATCCGCAAGCGGCCGAAGGCCGAGACGCGGGCGACGGTCGACGAGCTGCTGGGCGTCGTCGGCCTTACGGGCTACCAGGACCGCTACCCGTCCCAGCTGTCGGGCGGCCAGCGCCAGCGGATGGCGCTGGCCCGCGCGCTGGCGATCGCGCCGAAGGTCCTGCTGCTCGACGAGCCGTTCGGCGCCCTGGACGCCAAGGTGCGCGCGGAGCTGCGCGCCTGGCTGCGGCGGCTGCACGAGGAGGTCGAGGTGACCACCGTGCTCGTCACCCACGACCAGGAGGAGGCGATGGACGTCTCCGACCGCATCGTCGTGCTCAACGACGGGCGCGTCGAGCAGTCCGGGCCGCCCCGCGACCTCTACGACCGCCCGGCCAACCCGTTCGTCATGGGCTTCCTCGGCCCGGTGGCCCGGCTCGGCGACGGGCTCGTGCGCCCGCACGACGTCGTCGTCAGCCTCGACCCGAGCCCGGGCGCCGGCGAGGCGCAGGTCGCCCGCGTCGTGCACCTCGGCTTCGAGGTGCGCGTCGAGCTCGAGCTCGCCGACGACGGCCCGGTCGCCGCGCAGCTCACGCGCCACGAGGCGGAGGCGCTCGACCTCGTCGCCGGCGACATCGTCTACGTCAGCGCGCCGGCCCAGCGGCCCGTCAGCGTCGCGTGAGCCAGGCCTCGGGATCTTGGGCGAGCGCCTCGACCTCGCGCGACAGCTTCCCGGCTGCCAGGTCGGCGAGCGTGACGTTCTCGACGACCCCGCGCAGGCTGGCCCGCACCGCGATCCAGACCCGCTGCAGCGGCTCGGCGCGGCCGGCGTACTCGACGTCCTCGGGCCGCTCGCCGCGGACCGAGGCCAGCGGGCCCTCGACCGCGCGGATGATGTCGGCGACCGTGATCTCGGACGCCGGGCGCGCGAGCCGGTAGCCGCCGTCGGCCCCGCGCCGGCTGGTCACCAGCCCGGCGAGCCGCAGGTCGGCGAGGATGTTCTCCAGGAACTTCGGGGGGATCGCCTGGGCGCTCGCGATGGCCTCGCCCTTCGTGGGCGCGTCGCCGTCGGCGGCCGCCAGCTCGATCGCGGCGCGAACGGCGTAGTCGGCCTTCGCGGAGATGCGCACCCGCTGATCGTCTCAGAGCGTCACATGCCGGGCGGCGGGACGGAGTCGGGGCGCTCGGGGTCGCGCTTGGGCTCGGGTGCGACTGGCGGCTCGAACCCGCCCGGCATTCCGCCCGGCGCATCGCTGGGTACGCCGGGCATGCTGGGGGTGCTCGGCGCGCTGGCCACGGTCTCGGCGACCGGTCCGGCGAGCGCGAAGTAGAGGACGGCGGCGGTGAGCGCCGCGATCGGCGCAACGAGCGCGTTGACGACCCACTGCAGGACGATCTGGCCCGCCTCGCCGAGGCCGG
>JBDZVZ010000133.1:0-4210 GCA_040255945.1 Solirubrobacterales bacterium | reverse complement strand
AGCGCCTCCCAGGCGCCCCAGACCCCGGCCGCGGCCGAGCACGCGGCCAGCAGCGCGGCGGCGGTCACGACGCGGCCCCCAGCCGCGCGGCGAGCGTGTCGGAGAGCGCGGCGCGCCAGCGCGGGCGCCCGCCGCGCACCGTGTAGAGGTCGCGGACCGCCGGCCCGTCGGCGACGCGGACGACCTCGCTGACGGCGACGACCTCGCGGCGGCCGTCGGCCCGGCGGGTCTGGTGGACGACGAGGTCCAGGCCGTCGGCGACCTGCTCGCGCACGGCAGCGTGCGGCAGGTCGACGTCGGCCATGAGCGCGAGCGTCTCGACCCGGCGCAGCGCGGCGGCGGGCGAGCTGGCGTGCACGGTCGACAGCGACCCGTCGTGGCCGGTCGTCATCGCGGCGAGCATCTCGAGCGCCTCGGCGCCGCGGATCTCCCCCACGATGATCCGGTCGGGGCGCATCCGCAGCGCGTTGCGCACGAGCCGGCGGATCGTCACCTCGCCGCGGCCCTCGACGTTCGCCGGCCGGGCCTCGAGCCGGACGACATGGGGTTGCTGGAGGCGCAGCTCGGCGGTGTCCTCGATCGTCGCGACCCGCTCGTCGGGCGCGATGAACCCCGACAACGCGTTCAAGGTGGTGGTCTTGCCCGAGCCGGTGCCGCCGCTGACGAGGATGTTCAGCCGGGCGGCGACGGCGCGGTCCAGCAGGTCGTGCAGGGCGCTCGTCCACGTGCCGCAGGCCACCAGCGCGGCGGCGTCCAGCCCGCGGGGCCGGAAGCGGCGGATCGTCAGCAGCGGCCCGTCGACCGCCAGCGGCGGCAGCACGACGTTGACGCGCGAGCCGTCGGACAGGCGCGCGTCGGCGATCGGCTCGGCCTCGTCGGCGCGGCGGCCCAGCGGGGCGAGGATGCGCTCGATCGCGCCGCGCAGCTGGGTCTCGTCGGCGAACGCCGCGTCGGTGACCTCCAGGCGGCCGCCGCGTTCGACCCAGATCGGCGCGGTGCCGTTGACCATGATCTCGTCGACGGCGGGGTCGTCGAGCAGCCGGTCCAGCGGTCCCAGGCCGAACGACCGGCGCGCGATCCGGGCGACGAGCTCGGCACGGGTCGCCTCGTCGAGCAGGCCGGCCTCGCGGTCGACGAGCGCGACGATCCGGTCCTGCAGCGGGCCGTCCGCGTGGCCGGCGTCGGCCAGCAGCCGCTCGCGCAGGGCGCCGGCAAGGACATCGAGATGGTCGGGCGTGGCGGGCGGCACACCACCTGTAGGTCAGCGGCGCCCGAAATTCGCCCCCCCTGCCCCGAACACGCCGACGGCCGGGCGGAGGGGGACCGCCCGGCCGTCGTGCTGGCCACGGAAGATGTGCCGTGGAGGCTTATGCGCCCTGCGGGCCGCCGTTGCCGTCCCAGGCCGCGCTGAACCAGGGGGACGGATCCCACGGGCCGAACACGCTGCCGGTGTACTGGTTCGGGCTGCCGGCCGTGACCCAGTCGCTGTAGAGGACCGGCGTGTGGGAGCCGTTCCATCCGAACGGGATCGCGTCGCCGGGCATCTGGCTCGTCGTCTTCGTGGTGGGGTCGACGATGTCGAACGGGGCCCAACGGTCGCCGTCCAGGAAGACGTAGCGGCTGCACACTCGCGCGTGCGGGTCGGGCAGGCACGGGTTGTACGGGTGGACGCGGTAGCCGACCTGGCTGCGGTCGAGCTGCATCTCGGCGAAGTTCGACCAGCCGTCGTTGTCCTGATCGTCGGCGCCGTCGAGGATGCCGTCGCCGTCGCTGTCGGCGTCGGTGGCGTCGAGGTTCGAGAACGCGCGCAGGTAGTAGGCCGGCTCGACGTAGGTCGTCGTGGTGCCGGGGCTGTGCGGAGCCCGGATCCAGTCGAAGCCCTTCCACCACTCCTGCGTGCCGCGGAAGTTCAGCTCGATGACGTTCGACAGGCCGTCGTTGTCGACGTCGCGCTCGTCGTCGGTGAGGTTGCCGTCCTCGTCGAGGTCGAGGTAGCCCTGGGCGACCGTCGTGACCGGCTGGGTGCCGCCGCTGTTCTGGGTGCCGTCGCTGTAGGCGCGCAGCGGGAAGCCGGTGCCCGACGCCTTCCACAGCGCGTACTCCTGGTGCAGGAACAGCCAGTCGCCGTCGAAGTCGTAGTCGACGTCGGTGGGATCGAGCGGGTTCGGCCACGGCCGCTTGCCCGGGTACGGGTACGCGGTGCCGTTGAGGTCGATCGCCGAGAAGAACTCGTAGCCGTCGATCATCGAGTCGCCGTCGCTGTCGGCGTTGCACGGGTCGAGCTTGTAGGCGAGCTCGGTGCTGTTGACGAGGCCGTCGGAGTCGTTGTCGCCGGCGCCGTTGGAGGCGGCCAGCTTCTGGCAGTCCTGGTAGGCCTGGGCGGCCGCGACCTGCTGGGAGTTCGCTCCGCCTCCGCCCTGCTGGACGGCGGCCGCGAGCTCACCGGCGGAGACGACCGGCGAGCGGCTGTTCTTCGTCCAGCGCTTGCCCATCTTCTTGGCGATGACGCGCAGGCGCAGCTGCGTGGCGACCGGCGCGTTGTCGCGCTTGGCCAGCAGGACGATGACCTTGGCCGGCACGGTGACGACGAGCTTCGTCTTCCAGGCCTGGTCGGCCTTGACGAAGATGACCGGCTGCCCCTTGCGGTAGAAGGCGACGCTCGACTTCTTCTTGCCGGGGCGGAAGTTCTTGCCGCGGATCGTCAGCTTCTCGCCGACCGCGAGCTTGCGCGGCGAGATCTTCGTGATCGTCGGGTACTTGACCGACGACTTCTTCTTCGCGGACTTCTTCGCGGCCTTCTTCGCGGCCTGCGCGGGGGCGGGCGCCGCGAGCTGGGCGGTGACGGGCACGGCCAGCAGGCCGGCGGCCACCGCAGTGAGAGAGAGCGTACGCAGAGATCGGAGCATGGGGCCTCGAACCGGGGTATCGGTCGTCGCTGCGCAGCCTTGAGAGCGCCCCCGGGGCTTGGACGGGTGGCGGAGGCCGTCAGCGCAGGTCGGCGCGGACCGTCTCGCCGCCGCGCAGACGGCCGCGGTCGCCGGCGGCGCGGGGCAGCAGACGCAGCTCGCGGGCGAACGACTGGGCGGCCGCCAGGTACATCGCCTGCCGGAACGTGACCCGCAGCGAGACGGCGACCTTCGTGGGCGCCTCGGTGCCGTCGCCGGCCGGCCCGCCGCCGTCGCCGCTCGCACCGCTCTCGCCGCCCACGGGCCGCACGGCGAGCACCTCGGCGTCCTGGAGCGCCAGGCGGGTCCAGCCGCCGCCGTCGCCCCCCTCACGGGTGACGAGGACGTCGACGCGTCCGCCGGGCACGACGAGCTCGGGCGAGCCGGCGGCGACGATCTCGGCGACGCGTTCGCCGCGGCGCACGGGGGCGCCGCCGGCCTGCGCGCCGCCGTCGACCATCGTGCGCTGCAGGTCGGTGCCGGCCGGGATCGCCTGGGCGGCCGTCAGCCCGGCCAGGGCGGCGGTCGAGGCGTACCGGACCCGCGGCGCGTAGCGCTGCGGGACGAGCCGGAGACCGAGCCGGCGGGTGTCGAGCGGGTCACCGGGCTCGAGGTCGGCGCGGGCGACGACGACCGGCACCGGCGGTCCGAGCTGGCGCTTCAGCGCGGCTTCGCGCCCGGCGACGTCGGAGGCGGCGAGCGTCCCGAGCACGAGCGCGAGGCCGACGAGCACCGCGGCCCGGCGTCTGCGGCTCACCGTGACGCCTCGATCGCGGGCAGCTCGATCGCCACGCACGCGCCGTGGGCGGAGCGCCCGGCGTTCAGGGCGCCGCCGTAGCGGGCGGCGATCCCGGAGGCGATCGCCAGCCCGCGGCCGCGGCGCCCGTGGCCGGCGCGCGGGCGGCGGGCGATCTCGGCGACCGAGGCGGGCAGGCCGGGGCCGTCGTCTGAGACCTCGACGCGGACGCGGTCGCCGACGAGCCGGGTGGCGACCTCGACCCGGCCGCCCCCGTGCTCGATGGCGTTGGCGACGACGTTCGAGGTGGCCTGGGCGATGCGCAGCGCGTCGGCGCGCACGACGGTCGCCGCCGCGCCCGGCCGGAGGCAGAGCGCGACGCCGTGGGCGCGGGCGACCTCCTGCCAGGTCTGGACCTGGCAGCGCAGCAGCGCGTCCAGCTCGACGTCGTCGGCGGTCGCGGCCCACGCCCGCCGCCCGCGGCCGGGCCGCCGCTGGAGGTCCTCGAGGGCGAGCGCGGCGCGCCGCA
>JBDZVZ010000001.1:0-136148 GCA_040255945.1 Solirubrobacterales bacterium | reverse complement strand
CCCGTCTCGGCCTTCTTGACGTCGTAGTCGGCGGCCTGGATGAGCTTGAGGAGGATGTTCTCGACGTCCTCGCCGACGTAGCCGGCCTCGGTGAGCGCCGTGGCGTCGGCGATCGCGAACGGGACGTTGAGGATGCGCGCCAGCGTCTGGGCCAGCAGCGTCTTGCCGCAGCCGGTCGGCCCGAGGAGCAGGATGTTGGACTTCTGCAGCTCGATGTCGGAGTCCCCCGCCGGGTGGGCCGACATCATCTGGACGCGCTTGTAGTGGTTGTAGACCGCCACCGACAGCGTCCGCTTGGCCTCCTCCTGCCCGACGACGTACTCGTCGAGCACGCCGTAGATCTCGCGCGGCTTGGGAAGGTTCTCGAGGTCGAACGACGGCGGGGCGGTGAGCTCCTCGTCGATGATCTCGTTGCAGAGGTCGATGCACTCGTCGCAGATGTAGACGCCCGGGCCGGCGATCAGCTTCTTGACCTGTCGCTGGGACTTGCCGCAGAAGCTGCAGAGCAGCTGCTCGTTGGAGTCGGTGGGGCGCGCCATGTCTCCCTCTCGCTCGGCCTCGGACGAAGCTCGCTCCGAGTCTAATGCTCGGAGATCACCCGGTCGATCACTCCGTACTCGACGGCCTCCTCGGAGCTCATGAAGTAGTCACGCTCCGTGTCGGCCCGCACCTTCTCGTAGTCCTGCCCGGTGTGCTTGGCCAGGATCTGGTCCAGGCGCGAGCGGACGTCGATGATCTCCTTGGCGTGGATCTCGATGTCGGTCGCCTGGCCCTGGAAGCCCGAGGACACCTGGTGGATCATGATCTTCGCGTTGGGCAGCGCCATGCGCTTGCCCGCAGCGCCGCCGGCGAGCAGGACCGCGCCCATCGACATCGCGATGCCGACGCAGATCGTCGACACGTCCGGCTTGATGAACTGCATCGTGTCGTAGATCGCCAGGCCCGCGTAGACGCTGCCGCCCGGCGAGTTGATGTAGATCGAGATGTCCTTCTCAGGATCCTCGGACTCGAGGTGCAGCAGCTGCGCCACGATGAGGTTGGCGATCTGGTCGTCCACGGGGGTCCCGAGGAAGATGATCCGCTCGCTGAGCAGACGGCTGTAGATGTCGAACGCGCGCTCGCCGCGCGACGTCTGCTCGACGACCATCGGGACCAGTGGACTCATGTGACCTCGTGCTCGTTCTCGGTGCGTGGCCCGGTTCCTGCCGCGCGCGTCGGCACGCAAGCGAGGGAACATCGGGTGAAGGTGCGTGGAGGCTAGCAGCCGCCTGGAGCGCCGCCGCCCGCCTTGACGTCGGTCTGCGACGTTCGTCCTTGACCGGCCCGGACGGGCGTATGAGCCCGGGAAATCCTCGCCTGGGGGCTGGGGAAGCCTCGCCTGGCGGCTGGGGAATCCTCGCCTGGCGGCTCGGATTCCCTTGCGGGTGTTCGCCCAGGGGGCGAAACCCGCGGCCAGTGACCTACTCGGCGTCGCGCGCTTCTTCGACGGGCGCGGGGACCGGGGTCGCGCGCTCGGCGAGCAGCTCGACCGCGCGACGCTGGGCGAGATCCTCGATCAGCTCGTCGAGGCGGCCCTGCTGCTCGAGGCGCTTGCGCAGCTTCTCGGGCTTCGTGTCCTGCTGGATCGCCGCGTCCTGCAGGGCGTCGAGGATGTCGCCGTCGGACGGCTCGATGTTCTCGGCCTCGATGACCGCGGCCAGCACGGCCTCGCGGCGCAGCGCCTTCTCCGCGTCCGGCTTGGCCTGGTCGAGGATCTCCTCCTCGCTCTGGCCCGAGATCTGGAGGTAGGCCTCCTTCGTCAGGCCGCGGTGCGAGAGCGAATGCAGCATCTGGTCCCAGAGCTCGCGGGCGCGGGCCTCGACGAGCGCGTCGGGCACCTCGACGGTGGCGTCGCCGACGACCTTGTCGAGCACCGCCTCGCGGAAGTCGGCCTCGACGCGGCGCTCCTCGGCCTCGCGCAGGCGCGTGGCGATGTCCTCGCGCAGCTCCTCGAGCGAGTCGAAGCCGCCGGCCTCGGTCGCGAAGTCGTCGTCGAGCTCGGGCAGCTGCTTGGCCTTGACCTCGTGGACGGTGACCTCGAACTGGGCGGGCTTGCCGGCGAGGTGCTCGGCGTTGCCGTACTCCTCGGGGAACGTGACCTCGACGACCTTCTCGTCGCCGGCCTTGGCCCCGATGAGCTGCTCCTCGAAGCCGGGGATGAACTGGTCGCTGCCGATCTCCAGCAGGTGGTCGCGAGCCTCGCCGCCGGCGAAGTAGTCGCGCTCGCCGGGGTTCTCGGCGTCCTCGATCGAGCCCTTGAAGTCGATGACGACGAAGTCGCCGTTCTCGGCCGCGCGCTCGACGGTCTCCAGCCGCCCGAGCTGCTGGCGCATCTGCTCGAGCTGCTCGTTGACGGCGTCCTCGCCGGCCTCGGGCTCGCGGCGGGGCACCTCGAGCGTGGAGATGTCGCCGAGCTTGGCCTCCGGTCGGACGCCGATCTCGATCGTGAACGTCAGCGGCTGGCCCTCGCCGGGCAGGTCGCCGAGGTCGACCTCGGGCTCGCCCACGGGATGGACGCCGGCCTCGTCGATCGCATCCAGATACCAGCGGCCCAGCGAGCTGCGCACCGCCTCGTCGAGGACGGCCTCGCGCCCGACGCGCTGGATGATGACCGGCGCCGGGACCTTGCCCTTGCGGAAGCCGGGCATGCGCAGGTCGCGGCCCATGCGCCCGGCGGCCTCGGCGACGCGCTTGGAGACCTCGGCTGGAGGCACCTCCGCCGCGACCCGCACACGGGACTCCGGGAGCGGTTCGACGGTCGTCTTGAGCTTCGTCGCGGCGGCCATGAGGCGACGGACTGTAGCGTCAGGGCGGCGATGCGCGCGCGCCGCCCCTTCCCCTTGACACGCCTGTCGGCCTGGGTCGTCACGGGCCCGCTCGGCCACCTCTACGGCGGCCTGCTCGACTGGGTCGAGATCGCCGCGAAGCTCGCGCACGCACGCGCGCGCGGGAAGCGGCTCGGCGAGCCCTGAGGCGCGCCACCACGCGTCGAGGGACGACTAGAACCGCGACATGCGCGTGTGAGTCGTCCCTCGACGGCGTGAGGTGGTGCCGGCGCGGGAGCAGACCCCCGCGCCGGCGATGACCCTCAGGCGGTCAGCAGGTGACCGTCAGGTGGAACGGACGGTCGGCGACCGTGGTCGCCACCGTGCCGTCCGCGCCGCCGCCCGTGCGGGTGACGACCGTGACGGTCTTCTTGTCGCCGCCGAGCTGCACGCCGACCGAGCCGGCGTCGTCGGTCTGCGCCTCGGTGGCCGTCATGGCGCAGTTCGAGATGTCGTTGGCGAACACGACGTTGTAGGTGCCCTCGGCCGTCCGTGACGCCGCGGTCGCGCCGCGCTGGGCGCCGAGCGTGCCGTTCGACGCGACGGTCGCGAACTGCAGCATGCCCTGGGCGTTCTTCTGCGCCTCGGCGACCGCGTCCTTCTGGATGTCCTCGGCGCCCTTGCCGTCGACCGCGTCGGCGTTCAGGCCGGTGGCCACGCCGTTGGCGTTCGTCGTGAACGGGGCCGCCTTGGGGTCCTTGGCGGTGATGCGGCCCACCTCAGGACCGTTGGACTCGAACTCGAACGCCCGGCCGTCGGCGAGGTTGTTGGACCGGATGCACGGCTTGTTGCCCTTCTCGGTGCCGCCGGCCTTCGAGCGGCAGCCGTAGATCGCGCCGCCGCCGTTGGCGGACTTGTTCGACTGGCGCGTGCCGTACGTGCTGTTGTTGGCGATGATCTCGGTTTCCTTCGTGTACGCCTGCGACTTGTTGGCGCCCGGGTTGCGCTCACCGCCCAGCAGCGGCTTGCCCTCCCCGGCGGCGATCGCGAACGGCGAGACGATGAGGGCGAGCACGAACGCGCTCGCGAGCAGCCACGGCCCCTGGCCCTGGATCCTGCGGAACATGGAGAAGACCCTCCTGTCGGGTTCGTCGGTCTAGATCTGCAACTCGGCGTTACCCGCCAAGGTTGCGGTCACGCGTCCGTGCAACAGAGCGTGCGCGCGCGAACCTCGGTCAGCGCAGCGCGAAGATCGGCCAGTGCGGGCCGCCCGGCACGCCGCGCAGCGCGTGGGCGCCCCGGCCCTCGAACTCCAGCCCCGAACCGACGACCGTTCCCCAGACGGTGCCCGAGACGAGCACCTCGTCAGGCCCGGCCAGGTCGCAGACGCGTGCCGCGATGTGGACCGCCATGCCGCCGACGTCGTCGCCGATGAGCTCGCACTCGCCGGTGTGCAGGCCGGCGCGCAGGCGCAACCCGAGGCCACGGATCGCGCTCGCCACGGTGCGCGCGCAGCGGACCGCCTCCGACGGAGGCCCGTCGAACGCGGCCAGGAACCCGTCGCCGACGGTCTTGACCTCGCGGCCGCCGTAGCGCTCGACCTCGCGGCGGATCGCGTCGTCGTGGGCGGCCAGCAGGTCGCGCCAGCGGGCGTCCCCCAGGCGGGCGGCGTGACCGGTCGCGTCGACGATGTCGGTGAAGAGCACGGTCAGCAGCCGCCGCTGCAGGCCGGTCGTCGAGCGGCGCGACCCGGTGAGGAACTCCTCGACCTCGCCGACGAGCGCGTCGCTGTCGCCGAGCATCGGCAGGTTGTCGGACCCGGGCAGCTCGACGAGCTTCGCGCCGGGGATGCGCTCGGCCAGCAGCCGCGAGTGTCCGACGTCGATCATGCGGTCGCCGCTGCGGTGCAGGATGAGCGTCGGCACGCTCAGCTCCGGCAGCCGTGCGCGCACGTCGGCCCGGGCCATGTTGTCGGCCAGGGTGAGGAAGCCCCGCGGGGTCGCCGAGTGGCGCTCGAGCCGCCCGAGCCAGTCGCGCATCCGCGGGTCGTCGGCCGCGCTCGGGGCCAACTGCTCGAGGTTGGAGCCGGTCCCCCACACCTCCGCGAGCGCCGCGATGCGCGCCTGGCGCTCCTCGCGATCCTGCAGCCACGGCAGGTCGTCGCCGTCGGTGCGCTCGACGATCGACATCGCCGCGTAGAGAACGAGCGCCAACGTGCGCTCCGGCCGCCGGGCCGCGAACTCGATCGCGAGCGGGCCCCCGGCCGCGTAGCCCTGCACGACGGCGCGGTCGATGCCCAGCGCGTCGAGGACCGCTTCGACATCGGCGACCTCCTCGGCGAGCGTCAGCCCCTCGCACTCGCGGTCCGACAGCCCGAGGCCGTGGCGGTCGACGAGCACGACGCGCGCGAACGAGCCGATGCGCTCCCACCAGCGCACGATGCCCGGCTCCTCGAGGATGACCTCGATGTGCGACACGACCCCGCCGAGGTAGACGAGATCGACCGGACCGGCGCCGATGGTGCGGTAGGCGATGCTGGCGTCGCCGCTCTGCGTCCAGCGGACCGGGCCGAGCTCCATGGTGCGCCGACCCTACCCCCGTGCGCACCGTCGTCGAACGGCCTGCTCAGACGCGGCTGCCGAGCCGGTCGGCGACCGGCTCGACGATCTGCGCCGGATCGCCGCGCAGCAGCCAGCCCTCCGGCGTGCGCTCCAGCAGCCGGTCGCGCGAGAGGACGCCCAGCGCGGTCGTCACCGACGGCCGCCGGGCCCCCACGATCCGGGCGAGCGCGCTGTGGGTGAAGCCCATCGGGACGAGCACGCCCTCGGGCGTGACGCGCCCCCAGCGCTCGGCCAGCGCCCACAGGGCCAGCAGCAGCCGGTCCTCGAGGCGCACGAGCTGGTTGATGACCAGGCGCAGCGACAGCCGCCGGTTGCGCCGGGAGATCCGCTCGACGAGCGCGTCGATGACGGCCGGATAGCGCCCGGCGGCCAGCAGCGTGCGCTCGTCGATGATCGCCAGCCGGGTCTCCTCGAGCACCGTCCAGCGCACGACGAGCGGCAGCTCGTCGCCGACGGTCTCCATCTCCCACGGACGCAGGATGTCGCCGGCTCCCAGCACCTCGGTCGACGAGCGTCGCCCGAGGTCGAGGTCGCGCAGGATGAGACCCTCGAGCATGAGCAGGCCCAGGAGCGGGCTGGAGCGGTCCCAGCCCTCGGCGGCATGCCAGCGCCCGGTCGGCAGCTGCGTCGTGCGCGCGACGATCTCGTGCGTCGCGCTCTCTCGCTGATGGGGCGGGAGCCGGTACCCAAGGTCGGGCTCGACCTCGAGGAGTCGCACGGAGTCGCGGATCACGGCACGGGCAGGCTTCCCCCCTGACCGGATGCCCAATCCCGATCGGCCCTTGGTCGGGGCCATGACCCGACGATAGGTTGGGGTCGATGCCTGAACCGAACCCTGCAGCGCTCGCCGGCCGACGGATCGCCGTGGCGGGCGCCGGCGGCGGTCTCGGCCCCAGCGTCGTCGACGCGCTCGCGCGCGCCGGGGCGTGGGTCGCCGCCGCCGACCGCACCGTCGAGCACCTCCAGGGCGTCCGCGACATCGCCGGCGACGTGCGCGGCGTCGACCTCACGAGCGCCGAGGGCGCGGCGCGCTGGGCGCGCGATCTCGGCACGGTCGACGGGCTGCTGCACCTCGTGGGCGGCTGGCGCGGCGGCCAGGACGTCGAGGACCTCGACCTCGCCGATCTCGAGCTGCTCGAGCGGCTGCTGTTCCACAGCGTCGTGCATACGAGCCGGGCGTTCGCGCCGCTGCTGAAGGCGGCCGGCGAACGGGGGCGCTTCGCGCTCGTGTCGTCGTCGGTCGTGGGCCGGCCCCCGGCCGGCAACGCGGCCTACGCGGCGACGAAGGCGGCGGCCGAGGCGTGGACGCTCGGCTTCGGGGCCGAGCTCGAGCCGACCGGCGGCACGGCGAACATCGTGGTGGTCACCGCGATCGTCACGCCGCAGATGCGCGCGGAGCAGCCCGACGAGGCGTTCACCGCGTTCACCGACGCGGGCGAGATCGCCGAAGCGCTCGTCTACGTGTGCTCGGATGCGGCGCGCAAGATGAACGCGCAGCGGCTGCGCCTGCACGACGGCACCGCGTAGGCCGCCCTCGTCAGGTCTGCTCGGTGAGCAGCGAGTAGCCGAGCTGACCGGCGTCGGCCAGCGCCTGGGCGGCCCACATGCCGGCCAGCAGCCGGGTCGTGTCCGGGGCGGCCACGAGGCCGAGGACGAACGCGCCGGCGACCCACTGGCTGACGCAGTACGGGCAGACGAGCAACTCGCCGGTGGCCAGCCGCAGGCCGGTGCCACGCGGCTCCTCGCTGACCTCACCGTGGCCGGTGCTCTCCTCGTAGCGGGTGAACGGCGCGCGGATCGTGCTCGTCACCCGGTCCTTGGCCAGCAGCCGGCTGACCTTCTGCGTGGCGAGCGCGACGACGGCCAGGTCCCCGGCGCGCAGGCGCGGAAGGTCGCGTCCGGCCGCCCGCGCGGCGGCCAGCCCGCCCGCCATGACCGCCCCGAAACCGCCCATGAGGACCGCGTAGCCGGCCAGCGGCTTGTGCTCGTGCGGCGAGTAGTCTCGGGCGAGCGGCATGGCCGGACGGCTACCCGCGCGGTTGGTGCAGCACGCGCCCTACGGAATGCCGTTCATCCAGAGCGCGAGCCGGACGACGAACACGCCGACGCCCGTGACCGCCAGCAGCACGCCGCGGCGGTCGACGTGACGTGCGCTCCAGCCGACCCAGGCGCCGCCGAGCGCGAGAAACGGCACGATGAGCCCGATCGCGACGCAGAGCCAACCGTTGCGCATCGCGCGCCGGCGCAGCAGCTCCTGCCGCGGCCGCGACGTCTCGATGGGCTCGTCAGTCATCGCCTCGCTCCAGGGGCACGGTTGCCGCTGCGCCCGAGAAGCCGTGCTGGATGCGCCGCGCGTCATCCACGTCGGCGTGGCGCGTGCGGCCCCACGGGGCGAGCGCGGCCCGGGCGCCGGCGGCGTCCTCGACGGCGAACAGCAATGCGGTGAGCGCCTCACCCGGAATCGGCCCCGTCATCACGACGCGGCGCACCTTCGGGGCCAGCAGCGGATCGTCGACGAGCAGCGCGAGGTTCGGTGTCTCCGTGCCGTGGCCGAGCAGCGGGACGACCGTCGGCGCCTCGCGCGTCCACAGCCAACCGACGCGCCCGCTGGTCGCCAACCCCTCGCCAACCGCGCGTTCCGGGGCGCCGATCGGGAAGCGCCGGTCGAGCGTCCAGTCGCCGTCGTCGACCAGCACGGCCCGGACCGACTCACGCGGGACGCAGAACGGCTCCTTGAGCAGGCTGGGATAGTCGACGCGCAGGCCGTTGGACCCGACGACGAGCGTGCCGCGACCGGTCAGGACGCTCAAGCGTGCGCGACCCCAGACGGCCAGGGCGGCGAGCACTCCGACACCGAGCACGACGGCGATCACGGTGCCGTCCGCGCTGGGGGCGCTGGGTGCAGCGGCGAGCAACAGCACGCCGCTCGGCAGGGCGGCGAGGGTGAGCAGGATGAGCGAGACCCAGCCGAGCGTCTGGCCCGGCGGGCGTGCGAGCGCCAACCGCTGGTCGGCCATCGGCGGTGGCGCGGTCGCCGCGGCGAGCGGCCCGGCCCCCTCGGCCGAGGCGAGGGCGGCAACGTCGACGAGCAGGTCCTCGATCTCGGCGTCCGCGGCGAAGTCGGCCCAGCCGTCGAGGTCACAGGCTTCGTCGGCGATCGACTGGCAGAGCCCGAACGGATAGACGGCATGTTCGCCCGTGCCGGCGCCAAGCGGCGCGCCGGGTGCGCCGACAGCCTCCCATCCGGCGTCGACGAGCGCGACCATCAGCGCGGCGGCGACGAGGTGTGGCCACTCGGCCTCGCTGATCGTGCCGGGCCGTCCGGCGGCCACGGCGAGCGAGAGCGTCGCCGGCGTGAAGCGCGGCACGTCGGCGCCGACTTCGGCGAGGCGCCGGCGCATGCGTGGCAGCCAGACGGCCCCGGGCGCCTGCTGCCAGGGCAGGCCGACGAGCCGCGGCGCGGTGTCCGGCAGGACGGCGGCCAGCAGGCGGCGCTCGAGCGCGGCGTGACGAGCGTCGCCCCACGGCCGCTCGTCACGGACCTCTCCGCCGTTCACGGGCTCCACGAACGCCGCCCAGCCCTCGAGAAGGGGCGGGGCGAAGCCGTCCTCCAGGCACGGGCCGACGTCCTCCGCCCAGTAGCGGGCAAACGCGTCGCCGAGCGCGTCACAGCGGTCGAACTCGCCCAGCGTCCCGGCGCCCAGCACCGCCGCGCAGGCCGCACGGGCGGCCGCTGTCTGGCGTTCGGCCAGCCACGCCTGGAGGCGGCGCGCCGTCGCCACGAATGGGCGCCAGACCGCGCCGAACAGCCAGCCGTCCTCGATCGCCTCGGCCCGCTCGATCTGGTCCTCGAAGCGCAGCATGGCGGTCGAGCCGGCTCCGGCGCGGTGGGCGGCGAGCGCATGGGCGATCGCGACGGGCAGCGCCTCGGACGCGATCGGTGCCAGCCAGGGCAGGCCGATGGCCAGCACGAGGCCCTCGCCGTCGTGCCAGGCGGCGACGTCAGCGTCCGGCGTCAGCCGCAGCGCGCCGGGCGGATCGACCTGGAGGCGGTCCGCGACCGACCCGATCGTGCCCCAGAGTTGCGGGTCGACGTCGCGCGGCAGGGTGCAGCCGGCGCGCACGCGGGGACGTAGGCGGCGCGGCCGCAGGAGCGACAGGCTTCCCCAGAAGAGCGGGGCGCCGGCGAAGACCGCGAGCGTCCACGCGCCTCGCGCGTCGTGGTCGGCCCACACGGCGAACATGGCGATGAACGCGGCGACGAAGACGAGCGGCACGCCCCACCCGAAGGCCTGGCAGGCGGCCAGGGCGAGCCGGGCCTCGCGTGGTGCGGCGGCGGACGCAGACGTGGCGCGTGCCATGCCCGATCTATCGGCAGCCGGCGCTCAAAGGTGAGCGGCGGCGACCGGCGCGTGGTCAGCCGCAGCGGGCCGTGCCCAGAATCCCCGTGGCGACCGGGCTCAGGCCGGGCCCGAGCTGGATGCGCCGCTCCTCGACGCGGTCGAAGCCCGCCGCAGCGATGGCCGCGCTCGTGTCCCTCGCGGTGTGGCAGCCGCCGAACGCGTGCGGCCAGAAGACGCGGTCGACGGCCCGCTGGGTGCGGGCCAGGCCGGCGCGGTCGGGCGCGACGACGTGTTCGAGGAAGCGCAGCTCGCCGCCCGGGCGCAGGACGCGCCGCAGCTCGGCCAGCGCGCGCGCCTGGTCGGGCACCGAGCACAGCACCAGGCAGGCGACGGCGGCGTCGAACGTCGCGTCCTCGGCGGGCAGGGCGTCGGCGAGGCCGTTGACCACCGTGACCGGAACGGGCCCGTCGGCGGCACTCGCGGCCGCCTGCTCGCGCAGGTAGTCCTCGGGCTCGACGGCGAGCACCTCGGTCACCGTCGACGGGTAGTGGGCGAAATTCGCTCCGCTGCCGGCTCCGACCTCGATGACCCGCCCGCTGAGGCCGACCAGCAGCTCGTCGCGGTAGTGGCGGATCGCGGCCGGCTCGTGGCGGGCCATGAGCGCGTAGACGCGGGCGAACAGGGGGTGGTGGACCTCGCGAACGGCCATCCGTCACGACCTTACCCCGACCTCCATGACACCGGCGCGGCGCCCGAACGCAGAAACCCCGCTTCCGCGGGGCTTCACCTGAGGGGTGAGCGAGGGGACTCGAACCCCCGACCGCCTGGACCACAACCAGGAGCTCTACCAGCTGAGCTACGCCCACCGCGTCTGAAAGGCAGTGTAGACGTTCGGTGCGCGGGGAACATCGCTGGGGAAGTCCGCCGTTTTGCACTGCCGCGACCCGTTCCCTGAGGAGGAGACTCCACCACCATGGCTGCCGAGCCGACGATCCGCGACTCCAAGCTCATCCAGTACCTCAACGAGGCCTACGGGAAGGAGAAGGAGCTCGAGACCGCGCTGAAAGCGCACATCTCGATGACGACCCGCGACGCCTACAAGAAGCGGCTGCGCGAGCATCTCAAGGAGACCCAGCAGCAGGCCAAGGGCCTGGAGCGCCGCATCAAGCAGCTCGGCGGCAAGGCCGAGGCGATGAACCTGCCCGGCCCGGACGTCGCCGCCGAGGTGGCTGACCGTGCGGTCGCCGCTGCGAAGAAGGGCGTCTCGCTCGCGAAGGGCCCGATGCACATGCTGCGCGGCACCGGCGAGGCCGAGAAGCTGCTGAAGAACGCGAAGACCGAGCTGTTCAACGAGTTCGAGGAGATCGGCAACTACCTGGCGATCGAGGAGCTCGCGACCGCGGTCGGCGACCGCGACACCGCCAAGCTCGCCAAGGAGTTCCGCCGCCAGGAGGAGCGGATGGCCGGCTTCCTGCAGAAGCTCATCCCCCAGCTCTCGAAGGCCGTCGCCCGCGAGGAGATCCCTGCCTCGGAGCGCAAGGCGTCGTCCAACGGCGCGCGCTCGACAGCGTCGCGCTCGCGCTCCACGACCTCCGCGCGGTCGACGCCCTCGCGGTCGAAGCCGGCCAGCTCCGGCGGCACGTCGCGGGCCAAGAGCAGCGGGACGTCGCGGGCCAAGAGCAGCGGGACGACGCGGGCAACGTCCAGCGGCACGTCGCGAGCGAAGAGCAGCGGGTCGAGCCGGACGACGAGGAGCGGCGGCGCGTCCCGGACGAAGCGCTCCTGATTCAGAGCCCGAGGCGCGCGAGCAGCTCGACGATGCCGTCGCCGGAGGGCAGCAGCAGGAACGACAGCGAGCAGTCGTGCCCGTCCTCGACGTGCAGCGCGGAGTCGAGGACGAGCACGGTCTCGACGTCCTCCCCACGGCCGAGCAGCACGCTCTGGAGGATCGCGCCGAGCATGTCCTGCACGACCTGCGGCGGCGCGGGCTCCAGGTCCCAGCCGACCATCTGGCCGAGCACGTTGATGTAGTTGCTGCCCAGGATGTTGCCGATCTCGCCGAGCATGGATGCGCCGTCGGGCGTGGCCGGGTCGAGGCCGTAGATCCCGCACATCGTGCGCGCGTCGGACTCGGGGAACAGCAGGACCGCGGTGGCGTCGAGGTCGCCGATGACCGGCACGACGACGCCGTAGCGCAGATCGTCGGCCTCGCCGGCGGCGGCCACGGCGTCGACCAGCGGCAAGGCGGCGGCGGTCGGCACGGAGATGTCGACCGAGGTGCCGAGCATCGAGCCGAGCGCGGTCCCGGCGTTGCCCGAGCCGATGTTCGCCAGCTCACGCAGGGCGTCGAGCTGCATCTCGTTCAGCTCCGCCACGGCGGTCACCGATCGACTCCCTGGGACATGTCGCGTGCTCCTCTTGGTTGATGTTCGGCGGCCCGGCTGGCTCTGATGGTTGCGGAGCCCCGTGGCTTTGCGGACCCGCCTCGCGACGGGGGTGCCTTTGTCGCATCGGGCGACTTCTCCTGCCGTCGGCCGCCGCGCGCGGATCCTTAGCCGGGCGGTCGGCGCCAGGACGCGGCGGTCAGACGGCCGCGGGCGTCGCCGGCAGGGCCACCGAGGTCCCCGGATCGACGACCGCAAACGGCACGCCCCGCTGCCGTGCGGCGGCCGCGAACGCGGTGACCGGATCGTCGACCTGGGCGTAGACGGGCGGGTGGTGGACGGCGTCGTAGTGGATGGGGACGGCGAGCCGCGCCTGGAGGATCGCCGCCGCCGCGGCCGCCTGCTGCGGGGTCATGGCGGCCGGCACGCCGGACGGCGGCTGGCGGTGCGGCAGCGAGACGATCGGGCCGTTGATCGGCAGGAAGGCGACGTCGATCGGGCCGGTGCGCTCGCGGATTTCCCACCAGGCGCCGTGGAAGAGCGTGTCGCCCGCGTGCAGGACGCGCACGCCGTCGCCTTCGAGGACCCACGAGACCTGTGGGTCGCCGAAGCCGTCGACGGCCGGCACGGCGGTCGCCCGCCACGCGCCCGCCTCGACGGTCTCCCACGCGCTCACGACCCGGGTGGCGAGGCCGTGCTCGCGCAGCCGGTGCTCGGCCACGGCGGTCCCGGCGACGAGCCGGCCCTCCCCCTCCGCGGGCGCCGGTCGCAGCACGAGCCCGTCGGGGCGCAGCGCGGCCGCCAGCGCGCCGGGGTCGCAGTGGTCGTCGTGGAGGTGGGTGACGAGCGCCAGGCGGGCGGCGCCCGGGGCCGGCGCGGGCATCGGGGTGCGGGGCGGGCCGACGTAGCGCTCCATGATCGTCCAGTCCTGCGCGACGTCGACGAGGGCGGTCTCGTCGCCGGCCTCGATCTCGACGCCGGCCCAGCCAAGGCGGGTGATCTGCATGCTCGTCGTTATAACGACCGATCGGTCGCCAAGTCAATAGCGACCGATCGGTGGCTAAGCTGGGCACATGGCTCGCCGCTCCGTCGCCGAGGCGCAGCAGACCCGCGCCACCATCGTCGAACGCTCCGTGGCGCTCGCGTCGATCGAGGGCCTGGAAGGCCTGACGATCGGGCGCCTCGCGGGCGACCTGCGGATGAGCAAGGCCGGCGTGCTCGGGCACTTCGGCACGAAGGAAGAGCTCCAGCTCGCCTCCGTGGCCGAGGCCGTGGAGGTCTTCACCCGCGAGGTGTGGGGCCCGGCCGCCGAGGTGGCGCCGGGACGGGCGCGGCTGCTGGCGATCGCCGACGCGTGGCTCTCCTACCTCGAGCGCGACGTGTTCCCCGGCGGCTGCTTCGTCACCGCCACCGCGATCGAGTTCGACGACCGGCCGGGACGGGTCCGGGACGCGATCGCCGCCGCCCAGGGCCGCTGGATGGCCCTCCTGGAGGCCGAGGCCCGCCGCGCCCTCGCGCAAGGCGAGCTGCCGCGCGGCACCGACCCCGCCGCGGTGGCGTTCCACCTCAACGCGCTGGCCGTGGGCACGAACCAGGCACGCCGCCTGCTGCACGACGACCGCGCCCCCGACCACGCCTGGCGGGCGATGCGCACGCTGCTGGGGGCGCCGCGGGCGCGCCGACGGCACCCGGCCTAGCCACCGGGGCCCGACGGCACCCCCGCCCCACCGAAGGGCCAGGATGCCGCCGCGCTTCCGGCCCGGATCAGCGCTTCAGCGTCAGCCGCCGCGACGTGCTGCGCCGCCCGTCGGCGTACGTGGCGGTCGCCGTCACCGTCAGCCGCAGCGACCGCAGTCGCCGCAGCGCCGCCGCCTCTCGTCGCGACAGCCGGACGCGGACCGTCCGCCGGCCGGCCCGCGACAGCTTCACGGTGACACGGCCCAACGTATAGGTCTTGCCGTGTCGCCGGGTGAGCCGCAGGCGGCGCGCGTCGCGCCCCGAGATCCTCACCGTGATCGTGCAGCGCCCGGCGGCCGCCAGACGGCACGTGACACCCAGCGCTCGGTCGCGGGCGATCGTCCGCAACCGCTGGCGCGGGACCGTCACGCCCGGCCGCACGGGCTCCTGCGGGGCGGTGCCGGCCGGGGTACCGCCCCCTCCCCCTGCCGTGCCACCGGAACCGGCTGACCCGGAACCACCCGCCGGCGGCGGGGCGGATGTCGGCGGCGCCGATCGCGGACCCGGGCTGACGTCGGCCGGCCCCCAGAACGGCTGTGACGCGCCGGCGACGACGACGTGATCACTGGCCGCCACGTGCGCGCAGTCCGACAGCGTGGCGTCAGCCACGTGGATGCCGCCGCCCTCCGCCCAGGCCACCGCCGAACCGTCCGGCGCGAACGTCGGGCGGTCCCACTGGATCGCCGACGCCGGCTCCTTCGGACCCGGCCCGATGTTGCAGGCCGGCAGGCCGGGCGCCTGCGGCGGGTGGGCCGAGCCGACGGCGCCGCTCGTCGCTCCCAGCTGGAGGTACGGGTCGTCGGCGACCACGAAAGGATCCGGGTCGGCCGCCTGCCAGATCCACGCGGCCTTGCGCCCGTCACGGCTGACGTGCAGGTCGTGCAGGCCCGGGCCGGTGCTCGAGCTGCAGTCCGCCAGCCCCGCCGTGCACTGGTCGAACCACTGCGCGCTCGAGTCGTCACCGCCCCCGACGTCGTCGTAGTAGACGACGTTGCTGTCGTCGGTGAGCAGCGTCCGCCCGCTGCCGATCCAGCTCACCCAGTGCCAGTTGCCCGACTTCTGCAGGCCGCCGCCCGGATCCTGGAGATGGTCGGAGGCGGTGTAGGCGACCGCCGCGTCGGTGCCCGCGCACGTGTACGGAAAGCAGCCGTTGACGACCGTCACGAACGCATAGGCGACGGTGCGGCCGTCCGGCGAGACCTCCGCGTCGACGACGTTGCCCAACGGCGACGCGGTCGCGAACGGCGCGTTGAGCTGGTCGCCGTTCTGGCGCAGCCGGTAGAGCCTGGCCGGGTTGCCCCGCACGGCGACGATCGTCCCGTCGTCGGCCTGCGACGGCCGCGAGTACGGGTCCGACGGGCTGCCGTCGGTCGTGACCTGGTACTGCTGCGTGCCGTCCGGGGCCGCGATCCAGACGTTGCCGCCGTTGATGTACACGATGCTGCTGGCGGCGGCCAACGCCGGGGCTGCGAGACCCAGCGCCGCCGACACGAGCACCAGCGTGGCGGCGCGAGCGAGCGTGCTGCGCATCGCGTCCCCTCCTAGCGGCCCACCCGGAACGTCCGGGCGCGGCTCGTCGCCGACAGATGGCCGTGACCCGCGGCAAGCGTCGCGACGACCCGGTAGGAGCCCGCGGAGCGAGCCCGGTAGCGCAGCCGGAAGCGGCCGTGCGACAGCAGCAGGGTGCGACGCTCCACGCGCTTGGCGCCACGGGTGATGAGGAGCGTGACCCGGCCGGCCACCGACGGGCGGGCGCGCCCCTTGATGACGAGCCGGCCGCCGGCGTGCACGCGCCGGGAGGCGACCGTGACCGACAGGCGGACCGGCACGAGCGCCACGCTCCACACCGGCCCGTTCACGGACGGCACCGGCAACGCCACCGAGGTGATCGCCCCGCCGGCGGCGCCCATCGTCGCCAGCCGCGGAGCGCCGTTCGCGTCGTCGCGTGTGAAGGCGATCTGCCGCCCGCTCGGCGAGAACACCGGCTGGCGATCCTCGGTGGCGTCGTCGCCGATGAGGTTCGTCTTGCCGCTACCGTCGGCGTTCATCACCCAGATGTCGGTCCCGCGGCTGTTGGCGCACGACACCGGTCCGGTGAAGACGATCCGCTGGCCATCGGGCGACCAGTCGGGCTGCGAGCCGTACATCGTCCGCGTCATGAGCGGACAGAGCTTGTCGGGCGGGGTCAGGTCGACTGCCCCGCTGCCGTCGGCGTTCATGACCCACACCTGCTGCTGGAGCGTGTAGGCGATCCGGCGGCCGTCCGGTGACCACGCGGGGTCGCTGTAGTTGTGGCTGAAGTCGGCCGCCGGCGTGATGCTGTGGGCGCCCGAGCCGTCGGCGTTCATGACCCACAGGCCGTGCTCGCGTTCGAACGCGATCCGCTTGCCGTCGGGTGAGATCGTGGGGTCGTCGGAGAACGCGCTGCTGTCCGTCAGCGTCCGCGGTCCGCTGCCGTCGGCGGCCACGATCGAGATCCGGTGGCTGGCGTCGTAGACGATCTGCGTCCCGTCCGCCGACACCGACAGCCCGCCGAAGCCCGGGGCGTCCATCGGCAGTCGTGTGGGTGTTCCACCGGTCGGCGCGGCCGTGTAGACCGACCGGTCGTTGTGGAAGACGATGCGTCCGTCGGCGCCGGGGTAGGCAGCGTGCGCCGCCGCCGGCGAGGTGGCCGCCGCGATGGCGGCGATGGCGGGCAGCGCGGTGAGCAGCCGTCCGTGGACCTGGTGTCTGAGCACTGGTGCCGAACTCCTTGCGTCCTGGCGTTGAGCGGCGCACAGCACGCCGCGTGAGCGTGGTGACGACGGTCGCCACGTGCGTGACGCGGCGCCGCTTCATCCGGAAGCCCTGGTCGGCGCTGCCGGGCGATAGGGCAGCGGCAGCGGTGGCGGCGACGGCCATGAACACCATGACCACCGCGAGGAAGGCGGCGACTACGCCGCGACCCGAAACCCCCTGCATCCTCCCCATCGCTCATGAATGTAGCCGAACGAGCGGGCGCGATGGCCGGGTTGCCCAGCGCCCCCGGGTGGACTCGAACCACCGACCTGCGGATTAGAAGTCCGCTGCTCTATCCAGCTGAGCTACAGGGGCTGGCCGCGCCATCGTCGCAGCTTGAGATGCTGGACACCATGAGCGTCGACCCGACCGGCCAGGACCTCAAGCGGCTGCTTGCCGAGCACCCCGAGGGCGAGATCGTCATGGTGAACCTGTTGCGGTTCAAGGACGGCGGCCGCCCCGGCTACGAGCGCTACGCGCGCGAGATCGTCCCGCACCTGGACAAGGTGGGCGCCGAGGTCGTCTACGTCGGCGACGCCGGCACCGCGCTCGTCGCGCCCGACGGCCATGACTGGGATGCCGTGCTGCTCGTCCGCTACCCGAGCGCGAAGGCGTTCAGCGCCATGGTCGCCGACCCCGACTACCAGCAGATCACCGGCCTGCGCACGGAGGCGCTCAGCGCGGCGGTCCTGCAGGCGACGACGCCGTGGCCGCCGGCCGCTGCGTGAACACCCAGCGGCGCCCGACGAGATAGGTCGCCGCCGGCGTCACCGGCAGCAGGACCGCCTGGGCGGCGATCTCGTCCATGCCGATGACGTCGACCGCGACGGCGAGCAACGCGACGTTCAGCCCGGTGCCCGCCGCCTGCGTGCCCAGCCAGCCCAGCCAGCCGCGCACGGTCGGCGTCGCGCCGCCGAACGTCCAGTGCTCGTGCAGCCAGTAGCCGATCGACGCCGACAGGACGAACGCCACGAGTGCCGCCAGCAGATACGGCACGCCGACGAGCACCCCGGCCGTGTAGAGGCCGAAGTACGTGCCGGCATTGAAGCTGCCGACGAGACCGAAGCGCACGAGCTCGCCCCATCGCGACATGCGTGTAGGTGTACACGGTCGAGGATCTACGCTGTCGGGTGATGGGCGACGGCATCTCCTGGGGCCACTTCAGCGCCTTCGGCGGCACCTGGACCGACCGGCGGGACGCCGAGGCCGAGCTGGCGCGCCGGATCGCCTCCGGGGCGGTCGCCGCGGACCTGCGACCCGCCCTCGAGCACTGGCTCCGCGACGGCTATGTCCTATTGCGTGGCGCGGTCGCCCCCGAGACCGCCCGCCGGGCGGCCGAGACGCTGGGGGCGCTGCGCGGGACCCTGCCGGTGCGCCGCCCCGGCGACCAGCAGCCCTCCCCGTCGGGCGACGGCGCGCTGCTCGACCCGCACGCCGCGTCGGTGACCGTCCGCGACGTTCTGCTCGCGACCCCGATCGTCGACTGGCTGACGCTGGTCTTCGAGGAGCCGCCGTTGTTGGTGGACTCGGTCGTGGGCGGCTGCGCGACGCCGACCGGCCTCCCCCACCGCGACCCGTCGCTCGTCGCGATCTCCGCCCCCTTGGAGCTCGCCGGCGCCCGCATCGCCCTCGCCGACGGGCCCCCGTTCAGCATCATCCCGGGTTCCCACCGCCTGCCCGAGCGGCCGTTCAGCGGCGTCGCCCGCCACTTCAATCCGGAACGCGACGGCGGCGACGCGCTGCGCGAGCACGACGAGCGCCTCCTGGAGGCTGCGCGTGCCGCGGGCCTGCAGCCGGTCGAGCTGCCGCTGACCGGCGGCGACGTCGTCCTCTGGAGCGCCGACCTGGTGCACGACGACCCGGCCGGCGACGACAGCGCGCTCGTCGCCCACTACTGCCCGGCCACGCGCGAGCCCGCCTGGTTTGCGACCCTCCCGCACCGCGGGCGGCGGCTGTCGCACAACGCCGGCTGGCTCGTCAGCCGCCACGCCGAGCTCACCGACGCGCCGCGGCCGCCCGACGGCGACAGGCCGGCCGAGGCGCACGAGCTCGAGTCCGAGCGGGCCCCCGAGCCCGCACCCGCCCCCGCGATCGAGGTCGTCGAGGATGCGCTCGAGCGCCACGACGCCGATACCCGCGACGTCCCGGCGTCCTCGGCAGCGCCGCCCCGGCCGCAACCGACCCACGGCGCGCAGGCCCACCGCGAGGGCGGCCTCGTCGGCGGCGTGCGCCGCCTCCTGGGCCGCCGCGGCCGCCCGTAGCCCGACGGGCTACTCGAGCAGCGAGCCGGGGTCGGACGGCACGTCGACCGCGTGCTCGCGCAGCGCGGCCAGCGGCACGATCTCCAACGCCCGCTGGTGGGTGGAGGCGAGCACGACGTAACAGGCCGCTCCGTCGGTGTAGGCGCGCAGCCAGTTCGCGGCCGTCACGCACCAGCGGTCGCCGGGCACGAGCCCGGGGAACCGGAAGCCCGGCATCGGCGTCGTCAGATCGTTGCCGATCGACCGCTGGTGCTCGAGGAACTCGGCGGTGACGACCGCGCAGATCGTGTGGCTGCCGAGATCCTCGGGTCCCGTGCGGCAACAGCCGTCGCGGTAGAAGCCGGTCAGCGGCTCGCTGCCGCACGGCTCGAGGTCGCCGCCAAGGACGTTGCGGTCGGGCACGCACGCAGTATCACCGCGCCTCCCGACGCCATCAGCCCCTCATGAACGGTTCAGGCGTCGTTCAGACTCCCCGCGCAGGATGGCGCCATGGAGGGCCCCGCAGCCGACCGGCGTCCGCGCATCCTCATCCTCTCCGCGGACGTCGGGGAAGGGCACGTCGCGGCCGGCCGCGCCCTGGCCGAACGGCTCGCCGCTCAGCCGGCCACCGTCAGCGAGCGGGACGGGCTCGCCGCGTTCGGCCCCGTCGTTCGGCACGTCATCCGCGACGGCTACCGGTTCCAGCTGCGCTGGCTGGCGTCGAGCTACAACCTGTCGCATTGGACGTTCGCGCACGTGCCGGCGGCGCGGGCGGCCGGCGCGCGGGCGCTCACGCGCTCGGGCGGGCGGCGGCTGCGGCGGCTCGTCGTCGCCGAGCGGGCCGACGTGGTGGTTTCGACCCACCCTGCGCTCACGGCCGTGCTCGGTCGGCTGCGGGTGCGCCGGCGGCTCGGCGCGATCCTGTGCGCGACGGTCACCGACCTGGCCGACTTCGCGTTCTGGTCGAGCCCCGGCGCCGACCTGCACCTCGTCATGCACCCCGCGGTGGTGGCCGACGTCGAGCGCGAGGCCGGCGTCGGCAGCGCCATCGCCGTCGCGCCGCTGGTCTCGCCGCGCTTCCTGGGCCGGTGCGACAGGGCCGCTGCGCGGAACGCCCTCGGGCTGCCGGTGGACGGCAGCCTGGTCGTCGTGTCCGGTGGCGGCTGGGGCGTCGGCGATCTCGCGGGCGGCGCCGAGGCGGCGCTTGCCGCGGGCGCGGCGGGCGTCGTCGTGCTCGCCGGCCGCAATGCGCCGGCGCTCGCGACGCTGCGGCAACGGTTCCGCGCGGACGGGCGGGTGCGGGTGTGGGGCTTCACCGACCGGATGCCCGAGCTGCTGGGCGCCGCCGACGTGATCGTGCACTCGACCGGCGGCGTGACGACGCTCGAGGCGCTCGCCTGTGGCTGCCCGCTCATCGCCTACGGGTCGACGCTGGGCCACGTCCGGATCCACAACGCCCGCATGGCGGAGCTCGGCTTGCTGGAGGTCGCGGCCGACGCCGACGCCCTCCGGGCGCTGTTGGCCGCCCGCCTCGCCGCCGCCCCGGCGACGACGCTCCACGAGCTGCCCGGGCCCGAGCCGGGCGCGGTCGTGGCCGGTGTCACGGCGCGCGTCCGGCCCCTCTCACGCTGGCGGCTGGCGGCCGACCGGGCCCTCGCGGGCGTGGCCTGCGCCGGCGTGCTGCTGTGGTCGCTGGCCACCGACGACGCCTACACCTTCGCGTCCGCGCCCTTGCGCATGGCGCCGGTCTCGCACCTCAGCACACCCACGCTCGACGTGGCGCTCGTCGTCCGCGTGCCCGCCGGCGCAGCGCCCGCGCTCGCGACGGCGCTGGCCCGCGACGGGGTCCACGCCACGTTCGCCTCCCTCGACGAGCCGTCCGCCGCCGGCCGCCGCACCATCGCGTCGGCGGGCGACGACGTGCTCCCGGCCCTCGGAGCCGCCGCGCCGGCCCGCTGGCTGCGCACCCGCGCGCACCTCGCCGATGCCCCGTCGGCGGCCGGCCGCCGACGCTACCTCGTGCCGCCCGGTGGCCTCACGCTCGGCCAGTACGTCATGGCGCGGAGCGCCGGAGCGGCGCCCCTGCGCGGTCAGGAGGACGTCGACCTGGCGTCCGGAGGCGACGGGCCCGCGGCGCGGCCCGGCGACATCGTCATCGCGGCCGGGGCGCCGTCACCGGCCACGGTCGTCCGGTTGGCCGGAAGGTTGCGGGAGCGCGGGCTGTCGCCGGTGCCCCTCTCGACGCTGGCCGGCGACTCGTCGACCACCGAGCGGACGACCGGCGACGTCACCAGCGCGACGGCCGCCCCGACGACGACCAGCAGGGCGATCACGAGGCCGGCGACCCCGGCCACGCCGTGACCGGGCCGCTCACCCGTGAGTGCCGGGGCCGCCGCGACGGGGACGACGACCTGGATGACGAACACGAGGGGGGCGATCTGGGTCGCAGGGCGCCGCTGCAGCGCGGTCATCTCCCCGAGCGTCGCGACCGCGGCGGCCAGGCCGGTGGCCGCCGCCCAGCCCAGCGCGACGATCCACAGCCGGTCGTGCAGGGCGTCGGCGACGAACTTCGTCGACAGCCCGCCCCACGCGAAGCCGAGGCCGCCGGTCAGCGCGGGGATCGCACCGTCGACCTCGCCACGGCGGGTGAGCAGCAGCGGCACGAGGGCTGCGGCCCCCAGTCCGGCGAGCACCGTGGCGACGACGGCGGGCGAGGCGTGATGGGTGGACGGCTCGCCCGCGACGAGCGTCAGGACGGCCACGCCCGCGACGATGGCCAGCACCGCGCCGACCTCCCGGCGCCCGACCGGCTCGCCGAGGTGCCGTGCGCCGACGACGAGCAGCGCGACGAGCCCGCAGGCGAGCGCCGGCTGGACGACCGCCAGGGGCGCGAGCAGCAGCGCGAGCGACTGCAGCGGCCAGCCTGCAACGTTGAGCCCGGCACCCGCCAGCCAGCGCGGGCGCCGCGCGAGCCGTGCCAGCAGACCGACGCGCGCGCCCGCCTCGGCCGGCATCTCACGCGCCTCCAGCGCCTGGAGCGCGACGCCCAGGTTGTAGAGCAGCGAGGCCGCAGCACCGGCCAGCGCACCGAGCAAGACCGTCGACATGGTCCCCACGCACGGTAGAGCGGCGGCGGGCACGCTGGCGGCGGTCGGCGCCGTCGGCCACGCCGGGCCGGGGCTCGGCGTGTACGTCCCGGGCATCGCGCGCGCGCTCGGAATCCGGCGCCGCCTCGACGACCCGGGCGCCGCGGCGCTGACGTTCGACGACGGCCCGCACCCGCACGGCACGCCCGCGGTCCTCGAGGCGCTGCGCGCGCACGACGCCCGCGCGACGTTCTTCCTCGTCGGCGAGCAGGTGCGCCGCAACCCGGCGCTCGCGCGCGAGATCGTCGCGGCGGGCCACACGGTCGCCGTCCACGGCGACCGCCACCGGACTCTGCTGCGGCTGACACCCGCCCAGGCGCGCGACGACCTGCGGCGCGGGGCGGCGACGATCGCCGAGGCGACCGGCCGCACGCCGCGCCACTACCGGCCGCCGTTCGGCATCGTGACCGGCCCCGGCCTGCGGGCCGCGCGGCGCGAGCACTGGGAGACGGTCCTCTGGAGCCGCTGGGGACGCGACTGGCGGGCGGGCACGACCGCGGAGGCGATCGCCGCCCTGCTGCTGGCCGGCGGGCCGCCCCGCGGCGACATCCTCCTGCTCCACGACGCCGACCACTACGCGGCGCCCGGCTCATGGCGGGCGACCGCCGCGGCGGTTCCCGGCGTCCTGGCGGCCGGCACCGGCGCCGGCCTGCGCTGGGTGGCGCTGTGACCGCGGCAGCCTGGATGCCGGCCGGGCTCCTCGCGACGCTCGTGACACTCGGCGCCGGCTGCGGCGACGCGACCCACGACGCGGCGCGCGACACCGCCACCGTCCGGCCCCTCGCGCGTCCGGCGAGCGCCGCGCCCACCCACCTGCCCCGGACCGTCAACGTCTACGCCGCCGACCGCCCCGGCGACCTCGCGCCGGCCGCCCGGCACGTGCCGGCCCGCGTCTACGTGCCGAACTCCGAGTCGGGGACCGTCGACGTCATCGACCAGCGCAGCGCCCGGGTCGTGCGCCGCTTCCGCGTCGGCCGGCTGCCCCAGCACGTCACCCCCAGCTGGGACCTCAAGACGCTCTGGGTGACCAACGACGAGGGCGACAGCCTGACGCCGATCGACCCGCGCACCTCGCGGCCCGGCCGGCCCGTTCCGGTCACCGACCCCTACAACCTGTACTTCACCGCCGACGGCCGGAGAGCGATCGTCGTCGCCGAGGCCGAACGCGAGCTCGACTTCCGCGAGCCGCACACGATGCGCCTACGCCACGCGCTGAAGGTGCCGCAGTGCGCCGGCGTGGACCACATGGACTTCACCGCCGACGCCCGCCGGGCGCTGGTCTCCTGCGAGTTCGCCGGGCGGATGATCGTCGTCGACCTGCGCCGCCAGCGCGTCGTGCGCACGATCGAGCTGCGCCGCGGCGCGATGCCCCAGGACGTCAAGCTCGCGCCCGACGGCCGGGTGTTCTACGTCGCCGACATGGCGTCCGACGGCGTCTGGCTCATCGACGCCCACAGCTGGCGGCGTATCCGCCTGCAGCCCACCGGCCGCGGCGCCCACGGCCTCTATCCCAGCCGCGACGCTCGCACGCTCTATGTCTCCAACCGCGGCGAGGGCTCGATCAGCCTCATCTCGTTCCGCACCCGCAGGCCCTATCGGAAGTGGCGGCTTCCGGGCGGTGGCTCACCGGACATGGGCGGAGTGTCGGCCGACGGCCGCGTCCTGTGGCTCAGCGGCCGCTACGACGCCGAGGTCTACGCGATCTCGACGCGCACCGGAAGGCTGCTGCACCGCATCCGGGTGGGCGACGGGCCGCACGGGATGGCCGTCTGGCCGCAGCCGGGTCGCTACTCGATCGGCCACACCGGCATCCTGCGCTGACCGCGGCCCGGACGTCCGTGTCCGGGCCGGGCGGTCGGTGCGGCCGCGGCGTCTCAGCCGCGGGGGGCCGCCGGCGTGAGGTCGCCGAGCAGCCCGTGGGCCTCGTCGTCGGGCCCGGAGGAGAACACGAGCGTGTGGTCGCTGCCGAACAGGCCGTTGCCGAACTGCAGCGCCCACAGGCCGTCGATCTGGATCGGCCGGCCGTCGTCACCGGTCAGCCGGCCGAGCAGCCGCCCGTCGTGCGGGTCGTAGACGTGGATGAGCCCGTCGCCGAAGTTGCCGACGAGCAGGTCGCCGCCCACCGAGCCGAACCCGTCGGGCGCCTGGACGACACCCCACGGCGAGTTCAGCGGCCCGCCCGAGGCGAGGCGCTGCAGCAGCCGCCCGGAGGTGTCGTAGACGTCGACGTAGCCGTTGCCGACGCCGGGCACGTCATCCTCGCCGGCGGCATCCTGCTTGGCGTAGGTCACGACGATCCGCCCGTCGACGTTCTGGACGTTGAACGGCGCGAACCCGGACGGGATGTGGCTGTCCATGAACGGCGTTCCCGACGGCTGGACGGCGTTGAAGTTCCCGTCGAAGACGTCGACGCGATCGTTGTGGAAGTCGGCCGCGTAGAGCAACGGCCCCTGCCCGGTCTGGGCGAGCGCCAGGCCCTTGTAGATCGCCGTGGGCCGGTTGACCGCCGTCTGGGCGCCGTTGAGCGGCGGCACGAACGGGCTCCAGCCGGTGATCTGGCCGGCCTCCGAGTCGAACAGGAACCAGGCCCGGTCGCGGTTGCCGCCCGCGTTGCGCACCGCGAACGCCCCGGTCGGGTTGTAGACGGTGCCGGTCGGCGCGCCGCCCGGGATCGAGACGACGAGCGGCACGGTGATCGGCGGCAGCCCGAAGACGTCGCCGACGTCGAGCGTCGAGACGCCGGTGCCGTTGTCGGCGACCCAGAGCGCGGTGAACGGCCCCGATGAAAGGCCCCACGGATTGACGAGGTTCGGGTCGGTGATCTTCGCCTGGCCGGGCTGGTCGGCGATGAGGTTCGTCTGGTGGAACGGTCCGACGGCCCGGACCGCACCGAGGTCGGGCACAGCATCGGCGTGGGCGGCCGGCGCCGCCCCGGCCGCCACCCCGGCGGCGACCGCGACCGCGACCGCCCAGCGACGGGCCGACCACCCCCTGGCATCGATCGGCGGCGGCCACGGAAGGCGACGAAGCACAGGCATGCGTGCGTCCTTTCTGCGCGCCGGGGGGCGCGCGTTGGCCGGTCACATCACCGGCTGCACTGAGGACGGACGCGGGCGTCCGGCGATCCTTCCCGGGCGCGTTGCGGTGTGGTCGCTCCATGACGGCCCGGCCGATGAAGTCGGGGCGGCCGGATTCGAACCGGCGACCCCCTGCTCCCAAAGCAGGTGCGCTACCAGGCTGCGCCACGCCCCGTCTTCCGGCGATGAGTGTAGGGCGGCAGGGGCCCAAACCGGCCGGGGGACGCGCATCCCCCACAGGGGGGAGCCCCCGCCAGCGATGGCGAGCTTTGGCCGTCAAGGCTCTGACGGAACGCTCATAGGGGCGTCCACAGCCTGACCCGCCCCGATGGAAAACGCAGTCGGCCTGCCGATATCTGTCGGGAAGCACGCCGGACCAACCGCTCTCCGCCAGACGGCGTCCGGCCTCTCGCAGCTCCGTCCCCCCGACCCCCGAGTCGTCCCATGCGCCCCCTTCGATTCGCGCTGCCCGCGATCGCGATCGCCGCTGCGCTCCTGACCCCTACCCTCGCGTCCGCCGCCGCGTGCAAGAGCACGCACCTGCGCCCGTCGGCCAAGAACGCCGTCAAGGTGCGGGCCGCCACGCTCTGCCTGCTGAACCGTCAGCGCGCCCGGCACGGCCTGCCCTCGCTGCACTCGCACCGCTCGCTGCAGCGCGCCGCCACGAGCTACGCCCGCCAGATGGTGCGCGCCGGCTTCTTCGCCCACGTGTCGCCCGGCGGCTCGACGATGACCCAGCGGATCGCCCGCACGAGCTACCTGCACGGCGTCCGCTCCTGGTCGATCGGCGAGAACCTCGGCTGGGGCGAGGGCAGCTCCGGCACGCCGGCCGCCATGGTCTCGGCCTGGATGCGCTCCCCGGGCCATCGCGCCAACATCCTCGACCGCGGCTTCCGCGAGATCGGCATCGGCCTCGCCAGCGGGGCGCCGCGGCGCGGCGGGGCCGCCTCGGCCGCCGCGACCTACGCAACCGAGTTCGGCGTCCGCCGCCGCTAGCTCGATCTCCGGCCCGTCGGCCGTGCGCGGATAGATTCCCGCGCATGGCCGACGTCCGCCCGCTGCGCGCCCTGCACTACGACCTGCGCGCCGTGGGCCCGCTCGACGCGGTCATCGCGCCGCCCTACGACGTCATCGACCCCGGTCAGCGGGCCGCGCTCGTCGCCCGCTCGCCGCACAACGTCGTCAACATCGACCTGCCCGAGGCGCCGTTGGGCGGCGACGCCTACGAGGAGGCCGCCCGTCTGCTCGACCTCTGGCGCCGCCAGGGCGCGGTCGTCCGCGACACCGACCCGGCGATGTGGCTGCTCGAGCAGGACTACCGGGGCCCGGACGGCCGGCCCCGCACCCGCCGCGGCTACTTCGCCCGGGTGCGGATCGACGACTACGGCCCGGGCCGCATCCGCCCGCACGAGCGCACCCATCCGGGGCCGAAGGAGGACCGGCTGCGCCTGACGCGCGCGACCGCGTGCAACCTCTCCCCGATCTTCGCGCTCTACGACGACCCGGCCAGCGGCGCCCTCGGCGCCCTGGACCCGCAGGCGACCGGCGACCCGTGGGGCGAGGCGACCGACGAGCAGGGCACGGTCCACCGGCTGTGGCGGGTCGCCGACCCGGCCGCGGTGGCGCGCGTGACCATGGCGATGGCCGACGTCGAGCTGCTCATCGCCGACGGCCACCACCGCTACGAGACCGCGCGCGTCTACGCCCAGGAGGCGGCCGCCGACGGCGAGCTCGGCGACGCCGGCCACGTCCTCATGTACCTCGTGCCCTTCCAGGACCCGGGCCTGACGATCTTCCCCACCCACCGCCTCCTGACGGACGTCAAGGACCCCGGGGTGCAGGAGCGGCTCGCCGCCTATCTCGAGGAGCACTTCGAGATCGAGGAGGTCGGCCTCGACGAGCTGGCTCCGACCGGGTCCGGCACGGCCGGCGACCGGCCGACCTTCGGCTACCTGGACGCGCACTTCAAGGTCCCCCACCGGCTCACGCTCAAAGACCCGGCGCTCGCCGACCGGGCGCTGGCCGACTTCCCCGAGCCCTACCGGCGGCTGGACACCGCGATCCTCGAGGCGCTCATCCTGCGCGGCGTGCTCGGCATGAGCGAGCACGACATCGCCGAGCTGCACGGCCTGGCCTACTCGCGCACCGACGACGAGGCCCGCGAGGCCGTCCTGTCGGGCGCCTGCGACTGCGCGTTCTTCCTGGCGCCGAGCCCGGTCCGGCAGGTCCAGGAGATCGCGGCCGCCGGGGTCACCATGCCGCCGAAGTCGACGTTCTTCTTCCCGAAGGTGCCGACCGGCCTGCTGTTCAACCCGTTGCGCTGACGGGCGCCGGCACGATCGGCCAGCCGGCGGCCGGCCATCCGTATCCTGCGGGTCATGTCCATGAAGGCGACCGCCCAGCGCGCCGGCACGTTCCGTCAGACGCTCAGGATCCGCGACCATCAGCTCGCCGTCGACGAGCCGCTCGACCAGGGCGGCGACGACGCCGGGCCGAGCCCGCAGGAGCTGCTGGCGGCGAGCCTCGCCTCGTGCACCGCGATCACGATGGAGATGTATGCGCGGCGCAAGGGCTGGGACGTCGGAGACGTCGAGGTGTCCTGCAACTACACGCCCGCGGAGCGCGGCTGCCCGACGCGGTTCAACCTCGTCATGCGCTTCCCGGAGTCGCTGAGCGACGAGCAGGTCGAGCGCCTGCGGGTCATCGCCGCGAAGTGCCCGGTGCACCGCACGCTCGAGGGCGAGGTCATGTTCGACGAGCGTGTCGAGCGCCTCTCCCTCGCGGGCTGACCTGCGCGGCCGTCTGGCCGACGTCCTCCTCGACCCGGTCGAGGCGGCGGCGCTGGACGTCCACGGGCGCACCGACGCGGCCGTGCTCGTGCCGCTGTTCCTCGACGCAGCCGGCCGCCCCACGGTCGTCCTGACCCGGCGCCGGGAGGACCTGCGCCGGCACGCCGGCGAGATCTCGTTTCCGGGCGGGCGGCAGGATCCGGTCGACGAGGACCTGCGTGCCACGGCGCTGCGCGAGGCCCACGAGGAGATCGGGCTCGAGCCGGCCGGCGTCGAGCTGCTGGGTGCGTTGCAGCCGACGCCGACGATCGCGACCGGGTTCGCCGTCTATCCGTTCGTCGGGCTCATCGAGCCCGGCCAGACGTGGCTGCCGGCCGAGGCGGAGGTCGCCGAGGTGCTCGAGGTGCCGCTCACCGACCTGGCCGCCGGCTACGGCCGCCGCCGCATGCTGCGCCGCGGCGTGCCGTTCCGGACCGACACCTATGTGGTCGGCGAGCATCTCGTGTGGGGCGCGACGGCCCGGATGCTCGCCGACCTCTTCCAGCGCCTGGGCCTCTAGCCCAGCCCGCGAACATCGCCCCCTGGGCGATGCTTCGCCAAGGTGATCGCCCCCTGGGCGATCACCCCTTCTCGATCGGGACGTCGACGAGGTTGCCCCACTCGGTCCAGGAGCCGTCGTAGTTCTTGACGTCCTGCTGACCGAGCAGCTCGCTGAGCACGAACCACGTGTGGGCCGAGCGCTCGCCGATGCGGCAGTAGGCGATGATCGGCGGCCCGTCGAGGACCCCCTTGCCGCCGTAGAGGTCGCGCAGCTCGTCGGCGGACTTGAACGTGCCGTCCTCGCGCACCGCCTGCGCCCACGGGATCGATGCGGCGCCCGGGATGTGGCCGCCGCGCTGGGCGCCCTCCTGCTCGTAGCCGGCCGGCGAGATGAGCTCGCCGGAGAACTCCTGCGGCGAGCGGACGTCGACGAGCTTGCGCCCGTCGCCGAGCGCGCCGAGGACGTCGTCGCGCTTGGCGCGGATGGCGTCGTCGCCGGGCTTGGCGGTGAACGTCGTCGCCCCGTAGGACGGGACCTCGGTCGAGGTCGGCCGGCCCTCGCTGATCCACTTCTCGCGCGGGCCGTTGAGGAGCTTGACGTCGTTGTGGCCGTAGTACTTCAGGTACCAGTAGGTGTAGGCCGCGAACCAGTTGTTGCGGTCGCCGTACAGGACGATCGTGTGGTCGTTGGAGATGCCGTGCGCGCCGAAGAGGCGGCCGAAGTCCTCGGCCCCGAGGAAGTCGCGCTTGACCTGGTCCTGCAGGTCGTGCTTCCAGTCGAAGCCGATGGCGCCCGGGATGTGGGCCTCGGCATAGAGCGCCGGGTTCTCGTCGACCTCGACGATGCGGATCGACTCGTCCTCCAGATGGTCGGCCAGCCAGTCGGTCTCGACCAGGACGTCGTTTGCGTAATCCCCCACGCCGTACTCCCTTCTCCTGCTTTCAGATCAGGATTCGTGTGATTCGGCAGGGAGTCTAGCGGCCGCGGGGCGCCGCGAGCACGCCGTCGATCGCCGCGAGCACCGCCGCGACCCAGGCGTCCTCGTCGTCGCGGGGCGTGTCGAGGATCGCGTAGGGGATCTCGTTGTAGGCCGCCATCCGCTGCACCTCCGCCGCCCCGGCGGCCGTCCCCTCGTAGACGACGCCGCGCACCGTCGTGTCGATCGTGCGCTCGAGCATCATCGTGAGCCGGGAGCCGTGCAGCTCGGAGTCCACGGGCGCCCCACCGAGCAGCCAGAGCAGGACCGTGACGTTGTCCAGGGCGTAGCGCAGCGTGCCGATCCGGTCCGGGTCACCGGCGAAGCACTCGGCCCCGGCCGCCTCGATCTCGTCGCGGAAGCCCTCGTGGCGGGTGACGAACCGGACGGCGTGACCGTCGGCAGTCAGCGCGCGCGAGAGCGCGAGGCCGGGCCGGCCCCCGCCGATCAACAGGACCCTCACGCCAGCCCCTCGTCCTCGAGCTCGTCGGTGGTCAGCTCGCGCTCCCCGCGGGCCCGGCGGCGGCGGTTGACCGCCTCGAGCATCTCGGCGAGGTCGTCGAGCTCGTTCTGCATCTCGAGCTCCGGCGAGCGCGTCTGGCCCCAGTGCAGCGTCTCCTCCCCCGTGCGCGGGTGCAAGAGCCCGAGCAGGACGACGGCGACGAGGAGGCCGCCGACGATGCCGAGCATGATGATGGCGAACGGGTCCACGCGCGGCCGAGTCTACGGGTCCGCCGCCGGCCCGCCCTCCGACGGGCAGGTAGCGTGCAGCTCATGGACTTCGCCCTGACCGCCGAGCAGGAGCTCATCCGGCGCACCGCCCGGGAGTTCACCGACCGCGAGATCCTCCCCGCGGCCAAGGAGAACTCCCGCAACCACCACTTCGACCTCGACCTCGTCGCCAAGATGGCCGCCCAGGGCTACCTGGGCGCGATCGTCCCCAAGGAGTACGGCGGCGCCGGGCTCGACTACCGCACCTACGGGCTCGTCGTCGAGGAGATCGGGCGCGGCGACAGCTCGATGCGCACCGTCGTCTCGGTCCAGACCTCGCTCGTCTGCTCGGCGATCCTGCGCTTCGGCACCGAGGAGCAGAAGCAGCGCTACCTCCCGCCGCTGTGCTCCGGCGAGATGCTCGGCTGCTTCGGGCTCACCGAGCCCGACACCGGCTCGGACGCCGCCAACCAGAAGACGCGCGCGGTCAAGGTCGACGGCGGCTGGCGGATCAACGGGGCCAAGATGTGGATCTCGCTCGGCAACCACGCCGGGGTCGCGCTGATCTTCGCCCAGACCGACCCGGACAAGAAGCACCGCGGCGTCGCCTGCTTTCTCGTCGACACCGCCCAGGACGGCTTCCGCCCCACCCCGATCGAGCACAAGATGGGGCTGCACGGCTCCGACACGGCCGAGATCGCCCTCGCCGACGTCTTCTGCCCCGACGACATGGTCCTCGGCGAGGTCGGCGAGGGCTTCAAGATCGCGATGACCGCGCTGGACTCCGGGCGCTACAGCGTCGCGGCCGGATGCGTCGGCGTCTGCCAGGGCTGCCTGGACGCGTCGGTGCAGTACGCCACCGAGCGCGAGCAGTTCAGCCGGCCGATCGCGAGCTTCCAGCTCGTGCAGGCGATGATCGCCGAGATGCGGGTCCGCACCGACGCGGCGCGGCTGCTCGTCTGGCGGGCCGGCTGGCTGAAGGACACCGGTGCGCCGAACACGACCGAGACGTCGATCGCCAAGCTCTTCGCCACGGAGGCGGCCGTGTGGTGCGCCAACGAGGCCATCCAGGTGCACGGCGGCGCCGGCTACGCCGACGACCACGTCGTCGAGCGCCACCTGCGCGACGTGCGAGTCACGACCCTCTACGAGGGCACGTCGCAGATCCAGAAGCTCATCATCGGCCGCGCCGAGACCGGCATCAACGCGCTCATCCCCGCCTGAGCCATGGCGGGCGCGACGGTCATCGGCGTCGTCGGCGCCGGCACGATGGGGTCGGGCATCGCCCAGCTCGGCGCCCAGTCGGGGGCACGGACGTTGTTGTACGACCCGGTCGAGGGCGCGGCCGAGGTGGGCGCGCAGCGTGCCCGCGAGGGCATCGGCAAGCTCGTCGCCAAGGGTCGGCTCGACGGCGACGCCGACGAGATCGGCGGGCGGCTGGAGGTCGTCGGCACGCTCGCCGAGCTGGCCGACTGCGAGCTCATCGTCGAGGCGGCGCCCGAGCGGCTGGAGCTCAAGCACGAGCTCGTAGCCCAGCTGGCGGCGATCGCGCCGCGGGCCGTCCTGGCGTCGAACACCTCGTCGATCCCGATCACCGCGATCGCGCGCGTCGCGCCCGACCCCTCGGGCGTCGTCGGCATGCACTTCTTCAACCCGGCGCCGCTCATGGCACTCGTCGAGGTCATCGCCGGGCTGGAGTCCGGCGACGAGGCACTGGCGCTCGCCCGCGACACCGGCGCGGCGATGGGCCGCCGGGTCATCGACGCGGCCGACGGTCCCGGCTTTCTCGTCAACCGCTGCAGCCGCCCGTTCGGGCTGGAGGCCCTGCGGCTGCTGCAGGAGCGGATCGCCGACCTCGAGACGATCGACGCGATCGTGCGCGCCGCCGGCTTCCGGATGGGCCCGTTCGAGCTGCAGGACCTCGTCGGCATCGACACCGGCTTCGAGGTCGCCCGGTCCTTCCACGCCCTGAGCTTCGGCGAGCCGCGCTGGCGGCCGTCGCCGCTGAGCGCGCAGATGGTCGCCGCCGGGCGGCTGGGCCGCAAGACCGGGCGCGGCTGGTACGCCTATGAGAACGGGCAGATCGTGCGGGGCGAGGACCCGGCGCCGCTGGGCGGGGAGCCGCAGGGCCTCGTCGTCATCAGCGGCTTCCTGCCGGTCGCCGACGAGCTGCGCGAGCTCGCCGCCGACGCCGGCTGGGAGGTCGCCGAGGAGGGCGTCGACGAGGTGCCGTGGCTCATCGTCGAGTGCGGTCCGGGCGATCCGGACGGCGCACCGCTGCAGGGGGCGCCGCGCGCCCTGCTGTGCGCCGAGGGCGCCCTGCACGCGCTGGACCCGGGCGGCAGCGCGGCGGGCTTCCACGCGCTCGGACCGATCGGCATCGTGGAGCTCACCCGCACCGCCGAGACGAGCGAGCTGGCCGCGCAGCGCGCCGAGGCGTTCTTCGCCTCGCTCGGCCGCCCGACGGTCTGGGTCGGCGACGCGCCCGGGCTCGTCCTCGGCCGGATCGTCGCCCAGCTCGTCAACGAGTGCGCGTTCGCGATCCGCGAGGGCGTCGGCAGCGTGCAGGACGTCGACGCGGGCATGGTCCTCGGCCTCAACCACCCGCGCGGACCGCTCGAATGGGCCGACGCGGCCGGCCTCGACCACATCGTCATGATCCTCGACGGCCTGCGCGAGGAGTACGGCGAGGAGCGCTACCGCGCCGCGCCGCTGCTGCGCCGCATCCCGTCGTTCCACGAATGAGCGCCGGTCCCGGCATGCGCCCGTCGCGGCCGACGATCGTCGGCTCCAGCCCGACGAACGTCAGCCACGTCGCCGGTGACCTCACGTTTCGGCTCGCCCGCGCGTCGTACTCGCAGTGATCCCCTTCCAGCGCTTCCTCGACGAGCAGCGGGCGACCGTCCTCCGGTTCCTCGTGGCCTCGGTCGGGCGCGACGCGGCCGACGACTGCTTCCAGGAGACGTTCCTGGCCGCGCTGCGCGCCTACCCGACGCTGCGGGCCGGCTCCAACCACCGGGCCTGGGTGCTGGCGATCGCCCACCGCAAGGCGATCGACCACCACCGGGCCCGCGCCCGGGCGGCCGTTCCGGTCGCCGACGTGCCAGAGGTCGCCGTCGAGAGCGGGGCGCCGGTCGACGACGAGCTGTGGGCCCGGGTCCGGGCCCTGCCGCCGCGCCAGCGCGCCGCGGTGACGCTGCGCTTCGCCGGCGACCTCACCCACGCCGAGGTCGGGGCCGCGCTGGGATGCTCGGAGGAGGCGGCGCGCCGCGCCGCCCACGACGGGCTCAACAAGCTCCGACTGGAGGTCGTGCGATGAACGACATCGTCCCGCCCACGATCGACGAGGACGCCGTCGCGGCGGCCGCCGCCCGGTTCGCCGCCGGCGCGCAGGCCGACGTCGCCTTCGCCCACGTCGACTCGCCCATCGGCCGGCTCGTCGCCGCCGCCACGCCGCGCGGCCTGGTGCGCCTCGCCTACGAGGACTTCAACGGCGGCACCGACGCGATCCTCGACGTGCTCACCCGGCGGGTCAGCCCGCGCATCCTCGAGCAGCCGGCCCGTCTGGACGACGTGCGCCGACAGCTCGATGAGTACTTCTCCGGCCGCCGGCAGGACTTCGATCTGCCGCTGGACTGGACGTTGTGCGCGGGCTTCGGCCGGCGCGTGCTGGAGGCGACCGCGGCGATCCCGTTCGGGCAGACGGCGACCTATGGCGCCGTCGCGGCCCAGGCCGGCAACCCGCGCGCGTCCCGGGCGGCGGGCCGCGCGCTGGGCGCGAACGCCATTCCGATCGTCGTGCCGTGCCATCGCGTCGTCGGCGCGTCGGGACGGCTGACCGGCTACACGGGCGGCCTGGAGCGCAAGGTCGCGCTGCTCGAGCTGGAGGGCGTGCTGCTCTGAAGGCGGAAATCGGGCGCGGGTTAGGATGCCCTAAGATCTCGCCCCCATGCTCCCCTCCTTCGTCATCGGACTCCGTGAGGGCGTCGAGGCGGCGCTCATCGTCGGCATCATCGCCGCCTTCCTGCGCCAGGAGAACCGGCGCGACGCGCTGAAGTACACGTGGCTGGGCGTCGGCATCGCCGTCCTGCTCTGCCTCGGCGTCGGCGTCGCGCTCCAGGTCCTCGATCAGGAGCTCCCGCAGCGCGAGCAGGAGGGCCTGGAGACGGTCATCGCCTTCCTGGCGGTCGGCCTGGTGAGCTGGATGATCATCTGGATGCGCCGCCACAGCCGCGAGCTGGCCGGCACGCTGCGCGACCAGGCGGCCGGCGCGCTGGCCCAGGGCTCCGTGCTCGCGCTCGTCGGGATGGCGTTCTTCGCGGTCATCCGCGAGGGGCTGGAGACCGCCGTCTTCCTGCTCGCCGCCTTCCAGAGCGCGAGCGATCCGGCGAGCGCAGGCCTCGGCGCCCTGCTCGGCATCCTCGTCGCCGTCGGCATCGGCGTGGCCATCTACCGCGGCGGCGTGCACCTGAACCTCGCCCGCTTCTTCAAGCTCACGGGGCTGATCCTCGTGTTCGTCGCCGCCGGCCTCGTCGCCAACGGCCTGCACACCGCCCACGAGGCCGGCTGGCTGAACGCGGGCCAGGCCCAGGCCTTCGACCTCTCGTGGCTCGTCGTCCCCGGGACGTGGACGGCGTCGCTGCTGACCGGCATGCTCGGCCTGCAGCCGCACCCGACCGTCGTCGAGGTCGTCGGCTACCTCGCCTTCGCCGTCCCGATGGCCGCCTACGTCCTGTGGCCGCAGGGCCGCCGCACCCGGTCGGTCGCCCGGCAGGCCGCCACCGCGTCCCTGCTGCTGGTCGCGATCGTCGTGCTGGCCGCCTGCGGCAGCGGCAACGACGCGCCCGACGGCGCCAAGAAGGTCGCGGTCAAGCTCACCGACGCCGGCTGCGAGCCCGGGACCCTGAAGCTCACGGCCGGACCCACGGTCTTCGAGGTCACGAACGCCGGCACGAGCAAGGTCTCCGAGTTCGAGGTCCTCGACGGCTCCCGCATCCTCGGCGAGAAGGAGAACCTCATCAGCGGCCTGTCGGGCTCCTTCTCCCTGAACCTCAAGCCCGGCTCCTACACGATCGCCTGTCCCGGCGGCACGCAGAGCGCGAGCGGCACGCTCAAGGTCGGCGGCGCCGCGGTCGCCGCCAGCGACGACCCGCTGCTGGCGGCGGCGACCAAGAGCTACCAGAGCTACGTCCAGCAGCACGCCGACGAGCTCGTGCGCCGCACCGGCGCGTTCGTGGCGGCCGTCAAGGCGGGCGACGTCGAGAAGGCCAAGTCCCTGTTCGCGACGGCCCGCGCGCCCTGGGAGACGATCGAGCCCGTCGCCGAGTCGTTCGGCGACCTCGACCCGAAGATGGACGCACGCGTCAACGACGTCGCCAAGGGGGATCGCTGGACCGGCTTTCACCGCATCGAGCAGGCCCTGTGGGTGCGCGGCTCGACCCGGGGCATGAGCCCGATCGCCGACGAGCTGCTGGCCGATGCCCGGACCCTGCAGCGCAAGGTCGCCGACATCACGTTCGAGCCCGAGGAGCTGGCCAACGGGGCCAACGCGCTGCTCGACGAGGTCTCCGCCGGCAAGATCACCGGCGAGGAGGACCGCTACTCACACACCGACCTCTATGACTTCGAGGCGAACGTCACGGGCTCCGAGACGACGTTCGGGCTGCTCGCTCCCGCGCTGCGCAAGCGCGACGGCGCGCTGGCCGACCGCATCGCCCGCCGCTTCGCGGCCGTGCAGACGGAGCTGCGCCGTCTGAAGACCGGCGGCGAGTACCCGAGCTACGACACGATCGACCAGGCGCAGCGGCGCAAGCTCAGCCAGCTCGTCGACGCGCTCGCCGAGCCGCTGTCGCAGGTCGCGTCCAAGCTGCAGGCATGAGCGTCGGGCGGCTCAGCCGGCGCGGGTTCCTCGGGCTCGCCGGCTCGACCGCCGGCGGGCTGGCCGTCGGGGCCGGCGTGGGGCTGGCGGTCGCCGACGACGGAGGGGACGCGGGGCCGGCGGTCGTCGCGTTCGACGGCCTCCACCAGGCCGGGATCGTCACCCCGACGCAGGACCGTCTGCACATCGCCGCGTTCGACGTCGTCGAGGGCACCACCCGGGCCGATCTCCGTGAGCTGCTTCAGGCCTGGACCGCGGCGGCCCGGCGCATGACCGCCGGCCGCGCGGTCGGCTCCGGGGTCGAGGGCGCCGCGCTCGCCCCGCCCGATGACACCGGCGAGGCGTACGACCTGCCCGCCGCCCGCCTGACCGTCACGTTCGGGTTCGGCCCCACGCTGTTCGATGATCGCTTCGGCCTCGGCGCCCGCCGCCCCGCCGCGCTCGAGCCGCTGCCGGCCCTGCCCGGGGATGCGCTGGACCCGTCGCGCTCCGGCGGTGACCTGTGCGTGCAGGCCTGCGCCGACGACCCGCAGGTCGCGTTCCACGCGGTGCGCAACCTGGCCCGGCTCGGCCGCGGCACCGTCGTCATGCGCTGGTCGCAGCTCGGGTTCGGGCGCACGTCGAAGACCTCCGACGCGCAGCAGACGCCGCGCAACCTCATGGGGTTCAAGGACGGGACGAACAACGTGACCGCCGAGGACGCGGCCGGCCTCGAGCAGCACGTCTGGGTCGGTCGCGAGGCGCCCGACTGGATGCGCGGCGGCACGTACCTCGTCACCCGCCGCATCCGGATGCTCATCGAGGTCTGGGACCGCGCCTCGCTGCGCGAGCAGGAGCGGACGTTCGGGCGCACGAAGGTCGCCGGCGCCCCGCTGGGCGCCGTGGCCGAGCGCGACCCGGTCGACCTGCGGGCCCGCGGCGCCGACGGTCATCCGGTCATCCCGGCCCGGGCGCACATCCGCCTGGCCGCGCCGTCGGAGAACGGCGGGGTCCGCATCCTGCGGCGCGGCTACTCGTTCACGGACGGCTTCGACCCCGAGCTCGGCCAGCTCGACGCCGGGCTGTTCTTCATCGCCTTCCAGCGCGACGCCCACCGCCAGTTCGTGGCGCTCCAGACGCGACTGGGCCGCGACGACGCGCTCAACGAGTACATCAAGCACGTGGGCAGCGGCCTGTTCGCCGTTCCGGGTGGCGCCGCGCCGCGCGGCTACGTCGGCCAGGCGCTGCTCGACGCCTGAGTCGGCGGCCTCAGCGCTTGGCGCCGTCGGAGGCCTTGGGCGACGGTTTGGGCGGCTTCGGCGCCACCGGCGTCACCTTGGGGTACTGATACGTGTGCGTGGCGGACATCTACAGGGTGTTACGCGTAGGCGGCCGCGGAGTTGCGGCCGCCCGCGTTAAGCAATGTTTCGCCCTCGTCGGGCGGAGCCCTGCGAGACGGGGTCCGCTCAGTCCGAGCTCGCGCGGATCGTGCAGCCGAGCTTGGCGTTCACGGTCGACTTCGCCCCGTCGGCGTACGTGAAGACGCCCTGGAACGGCCAGCCGCCACGACACGACGTGGGAGCCTCCACGTAGGGCACCTTCTTGCCCTTCTTGCGCGCGTAGCCGCCGACGAGCGTCGAGAACTGCGTGATCGAGGCCTCGCTGCCCGGGCCGATCGGCGCGATCGTGGGCACCGGCATGTCGAGCACGAAGCCGTACTTGCCCGAGGTCTTGCGCAGCGTCCCGTCGAGCTGGACGGTGAGCGTCGGGATCTCCTTGAGCTTCGCGTAGATCGTGATGCCGCGCTTCTTGTTGGTGCCCGGGCCGTTGTAGACCTTCATGTCGGCATGGAACTCGTTGCCGAGCGCGTGGGCGACCGCGGTGCCCTCGCCGATGATCGACTTCTTCGAGCACGCGGCCGTCCCGCCGCGGGCGAGCTTCTTGGGGTCGCAGGTCTTGAACGCATCGGCGTTGACGCGCGCGCCTGACGGGAACGAGAACGTCATGTGCGTGACGGGCGCCGGCGTCGTGTTGTCCGACATGCCCATCGTGGCGCCGACGAGGAGGTTGATCTCCCAGGGCGCGCCCTTCGGCTGACGCAGCAGCTCCGCCCCGACGTCCAGGCTCTGCGTGTGGTCGGCGGCCTGCGCGACGGGAACGGCGACGGCCCCGGCGGTGACGACGGCGAGAACGACGGCCGCGACACGGCCCGGAGAGAATGACATCTGGTGAGTGCTCCTCGGCGTTTATTTGACTGCGGCCGGTGTGACCCAGGTCACACGGTGCCGACGATACAGATCTCCCAACACGCCGGTGACCGAAGTGTTGCGCCACGGCGCACCGACCGGCTCCAGCGCGGGCGCCAGGTCCACCCCGCGCAGGGCCCGGCCGCCGTAGCCGGACGGCGGAGCGACCGGAGCGGCCAGCGCCGCGAAGGCGAGATCGGCGGCGGTGAAGCGATCCCCGACGAGATAGAGCGAGCGGCCGCGCCGGTCTGCGGCGAACGCCAGCTCCTCGTCGACGGTCGCTCGCGCACGCCCCACCGCCCCGTCGTCGATGCCGAAGAACCGGCGGATGATCGCGCTGATCACCGGTCGCCCCGCCCGCAGGGCCACCTGGCGACGCAGGGAGAGGCCGACGCCCAGGGTCTCCAGGAAGCGTGGCTGGTCGTCGAGGGTCGCCGCGTAGACGAGCAGGCGCGACGCCGGGCCGAGACGGTCGTCGAAGCGGGCGACGAGCCGCTCGATCTCCTGCGCCTCCGCGGCCGTCTCACCGAAGAGCTTCAGCCGCGGCGCGGACTCGGCGGCGTGGCGGACGATCGCGGTCGAGTCGCGCAGGATCGTCCCGTCGTCGCAGACCAGGACGGGGACGGTGGTCGCACGATGACGGGCGACGGCCAGGCGGTGCAGGGCGGGCGGCCGGCCGTCCTCCACGTAGGGCACACCGGCCAGGTCGAGCGCCCAGCGCGCCTTTTCGCAGAAGTGGCTGACGGGGATCGTGATGAGCCGGTTCATGGTCCCGGAGGAGCAAGGAGCGCGGTCTGACCGAGCATGACCTCGGCGTTCAGGCTGGACCACCGCACGCGCATCGGCAGGCCGACACGCCCGCAGCCGTCACCCGCCGTCGGGTCGGCACAGGCGAACAGGCGCGCGAACGCGGAGCGCGTTGCGGCACCGTCCACGGTGAGCACCCCGAAGCGGACGCTGCCGTCCCGCGTGATCGCGGGCGAGATCTTGAACCTGCCGTCGAACGGGATCGGCACCGGCGGATCGGAGGCCGACACCGTCGTCACCATGGACGCGCCGTCGACCTGCCCGTCGCACGTGCGCCGTTCGGTGCGGACGGCGGCGCGGACGCTGACCGTGCCGCTGGCCGTGCCCTGGAAGAGGTTGACCTTGCCGAACCGCAGGCCGGCGGAGACCAGGGAGATGCCGGTGGCGACCAGCCGAGGCCCGGTGCAGGCCGGTGTCGTCGTGTCGGGCCACGCCGCGATCGCGAACCCGCCGCCGGTCAGCGCCGTCGCGCCACCGACCCGCGTCTCCACCGTGCCGGGCGGCCCGTAGCCGCCGGTCTCGGCGCCGAAGTCGAGCTCGTAGGTCAGCGCGCCCTCGAGCGGCGTGGTGACGGTGGGCTCGGGAACGGTTCCCGGGACCGGCCACGCCTGCGCCGCATCGTCCCACGTCAGCTGGAGGCGGTCGTCGCTGGGGCCGGAATCGGAGGGGCGGCGCAACCGCAGCCAGAACGGCACGGTCGCATCGCGCGCCTGCGCTTTGCGGATGAACGGCGGGAGGGCCTGGCGCGCCCGGGGCTTGCTCTTCTTGGCCGCGCCGCCGTGGGCGGCCGCGACCGGACGCTGCTTGCCGAGCGCGGTGTCGGCCCGGGCCATGCCGAAGCACGCCAGCACGACCAGCGTGCTCGCGTGGACCCCGCACGACGCTGTCCATCCGGGCCTCCGCATCCTTGCTCCCCTCGGGGCGGCGACTGTACCGGGCGCGGCAGGCTCCATCGTCGGATTTCCTGCGCCGCTTGAGCGAAGTTCATCCCTTGGGAGGACGAAGATCCACCTTTCGGTTGATGCCAGCCCCCCGCGGCCGGAACTACGGTCGCTCGGCGCCTCGCCGGAGGACCGGGAAGCGATGCCGGCGACGCGTCCCGTTCAGGGAAGATCAATACAGGAGGAGGACAGGTGTCCATCAGCATCAGCCATTCGCGCTGTGCCGGGCTCCTCGTGGTCGCCGCTGTTGCGGCCGGCGGTGTCACCGCCGGCCCGGCGAACGCGAAGAAGCTCACCCATAAGCAGAAGACGGCCATCCGAGCGCAGCTCAAGAAGGAGGCCAAGAAGCATCCGAGCCACGTCCTGAAGCGGTCGTTCATCAAGCGCGCGTCGCTGGTGGACTTCAAGCTCCCGGCGACGATCCGGGTCGGCACGAAGAAGTCCGACGGCTCGTTCAAGCCCAACGCGAACGGCGTCAACACCGCCAAGCTGGACCTCGGTCCGTCGCTCGGCGTCCGCACGCTCGGCCTCAACGGGTCGCTGCCGGCGGAGATCCAGTTCCACGACGCCTATGACGGCGGTGGCCTGGGCAACGTCGACCTCGTCCTGAACCCGAGCGCCTCGGGCGGCCTGCAGACCACCTCGGTGCCGCTGCTGGCCAACCCGGACGTGACGACCCAGAACATGGCGGGCGGCGGCTGCACCGACGCCTTCGCCGCCCCGACCAACCCGGGCGGCGTCGATGACCTGGGTCTGCTCTCGACGACGAACCAGCCGGGCGAGAACGATCTCGGCAACGGCGGTCCGCTTCCGGGCGTCACCTCGCCCAACGATGTCGTGCTGCGCACGGGTTCGCTGAACCTGCGCATCGCCACCCCGTCGGGCGGCACCGTCGCCGACACGATCGGCAAGTCGGGCGGTCAGGCCAACCTGTTCGGCCAGATCCCGGGCAAGGCCCCGGGCGTTGGCGTCGACGTCACCGCGAACCTCGCGACGAACATCAACTCGATCCTGCGCGAGGTCGACATGCAGGATCCGGACAACAACGCCTCCGGCTTCAACTGCCGTCAGGCGTGGACGGGCACGGTCGCGAACCAGATCACGGGCGTCAAGCTCACGGGTTCGCTGCGCATCTCGCCGGCGATCATGGCCGACGGCAAGCTGCGGATCGCCAAGACCCGGCTCAGCAGCTCGACGCCCGCCCAGGTCGCCCTGACGGCGTGCCTCATGCCGATGCAGGCCTACGCGACCGAGGTCCCGGGGAACCTCGCGACGCCGGGCGCCCCGCTCATCGACCCGAGCACGTCGAGCACGGCGCCCACGGCGGCGTGCAACGGCAGCGTCTCGCCGGTCCTGGCCAACGCGCTGCACGTCAGCCCGTTCAGCACGACCGGCCTGCCCGGCGACGGCTACACGGTCAGCAACAACGGCTCCACCGTGTCCGTCATGGGCAACATCGACGTTGAGGACCTCACCGCTGACGTCCTCATCGGCCAGAACCAGTAGAACCACGTAGTACCGCTGCACCCCCCTGGCCATGGCCCCGGTCGAGAACATCGACCGGGGCCTGCGCCACGGCAGCAGCCCTTTCGGGAGGAACGAACGGATGCACTTTCACCATGACGGCACGATGCCGTCCCGGAGCCGCAGCACGCAGCTCGCCCTTGCGCTGGCGGCCGTGATCACCATCGCCTTCACGGTGGTCGCCGGCAGCGTTCACGCCGCGCCCGCCCCCACACCCGCCGCGACCGCGGCGACATCGACGATGGTCGGCACGGTGGCCGCCACGAAGTGCGTGGCGAAGATCCAGAGGGGCAGCAAGCTCGTCGACGCGACCGAGACCTACTACAAGTACACGTACAGGAAGGTCAAGGGCAGCAAGCGCTTCAAGCGCGTCATCGTCAAGGCCAAGCGCAAGCTCAAGGTCAGCTGTGCCCGCCAGTGCGTCCGCACGAAGATCAAGACGGCCACGAAGTACAAGCGCGACAAGCGGGGCCACATCAAGCGCGACAAGCGGGGCCGCAAGATCAAGGTCAAGGTCCGCAAGCGCTACCCGGTCTACAAGACCGTCAGCAAGCGGGTGACGGTCAAGCGCCACAACAAGCTCGTCAAGGTGCGCAAGAAGGTGCGCGTCTACGTCATGCAGAAGTGCAAGGCCAGCTCCAGCAGCGAGGCCGGCCAGCCCGTGAGGATCTCGCTGCTCGAAGGCTCGCAGGCGACCCTGGACTTCGGCAGCTTCCAGCGAGTCACCCAGCTCAGCGGCGAGTTCAAGGGCTTCGTGACCGGCGGCTTCAAGCTCAGCCAGGACAACCAGATCACGCTGACGCAGGGCAGCCTGACGATGGCGCCGACCGACATCTTCATCGACGACGACTGCGGCGGCCAGGTGAGCTCCTCGATCCGGACCGGCAGCCCCGCCACGGTGCGGCTGGACCCGACGCGCAAGAGCATCAGCACGGTTCTGGCCAGCGGCGGCGTGACGGCCACGGCCTACACGATCATCCGGCTGCCGCTCGAGCTGCGCAACGACGACAGCGGCTGCAACCAGCCGTACATCACCACCGGCTACACCGACATGAAGAAGACGTTCTTCCTGTCGGGCAAGATCCAGTCGAGCACCGGCCTCAACCGGCTCGGGCTCAGCGCGGCGGCCGAGCCGTTCGACGTCGACAGCTGCATCTCCCCCGGGCCGTCGACGGCGCCGTGCTCGCAGTTCTCGGTGCCGATGTCGATCATGCTCTCCACGAAGCTGGTCGTCGCGATCACGTTCAGCTGATGGGGGTGCATCCGCTGCGCCAGACGGTGGTGGCGGGGCTCGCTGCGGCGGGCCTCGCCGCACTGCCCTCGACGGCATACGCCGCCTGGCCGGTCAGCGAGCTCGAGCGGGTCGGCTACTGCACGACCGCCGCAACCGACCCAGACGCCCTGACGCGCAGCGTCGGCGCGCTCGGGCTGGGCACGCCGGCGACGGCGCCGATCGCCGTCCTGGACTCCGGCGTCGACGCCGACGTGCCCGAGCTCGCCGGCCGCGTGCTGCCCGGCCTCGACGCCGCCACCGGCACGCCGGTGAGCGGCGACCTGGACGGCCACGGGACCGCCGTGGCCGCCGTGGCCGCCGGCGTGCCGGGCGGCATCTCGCCCTCCAGCCCGATCCTGCCGATCCGGGTCTTCGACCCGAGCGGCGACTCGACGGCCGACACCGTCGCCCGCGGCATCGACCTGGCGGTCGCCAAGGGCGCCTCGGTCATCAACCTCAGCGGGGCGGGCGCGGCCGCCGACGCGGCGCCCGCCGACATCGCCCTCGTCACCGCCGCGATCAACCGGGCCTTCACGAAGGGGGTGCTCGTCGTCACCGCCTCGGGCAACACGGGCGACGGCGCGCCGCAGGTGCCGGCCAACCTGCCGCACGTGCTCGTCGCGGGATCGACCGGCTGGAGCGGCGGACGCGCCGACTTCTCGAGCACCGGGCCGTGGGTCGACCTCGCCGCCCCGGCCGAGGGCATCACGGTCTCCCAGCCGCGCGCGTTGTGCCAGTCGGGCTACGCCAGCGTCAGCGGCACGTCGTTCGCGGCACCGGCGCTGGCCGGCGCGGCGGCCGTCGTGTCGCAGGTCCGCCGCGCGCTGACCGTCCAGCAGCGCTTCGAGCTCGTCCGCCGCGCGGCGGCCGACATCGCGCCCGAGGGTCGCGACGACGAGACCGGCTTCGGCCTGCTCGACGTGCGCCGCGGCCTCTCGGCCCCCGCGCCGGCACGGGACACCAGCACCGAGGTGGATGACGACCCCTACTGGGTGCGCGGCGCCCGCGGCAAGCGCCACCCCGCGGCCCTGCGCCGCTCGCGGCGCTTCAAGGCCACCGGGTCGGTCAGCCCGGCCAAGGACCCCTCCGACGTCTATCCCGTGCGGCTGGCCAGGGGCGAGCGCCTCACCGCGTCGCTGCGCGTCACCGACCGCGCCGACGCGCTCGCCCTCGCCGTCTTCGCGCCGTCTTCGGGCGACTTCGACGTCACCCGCGGCGTCACCCGCCGGCTGCTGGCCGACGCCGGCGGCTTCTCGGCCGCCCCCACCCTGCGACTGCGTGCCTCGCGCGCCGGCACCTACTACGTGGCGATCCAGGCCGCCGACCCGCAGGATCCCGACGAGCCCGACGCTGCCGTGCCCGCCACGCAGGCCTACCGGCTGACGCTCGCCAAGCAGCGCGCGCCCCGCACCGGACGGCGGCGCTAGGGCATGCGCCGGCCATCGTCGCGGCCCGCGCGCCTCGTGCTGGCGACCATCGCGGTGACGCTCGTCGTGGCGCCGGCGAGCGCGGCGGCCGCGACGGTCGCCCTGCGCGTGCACGGCGTGCCGAACACCGCCGCGCTGGTGCCGCGCACCGCGGTCACCCTCCCGCAGACCGCGGTCGGCACCGCGCCGAACGCGTGCGGGCCCGACACCGCCGTCGGCGCCCTGCAGGCCGCGGTGGGCGCGTCGGGCTGGGCGGCGACGTGGAGCGGCGGGACGCCGACGATCACACGGATCGGACCGATCACCGCCGGTCCGGGTACGAGCTGGCGCCTCTACGTCGACAACGTGCGCCAGGACGAGGGGCCGTGCGCCACGCAGTTGCGCGATGGCGACGAGGTCCTCTTCTACGTCGGCTGCGACGGTGCCACCCAAGGCTGCTTCAGCAAGGAGCCGTCGATCCTCACCGCGCCGGCCACGGTCGGCCCCGAGCAGCCGTTCAACGTGTCGGCCGGCCACGTGCGCACGATCGACACCCCGGGCCTGCCGTCGCTCTACAGCACGGAGATCGCCCCGTTTGCGATCGTGCTGGCCGACGGCGCCCCGTACGCCGCCGACGACAAGGGCGTCGCCCAGCTGTTCTTCGCCACGCGCGGCCCGCACCAGGTCACGCTGTCCGAGCCCGGGCGCGTGCCCGACACCCGCACCGTGTGCGCCACGACCGGCCACGACGGCTACTGCGCGACGACACTGCAGGACCCGGGCCAGACGCCGCCGTTCGACGTCAACGACTTCCCGTCGGAGTGCGTGACCAACGGCCATGACGGTCTGTGCGGTACGACCGACACCACCGGCCCGGCGGCGACGGTGGTCAGCATCAACAAGCGACGTCTCTATCCGCGCAAGCGCGGGCCCGGCCAGATCAAGGGGACCGTCGAGATCGACCCGGTGGGCATCAAGACCGTGCGCGTCAAGCTCACCCGCACGACGACGCGGACCGTCGTCGTGCGCCGCGCGGCGCGCAAGGGCGCCCGGGGCGGGACGCGGCGCGCGCGGCGCGTGAAGGTCAGGCGCAAGAGCTGCACCTACTGGTCCGACGCCACGGCGCTGCTGGAGCGCACGAAGCGCTGCGGCATGCGGGGCGGCCGGTGGTGGACGCCGGACCTCGACGCCGACAACGGCAACCAGAACTGGTCCTACCACTTCAACCTGACGCTGCCGCGGGGGCGGTACGTGCTGCAGGTCCAGGCGCAGGATCAGCTCGGCAACTGGGGGCCGCTGGCGCGCGACCACAGCGTCGTCGTCTTCGTCGTCCGGTAGCGGTCAGCGGTTCGGCCGGGTCGCCAGGAAGATGCTGACCGCCTCCGTGCGATTGGCCGCGCCGACCTTGCGCAGGATGTTGCGGACGTGCGACTTGACCGTCGCCTCGGAGATGATCAGCGCCTTGCCGATGCCGGCGTTCGAGGCGCCCTCGGCCAGGAGCTCCAGCACCTCCAGCTCGCGGGAGGTCAGGGCCGCCAGCCGCTGCGGCATCTGCCCCGCCCCCACGAGGCCGGCGGGCCCGGCCACCGCGGCCGACGCCTGCTCGAGCGCTCCGGCCAGGACCGGGACGCCGCCCGCGCCCTGGCGCACCCGCGTCGTGATGTCCTGCATCGCCCAGCCGACGCCGGTGGCGAAGGTCCACAGCAGCTCGCGGTCCAGCTCGTCCAGCGGCTGGTCGGCCTGCAGGTTGTCCGCATGCAGCAGCCCGACGGTCACGCCCTGGCGCACGATCGGCGCAACGATGTAGGACCGCGTGCGCGCGATGTGGGTCAGCGGCCGGAACAGACCCTCGGCGGTCTGGGTGTCGGCGACGAGCACCGGGCGCTGGCGAACGACCGCCTGGTGCTCCGGTGCGCAACGCTCCAGCCGCGGACGCACCGCACGGGCCAGGCGGGCGAAATCGGCCCCCAGCAGCGGCTCGGCCTCGTGGCTGACGCTCTGGAACACGATGCGGTCGCCGTCGACGTGCGACAGCATCGCGCGCCGGACGCCGACGCAGCGGCAGGCCTCCACCGGCGCGGCGGCGGTGAGCCGGGCGACCGACTCCAGAGCCGACAGGCGCATCATGCCCCGTTGAACCTCATGTATCCGCTTGGCGGCATCGGCTGCCGTGCACACGTCGCGGTTGAGCGCATCCATGCCCAATCCTCACTCCTCCCCAGGAACGAGGGTCCAGCGTAACCCTTCTGACCACGGCGTGAGGGAGCCAATTCGTCCAGTCGCGGCCAGACCGGTCGTCATCGGGGCGCCGGCGGTCGATGAGAGGCCGCGGCACGTATGCCCACATCGACCATGGACGGCCGAGATCTCGCCCATCGCCTGCTCCGACGGGTCGCCCCGCTCGTGATCATCGCGCTGGCGGCGCTCCTCCCGCCTGCGGCGAGCGCGCTCGCCCCCCAGGAGCGCTGGCCGGCCGAGGGCGCGGCCGTCGCCCGCGCGCTCGACGTCGCCGCCCAGCAGTGGGGCGCCCGCGCGTGCGGCGGCGCGGTCGACGTGCTGTGGGAACCGCTCGCGCCGAACGTCAACGCGCGCGCCGCCTGGGTGGCCGACCGGGCCCGCTGGGCGGACCCGGCCGCCTACCGCGACTGCGAGATCGACCTCTCCACCGCGGCGAGCTGGGACTGGCCGAAGCTCTGCACGGTCATCGTCCACGAGGCGGGCCACCTCGCCGGCCATGAGCACAGCGAGGACCCCTTCGACGTCATGTTCGGCGAGTACGTCCTGCCGCTGCCGGCCTGTGCGGTGGCGCAGGAGCCGCCTCAGCCGGCCGCGCGCGCCGCCCGGCCGATGGCCAAGCACCGGCTCGGCGCTACTGCTGCGACGAAGAGGAAGCGGCCCACTGGGCCTCGGCGAGGTCGCCCTCGGGCATGCCTTCGGGCGTCGGCACCTGCGGCGTGTCGCGCAGGTACCACTCGGCGTCCAGCGCGGCCTGGCAGCCGGAGCCGGCCGCGGTGATCGCCTGGCGATAGGTGTGGTCGACGAGGTCCCCGGCGGCGAAGACGCCGGGCCGGTTCGTCCGGGTCGAGCGGCCGTCGACCTTCACGTAGCCCTCGTCGTCGGTGTCGATGAGGCCGTCGACGATCTCCGACTGCGGCTCGTGGCCGATGGCGATGAACGCGCCGCCGATCTCGAGGTCCTCGATCTCGTCGGTGCCCGAGTGCTTGAGGCGGGCGATGCGCTTGAACGGCCCGTCGCCCTCGAGGAACGCCTCGACGACGTACGGCGTCTTGAACTCCAGGTTCTCCATCTGCCGCGCGCGCTCGATCATGATCTTCGATGCGCGGAACTCGTCGCGGCGGTGGACGAGGATGACGCGCGAACCGAACTTCGCGAGGAACATCGCCTCCTCGAAGGCGCTGTCGCCACCGCCGACGACGAGGATGACCTGGTCGCGGAAGAACGACGCGTCGCAGGTCGCGCAGTAGCTGATGCCGGCGCCGGAGAGCTCGGCCTCGCCGGACACGCCGAGCTTCTTGTGCTCGGCGCCCATCGCGAGGATGACCGACCGTGCCTCGTGGATGTCGCCGCCGACGTGGACGCGGTGGATGCCGCCCGGCGTCTCGGCGAGCTCGACCGACGTCGCCTGGTCGGTGATGAAGCGCGCACCGAAGTCCTCGGCCTGGTCGCGCATCTTCTGCATGAGCTCGGGCCCCTGGATGCCGCCGCCCGGGAAGCCCGGGTAGTTCTCGACCTCGGTGGTCTGCTGGAGCAGGCCGCCCCACAGAAAGCCCTCGACGACGAGCGGGCGCAGGTTCGCGCGCGCCGTGTAGAGCGCGGCCGTGTAGCCGGCCGGCCCACTGCCCACGATGATGACGTTCTCGACATCCGCCATGCTTCGGTCCTTCCCGTTCTCGTCTTACTTCACTTTGTATAGTAGCGCCGCTCAGGCGCGTGCCGCCGCCTGGGCGCAGGCCGCCCGCCGGGCCAGCCGCTCCTCGCGCCAGCGGGCCACCGTCTTGCGCAGCTGCAGGTAGGCGAGTGCGCCCGGCAGGGTCGGCAGGTAGAAGGCGAAGAGGCGGTAGGTCAGCACGGCGACGACGATCGTGTCCTTCGACTCGCCCCCGAACGCGACGAACGCACCGATCATGCCGCCGTCGACGCCGCCCACCCCGCCCGGCAGCGGCAGCAGGTTGGCGAGCATGCCGACGAAGTAGCCCATGACGATGACCGCCCAGGGCGGCGCGTGGCCGAACGCCTTGAACGACGCCCACAGCACGGCGATGTTGAAGCCCCAGTAGGCGATCGACCCGACGAGCGCCGGATCGCCGGCGCGGATGTGGCGGATCGAGATCCGCACGCCGGCGGAGATCGCCGCCGGCAGGTTCGCCGCCTTCTGGAGGACGCGCGCGACGAGGCCGTGGCTGCGGGCGAAGCCCTCGAGGCGCTGCTGGAGGTCGGGCGGGGTCAGCGACGCGAGCAGGCCGACGACGATGAGGGCCCCGCCGATGCACGCCGGCAGCAGCGTGATCGCCCAGTCGTCGCTGCCCGGGAAGATCCCGAGGTAGAGCCCGAGCCCGCAGACGACGAGCGCGATCATGTAGACCGCATAGGTCAACGTGAGGAACGCGAGCGTCTGGTCGGCGACCGCCCGGCGCGGCATCCCCGCGCGCCGCAGCGCCCACGCCGTCAGGGCGATGCCGCCGGCGCCGCCGGCGGCGAAGACCCGGGTGGCCGCCAGCCCCGCCATCGTGATCTGATAGCTCTCGGCGAACGTCAGCCGCAGGCCGCCGCTGACGTAGACGCCCTGGAAGAGCGCGACGTAGCCGCCGAACGAGAGGATCGTGAAGAGCCCGGCGATGAGGAGCCATCCGGGCTCACCCTGCTTGACCTGCTGCCACGTGTCACCGAGCCCGGCGATCTGCGGCAGGACGAAGGCCAGGAAGCCGATGCAGAGGACCACGAAGATCGCGCCGAGCACGAGCGCCCGGCGCGACACCGTGATGCGCGGCATCTCCTCGTCGTCGTCCTCCTCGGGCTCGGCCGGCGGGGCGTCGAGCAGCGGCTCGTCGCGCAGGTCGTCGCGCTCGGGGCGCGGGAGCCGCCGGCTGACCGTCATGCCTGCACCCGGCGTTCGAGCGCCTGCAGCGCACGGCTGACCCGCGCCAGGGCCGGCGCGGCATGGGGCGCGGCCGTGCGCACCCCTTCGGTCAGAGCGGTGCCGGCCAGCAGATCGATGAGGTAATGCTCACCGAGGTAGACGAGCGCGAAACCGAGCGTGAGCGCATAGGTCCACCCGACGGCGCCCGGGAGCGTCCCCACGTCGCTGAGCAGGTGGGCGGCCATGAGCGAGGTCGCGAAGTGCAGCGAGGGCATGGCGGCAAGCGGGTTCCCTCCCAGGACACTGTAAAGGGGTCCCCAGTTGTCCTTCCAGAACGCCTCGCCGTGCTCGACCATCATCCGGCGCACGGCGATCTCGCCGCCCTCGCCCAGGCGCCCGTGCTCAGAGGCGTACCAGGGCGGCGCGGTCGGCAGCGCCCAGTAGCCGACGAGCCCGAGGTCGAAGACCGCGTAGGTCATGAGCGCCGTGCGCTCGAACCGCTCCGGATGGCGCAGCAGGACGTAGGCGGCGGTCCCGTGCGGGAACAGGAACCAGAGCCAGTGGCACCAGACGAGCACCTGGTCGCGCCGCCGGATGCGGCCGGGCGCGGCGAACCAGCGCTGGAGGCGGACGTTCGGGATGACGCCCAGCCCGAGGACCTTGTCGACGCGGTGCGGATAGTCGACGTGGACCCGCGCCTCGAGAACGGCCGGGTCGTCGTTGGGCATCTGGTAGGTCACCGTGTAGGCGTACATCTGCAGGCAGCAGACGACCACATCGCGCGCGCGCGTGCGCGGGACGACAACGGACAGGGCGATGGGCGCAGCGGCCGCGGCGGCGGACACGACCGGGGGCGGGATCCGCGCGCGCCGGCGCACGAGCGGAACCGCGACGCCGGTGGCCACGACGCCCCAGGCGGCCAGGCGAAGGGCGGACGACAGACGCACGAGAGGCGCCGGAGTGTAGTGGCGGCGGCGGACCGCGCCGCGTCGGCCGTGGCCGGTAGGTTCGCGGGCTCGCATGGCCGCGTCCGACCCCGAGCTTCACGACGGCGACGTCTTCGCCGGCCACCGCATCGACGGCGTCGCCGGCCGCGGCGGGATGGGCGTCGTCTACCGCGCGCTGCAGCTCGACCTGGAACGCCCGGTGGCGCTCAAGCTCATCGCCGGATCGCTGGCCGCCGACGAGGACTTCCGGGCACGGTTCGTCCGCGAAGCGCGCGCCGCAGCGGCGATCGACCACCCCAACGTCGTCCCGGTCTACTCGGCCGGTGAGCAGGACGGGCGCCTCTACCTGGCCATGCGGTTCGTCGACGGCGAGGACCTGCGGTCGCTCGTGCGCCGCGGCGGGCCGCTCGACGCCGAGCGGGCCGCACGGATCATCGCCCAGGTCGGCGCCGCGCTCGATGCCGCCCACGCCCGCGGCCTCGTCCACCGCGACATCAAGCCCGCCAACGTCCTGCTGGACGGCGACCACGCCTACCTCACCGACTTCGGCCTGACGAAGCGCCTCGAGGGCGGCGAGACGACGGTGACCGGCGCGGGGCGCTGGGTCGGCACGCTCGGCTACGTCGCGCCCGAGCAGATCCGCGGCGAGCCGGTCGACGCGCGCACCGACGTGTACGCCCTGGGCTGCCTGCTCTTCTACGGGCTGACCGGGACGGCGCCCTATCGCCGCGACTCCGACGAGGCGACGCTCTACGCCCACCTCCACGAGCCGGCGCCCGACGCCCGCGACCTCGCCCCGGACGTGCCCGGGCCGCTGGCGGAGGTCGTGCACCGCGCCCTGGAGAAAGACCCGGCCGACCGCTTTCCGTCCGCGGGCGACCTCGGCCGTGCCGCGCTGGCGGCGGTCGGCGACGCGCCCGGGCCGCCGCCGGAGCGGACGGTCGCCCGCGGGGCCGCCGCGCCGGGCGGCGGCGAGGAGACCGCGGTCTCCCCCTCGGACACACCGACCGAGCTGGCGATCACCCGCGTCATCGGGCGCCGTGTACGGCCGTGGCTGGCCCCGGCGCTCTCGCTGCTGGCGGGCGCGGCGGTCGTCGTGGTCGCCGCCCTGCTGCTGACCGGCGGCAGCGGCGGCGACACGAAGCCGACCGCGTCCACGACGACGACCACCCCGGCCACGATCGGCCCCGGGGACCTGCGCACGGGCCGGCCCATGAAGGTCGACCCGCGCCCGACGTCGATCGCCTTCGCGCGCGGGCGCCTGTGGGTGACGAGCGCCCGGCGCAACCGGCTCACCGGGGTCCCGGCCGACGGGCGCGGCGCCACCCGGCACATCAACCTGCCGTTCTCGGGCGGCGCGACGAGCGTCGCGGCCGGCTTCGGCTCCCTGTGGGTGACCAACGGCAACCGCAGCCAGCTCGTCCGCCTCGCGCTGCCCAGCGGCAGGGTCGAGAAGGTCATCGACCTGCCCCCCGGCGACGCGGTGCTCGTGGCGGCCGGCGAGGGCGCGGTCTGGGTCGGGCGCCGCGAGGGCCACAGCGGCAGCGCCGCGACGGTCATCAAGGTCGACGAGCGGACGAACGCCATCGCGACCCAGGTTCTCGTCGGCGAGGAGGGCGTCGCCGGCCTGACGACCGGCGGCGGCTACGTCTGGCTGACGAACGGCAAGCGCTCGCGCATCACGCGCATCCGGCCGAGCGACGGCGTACGCAAGAGCCTGCCGATCGGCGCCGGCCCGCGCGGGGTCGCCTACGGAGGCGGCACCGTGTGGGTGGCCCAGTACGACGACTACACGCTCGCCAAGCTGCCGCGCGGCATCGACAACAAGACCGTCAAGCAGACCGTCGCCGCCCCCGTCGGGGTCGCCTACAGCGGCGCGGGCGTCTGGGTCGCCGGGTATCTCGCCGATGCCGTCGCCCTGCACGACCCGCGGACCGGGGGCGAGCTTGCCCGCGTCGACGTCGGCAGCAACCCGTTCGCCATCGCCGCCCGCGGCGAGCGGGCCTGGGTGACGAACCTCGCCGACGGCACCGTGACGCCGATCCGCGTTGACACCGTCCGGCCCCGCCCCTGACCGGGCGCGGCCTCAGAGGTCGCGCTGGCGCAGCAGCCCCTGCTGGAAGGCGGCGGCCACGAGGCCGGCGCGCTTCTGGTTCTGCGGCAGCTGCTCGATGCCGAAGCGCTGGAAGAGCGTCCGCAGGTGCGCCTTGACCGCGTCGACGCTGAGATGCAGCTCGTCGGCGATCGCCTGGTTGGTCGCCGGGGTGGCGAACTCGCCGTGCTTGTACGGGCGTGCCAGCGCGACGAGCACCTGGCGCTGCGTCGGCGGCAGGCTCGCGAGCGTCACCGGCTCGCCGGCGACGACCGTCCGGTCCTGGGTCTCCTCCGCCTCCGGGCGGCGGTAGCCGATGACCGTGCGCCCGAGCCGGATGACGTCGCCGTCACGCAGCCGGGTGCGGCCCGAGATCCGCTGGCCGTTGACGTAGGTGCCGTTGCGCGAGAGGCCGTCGTCGACGATCGTCCACTCGCCCGCGAGACATTCGAGCTCGGCGTGCAGCCGGCTGACCTCGCTGTCCCAGCCCAACGGCACGTCGTTGGTCTCCGCGCGCCCGAGGCTCAGGCGCTCGCCGGCGAGGCGCACGAGCAGCTGGGCGCCGTCACCGTCGCGCAGGACGAGCAGCGGAGCGCCCTCGCGCTCGGCGCCGAGGCGCTGCTGGAGCTCGACGGGCGAGGCGGCGTGGGCGGCGAGAGGGGACTCGTCGGTCACGACCCCAGGGTAATCCGTCTCCGGGCCCCGACCCCGCCACACCTGGGTGTGGATCGGTCTCACCTGGGTGTGGAACCTCTAGCCCCGAGGGCTCTGGCGGGTCGGCCCGGCGGCGGCGACCATCCTGTCCATGTCCGCCACGACGCCCCCGACCTCCCCCATCGCACGCCTGCCGCGCGCCGGCGCCGCGAGCGACGACGCGCTCGTCGCCGCCGTGCGCCAGGGGTCCGACGCAGCGTTCGCCGCGATCGTCGATCGCTACGAGGCGCCGCTGCTCGGCTACGCCCGCCAGGTCCTCGGCGGCCACCACCACGACGCCGAGGAGTGCGTCCAGGACGCGTTCCTGCGCGCGCTGCGCGCCCTGCAGCGCGGCGGCGGGGAGACGATCCTCCTGCGCCCGTGGCTGCACGCGATCGTCCGCAACCGCTGCGTCGACCAGCTGCGTCGCCCGCACCGCACGACCGACCTCGAGCCGCACGCGGCCGTCCTGCGCGACCCGGGGGCCGGCCCGGTCTCGGTCATCGCCCGCCGCGACGAGCTCGGCGAGGTCGTCGACGGCCTCGAGGCGCTGCCCGACCGCCAGCGCCGCGCGCTGCTCATGCACGAGCTCGAGGACCGCACGCACTCCCAGATCGGCCGGGCGCTGGGCGTGAGCCCGGGCGCGAGCAAGGCGCTCGTCTGCCGGGCCCGCAAGGGCGTGGCCGACGCGGTCGGACGCCGCGCGGCCGCCTAGGAGCCGCCGCCGGCCGCGGCGGCGGCCGCGGCGGCGGCCACCAGCGCGCCCATGAGCCGGCTCGTCTCGTCGACCTCCGGGTGCCACTGGACGCCGAGGACGAACCGGCGGTCGGGCAGCTCGATCGCCTCGACGAGGTCGTCGAGCACCGACCGGCCGCTGACGACGAACCCGTCGCCGATGACGTCGACGCCCTGGTGATGATGGCTGAGCGTCCGGTGGTCGAGCTCGCCCGCGGCGCGGGCCGCCAGCGACCCGGGCTCGAGCCGGACCAGGTGGTCGGCGCCCTCGAACGACCCCGGGTGGCGGCGGTGCTCGCTGTGGCCGTGGCTCTCGGGCAGGTGCTGGAGCAGCGTCCCGCCGCGCGCGACGTTCAGCAGCTGCATCCCGCGGCAGATCCCGAGCACCGGCAGGTCGCGGGCGATCGCCTCGCGCGCGAGCGCGATCTCGAAGACGTCGCGCTCGGGCACGGTGCCGCGCGTCTGCGGATGGGCCTCGGCGCCGTAGGTGGCTGGGTCGAGGTCGGCGCCCCCGGTGAGCACGAGCCCGTCGAGGAGGTCCAGCAACGGACCGGGCTCGCCGACCGCCCGCGGGTCCGGCGGCAGCAGGACCGCGAGGCCGCCGGCGCGCTGCACGGCGTCGGCGTACTCACGCGAGAGCAGGTGCGCCGAACCGTCCCAGGCGCCCCAACGGGCGCGCTCCAGCGCGGTTCCCAGGCCGATGACCGGACGCCGGGCCATGACGTGGACTCTACGGACCGGCTGCGTCCGCGCCGAATACGGGGCCCGGCCGTACGGGACCGAACGCTGCGCCGGGAATCCTCGCGGACTCCCGCCTGACCGTACGAGCGCGCCCTCCGCTGGCGTTCGTGCATAGAATCCGCGCGCCTTGACCGCCTCACGCCCTCGCAACCTCATGACTTCGCGCCGCGCATTCCTCGCCCTGCTCGCCGTTCTGGCCGGTGTCCTGCTGCTGGCGCCCGTCGCCTCGGCCGACATCTTCAGCCCCGAGTCCGGCGGCTCGTCCAACGCCGACGACATCGACACCCTCTACTGGTTCGTCATGGCCGTGGCGATCATCGTCTTCGTCGGCGTCGAAGGCCTGCTCCTCTACAGCCTCATCAAGTTCAAGGCGCGCAAGGGCGCCGTCGCCGCCCAGATTCGCGGCAACACGCGGCTGGAGATCGGCTGGACCGTCGGCGCAGCGGTCATCCTCGTCGTCCTGGCGACGCTGACCTTCATCAAGCTCGACGACATCCGCACCCCGCCGAACTCGTCGCCGAACGGCCTGCAGCTCGCCGACACGAGCCGGCGCCTGCCGCCGAACGGCAAGTCGCTGAACATCTGCGTCAACGGGCAGCAGTACCTCTGGCGCTACACGTACTCCGACAACTGCAAGACGGGCCTGAACCTCGGCGAGCCGTTCTCCTACGAGGAGATGGTCGTCCCGGTCGACACGACCGTCACGCTCGACATCACGGCGCAGGACGTCGCCCACTCCTGGTGGATCCCGCAGCTCGGCGGCAAGTTCGACGCCGTCCCGGGCTACACGAACCACACCTGGTTCAAGATCCCCGGGAAGTTCGGCAAGAAGCCCGGCGGCACGGTCTTCTTCGGCCAGTGCGCCGAGCTGTGCGGCCGCGGTCACGCCAACATGACCGCCCGCGTCCGCGCCGTCTCCGTGCCCGAGTACCAGCGCTGGCTCGAGCAGCGCAAGACCGACATCCAGGCGGCCACGAAGGCCGCCGCCGAGTCGAGCACGCAGAACCCCGGCGGCCAGCCCGCCACCTCCCCCCAGCCGTAGCCCCGAGGATCTGACTTCCGCATGGCCGCCACCGTCGACACGCCCACCAGCACCCTGACCCCCGTCCCCCAGGTCGCCGCGCATGCGGTCGACCCGCGGCGGCGCGGCTGGGTCGACTGGGTCACCACGACCGACCACAAGAAGCTCGGGATCATGTACCTGGTCCTGACCTTCGGGTTCTTCCTGCTGGGCGGGATCGAGGCGCTGATGATCCGCCTCCAGCTCGCCGTCCCGAACAACGATCTGCTCACGCCGCAGACGTTCAACCAGCTCTTCACGATGCACGGGACGACGATGATCTTCCTGTTCGTCGTGCCGGTCATGGCCGGGTTCGGCAACTACTTCGTGCCGCTCATGATCGGCGCGCGCGACATGGCGTTCCCGAAGCTCAACGCCCTGTCGTTCTGGCTCCTGGCCGCCGGCGGCATCGTCTTCTACGCCTCGCTGCTGTTCGACGCGCCCGAGTGCGGCTGGACGTGCTACTCGCCGCTCAGCGACACGACCTACCTGCCCTCCGGCGGCGTGGACGCGTGGATCTTCCTCATCCACCTCACCGGCCTGGGCTCGCTCATCGGCTCGATCAACTTCTACGCGACGATCGCGAACATGCGGGCGCCCGGCATGGGCTGGGGCCGACTGCCGCTCTTCGTCTGGTCGATCCTGACCTACTCGGTCCTGCTCATCCTCTGCCTGCCGGTCGTGGCGGGCGCCGTCACGCTGCTGCTGACCGACCGCCACTTCGGCACGAACTTCTACGACGAGGCCAACGGCGGCTCGCCGATGCTGTGGCAGCACCTCTTCTGGTTCTTCGGGCACCCCGAGGTCTACATCATGGTGCTGCCGGGCTTCGGCATCCTCTCCGAGGTCCTGCCGGTCTTCGCCCGCAAGCCGATCTTCGGCTACAAGGCCGTCGCCGCGTCGACGATCGTCATCGCGTTCCTCGGCCTGCTCGTGTGGGCGCACCACATGTTCACGACGCCGAGCCCGTCGATCGTCCTCATCTTCTTCATGATGAGCTCGTTCCTCATCGCGGTCCCGACCGGCGTGAAGATCTTCAACTGGATCGCCACGCTCTGGCGGGGCACGATCGAGTACACGACCGCGCTGCTGTTCTCGGTCGGATTCATCGGGACGTTCCTCATCGGCGGGATCACCGGCATCTTCGTCGCCGTCTTCCCGATCGACTGGCAGGTCCACGACACGTACTACGTCGTCGCGCACTTCCACTACGTGCTCATGGGCGGCGCGGTGTTCGGCGTCTTCGCCGGGCTCTACTACTGGTTCCCGAAGATGTCGGGCCGGATGCTCAGCGAGGGCCTGGGCAAGGCGAGCTTCGCGTTCATGCTCGTCGGCTTCCACACGACGTTCCTCGTCCAGCACTCGGCCGGCCTCGAGGGCATGCCGCGGCGCATCTACGAGTACCCCGACATCCGCAACCTCGCGACGCTGAACCTCATCTCGACGATCGGCGCGTTCATCCTCGGCGTCGGCGTCTCGATCACGCTCTTCAACGTCCTGCGGTCGCTGAAGAAGGGCCCGGTCGCCGGGCCGGACCCGTGGAAGGCCAACACGCTCGAGTGGTTCACGACGTCGCCGCCGCCGACGAACAACTTCGACGTCATCCCGCGGATCCGCTCGGTCGAGCCGATGAAGGACATTCGCCGTCAGGTCGTCGCGCAGAGCGGCGGTGTCGCGACCGCGCAGCAGACCGAGGTCGAGGCCGGCCGGCTCGCCGCCCATGGCGGCCCCGAGGCCTAGGCGGTAGGCTCGCCGTCTCTCATGGAGGCGTCCCGCGCCACCTCACCCGCCGCCGCGCTGCCGGCCCCCGGCGCGCGGCAGTTGGCTGCCGACCTGCTGGCGCTCACGAAGCCGAAGGTCCAGCTGCTGCTGCTGCTGACGACGGTCACGACGATGCTCGCGGCCGGCAGCCCGTCGGTCGAGCTCATCCTCGCCACGCTGATCGGCGGCTTCCTGTCGGCCGGCGGCGCCGGCGCGGTCAACCACTGGTACGACCGCGACATCGACGTCCGGATGGCGCGCACCGCGACCCGACCGATCCCCGCCGGCAGGATCGCCCCCGCCGTCGCCCTCTGGTACGGCATCGCGCTCGGCATCGGCGGCTTCCTGTGGCTGACGGTGACGACGAACGTCCTCGCGGCCGCGCTGTCGTTCTCGGGCTTTCTGGGCTACACGCTCATGTACACGGTGTGGCTCAAGCGCCGCACGTGGCAGAACATCGTGTGGGGCGGTGCCGCGGGCGCGGTGCCCCCGCTCGTCGGCTGGGCGGCGGTCACCGGCGGCCTGACCGGCCTGCCGATCTACCTCTTCGCGATCGTCTTCTTCTGGACGCCGCCGCACTTCTGGGCGCTGTCGCTGCTCATGAAGGACGAGTACGCCAAGGTCGGCGTACCGATGCTGCCGGTCGTGCGCGGCGAGCAGGAGACCCGGCGCCAGATCCTCCTCTACAGCTTCCTGCTGTATGCCGTGACGCAGCTGCCGTTCTGCGCCGGCGGGCTGGGCCTGGTCTACCTCGGCGCGTCGCTGTCGCTGGGCGTCGCGTTCTGCGCGCTGGCCGTCAACCTCTACCGGCGCGCCGACCGGCCCGCGGCGCTGCGCCTGTACCTCTTCTCGCTGCTCTATCTCGCGCTGCTGTTCGTCGCCTTGGTGGCGGACGTCAAGCTCTGACGTCGTCTGGGAGAATCTCTGACCTCATGGACCGCAATCTCGCTCGCAAGAACATCCGCACCGGCCTCATCGCCGGCGCGGTGTGCGCCGTCATGTTCGGCCTGACCTTCGTGGCCGCGGCCATCTACGTCGCATGAGCCCCGTCGACCGCGAGATCCCGCCCGCCGGCGAGGAGATCCATCTCCCGCCCGGGTCGCTGCACCCGCTGCTGCTGACCGTCGGCATCACCGCCGCGCTCATCGGCGTGACGACCTGGCCCGTCCTGCTCATCGCGGGGCTCGTCCTGACCGTCGTCGTCCTGTACAAGTGGATCGTCGACGCGCGCCGCGAGTTCGACGCGCTGCCGGTCCACCACGACGAGCCGCACTAGCGGCCGTGGTGTCGTGAGGGCCGGCGCCCCAGCGCCCCGGCCCTCACGACGATCCCTCGACCCCCTGAAGCGCTGGAGGCGGCCGCTACGCGGCCCACCCCACCGTCTCGGGCACCTCGCACGCCGCACCGTCGTCGGTCCAGCACCGCACGACGTCGCGGACCGAGAGCACGCCGAGGATCTCGCCGCTCTCGCAGACGATGAGGTGCCGGAAGCCGCCGCGCACCATCGCCGCGGCCGCCTCCTCCAGCGACCACTCGGGCGACGCGTAGACGACGTCGCTGGTCAGGTGGTCGCCGACACGCTCCTCGTCGGGGCTCTGCCCGGCGCCGATCGAGTCGAGCACGTCGCGCTCGGTGAGGATGCCGGGGCCCGCCGCGTCGGGGTCGAGAACGACCGCCGCGCCGATGCGCCGTTCGGACATGAGCCGCGCCGCCTCGCGCAACGTGTGTCCCGGACCGATCGTCAGGACGGTGTTCGTCATCCCCTCGCGAACCTGCATGCCGCTCCCTCCGCCGCTTGCAACGTTTGCCTCAAGGCCGCACCGTAGCATCTGACCAGCGCCACGCCAAACCCCGCTGTTCGCCCGACGGACGCGTTGAGCCCCCACCGCCCCGCCACGACCCGCCTGCGCCGCAGCCTCCTCGCCGAGGCCGCCGCGATCGTCGAGGCCGAGTACGCCTCGGACCTCACGCTCGACGACATCGCCCGCCGGGTCGCGACCTCACGGCGCCAGCTGCAGCGCGCCTACGCCGAGATCGGCGCCACGACGTTCCGCGACCATCTCACCGCCGTGCGCATGCGGCGTGCCGGCGAGCTGCTGACCGATCCGCGGATGCCCGTCGGCGAGGCGGCGCGACGGGTCGGCTACCGCCAGCCCGCCCAGTTCGCCAAGGCCTTCCGGCGCCACCACGGGTGCGCGCCGTCCGAGTTCCGATCCGGCCGGATCGGCCGCTGACACGGTCCGCTCGCGGCCCTCCGGATCGCTCTCCCGTCCACTCGGTGAACGACAACCGTTGCGTCGATCCGTCCGACGCGCTTAGGATCGTCGCGCTATGGGTGAGGAGAGCACTCGGGGCGAGCCCGATGCCGTTGGGGGACCCGTGGGCCGGCGGCGCATCAGCCAGATGCTCGTCGTGGGCCTGCTGGCGAGCGCCGTCGGCATCGCGTTGGGCCTGATCATCGACTGGTTCCCGGCCGACGGATCCACGCAGGCCGACAAGATCGACACCCTCTGGGATGTCCTGATCATCTGCTCGGTGCCGTTCTTCGTGCTGGTCGTCGTCGTCGTGCTGTTCGCCGCCCACGACTTCCGCATGCGACCCGGCCAGGAGCAGCTCGACGGCCCGCCGATCCACGGCAACACGAAGCTCGAGGTCATCTGGACCGCCGGGCCGGCGATCCTGCTCGTGGCGCTGTGCAGCTACGCCTACATCGTCCTGCACGACATCGAGAAGGCGCCGGCCGCCGGCAACGAGCGCGTCGTCGAGGTCCACGCGCAGCAGTTCACCTGGACCTTCTCCTACAACGAGAACGGCCAGAAGTTCACGACGGCCCAGCTCTACGTGCCCGAGGGCAAGTCCGTGCGCTTCAACGTGACGACGCGCGACGTCCTGCACGACTTCTGGGTACCTGCCTGGCGGATGAAGATCGACGCCGTCCCGGGCATCACCACCCACATCCGGGTCACGCCGAAGCGCCTGGGCACCTACCCGGTCGTGTGCGCCGAGCTCTGCGGCCTCGGCCACGCGTTCATGCGCCAGACCGCCCACGTCCTGCCGGCCGCGGAGTTCGACCGCTGGGTGCAGAAGATGACGACCCGCGCCGGCGGCGGGGCCGCCGGGGGCGGCGAAGGCGGTGGGGCGGCCGGCGGCGGCGAGAAGGTCGATGCCAAGGCGCTCTTCATGAAGGGCGACAGCGCCAGCGGCGCCACCGCCTGCGGCGCCTGCCACAAGCTCGCCGACGCGGGCACCGTCGGCGGCGTCGGCCCCGACCTCGACACCGCGCTGAAGGGCCGCGACAAGGCCTTCATCCACGAGTCGATCGTCGACCCCAACGCCGACATCACCAAGGGCTTTGACGCGAACATCATGCCGGCGAACTACAAGGACCTGTTGACGGGCGCCCAGCTCGATGCGCTCGTCGACTACCTCGAGGAGGTGGCGGGCAAGTGATCACGCAGCTCCGTCGGCCGGGCTGGCCGCGCGCGATCTTCGCGATGCTGCTCGCCGGTGCGTTCAGCACCGCGCTGAGCTGGAGCGTCCGGGCCGCCTACGGCCACGACCGCTTCGAGCACCTGCTCCAGGCCCAGTCGATCGTCATCATCGCGATGATCGCCGTGCCGCTGGCGTTCCTCGTCGGCCTCGGCTGCTTCGACTACTGGTTCTACTGGGCCTCGGGCCGTCCGACGCGCCCGGAGGACCACTCCAGCCACGGCGCCACGAGCTGGCGCGACTACCTGCGCCCGAACACCGACCACAAGGTCATCGGCGTCCAGTACATCGTCCACTCGTTCGCCTTCCTGTTCATCGGCGGGCTCATGGCGATGCTCATGCGCGCCGAGCTCGCCCAGCCGGGTCGCCAGTTCGTCGACGCCAGCACGTTCAACGGGCTCTTCAGCGTCCACGCCTCGCTGCTGATCTTCCTCTTCGTCATCCCGGTCTTCGCCGGCATCGCCAACTACGTGCTGCCGCTCATGATCGGCGCGCCGGACATGGCGTTCCCGCGCCTGAACGCCCTGTCGTTCTGGCTGCTGCCCTGCGCCGGCATCCTCATGCTGCTGTCGTTCCTGGCGCCCGGCGGCTCGTTCGCCAGCGGCTGGACGGCCTACGCTCCATTGGCGACCGACCAGCCACTCGGGCAGATGTTCTTCACGATCGGCGTCCAGTTCGCGGGCGCCTCATCGATCGCGACCGCGCTGAACTTCCTGGTGACCATCATCACCATGCGCGCACCGGGCATGTCGTTCTTCCGGATGCCGCTGCTCGTCTGGGCGAACTTCGCGACGTCGCTGCTCGTCGTCATCGCCACGCCGTTCATCGCCGCCTCGCAGTTCTTCGTGCTGCTCGACTGGTCGCTGGGCTTCAACTTCTTCGACTCCGAGCGGGGCGGCGACCCGCTCATGTACCAGCACGTCTTCTGGTTCTACTCGCACCCGGCCGTCTACATCATGATGCTGCCCGGGTTCGGCATCATCAGCGAGGTCATCGCCACGAAGGCCCGCAAGCCGGTCTTCGGCTACCGGATGATGGCCTTCTCGCTGCTGGCGATCGTCATCCTCGGCTTCACGGTCTGGGCCCACCACATGTTCGTCTCGGGCATGCAGTCGTGGATCCGCATCCCGATGATGGTCACCACCGCGATCATCGCCGTGCCGACCGGCATCAAGATCTTCAGCTGGCTGGCGACGCTCTGGCGGGGCGTGCTGCGGCTCGACACGTCGATGCTCTTCGCCCTGGGCTTCCTGGCGATGTTCACCTGCGGCGGCATCTCGGGCGTCATGCTCGCGATGGTCCCGCTCGACATCCACGTCAGCGACACGTACTTCATCGTGGCCCACATCCACTACGTGCTCTTCGGCGGCTCGCTGTTCACGATCTTCGCCGGCGTCTACCACTGGTTCCCGAAGATCACCGGCCGGCACGTCGACGAACGGCTGGGCAAGATCCACTTCTGGACGACGCTCGTGTTCTTCAACGTCACGTTCGCGCCGATGCACCTCATCGGCGTCGAGGGCATGCCGCGCCGGGTCGCCGACTACGCCGACCAGTTCGCCACCTGGAACCTCGTCATCTCGCTCGCGTCGTTCGGGCTCGGGCTCAGCACCCTGCTGTTCGCCTACAACGTGCTGTCCTCGGCGCGCGGCGGCGCCCGGGCGACCGCCAACCCGTGGCGCGCGCTCACGCTCGAGTGGCAGGTGTCCTCGCCCCCGCCGATCTTCAACTTCGATGCCGTCCCGACCGTCGTCGGCGGCCCCTACGAGTTCGGCGTGCCCGGCGCCGTCCACGGGATCTTCGCGCCCACCCGTCCGGCCGAGGTGCCGGCGGGCGCTGCGGCGACCCCATCCACCACACCCACGCCAGGAGGTAGCGCACCATGAGGACGATCCTCGTCGTCGCCAACGAGACGCTCGCCGGCGGCAAGCTGCTCGAGGCGATCCAGGCCAAGGTCGCCGAGGCGACGGGCGACGCGCGCGTCGTCGTGTGCGTGCCGCGCAACCGGCCCCGGCACGGCAACATCATCTACGACGACGTCGTCGCCGATGCGGCGAAGGTCCGCATCGACCTCGCCCGACGCTTCATGCGTGAGCTCGGGGTCAACGTCGTCGGCGACATCGGCGACCCCGACCCGTTCACCGCGGCGATGGACGCCGTCGCCGACCACCAGCCCGACGAGATCGTGGTCTCGACCTATCCGGCGACGGTGTCGGGCTGGCTGCGGCGCGACCTCATCGAACGCATCGAGAACGCCTCCGGCCTGCCGGTCACGCACGTGGTCCAGGACATCGACGCCGAAGGCATCCCGTTCGACGTCTCGCTCGTGGTCGCCGCCCGCACCGCCTCCAGCGACGAGCTGCTGAAGTGCCTGCGGGACAAGGCGGCCGGCGGCGAGCACCGCCATCTCTTCATCGTCGTCGTCCCCCAGGAGGGTGGCGAGGGCATCCACGCCTCCCAGGCGCGGGCGCGCATGGCCCAGCTCGTCGACCGGCTCGTCGCCGCCGACCTGCTGGCCGCGGGCATGATCGCTGACCCCGACCCCTACACGGCCACGATGAACGCCCTGCAGTTCTTCCGGGTCGACGACATCGTCATCTCGACGCTGCCGGCGACCCGGTCCGGCTGGATGCGCTCCGACCTCATCGAGCGCGTCCGCCGGGTCACCGGCAAGCCCGTCGAGCATGTCGAGGCCGGCGAGCGCAGCCCGGCCGAGGCCGCCTAGAGGAGCACCATGGAAGCCGCGTCGCTGCCCGTCGCCCACGACCACCACGGTCCGCCCCCGGCGAACCGGAGCTCCCGCGTGGAGCCCGCGCTGCTGGGAATGCTGCTGTTCATCATCAGCGAGATCATGGTGTTCGGCGCGTTCTTCACCGCCTACTTCTTCATCCGGGTGGTCAACGAGGGGGCGACGTGGTTTCCCATCGACGGCGTCGACCTGCCGGTCGCCGTCGCCGGCGTCAACACGGCGATCCTCGTGTCGTCGTCGCTGACGCTGCACTGGGCGCAGACCTCGATCAAGGCCGGCAACCGGTTCGGCATGCAGGCCGGGATGTTCACGACGTTCCTGCTCGGCCTGACGTTCCTGTTCATCCAGATCAACGAGTACGTCCACGTCGGCTTCGCGCCCCAGGACCATGCGCAGGGCACGATCTTCTTCGGGCTCACCGGCCTGCACGGCGCCCACGTGACGATCGGGCTCGTGCTGCTGGCGATGGTGACCTGGCGGGCGTTCCGCGGCCACTTCTCGGCCGAGCACCACGACGGGCTGGAGATCCCGGGCGTCTACTGGCACTTCGTCGACATCATGTGGATCATCGTCTACATGACGATCTACGTCCTGTGACGCCGGTGACCGGCGACGAGACGCCGGAGCGCGACTGGAACGAGATCCTGCGGCGCGTCCTCGCCCCGCTGCGCTCCGAGGCCGCGATGTTCCGGGTGCTGCTCGTCGTCGCGGCCGGCGCCGCCGTCATCATCGCCCTCGTGCTGATCCTGCGGGCGGTCGCGTAGCGGCGACCGTCCAGGTCGAGGCCTGGGCGTGCACGGCACCGTCGCCGACGAACTCGTCGAGGCCCTCGCGCAGCGCGGCCCGGATCTCCTCGTGGCGGTGCGCCTGACGGCCGCCCCACAGGCGGACGATCTCGCCGGCCGGGCCGATCGCCATGACGAGGTCGATCGCCTCGTCGACGTCGCGGCCGATGAGGATCGGCAGGTCGTTGCGGTGCAGGGCCACATCGTCGAAGCCCGCGGCCAGCAGCTGGGCGGTGACCGTGTCGGCATCCGCCATCGAGAACGGTCCGGGCCCGCAGGTGGGCTCGCTGTAGTCGTCGGGACGCTGGAGGATCCGCTCGACGATCTGCTGGGCGCGGTGCACCCAGGCGTTGTCCTCCCGGCGCCGCCAGACGACCATGACGAGCCGGCCGCCGGGCGCGAGCGCCTCCCCCACCCGACGCAGCGCCGCCACGGGGTTCGTGAAGAACATCATCCCCATGCGGGAGAACGCGAGGTCGAACGGGCCGCCGAGATCGGCGGTCTGGACGTCGGCGACGCGGAATGCCACGTTCCCGACGCCCGCCTCCGCAGCCTCGCTCGTCGCCGCCTCGATGAAGCGCGCGGAGGCGTCCACCCCCACGGCGTGGCCGTCGCGGCCGACGAGGGCGGCGATCTGCCGGGTCGTGTCGCCGAAGCCGCAGCCGAGGTCGATCGCACGGCCGCCGGCGGGCGGCGGGTAGCGGTCCAGCGCGGCGTCACCGTGGGCGGCCAGGCCGGTCACGAGCAGGTGGCGGTAGCGGACGAACCGCTCGAACAGCGGGCCGTCCCACGCCTCGATCGCTTCGGCGTTCGGCGCGGTGGTGGGCGCGGACGGCGTGGTCTCGCTCATGGGGCTCCTCCGGGTCCCCGCGAGGGTACGCCCGGGCCCCAGGCGCCTACCTCACTGAACGGTCAGGGTGCCCTGCATCCCGGCCTCGCGATGGCCGGGCACCGAGCAGTAGTACGTGTACTTGCCGGGCTTCAGCGTGGCCTTGAACGACGACGTGCCGTCCGTGACGACCTCGCCCTTGCCGAGCCCGTCGATGACGATGTCGTGCGGGGTGCTCGTCGGGTTCGGCGCCTCGATCGTCACCGCGCCCGCCTCGCCGGTGGCCTTGTCGGCCGTATAGGCGAGCTGACCGCTCTTGTCGACCGGGATCGAGATGACGCCGTCCTTCTCGCTGGCCGTGCCGCCCGCGGCGGCCTTGACGGCGTGGGCGAGCGCGCCCGTGTCCTTGCCCCCGGCGGCAGTCGACTGGGCGACGTAGGCCGCGACGTCGTGCGCCTTCTCGCCGGTGACGAGCTTCGCCGGCATGCCGCTGCCGCGGTCGGGATAGAGGATCTGCTTGTAGACCATGCCGCGGATCGCGTTGCGGCCGAAGCCGTCCTTGACCGACTGCTGGAACGCCTCGTCGAGGTCCGGGCCGGTCGTGCCCTTCGTCTCGGCACGCGCGAGCGTGTGGCACGCGCCGCAGTTCGCGACGAACGCCTGCTTGCCCGCGACGACGTCCGGGTCGTTCTTGATGTTCTCGCTGCCGCACCCCACCAGCGGCGCCGCCGCGATGAGCGCAGCGACCAGCGGCCCCCGTGCCAGGCTCCTCTTCCCCATAGCGGGATCGATCCTAACCGCACGAGCGGCGGTCAATGCAACCCTGAACCTCAGGGAGTCGGCAGATCGTCGAGCCGGCCCTGGGCGGCGGCGAGGACGTCACGGGCCACGCCGTCCCAGGAGAAGCGCTGGCGGGCGGTCGTGACGAGCGCCCGCCGGGTCGCGTCGCGGACGGCGTCCGGGGCCTGGAGCCACCCGACGACCGCGGCGGCGAGCTCGCGCACCGTGCCCGCCCCCCGGTCGAAGGTCAGCCAGGCGCGGGCCGGGGGCGGCAGCGCGGCGGCGAGGACCGTCGCGACCTCCTCCAGGCCGGAGTGGCGCGCGACGATCGGCAGCGCGCCGCAGGCGGCCGCCTCGGCGGCGACCATCCCGAACGCCTCGGGGAAGGTCGACGGCACGACCTCGGCCTCGCAGAGCGCCAGCAGCGGCGCGAGCTCGTCGTGCTCCAGGCGGCCGGTGAGCACGACCCGGTCGGGCAGACGCCGGGCGGCGGCGAGGTAGGCGTCGCGCTCGGGCGCGGCGGCGAGGTCCCCGAGGAAGGCCTGGAGGTGGTGCAGCGGGGCGTGCGGGCCGCCCTCGGCGGCGCGGCCCTCGGCGGCCAGGGCGCCGACGGTGGCGAGGTCGCCGGCGGCGAGCGCGGCCAGCAGGCGCTCGAGTGCCTCGCGGTAGGCGCCGAAGCCGACGATGATGAGGCGGGCATCCGGCGCCGCGTCGAGGACGAGCGGCCAGGCGGCCACCAGCAGGTCGACGCCCTTGGAGACGATGAGCTTGCCGACGAACGCGACGTGGCGGTCGCGGCCGGGCCGCAGGCGGGCCAGCGCGTCCGCCGCATGAGAGGCGTCGCGCGAGAACGACGACGCCTCGGCGTGCGGGCGGGTCTCGCCGTCGGCGCGCAGGTCGTCGACGAGCGCGGCCAGGCCGGCGGCCGCCTCCGCGGGCGCGCGCGCGACGAAGCGGTCGACGTCGACGCCCGGCGGCCCGAGGCGCGTGCGCGTGGGCAGGTCGGGGTCGTCCATCGCCGCCCACAGGCTCTCGGCGGTGTGGCGGGAGCCCACGAGGACCGCCGAGGCGCCCGCCAGGCCTTCGCGGGCGGCCGGCACGAAGCGGCCGGGGTCGCGCTTGACGACGTACTCCAGGGCGCTGCCGTGGACCTTGACCGCGTAGGGCACGGCACCGGCCAGGCCGCGGGCGAGGATGAGCGGCCCCATGACGAGGTGGTTGGCCAACGCGGCATCGAAGTCGTGGCGGGCGCGCAGGTCGGCGACCGCGGCCACGTTCGCAGCCACATAGGCGTCGACCGCGGCGTCGTCGAGGTCGAGGAACGTGCGGGCCTCGAAGCCCTCGTAGCGATCGGCGACGTAGACCGGCAGCACGCCGCCGATGTCGGGCCGATGGACGGTGACCCCCGGGGGCAGGCCAATCTCGGCGGGGCGCGGCTCCTGGGTGAGCAGGTGGACCTCGTGGCCGGCACGGGCCAGCGCCGCGGCGAGCGCGGCGTTGTAGACGTTCGAGCCCGTGCCGCGCAGCAGATAGCCGTGGAAGATCAGGACGCGCACCGCCCGGCATCATGCCCGGACGACCGGGCATCCACCCACCCGCCCGAGCGCGCTCGCGGCCGTGGGGACCGGTAGGCTCTGCGCCGTGAGCCTGAAGCAGCAGTACCGCATGCGGACCCCGTCGACGGGCCGCGAGATCTTCCTGGAGGCGGAGGCCGGCAAGGTCTACCGCGACCGCGAGACCGGCGAGGTCCTCGAGGTCGTCGGCAAGGTCGTGCCGCTCGCGCCCTCCCCCTCCCGGCTGCCCTGGGCCGTCGAGAACCTCCGCTTCTGCAACTGGTGCGACCAGCTCGCCCAGAAGGACCTCAACGACTGCCCCACGTGCGGCCGCCGGATGAGCCCCCTCGCCGGCGGACCCGCCGCCGGCTGACCCACATGCTTCGCCGCCGCGCCACGGCCGTCGCGCTCGTCGCCGTCCTCGGCGGCAGCCTGGCCGCGTGTGGGGGCGGCACCGACGCGACCTCCGACGTCGTCCCGACGAACCAGCCGCCGCTCACGGCGCCGGTGAGCTCGGCGATCCCGGGCGGCACGGGCGGGGCGTCGACGACCGACACGACCGCGACGACGTCGACGACCGACACGACGACCACCGAGACCCCGGCGAGCGGCGGCACGGGCGCGACCGGCGGGACGTCGGGCTCGGGCGGCGCAACGCCCACCCCGAGCACCGGGACGGGCGGCACGGGCGGCGCGACCGGTGGCACGACCGGCGGGACCGGCGGTGGCACGACCGGTGGGGCCGGCGGCACCAGCGGCGGCGGCGGGAGCGGGAGCGGGAGCGGCACCGGGACGACCGACAGCGGCAGCGGCTCGGGCGGCTTCTCGGACTTCTGCCAGCAGAACCCGGGCGCCTGCCCGGGCTGAGCCGGCGGCGCGCTGACACGGGGCCAGGCGACCCATCTCGTCGCCGGGTTTCGGGAGGTCCATGACGGCGTCTACGTCAGCGGGCACGCACCGATCACCGACCGGCAGCGCTGGTGGGCGGCCGTGGCGACGGCGCCTGACTCGACGCTGTCGCACGCGAGCGCTGCCGCCGTCCACGGCATGCGCGAGAACCCCGGGCGCCTGCTCGCCCTGGCCCCGCGCTGAGCGTCCGTCTGTGCCACCCGAAGGTGGCACGGATGGACGTTCGGCGGCCCGGGGTCGCCCCGGGCGCCAGAAGCGAACCCGGCGCCTGGTGGGCCTACGGCGTCGAGATGACGCGCGCCGAGTACGTCACGCGCGCCGTGCGGTACAGGCAGTAGAACTGCGGCACGGCGTTGACCGCGAACGCCGTCTGCGTCTGGGTGTCCTCGCAGCCGCCCTTCTTGCGCGACGCGCGCCAGGACGTGTCACCGCCGAGGTTGACGGCCAGCGCCGGCGCCCACGTCGGGACCGACAGGCCGATGACGTAGCCCTTCTTGACCGGGATCGTCCGCTCGAGCGGGAACTCCACCGTCGAGCCGAAGTACGGGGCGAGCTTCTGCGGCTCGCCGAGCGCGACGACGCGGGCGCGCAGCTTGCGGCCCATGCGCAGCACGGCGATCTGCGCCGACGACGGGCCCCCGAGCTTCTCGTTGAAGAAGTCGATCTGCTTGTCGCCCGGCTTGCCGAGCTGGATCGACCACGAGACGATGCGGCCGTCACGCGGCACCTTCATGAGCCCACGATCCGGACCCACCTTCGCCTGGTAGCCGATCGTGCGGCTGATCGCCAGGCACGGGCTGTCCGGACAGCTCGGCGTCGCTTCGGGCGCCGTCGCAGGCACGTTGTCGAGGGCCGCCGAGGCAGCAGCAGGCAGGGCCAGGACCGCTCCCAGAACGGCCACCAAGGCAAGGCGGAATCGAGGCATCACGCGCATTCAACACCACGCACCGGCAGAGTTGCGGTGCCGCAACGGCGCTGACGTCGAGTCAGATGGCGGACCTTCGCCCCTCAGCGCCCCTGATAGGTCGCCTTGCCCGGGCCGTCGGTGAGGAACGAGCGAACCGCGTTGCGGAGGTCCTCGGTGGCGAAGAGCGCGCCGCTGACCTCCGGGACGATCGCGTCGGCGGCCCGGGCCCCGCCCTCCTTCTGGGCGGCGACGATCGCCTTCGTCGCCGCATGGGCGAGGGTCGGACCGTCGGCGAGCCGCCGCGCGAACGCCCGCGCCGCCTCGTCGAAGCCCTCGTCGGGCAGGACCCGGTTGACGACGTTCCAGCGCTCCAGAGTGGCCGCGTCGTAGAGCTCGCCGGTCATGATGAGCTCCTTGGCGCGCGCCGGGCCTGCCCGCTCGGCAAGCCGCTGGGGGCCGCCCATCGACGGCGTCAGCCCGACGACGATCTCGACGAGCCCGAACCTCGCCTTCTCGGCCGCGACGAGGATGTCGCAGGCCAGGGCGATCTCGAACGCCGCGGTGAGGCAGAGCGCGTGCGCGGCGAAGACCGTCGGGCAGGGCAGCTCCTCGAGGTCCTGGACGACCGTCAGCCAGTCGGCCCACACCGCGGTGCCCTGCTCGACGTCCATGCCGTCGAAGACCTTGCCGACGTCCACCCCGCCGCTGACCGCCCGGCCCTCGGCGCGCAGCAGGACGCCGCGCGGCGGTGACGCCTTGAGCTCCGCGACCGCGGCGCGGAGCCCCTCCATCATCTCCTCGTCGAAGAGGTTCAGGGGCGGTGCGCCGAACGTCAGGACCGCGAGCGGACCGTCGTGCTCGAGCCGGACCTTGCCGGCGCTCACGCCAGTGCCTCCGCCAGCTCGCGGCCGGTCGCCGCGATCTCGTCGGCGTCCCCGGGGGCCGGGATCCACGGCAGCTGGAGCGGGTCGTCGGCGTAGCGCGGCACGACGTGCAGGTGGAAGTGAAAGACGGTCTGCCACGCGACCGCGCCGCACGCGTTGACGAGGTTGACCCCGTCGGCGCCGAGCGTGTCGGGCAGGGTCCGCGCGAGGCGCTGCCCCGCCTGGGCGACCGCGGCGAGGTCGTCGGGGTCGATGTCGTGGAGGTCGCGCGCGTGGGTGCGCGGCACGACGAGCGCATGCCCGCGCGTGGCCGGGTTGATGTCCATGAACGTCACGGTGCGCTCGTCGGAGGCCACGATCGTGGCCGGCAGCTCACCCGCGACGATCTTGCAGAACAGGCAGTCGGGCTCGGAGTCGGACATGTCGGCAGCGTATCGGCGGGCGTCACGCCAGGCGGCGGGCGAGCGCGATCGCCTCCTCGGCGGTCGCCACCTCGCCGGCGTAGCGCGCCTCCTCGATCGCGGCGAGCAGGCGGCCAAGATCCGGGCCCGGAGCGACCCCCAGCGCGGCGGCGAGCGCGTCGCCGCGCACGAGCGGCGGCCGGGCCGCATCGGCCTCGAACGTCAGCGCCGCGGGCAGGACGGCCCGGGCGACGTCGAGGTGCCGGGCGATCGCCTCGTCGGCCTTGCGTCCGCGGGTCGCCAGGCGGTCGGCGACCGACAGCAGGCTCACGTCGACCTCGACCGGCCGGGTGTCCAACAGGTAGCGGTGGATCGCCCGCCGGTCCAGCGGCGCCTCGTGGACGAGGAACCCGAGCCGCAGGTGGTGGCGGGCCAGCGCGGCGACGTGCGCACGCAGCTTCTCGCTCGCGCGCAGGCGCGCCAGGATCGCGCGCGACATGTCGGCCCCCAGGTCGGAGTGGCCGGGGAAGCCGAGGATCGTGCCGTCCTCCCCGATCGCCTGGGTCTGCGGCTTGGCGACGTCGTGCAGCAGCGCGCCGAAGCGCAGCGCCACGCCCCGGGTGAGCTCGTCGGCCAGCGGGCGGTCGAGCCATGCGCGGATCGGCTCGGCGAGCTCCGGCGCCGCCAGCGCCGCGCCCGGGTCGCGCTCGAGCTCGAGGACCGCGTCGAGCACCGCGAGCGTGTGGTCGAAGACGTCGAGGTGGTGGTAGCGGTTCTGCTGCACGCCGCGCAGCGCGGCGAGCTCGGGCAGCACGTGCTCGGTGAGCCCGACGGCATGCAGCAGCGCCAGCCCGTCGCGCACGCGGTCGGCGGCGACGACGCGCCGCAGCTCCGCGAAGATCCGCTCGGCGGCGACGCCCGCGATCGCCCCCGCCCGCGCCCGAGCGGCGGCCAGCGTCTCGGGCTCGACCTCGAGTGCCAGCGTGCAGGCGAGGCGCACGAGCCGCAGCGCCCGCAGCGGGTCGGCGTCCAGCGCGGCGGCCGAGACCATCCGCAGCCGCCGGGCGGCCAGGTCCTCCCGGCCGCCGTGCGGGTCGACGAGCGCGCCGCCGCCCAGCGGCTCGGCCATCGCGTTGATCGTGAAGTCGCGCAGCGCGAGGTCCGCGGCGAGCGTCGGGCCCTGCAGGGTGGCGACGTCGATCTGCCAGCCGTGATCGCGCGCGACGACCCGCCAGGCGCCGAAGGCCTCCGACAGCTCGAACACCGGCGCGCGGGCCACCCGCCCGATCGCCTTGGCCGCCGGGCCGGGGTCGCCGGCGACGACGAGGTCGAGGTCGACCGGGTCGCCGTGGGCGAGCAGCCGGTCGCGCACCGCCCCGCCGACGAGCCACGCGTCGCGCCCGGCGAGCGCTGCGCGCGCCACGTCGAGCGCGGCGCTCAAGGTTCGATCGGCTCCCCGTCGCGGTGGTGCGCCCGGACGACCCGCGCGCTCAGGCCGCAGGTGACCTCGTAGTTGATGGTCTGCAGGTGGCGGGCGAGGTCCTCGGCGGTGATCCGCTCGCCGCCCTGGGCACCGATGAGCACGAGGTCGTCGCCGACCGCCGGGCCGAGACCCGCGGCCCCGACGTCGAACGTCGTGTTGTCCATGCTCACCGTGCCGACGAGCGGGACGCGACGGCCGTGCAGCAGCGCCTCGGCGACGTTGCTCAGCCCACGGCGATAGCCGTCGCCGTAGCCGATCGGCGCGGTGGCCAGCAGCGTCTCGCGGGTGGCGACGAACCGCCGCCCGTAACCGGCGCTCTCTCCCGGCGCGGCCTCCTTGACGGCCGCGACGTAGGAGGTCAGCTCCAGCGCGGGCTCGAGGTCGCGCTCGGCGGGGTCCTCTCCGAACGGGTCCAGGCCGTAGATCGCCACCCCACAACGGACGACGTCGAACCACGCCGCGGGCTCGCGCAGCGTCGCGGCGCTGTTGGCCGCGTGCAGCCGGACGCCGGGATGGCGGGCTCGCAGCGGCTCGGCCCAGGCCCGGAAGCGCTCGAGCTGCTCGCCGAGGAACGCGTCGCCGCGCTCGTCGGCGGTCGCGAAGTGGGTCCACAGGCCGGCGAGCTCGAGGTTCGGCGCGGCGGCGACCGCCTCCGCGACGGCGGTCGCCTGCTCGGCGTCGCGGGTGCCGAGGCGGCCGAGGCCGCTGTCGAGCTTGACGTGGACGCGCACCGGCCGGCCGTCGGCGATGAGCGACTGGACGAGCTCCACGGTCCACGCCGAGAGCTCCGCGCCCGCGTCGAGCGCGACCGGCAGCTCCTCGTCCGACAGCGCCCCGAGGACGAGCACCGGGACGTCGTCGAAGCCGGCCTCGCGCAGCGCGCGGGCCTCCAGCGCCGTCGCGACCGCCAGCCAGGACGCGCCGCCGCGCAGCGCGGCGCGCGCCGCCGGCACCATGCCGTGGCCGTAGCCGTCGGCCTTGACGACCGCGCAGAGCGCCGCCCCGCCGGCTTCCTCGATCAGGCGGGCGACGTTGCGCTCGATGGCGGCGACGTTGATGCGCGCGAGCGCACGGAGCGCCACCGCGCTACTCCTCCCGCGACAGCGCGGCGAGGACGTCGGCCCGGGCGACGATCCCGAGGTAGCGGCCGTGCGCGACGACCGGCAGGCGGTTGTGGTCGCGCTCGGCGATGATCCGCGCCGCCTCGCGGACCGACGCGTCGGGCGCGATCGTCACCGGCTCGGTCGTCATGAGGTCGGCGGCGGTCGTCGCGGCCGCCTTGCGCAGCCGCCGCTCGAAGTTGCGCATCGACTCGAGGAAGATCAGCCCGCCGAAGAGCTCGATGTAGTGCGGGATGTGCAGGTCGCCCTCCTCGTCGGCGATGACGAGGTCGCGCTCGGTGATGATCCCCACGAGGCGCCCGCCGTCGTTGACGACCGGCAGCGCCGGCACGTCCTCGGCCTTGAACCGGGCGACGACGTCCTCGGCGCCGGTCTCGGGCGTCACCGAGGGCGCGTCGCGTTCCATGATGTCGGCGACGGTCAGAGCAGCCATGTGGCCGGGACTCTATTGGAGCGTGTGCGGCAGCTCGTCGACGACGTCGGAGGCGATCACGCCGTCGGGGCCGTCCAGGACGACCGCGGCGCGACGGCCCGCCTCGGCGTGGGCGCGCACCCCCGCGCACGCGGCGGAAAACGGCTCCATCCCGCGGGCCAGCAGCGCGCCGAGCACGCCGGACAGCACGTCCCCGGTGCCGGCGGTCGCGAGCGCCGGGCTGCCGCCGGCGCTGACGCCGACGCGGCCGTCGGGCTCGGCGACGAGCGTGTCGTCGCCCTTGAGCACGACGATCGCGCCCGAGCGCGCCGCCGCCCGGCGAGCGTGGTCGAGGCGCCGCGCGGCGACCGCGTCCGAGTCGGTGTCCAGCAGCCGGGCGAGCTCGCCCGCGTGCGGCGTGAGGATCGTCGGCGCCTCACGATCGCGGAGGTCCTCGAGCCGCCCCGCGTGCGCGTTGAGCCCGTCGGCGTCGAGGACGAGCGCCACCGGGGCACTGCGGGCGACGGCGCGGGCGAAGGCCAGGGCACCGTCGCTGCGGCCGATGCCGGGGCCGAGGACGAGCGCGCCGCCGCGCTGCGCCGCGCGCTCGAGGACCTCGGCCGCGCCCGCCTCGACGTGGGCACCATCGGCGTCGGGCAGCGCCGCGCTCATGACCTCGGTGAGCTTCATCTCGAAGACGTCGTTCAGCGCCGCGGGCACGCAGGCGGTGACGTAGCCGGCGCCGGCGCGCATCGCCCCCATCGCCGCCAGGCACGGGGCGCCGGTCAGACCGCGCGAGCCGCCCGCGACGAGCACGTGGCCGCTGGCGAACTTCGTCGTGTCCTGACCGCGGCGGGGGTAGGTCGCCAGCGCGCCGTCGCCGATGAGCCCGACCGACGGTGTCGCCGGCCCGCCGGCCGGGATGCCGATGTCGACGACGACGACCTCGCCGGCGTGCGCCTTGCCGGGGTGGATCCACAGCCCGGGCTTGGAGGCCGCGAACGTCGCGGTCGCCACCGCGCGCACGGCCGGCCCGGCGACCTCGCCCGTGGAGGCGTCCACGCCGCTGGGGACGTCGGCGGCCACGACCGGCGCGGGCGGGTCGCTGAGCGCCGCCAGCGCGCCGGCGACCGGCTCGCGCGGCGCCCCGGCGAACCCGGTGCCGAGGATCGCGTCGACGACGACCGCCGCCCCGTCGAGCCCGGCGGCCGCGAACGGCAACGGCGGCTCGCCCGCCCAGCGCTCGAAGTTCGCGCGCGCGTCGCCCTTGAGCTTCGCCGGGTCGGCGGTCGTGAGGATCCGGACCGCGCGGCCGCTCTCGCGCAGCAGGCGCGCCGCGACGTAGCCGTCGCCGCCGTTGTTGCCCGCCCCGCACACGACGACGACGTCGCCGTCGGACGCCACGTCGGCCACGAGCCGGGCCAGGCCCGCGCCGGCGCGCTCCATGAGCTCGAGCCCGCCGATGCCGCGCTCGTCGATCGCCCACGCGTCGGTCGCGCGCATCTGCGCGCCGTCGGGCAGCGGCTCGAGCCAGTCGGGCAGCATCAACGGGAGACTACGGCGACCGCCGCCGCCATCCCACCGTCATGGGTGAGCGACACCTCGACGTGGCGGGCGGGGCGCAGCTCGGCCAGCGCCCCGTGCAGCGCGACCCGCGGTGCCCCGTCGTGCTCGCGCACGACCTCGATGTCCAGCCACGACCACGCCTCGAGGGCCAGCGCCTTGGCGACCGCCTCCTTGGCGCAGAACCGGGCGGCGAGATGCTGGCTCGGCTCGGCGCGGCCCGCCGCATAGGCCAGCTCGCGCTCGGTGAACAGCCGTGCCGCCAGCCCCGGACGGCGCTCGAGCGCGGCGCGCAGCCGCTGCACCTCGAGCAGGTCGACCCCCAGGCCGGCCATGCGCTACTCGACGGTGACCGTCTTGGCGAGGTTGCGCGGCTGGTCGACGTTCAGCCCGCGCAGGCGCGCGATCTGGTACGCCAGGACCTGGAGCGGGATGACGGCCAGCAGCGGCTGGAGCATCCAGTCGATCGCCGGCACGCGCACGACCTCGTCGGCGTGCTCGCCGATCTCGAGGTTGCCCTCGGTGGCGATCGCGATGACGTGCGCGCCGCGGGCACGGACCTCCTGGACGTTGGAGACGACCTTGTCGAGCACCGGCGAGTCGGTGGCGATGCACACGACCGGCGTCTGCTCGTCGAGCAGCGCGATCGGCCCGTGCTTCATCTCGCCCGCCGCGTAGGCGTCGGTCGGGATGTAGGAGATCTCCTTGAGCTTCAGGGCGCCCTCGAGCGCGACCGGCAGGCCGACGTGGCGCCCGAGGTAGAGGAAGAACTCGCGCGCGACGTGCTGGCGGGCGACCGCGTCGAGGTCGAGCCCGGACAGCAGCGTCGCGATCTCGCTCGGCACGCGCTTGAGCTCGGCGACGAGCCGGCGACGGTCCTGCACCGGCAGCGTGCCGCGCAGCTCGGCGAGCCGCAGGGCGAGGAGGTACATGACGGCGACCTGGCAGACGAACGTCTTCGTCGCCGCCACGCCGACCTCCAGGCCGGCGCGCGTGTAGAGGACGCCGTCGGCGTCGCGCGTGGCCTGTGAGCCCATGACGTTCGTGACCGCCACGACGCGGGCGCCGCGCTCGCGCGCGAGGCGCATCGCGGCCAGCGTGTCGGCCGTCTCGCCGGACTGGGTGATGCCGATGACGAGGTCCCCGGGGCCCACGACCGGGTTGCGGTAGCGGTACTCGGAGGCGATGTCCATCTCGACCGACAGCCGCGCCCACTCCTCGATGGCGTAGCGGCCGATGAGCCCGGCGTGGTACGAGGTGCCGCAGGCGACGACGACGACGCGGCTGACGCCCTCCAGCAGCGCCTCGTCGAAGCTCGCCGCGTCGGCGAGGTCGACCCCGTCGGACCGGACCGTGCGGTCGGCGATCGTCTCGGCGACCGCGTCGGCCTGCTCGTGGATCTCCTTGAGCATGAACGTCTCGAAGCCGCCCTTCTCGGCGGTCTCCTCGTCCCAGTCGATCGCGACGACCTCACGGTCCAGGACGGTGCCGTCGGGCTGCAGGAACGTCGTGCCCTGCGGGGTGACGACGACGATCTCGCCGTTCTCGATGTACTGGACCTGGTGGGTGTGGGCCAGGAAGGCCGGGATCGCGGAGGCCAGGAACGTCTCGCCCTCGCCGCGGCCGACGATGAGCGGGCACTCCTTGCGGGCGCCGACGAGGACGTCGGGCTCGTCGAGCGTCATGGCGACGAAGGCGAAGTGGCCCTCGAGCTCGGCGTAGGCGGCGCGGACCGCGTCGGTCAGCGGGGCGGGTGGGGACGACTTCAGATGGTGGGAGACGAGGTGGGCGATGACCTCGGCGTCGGTCTCGCTCGTGAACGTCGCCCCCATGTCGGCCAGCCGGTGCTTGAGCGCGAGGTAGTTCTCGACGATGCCGTTGACGACGACGTGGACCCGGTTGTCGGTGTCGAAGTGCGGGTGGGCGTTGTCCTCGTTGACGCGCCCGTGGGTCGCCCAGCGCGTGTGGCCGATGCCGGTCGTCGCGACCGCCGTGGCGACCGCGACCGGCGCTGCCGTGGCCGTCGCGGCCGGCGCGTCGAGGTCGGCGATCGCCCGCCGTAGGTTCTCGAGGTTGCCCACGGCGCGGACCGACTCGATGCCCTCACCGGCGATGACCGAGATCCCGGCCGAGTCATAGCCGCGGTACTCGAGGCGCTGCAGGCCCGCCAGCAGGATGTCCTGCGCCGCGCGCCGTCCGACGTATCCGACGATCCCACACATGTCGGAGCAGTGTATCCGCGACTCTGGCCGCTTCCGCCCCGCCCGATCGGGTCGTCAGGAAGTCGGTGCGCTGACCTGGACGACCGCGACGAGGCGGTCGCAGACCGCGTCGGCCTCCTCGGCCGAGGGCGCCTCGACCATGACGCGCACGAGCTGCTCGGTGCCCGACGGGCGCACGAGCACCCGGCCGCGGCCCCGCAGCGCCTCGTCCTCGCGGGCGGTGGCCGCTGCCAGCTCCGGGCTGGCCATCGCCGCCTCCCGGTCGTCGACCGGCACGTTCACCAGCCGCTGGGGCAGCTTCTCCATGGCCGCGCGCTGCGCGAGGTCGCCGCCGCGCAGGGCCTCGAGGGTCAGCAGCGCGCTGGCGATGCCGTCCCCGGACGGAGCGAACGACATGTCGATGATGTGGCCGGACTGCTCGCCGCCGAGCGTCCACCCGCGCGAGCGCAGCTCCTGCAGGACATAGCGGTCGCCGACCGAGGTGACGGCGACGTCGATGCCGGCGTCGCGCATGCCCTGGTGGAAGCCGTAGTTCGTCATGACCGTCACGGCCACACCGCCGCCGTGCAGGCGCCCCTGCTCGCGCAGGCTGATCGCCGCCAGGGCGATGAGCTCGTCGCCGTCGACGACGACGCCGTTGCGGTCCACGGCCAGGACACGGTCGCCGTCGCCGTCGAACGCGAAGCCGAGGCCGTGGCCGCCGGCCGTCACCGCCTCGGCGAGCGCCTCGACGTGCGTCGAGCCGCAGCCGGCGTTGATGTTGCGACCGTCGGGCGCGTCGTGCAGGACCGTGACCTGCGCGCCCAGGCGACGGAAGATCTCCGGCGCGGCGCGGTAGGTGGCGCCGTTGGCGCAGTCGAGCAGGACGTCGACGCCGGACAGGTCGAGGCTCTCGAAGCGAGTGTGCAGCTCGCGCAGGTAGTCCTCGAGCGTGCCGTGCAGGACGCGGACGCGCCCGATCGCCTCCGGCGCCCCCGGGTCGCCGCCGTCGAGCAGCGCCTCGATCTCGGCCTCGGTCTCGTCGGAGAGCTTGTAGCCGTCGGCGCCGAAGAACTTGATGCCGTTGTCGCGGTACGGGTTGTGGGAGGCCGAGATGACCGCGGCGACGTCGAACCCGTACCGGCCGACCAGCAGCGGCGCGGCCGGCGTCGGCAGCACGCCGCCGAGCAGCACCTCTCCGCCGGCCGAGGTCACGCCCGCCGCCAGCGCGGCCTCGAGCATCTCGCCCGACTCGCGCGTGTCACGGATGACGAGCACCCGCGGACGCTCCGCGTCGGCGCGGCGCGCAACCGCCCGGCCGAGCCCGAGCGCGAGCTCGGCCGTGAGCTTCTCGCCGGCGACGCCCCGGACGCCGTCGGTCCCGAACAGCCGCCGGGTACCGGCCATGTGGGGCTAGCGCTTGCTGAACTGCGGCCGCTTGCGCGCCTTCTTGAGGCCCGCCTTCTTGCGCTCCTTGGCGCGCGCGTCGCGCGTCAGGAAGCCGCGGCGCTTGAGCTCGGAGCGAAGGTTCGGGTCGGCCTCCAGCAGCGCGCGGGAGATGCCGTGGCGCAGGGCCCCGGCCTGGGCCGAGACGCCGCCGCCGTGCATGCGGGCCACGACGTCCATGCGGTCCTCGTAGCCGACCGCCTCGAGCGGCTGACGGATGTTGCGCTGCAGCGTGGCGCGCGGGAAGAACTCGTCGAGCGTGCGACCGTTGATCGTGTACTCGCCGGTGCCCGGCTTGAGGATGACGCGGGCGATGGCCGTCTTGCGCTTGCCGGTCGCGCGGTAGCGCGCGTCGGCGGCGAGCTGGATCTGCGCGGCGATCGGCTCCTCGTCGACCGGCTCCTCCTCGTCGCCGGCCGCCTGGGGCTCCTCGGCCTCGTCGGGGTACTCGTCCTCCGAGTACCGGTCCGACGGGCGCTCGTCGCCCTCGATGACGATGTCGACCTCGAGGTCGGCGCCCGGGATCGCCGGCTTCTCGCGCGGCGCGGGCTCCTCGTACTCCTCGTCGGCCTCCTCGGCGGCCTCCGGCTCGGCGGCCGCCTGCGGCTGCTCGGCCGGGGTCTCCTCGGCGGCCGGGGGCTCCGGCGTCTCGGGGGTCGCGTCGGCGCCGGCCTCGGGCTGCTGCTCGAGGGGCTGCTCGTCCTGCGGGTCCTGCGGCGTCTGGTCGGACATGCCTAAGAGTTGATCTCCATGGGCTCGGGCTTCTGCGCGGCGTGCGGATGCTCCGGGCCGGCGTAGACCTTGAGCTTCGTGAGCTGCTTGCGGGCGAGGCGGTTGCGGGGCAGCATGCCCTTCACCGCGAGCCGGATGACCTCCTCCGGACGGCGCTCCAGCATCTCCTCCAGCGTGCGCGAGCGGATCCCGCCCGGGTAGCCGGAATGGCGGTAGTAGCGCTTGTCGGTGCGCTTGTTGCCCGACACCGAGATCTTCTCCGCGTTGACGACGATGACGAAGTCACCGGTGTCGACGTGCGGGGTGTACTCGGGCTTGCGCTTCCCGCGGAGGTGGTCGGCGATCTGCGTGGCGAGACGTCCGAGCGTCTGGCCGGTGGCATCGACGACGAGCCAGTTGCGCTCGCGGGTGGTGGAGTTGGCGACGTAGGTCTTCACGGCAATAGGCAGCCGCGTGTCAGGGCACGCGGCGGACGGGTGATGATAGGGGATCGGGATCGGGCGCGGCACGCCGGAGGTCGGTCCCGCGACGAACGCGGACGACCGAAAGTCCCGACCGGCGCCGCGAGTATAGTGCCGCGCCATCGAACAACGCCGAGTCGGTGAGCACGTCCGTCAGCGTGCCGCCGAGCGGGGGACCCGTGGAATCGCCCAGAGGGCGATTCCATTGGAAGTTCGCCTTCGCGTCGCTGCCGCAGTGCGGAGCGCGGAGGAGGCGGACTTCCGGGGGCGAATCCGGACCAACCGGTAGCGCGGATCTCGACCGCGCGAGCCCGACAGCTAACCCCGTAGGCCGCCCACGAGACCCTTGGGGACGCACGCCGCCATCACCGCCCTCGCCGCCGCCGCGCTGTTCGCGGTGCCGGCCGCGGCGTCCGCGCAGGCCCCCGCCGAGATGGGCGGCATGTCGGCCGCCCCGGCCCCCACGGTGGCGACCGTCGGCTGCCAGTCGGCCTGCCGCGGCCTGCAGCGCGCGTCGGCGGGCGCGACGATCCGCGTCACCGGCACCGGGCTGGCGGGCGCGCGAACGCTCGTCTTCCTCGGCGGCCGCGGCCTGCGCGACAACGCCTACGCGCGCATGACGATGACGAGCGACACGACCGCCGAGGCGATCGTGCCGCGCAAGGTCCGCTCCGGCCCCGTCCGGGTCATCGGCGCCGACGGCCAGGCGTCGAAGGCCAGCACCCGGCGGCTCATCCTCGGCGCCGCCGCCCTGCGCGGCGCGCCCATGCTCCAGGCGCAGGTCGACGAGCGGCGTGTCTTCCTCGACGGCCGCACGAAGCCGTCGCTCACGTACTTCGTCGGCGGGCGGGCGCCCTCACAGGTCCAGGTCGAGCTGCTGCGCGACGGCGCCGGCGAGCCGGTCGCCACCTGGACGCCCGGTGCGCTGCCCGGCGGCTCGGTCCAGACCGTCACCTGGGACGGCGCCGTCGGCCCGGTGCCGCCGGCCGAGGGCCGCTACACGTTCCGCGTCACGGCCACCGGCGGCGCGGTCGCGCGCTCGGCGGGCGGCGGCGGCGGCGCCGGCGCGGCGCGGACCGGCCCGGCGCCGACCGCGACGAGCGGGTTCGTCCTGCTCGCCCACGCCTTCCCGATCCTCGGCCCGCACGAGATCGGCCTGCGTCCCACCCAGGTCTTCGGGGCCGGCCGCCGCGGCCATACCCATCAGGGCCAGGACGTCTTCGCCGCCTGCGGCACCCCGCTCGTCGCGGTCGAGAGCGGCGTCATCCGCCAGCGTGCCTTCCAGAGCGCGGCCGGCCACTACCTCGTCCTGCGCGGCGACGGCGACGGCACCGACTACGCCTACATGCACCTCAAGGCCCCGGCGCTCGTCGGCAAGGGCCGGCGGGTCACCACCGGGCAGCTGCTCGGCTACGTCGGCGACACCGGCGACGCCGACGGCTGCCATCTGCATTTCGAGAAGTGGCCGGCGCCCGGCTGGTACACGGGCGGCTCGCCCGTCGACCCGCTGCCGGACCTCACCGCCTGGGACACGCCGGGCGTCTGACGGCAGACCGCGCGCCGCGAGAACGAGCCGCCAGGCGAGTTCTCGCCACATGAACCCGAGCCGCCAGGCGAGGCGTTCATCGAACACCTGTCCAGGCGCTCGACCCGCGCCAGGGCCTGCCGACCTACTGGGTGTGTCGGTTCCTCCGCCCTCCCGGCCGCTGTCTGCCCCCAGCGCCGATGCCTCCGAGCCTGTCGAGCCCGAAGAGACCCTCCCCGAGGTCCCCGGGTTGCACCCGCCGATGTCGCGCGGGCGGTCGACGCGTCTCATCGGCCAGGTCGTCGTCGAGCTGGGCTTCGCCAAGGAGGAGGACGTCGAACGCGCCGTCTCGGTCGCCCGCGAGTCGGGCCGGCTGACCGGCCGCGTCCTCATCGAGGAGAACGTCCTCACCCCCCAGCAGCTCGCCCGCGTGCTGGCCGAGCGCTTCGGCATCGGACGCGTCGACCTCGCCGCCTTCGCGATCGACACCGACATCGCGATGCTCGTCGACCCCGGCTTCGTCCGCCGCTATGACGCGATCCCGATCGGCACCGACGAGGAGGGCCAGCTCCTGCTGGCCATGGCCGACCCGGCGAACATGCTCGCGGTCGACGACGTCACGATGATCACCGGCATGGCGGTCCGGCCGGTCGTCGCCGCCTACGACGACATCCACCGCCTCAGCCTGCGCCTGGGCAACGACTTCGCCGAGTTCAACGAGGAGCACTCGGTCGAGACCAACGACGTCGACCTCGCCGCCCCGCCCGACCAGGACGTCACCGACCTCGGCGCCGCCAACGACGAGGCGCCGGTCATCAAACTCGTCAACTCGGTCCTCAAGCGCGCGATCCGCCGCGGCGCCTCGGACATCCACTTCGACCCTCACGCCGACGAGATGAAGGTCGTCTTCCGCGTCGACGGCATGCTCGACGCCGGGATCACCGTGCCGCGCCGGATGATGACCGGGGTCGTGTCGCGCATGAAGGTCATGGCGAGCCTCGACATCGCCGAGCGGCGCACCCCGCAGGACGGCCGCGTCTCGCTGCTCATCGACGGCCACGAGATCGACCTGCGCATCGTCACGCTGCCCACGGTCTACGGCGAGGCGATCGTCGCCCGCATCCTGGACTCGTCCTCCTCCCCGGTCGGGCTCGAGCAGATCGGCATGCTCGACCGCGACCGCGCCAAGGTGGAGGGTGCCATGGCCCGCCCGTACGGCGGCGTGCTCGTCACCGGGCCCACCGGCTCGGGCAAGTCGACGACGCTCTACTCGTGCCTGGCGCACGTCAACAACGGCACCCGCACGATCATCACGGTCGAGGACCCGGTCGAGTACCGGATGGACGGCGTCAAGCAGATGGCCATCAACACGAAGGCGAAGATGACGTTCGCCGGCGGGCTGAAGGCGATCATGCGCGCCGACCCGGACATCATCATGGTCGGCGAGATCCGCGACGGCGAGACCGCGCACATCGCGGTCGAGGCGGCGCTCACCGGCCACCTCGTGCTCTCCACCCTGCACACCCGCGACGCGCCGAACGCCGTGTCGCGCCTGCTCGACATGGGCATCGAGCCGTTCCTGCTCTCGTCGGCGGTCGACTGCGTCGTCGCCCAGCGGCTGGCGCGCAAGCTCTGCGAGGACTGCAAGAAGCCGATCGAGGTGCCGGCGTCCGTGCTGCGGGACAACGGCTTCGACGTCGAGGACGGCTTCGAGGTCTGCGAGCCGGTCGGCTGCGACCGCTGCGGCCACACCGGCTACCGCGGACGGGTCGGCATCTTCGAGGTGCTGACGATGAACGAGGAGATCCGCGCGCTCATCCTCGAGCGCGCGTCGGCCGACGAGATCGCCGCGGTCGCGGTCAAGGGCGGCATGAAGCGCCTGCGCGAGGACGGCCTCGAGAAGGTCAAGCTCGGCGTGACCTCGCCGGCCGAGGTCCTGCGCGTCACCGCGGCGAGCTGAGGTCCACGTGGTCGAGCCGGGGCGCGGCGGGCAACGTCGGTGACGTTTGCCGCGCACTGCGCGGTCATCGTCGCCCGCGACGAGCCCGGGACGGCACCGTCTCAGTCCTCGTAGGGCCGGTAGCGGTGGTGCAGCATGAGCTGGTTGCCGTCGGGGTCCTCGAAGAACGCCATGTGGCACACGCCCGTGTCGAGCTGGTCGCCGAAGAACGTGACGCCCTTGGCCTCCAGCGCCGCGCGGGCGGCGGCGACGTCGTCGACGCGCAGCGGCCACGGGTTGCCCTTCTGGGCGACGAACGGCATGCCCACCTCCTCGGGCTGCCAGATGCCGAAGCACGTGTCGCCCGCCCAGAACTCGTAGTCGGCGTGCTCGTCGGGCCGCAGCCCGAGGGTGTCGCGGTAGAACGCCCGCGCCCGCTCGGGGTCCTGCGTCGGCACGCCGAGGAAGTCCAGTCCCTTGATCTCGCTCATGGGCGGCAGCGTCGCAGCGCTTGCGGTCAGGTCGCGTCCGCGGACGTCGCGGGGCCCGCCGCTCGCCGCTGACGTTCCTGCCGCCACCCGGGACGCTCGTCAGGCCGGAGCGCCGGGGCGCGCCCGCCCGCGCACGAGGCGCGCCCACAGCCCCCAGGCGAGCGCGACGCCGGCCGCGTCGATGAGGACGTCGGCGGGCGTCCCATGGCGGCCGGCCACCGTGGCCTGGTGGAGCTCGTCGACGACCGCCCACCCCACCGCGATCGCCGCGGCGGCCAGCGGCGCGCGCCAGCCCAGCGCGCGCAGCCAGAGCACGAACAGCAGCCCGAACTCGGTCATGTGGGCGCCCTTGCGCAGGAGCATGTCCCAGGTACCCAGACCGGTCGACATGCTCGACTGGGCGCTCAGCACCCAGATGAGCGCCATGAGCGCCAGCGGCGGCCCGAAGCGAGCCGCCCGGGCCGTTACTCCCACTCGATCGTGCCCGGCGGCTTGGACGTGATGTCCAAGACCACGCGGTTGACCTCGCGCAGCTCGTTGATCATCCGCGAGGCGATCTGCTCGAGCAGGTCGTAGGGCAGCCTCGCCCAGTCGGCGGTCATCGCGTCGTCGGAGGTCACCGCGCGGATGACGACGACGTAGCCGTAGGTGCGCTCGTCGCCTTGGACCCCAACGGTCCGGACGTCGGGCAGGACGCAGAAGGACTGCCACAGCTCGCGGTACAGCCCCGCGTTGCGGATCTCGTCCTGCAGGATGTAGTCGGCGTCGCGCAGGACGTCGAGGCGCTCCTTCGTCGCCTCGCCGCCCACGACGCGGATCGCCAGGCCGGGGCCCGGGAACGGCTGGCGCCACACGAGGCGCTCGGGCAGCCCGAGCTCGGCCCCGACCGCGCGCACCTCGTCCTTGAACAGCGCGCGCAGCGGCTCGACGAGCTCGAACTCGAGGTCCTCGGGCAGGCCGCCGACGTTGTGGTGGGACTTGATGGTCGCCGCGCCGGTCCCGCCGCCGGACTCGATGACGTCGGAGTACAGCGTGCCCTGGACGAGGTACTTCGCGTCACCGATGGTGGCGGCCTCCTCCTCGAAGACCCGGATGAACTCCTCGCCGATGATCTTGCGCTTGGCCTCGGGCTCGGTGACGCCGCGCAGGCGCTCCAGGAAGCGCTCCTCGGCGTCGACCGCCACGAGCGGGATGCGGAACTGGTCGCGGAAGGCCTTGATGACCTGCTCGCCCTCGTTCTTTCGCATCAGCCCGTGGTCGACGAAGATGCACGTCAGCTGGTCGCCGATCGCCCGGTGCACGAGCACGGCGGCCACCGACGAGTCGACGCCGCCCGACAGGCCGCAGATGACCTTCGCGTCGCCGACCTGAGCGCGGATGCGCGCGATCTGCTCCTCGACGATCGAGGCCGCCGACCACGTCATGTCGCAGCCGCAGACGTCGCCGAGGAACGTCTTCAGGACGTCGGTGCCGTACGGCGTGTGGACGACCTCAGGGTGGAACTGGATGCCGTAGATCCCGCGCTCGCCCGACTCGAACGCCGCGACCGGCGACGCCGTCGAGGACGCCAGCGCCGTGAACCCGGGCGGCGCCTCGTAGACCGTGTCGCGGTGCGACATCCAGCACGACTGCTCGTCGGGCAGGCCGGCCAGCAGCGTGCCGGGCTCACGCACGGTGAGCTGCGAGCGGCCGAACTCGCCGACCTCGGCACCCTCGACGCGGCCGCCGAGCTTGAGCGCCAGCAGCTGCATGCCGTAGCAGATGCCGAGCACCGGGATGCCGAGCTCGAGCAGCTCGGGCTCGAGCTTCGGCGCGCCGTCGGCGTAGACCGACGCCGGGCCGCCCGAGAGGATCAAGCCCTTCGGCTTCCGGCGCCGGACCTCCTCGGCCCCGACGTGGTGGGGCAGCAGCTCGCTGAACACGCCGCACTCGCGGACGCGCCGCGCGATGAGCTGCGAGTACTGCCCCCCGTAGTCGAGGACGACGACCTCGTCGACCGCCGTCGGGCGCTCGATCGGCGCCGACTCGTCCGCGAGCTCCGTGCCCGCGGTCGCCGCGGTGACGAGGTGGTCGGTCATCGGCCGGGCTCAGGCCTCCGCCAGCGCCGGCGCGCGCTCGCCGGCGTCGCTCGGACGGTGCGCCTCGACCGAGGCGCCGCGCGAGCCCATGCCGACGCCCTGCGAGGACTGCAGGAGCTTGCCCTCGGTCTGCAGGGCCGGGGCGATCATGAGCTCCGCCCGGTTGAACTCGGCGATGTCCTGGTAGCCGCAGGTCGCCATCGAGGTGCGCAGGCCGCCCATGAGGTTGAACGTGCCGTCGTTCTCGCGGGCCGGCCCGACGAGGATCTCCTCGAGCGAGCCGTTGCGCACCGTCGCGACGCGCGCGCCGCGCGGCAGCGTCGGGTGGAACGTCGCCATGCCCCAGTGGAAGCCGCGGCCGGGCGCCTCGTGGGCGCGGGCCAGCGGCGAGCCGATCATGACCGCGTCGGCCCCGCAGGCAATCGCCTTCGAGACGTCGCCGCCGGTGCGCATGCCGCCGTCGGCGATGACCCGGACGTATTCGCCGGTCTCGAGCATGTGCTGCGAGCGGGCGGCCGCGACGTCGGCGATCGCCGTCGCCTGCGGGACGCCGATGCCGAGCACGCCGCGCGTCGTGCACGCCGCGCCCGGGCCGACGCCGACGAGCACGCCGGCGGCGCCGGTGCGCATGAGGTGCAGCCCGGTGTGGTAGCTCGCGCAGCCGCCGACGACCACCGGCACCGGCAGGTCGGCGATGAACTCCTTGAGGTTCAGCGGCTCGCTCGTCTGCGAGACGTGCTCGGCCGAGACGACCGTGCCCTGGATGACGAGGATGTCGAGGCCCGCGTCGAGGACCTTCTCGTAGTACTGCATGACCCGCTGCGGGGTGAGCGACGCGGCGGTGACGACGCCCTGCTCCTTGATCTCGCGGACGCGCTGGACCATGAGGTCCTCGTCGATCGGCGCGCGGTAGATGTCCTGCATCTCGCGCGTGGCGACGTCCTTGGGCAGCTGGGCGATGCGCTCGAGCTGCTCGTCGGCGTCGGCGTAGCGGGCGAAGATGCCCTCGAGGTTCAGGACCGCCAGGCCGCCGAGCTTGCCGACGATGCCGGCCGTGCGCGGCGAGACGACGCCGTCCATCGCCGAGGCCAGCAGCGGCAGCTCGAAGCGGTAGTCGCCGAGCTTCCAGGAGATGTCGACGTCATCGGGGTCGCGCGTGCGCCGGGAGGGCACGATCGCGATGTCGTCGAAGCCATACGCACGGCGGGCTTTCTTCCCGCGGCCGATCTCGATCTCCATGAGCGAATCCTACGTTCGGGGCCGGACGAAAAGACCCCGCGCGGGCGGGGTCGTGAGGGGGTTCTGCGGCGTGATGCGGCGGCAACCAGTCACGCACGTGGAGCGTAGCAACCGCATCGTACGGAACCGAACCGGGCCGGCTCGATGCCCCGGCGAGGACTAGCCCACGCCGGCCGAGGAGGCGTCATGGACCTCGACCTCGGCAAGCAGCCGCTCGACCTCGCGGGGGTCGACGAGGCCGGCGCCGAGGTGCTGGGTCGACTCGGCGCCGCAGGCGACGCCGTAGGCCAGGCACTCCTCGGTGCGCTTGCCGACGTAGCGGGCGGCGACGTACCCGGCCAGGAACGCGTCGCCGGCGCCGACCCCCGCGACCGCGTCGCGCGGCGGGATCGTCACGCGCAGCCGCGCCGGCCGACCGTCGACCTGGACGGAGGCCAGGCAGCCGTCCTCGAGCGTCATGATCGCTTCGCGCGCCCCATGGTCGATCATCTCGCCGACCGCGATGAGGCGGTCCTCGTCGTCGTTGAACTCGTGGCCGACGAGCTCCTCGGCCTCCAGCATGTTCGGCGAGATGACGTCCGGCTCGGCCCGCACGGACTGGCGCAGCGGCTCGCCGTCGGTGTCGACGATCGTCAGCACGCCCGCCTTGCGCAGCTCGCGGACCATCGTCGCGTAGACGTCGACGTCGACCGCGCGGGGCAGCGAGCCCGCGATGACGACCATGTCGGCCCCGCGGCTGAGATACAGCAGCTTGTCGTAGAACAGCTCGAGCTCGCTGTCGCTGATCGCCGGACCGCGCTCGTTGATCTCGGTCTGCTCCCCGTTGGTGGGGTCGTAGACCGCGGTGTTCGTGCGCGACTCCTCGCGGATGCGGACGAAGTCGTTGAGGATCGACTCGGCGGTGAGCTGGTCGACGATGCGGGTGCCGGTCGGCCCGCCTGCGAACCCGGTGGCGATGACCGGCTGGCCCAGCGTCTTGAGCGCGCGGGCGATGTTGACGCCCTTGCCGCCCGCCATCGTGCGCTGCTCGACGGTGCGGTGACGGCGCCCGAGCCGGAAGTTCGGGACCGAGAGCGACTTGTCGATCGCCGCGTTGAGGGTGACGGTGATGATCACGCGACGGGAGCCCCCTGGCTCGTGCGGCGCCGGCGCCGGCGTCGGCGGGCTCGACGGCGGAGCGCCACGAGGTAGAGGCTACAGACGACGAAGACGCCCAACAGCGCGAGCGTGAGCTTCGCGCTGAGGAAGTCGCGGATGCGGTCCATGAACGAGGCGGCATCCACCGCGCGGGCGGTGACGAGCGGGATGCGCGCGACGATCTTGCCGCGGTGCAGGACGACGACGGTGCCGACGCGCGCCCCCTGCTCGAGCGGACCGTCGAGCTCCTCGGGCACGCCCTCCGTTCCGACCTGGAGGCGCTCGCCGCGCGCGACCGTGCGGCGGATCGCCTTCGACGCGACGAGGTCGACGCGCTCGTCGCCGCGATAGCGCAGCGGCACGTGGTCGAGGACCTGCCCGCGGCTGACGGCGGTCACGACCTGGTAGCGGCGCAGGCCGTAGCGCAGCAGCGCGAGGCTGTCGCGGTCGCGCGCGGCCTCGCTCGGCTCGCCGAGCACGGCGCTGGCGACCGTCACGCCCTGACGGGTGGCCGAGCCCACGAGCAGGTAGCCGGCCCGGTTCGTGTGGCCGGTCTTGACGCCATTGACGTACGGGACCTCGCGGACGAGCGCGTTGCGGTTGTTGAACGTCCGCGGGTGGGTGCCCGAGTGCAGCGTGACACGGCCCTCGTCGGTGATCTCCCGGAAGAACCGGTTCTGGCGCAGGATGAGCGTGAGCTTGACGAGGTCCGTCGCCGACGAGTAGTTGCGTGCGTCGTCGAGGCCGATCGGGTTCGCGTAGTGGGTGTCGGTGAGCTTCAGCTCGCGCGCGCGGCGGTTCATCATCGCCACGAAGGCCTTCTGCGAGCCGCCGATCCGGGTGGCGAGCGTCGCGGCGGCGTCGTTGGCCGACGTGACCATGAGCGCGCGCAGCAGGTCGCGGACCGTGACCTTCTCCCCCGCCGAGAACCCGGCGACCGACTCGGCCGGGGCCCCGTGGTAGGGCACGGTCGTCATGACGTCGTCCAGCGAGGCCCGGTCGAGCGTGATGAGCGCCGTCATGAGCTTCGTCGTCGAGGCGATCGGGCGGCGGTCGTGGGCGTCGCGTGAGAAGACGATGTCGCCGGTGGCGGGCTCGACGAGGATGGCGGCGGGCGCGCGGATCTCGGGCGGCTTGGCCGCCGCCGCGGTCGGGGTCGCCGTCGCTGCGCGCGCGGCGGGAGCGAGCACGAGCGCGACGACGACGGCCAGCAGGAGCGCCGGCCACGAGCTGCGGGGCGGCGTGATCATCGGCGCAGGCGCAGCCGCTGGCCCGGGCGCAGGGTCTGGGCGTCGACGTCGGGGTTGAGCTGCATGAGGGTCTCGACCGGCACGCCGGTGCGCTGGGCGATCGCCGAGAGCACGTCGCCGGACTCCACGGTGTAGAAGCGGCGCTTGGGTTCCTGCTTGGCGGCGGTCCGGGACGTGACCGTCGTGCTGGCGGGCGCGCCGCCGGTGGCGCCGTCGTCGCCGCCTCCGCCGCTGACGACGACGAGGACCGCGGCGGTGCAGGCGACGAGCGCCAGCGGGGCCAGCCAGCGTGCAGGCGACGAGCGGTCAGACATTCAACGGCGGAGCATAGGCGGCGCGACGGCGGCGGTCAGCGCAGGGTCCAGGCCGCGGCGCGGAGCCGCTCGGCCTCGGCGCGGGCGGCCGCGGCCGGCTCCCCGCCGTGCTGCTCGTGGGCCCGGACGATCGAGCGCGAGGCGGTGACGAGACCGGCCGCGAGGCCCGGGGCGAACGCGGGCGCGAGGTCCTCGACGCGCCCACCCTGGGCGCCGACGCCGGGCAGCAGGAAGACGGCGTGCGGGAGCAGCTCCCGCGCCCGGGCCAGCACGGCGGGCGCCGTCGCGCCGATGACCGCGCCGACGTCGGTCAGCCCGGAGGCGGGGCCCCGGCCCGGCTCGCCGAGCGCCGCGGCGATCTGCGCGACGCGTTCCCAGACGAAGGCCTCGCCGGTCGCGAGGACGAGCTCCTCGACGTCGGCGGCGCCCGGGTTGGACGTGCGCACGAGGACGAAGACGCCGGCCGCGGTGGAGCGGGCCTCGTCGACGAACGGCTGAAGGGTGTCGGCGCCCATGTACGGGGCGACGGTGACGGCGTCGGCGCCGAGCCCGTCGACGTGGCCGTAGGGCGTGGGCAGGCCGCCGAGCAGCCCCTGGGCGTAGGCGGTGGCGGTGACGTCGATGTCGCCGCGCTTGGCGTCGGCCAGGACGAGCAGGCCCGCGCGGCGGGCGTGCTCGGCGACGGCGTGCAGCGTCGCCCAGCCGTGTGCTCCGAGGCGCTCGAAGCAGGCGACCTGCGGCTTGATCGCGACGACCGCCGGGGCGACGGCGTCGATGACGGCGCGGCAGTGCGCCCCGACGGCGGCGGCCGCGGCCTCGGCCGGCGTCGGCGTCGGCGTCGGCGGGTCGCCGGTGGCAGCGGCGGCGGCCTGCGGCCACAGGCGGTTGGGGTCGGGATCCAGGCCGAGCACGATCTGCGATTCGCGCTCGGCCACTCGGGCGGCCAGCCGGTCGCCGAAGGGGGCGGCCGGCCGGCGGTGGCCCGAGGGCTGGGACGGCGTGGCCAGCGGGGCTAGCCCTTGACGGCCTTCTTGAGGCCCGAGCCCGCCGTGAACTTCGGGACCTTGGAGGCCGCGATCTGGATCGGCTCGCCGGTGCGCGGGTGGACACCCTCACGGGCGCCGCGCTCGGCGACGTGGAACTTGCCGAAGCCGGAGAAGCTGATCTCACCACCACGGGAGAGGGTCTCCTCGATGACGCCGAGCACGGCGTCGACGGCGGCTGCGGCGTCCTTCTTGTCGAGATCGCCCTTCTGGGCGACATGGTCGACGAACTCGGACTTGGTCACTGCGGTCCTCCTTCGAGGGTCGTAGTCGTGGCGACGCTAGCAGCGCGGTCCGACCGGATCGCGCACAGCCACGCCGTTCCTCCTCGGCCCGTACCCTCGAAGCCCGCATCCTGCGAGCTTCGCGGCGACGGCCGACCGGAAGTCTGGGTGCCCGGTCGGACGGAAGTCGCACGGCGATGGTCCGACGGTCTCGCCAGAATGTCTGGCGCATGCCGCTGCAGCGCCTCGCCTGGCTCGTCACCGTCGGCGCCCTGTTGATCGGGGCGGTCGTCCTGCTCATCTCGGGCTACCAGGGCTATGCGGCCGTCTCGGCGGCCGTGGCGGCCTCGGCCGCGATCAACCTGACGTAGCGCCGGTCGTGGTGACCGGTACCGCGCGAGCGAGCCGCCAGGCGAGCTCGCGCCAAGGCAATCCGAGCCCCTGGGCGAGGCATTGCCCGTCAAGGCAATCCGAGCCCCCTGGGCGAGGCATTGCCCAGGCTCGCGAGCGAGCCCCTGGGCGAGTTCGCGTCAAGGCAATCCGAGCCCCCTGGGCGAGGCATTGCCCAAATCCCCAGGTTCCGTGTGCACGATGACCTCGGCGATCGCCGGGGCGCGGAGGCGGATCTCGCGCTCGATGTCGGTCGCGGCCCGGTGGGCGGCGTCGAGCGTCTGGTCGCCGGGCAGCGCGACGGTCAGCAGCGCGACGAGGCCGTCGTCGCCCGCGCGGAAGCGCAGACGCACCGGCGCGGCGCCGGTGGCCGCCTCGACGATCGCGCGGACCGTCGCCGCCTCGGCGGCCACCGCCGCGCCGCGCGGCTCGGGATGGGCGAGGTCCGGGTTCGCGGGCGCGAGCGGCTCGATGTGCGTCAGGACGTCCCCGGCCTCCGGCACCGCGGCGTGGATCGCGGCCTCGACCGCGGTCGCGATCTCGTGGGCGGCCCCGAGGTCGACCTCGGCGGGCAGCTTGAGATGGAGCGACAGCTCCGGCCGCCCGCCCACCGTGAGCACGCGGACGTTGTGGACCTCGTGGACGCCGCGGACCGTCAGCGCGGCGGCGCTCGCGCGCTCGCGCAGGTCGGCGCCCGCGGTGCCCGGCTCGACGTGGACGACGACGTCGCTGTCGGGCAGCGCGCGTCGCACCGCGTCCTCGATCTCGTCGGCGACGACGTGGCTCTGGCCGAGCGCCGCGTCGGGCCGGTAGCCGACGACGGCCTCGACGAAGTGACGGCCGGCGGCCGAGCGGACCCGCAGGCGCCGCAGCTCGATGTCGGGCTCGACGGCGACGATCGCCGCGCGCGCGGCCGCCTCGGCCTCCTCGGACGTGGCGTCCATGAGCACGCCGACGTTGCGGCGCATGAGGCGCGCGGCGGCGACGATGACGAGCGCGGCGACGACGAGGGCCGCGATCGCGTCGGCCTCCGGCCGGCCGGCCCGGACGAGGATGAGGCCGACGAGAACGGCAAGGGTGCCGACGAGGTCGGAGGCGAAGTGCAGCGCGTTGGACGCCAGCGCGGGGCTGTTGTGGATGCGAGCCGCCCGGTGGGAGACGAGCATGCGCGAGAGGTCGACGGCGAGCACGACGCCCATGACGGCGAACGTCCACCACTGCGCGTCGACGTCGTGGTGGCCGGAGCCCGACAGGCGGCCGATCGCCTGGACGGCGATCGCGCCGCTGGCGAGGACGAGGAACGCGCCCTCGGCGAGCGCGGCGAGGTGCTCGGCCTTGCCGTGGCCGTAGGGATGGTCGCGGTCGGGCGGGCGCACGGCGACCCGGAGGGCGAGGAACGTCAGCAGGGCCGCGACGAGGTCGGTGCCCGAGTGGACGGCCTCGGCGACGAGGCCGAGGCTGCCGGAGACGATGCCGGCGACGAGCTTGAGGGCGACGAGGAAGCTCGCCGCGACGACCGAGACGAGCGCCGAGCGCAGCGGCCCCTTCGGCGCGGCGCCGGCGCGCTCGACCGGTGCCCCCGCCGCCGTGCTCACGACCCGAGCAGCTCCCGCAGCGCCGCGGCGGCGCGGCCGCGGTGGCTGATGGCGTGCTTGTCGGCCGGGTCCAGCTCCGCCATCGTCCGGTCGCCGGGCAGGTCGTCGGGGATGAACGCCGGGTCGTAGCCGAAGCCGTTGGTGCCGCGCGGACGGGCGGCGAGCACGCCGGTGCAGCGGCCCTCGACGACCTCCTCGCGCCCGCCGGCAGGGTCGACGAGGGCGATCGCGCAGACGTAGGCGACCGGGCTGCCCGCCGGCGCTTCACGCAACAGCTTGGCGAGGTTCTCCTCGTCGGTGGCGTCCTCGCCGGCGAAGCGCGCCGAGCGCACCCCCGGCGCCCCGCCGAGCGCGGCGGACGCGATGCCCGAGTCGTCGGCGAACGCCGCGATCCCGGTGGCCGCGGCCGCGGCGCGCGCCTTGCCGAGCGCGTTGGCGGCGAACGTGTCGCCGTCCTCGGGCGGCAGGACGACGTCGTCGGGCAGCGGCAGGACCTCGTGGTCGCCCAGCAGCGCCGCGAACTCCCGCACCTTGTGGTCGTTGCGGGTGGCGAGGACGAGCCGCATCGTCGCTAGGCCGCGGCGCCGGCGGCGTTGCGCCCGACCGTGATGGCCTCCTCCTGCAGCGTGCGCAGCGCGACGATGCCGTGCTCGGCAAGCGCGAGGAGCTCGTCGAGGTGCGCGCGGCTCAGAGGTGTGCGCTCGGCGGTCGCCTGGACCTCGACGAGGCCGCCGTCGCCGGTCATGACGACGTTGGCGTCGACCTCGGCGCCGGAGTCCTCCGGGTAGTCGAGGTCGAGCAGCGGCACGCCGTCGACGATGCCGCAGGAGATCGCGGCGACCGAGCCGGTCAGCGGCGAGCGGGCGATGACCCCCTGCGCGACGAGCCGCTCGCAGGCGAGCGCGAGCGCGACGTAGGCCCCGGTGATCGACGCCGTGCGCGTGCCGCCGTCGGCCTGCAGGACGTCGCAGTCGAGGTAGATGGAGTTCTCGCCGAGCGCGGCGAAGTCGACGACGCCGCGCAGTGCCCGGCCGATGAGCCGCTGGATCTCGACGGTGCGCCCGTCGGGGCGGCCCTTGGAGACGTCACGCGCCTTGCGGTCACCGGTGGAGGCCGGGAGCATCCCGTATTCGGCGGTGACCCAGCCCAGGCCGCTGCCCACGCGCCACTTCGGGACGCCGGTCTGGGCCGAGGCGGTGCAGATGACGCGGGTCTCCCCCATGCTGATGAGCGCCGAGCCGCTGGCGGTGCGGACGAAGCCGGGCTCGATCGTCACCGGGCGCAGCGCGTCGGCGGCGCGGTCGTAGGAGCGGGTCAGGGCCGTGGCCATGCGGGGGCCTCCGTCGGGATCGCGGTCGGGGCGAGGTCGACGCCGCCGACCTCGGTGAGCGGCATCTGCAGAAAGCGGGTGCCGAGGCGGCGGAACGCCTCGACGTCGCCGGTGCAGAGGAACGAGTAGGTGCCCTCACCGGCGCGGCGCGCGGCGAGGTCGCGCGAGCCGAGCGCGTGCTCGACCTGGCGGGCCAGCGCGGCGCCCGAGGTGACGATCGCCACACCGCGGCCGAGCGCCCGCTGGATCATCGGGCGCACGAGCGGATAGTGGGTGCAGCCGAGCACGACGGTGTCGACGCCGGCCGCGCTGAGCGGCGCGCAGTAGCCGCGCACGACCGACTCGAGCTCACGCGTGAAGAGGTCGCCGCCGGGCGGGTCCTGGATGAGCGGCGCGAGGTCCGGGCACGGGACCGAGACGAGGTCGACGTGCGGGTCGACGGCGGCCACGGCGCGCTCGTAGGCGCCGCTGGCGACCGTCGCCTGGGTGGCGAGCAGGCCGATGCGGCCGCTGCGCGTCGCAGCGACCGCCTGGGCAGCCTCGGGCGCGACGACGCCGATGACGTCGACGCCGAGCGTCGTCTCGAGCATCCGCCGCTGCAGCGCGGGCAGCGCGGCGGCCGTCATCGAGTTGCAGGCGACGACGAGCAGCTTCGCGCGGCGCGCCAGCAGCTCCTCGGCGATGTCCAGGCCGAACCGCTCGAGCTCCTCGCGGGTCCGCTCGCCGTACGGGAAGCGGGCGCTGTCGCCGAGGTAGAGGAAGTCCTCCTGGGGCAGCGAGACGAGCAGCTCGTGGAGCACGGTCAGACCGCCGACGCCGGAGTCGAAGACGGCGATCGGCCTCTCGCGCGGGTCGGCAGCGGCGGGCACGCGCCCATCGTAGGCGGCGTGCCCGCCGGTGCGCCGCTCCGGCTCACTTCGCGACGTCGTCGATCGCCCCGCTCACCGCGTGGACGACCTTGTCGCCGATCGACTTGCCGTTTCCGGTGGTCGCCACGACGGCCATGACCGCCGCGAGCAGCAGGACGAGGCCGATGTACTCGACGGTCCCCTGGCCGCGGTCGTCATGGCGCAGGCGCTCCTGCAGGTCCTCGAGGTGGCGGGCGATCGTGGCGTGTGCGAAACCCATGGCGCGGTACATCCGTCTGAACTCCTTGATGGTCGACGACGTGAACAGCGCCGATCCTGGGCGCCATCGCGTGCCGGATCCACGCCTGAACGTGCCGGAAGTGCGCCGCCGGCGTGACGCGGGCGTGCTGCGATGGCGGCCCGAAGCCGCTGGTATCGTCCTGCGCCGGCGCTGAGAGAGGACGGTGCCGCTGCCCTCATGAAGGTCTCCCTTCGACGCATCCGCTTCCGCCGCGGCCGCACGGTGTCGGCCGACCCGGTCGGCCCCGACGCGACCGGCGCGGCCGACCCCACGCCACCGCCCGCCGAGTCGTCCACCGTGGTCGCGCCGCCCGCCGAGCCGCTGCCCGCCGGGATGGCGCCCGAGGACGCGGTCCCGACGCGGGCGACGTTCCGCACCCGCGGCCGCCTGCGGCGCCGCATGCGCTACCTGCGACAGGTCCGCGAGCTCGGCTTCCGGGACCTCGGCGGGCTCGCGTTCGACCTGCACCGCTTCAGCCGCCGCAACGACGAGCTCGTCCTCGGCAAGCTCCAGGCGCTCGACGCCGTCGACCGCGAGCTGCGCGCGATCGAGCGAGTGCTCGACGAGCGCCGCGACATCCTCGAGCTGCGCGAGCCCGGCATCGCCGCCTGCCCGCGATGCGGCGCCCTGCACGGCAGCGACGCGCGCTTCTGCCCCTCGTGCGGCACGCAGCTCAGCGGGCCGCTGGCGATCGCCGAGGTCGGCGGTGGAACCGCCGCGCAGGTCGCGTCCGGCCCGGAACCGGCTAACCAGCCCGCACCGGTCGGCGACCCGCTGTCGACCGCACTCGGCGGTGAGCCGGTCGCGCCCCCGCCCGCCGCCGGCGGAACGGAGCTTGGCGCCGTCGAGCCGGCGCCCGTCGCGCCGGCGCCCGTCGCGCCGGCGCCCGCAGAGCGGCCCGCGGCCGAGGAGCAGCCGACGGTTGCGATCCCGTCGATCCGGCGCGAGGGCGACCACTCGGCGCCGCCGACGCCGTGAGCGCCGCGCCGCCGACGCCGGCCGGCCCCGCGCCGGTGCCCCTGCGCTGCCCCCGCTGCGGCGCGCAGGTCGGGCCCGAGCAGGACTGGTGCTTGGAGTGCGGCGCCCCGGCCCGCACCCGGCTGGCGCCGACGCCGAACTGGCGGCTGCCGGTCGCCGTCGTGGCGGCCGTCGTCGTCGCTGCGGTCGTCGCGCTCACCATCGCCTTCGCGGCGCTCACCAACGACGACGGGACGCTCGCCCCCTCGACGACGTCGGCCGCACCGGCCCAGCCGAACGAGACCCCCCAGACGAGCGTCCCGGCCACGACGCCCGCGGCGACGGCCCTGCCCGCGACCACGACGCCCGCGCCCGCGGCGACGACCCCCGCGCCCTGAGCTACGAGCGCTCCAGCTCGTCGGCGACCGGCACGTCCGGCGCCGCGACGGTGCCCGGCCGGCCGAGGACGTCGAGCGTCGCCGTCAGGCCGCGGGCGAGCGCGTCGAGCGCGTAGCCGCCCTCGAGCACGAGCCCGATCGGCACGTCGAGCTCGTCGGCCAGGGCTCGCAGCGAGGCCGCCATCGTCGCGTAGCCGGCGTCCGTGACCTCGCAGTTGGCCAGCGGGTCCTCCGCGTGGGCGTCGTAACCGGCCGACACGAGCACGAGCTGCGGCCGGTAGCGGACGGCGATCGGGACGACGAGGTGGGCGACCAGCGAGCAGAAGAGCTCGTCCCCGGCGCCCGGCGGCACCGGCAGGTTGACCGTGAACCCCTTCCCGGCCCCCGCGCCGGTCTCGCCCGGGCCGCCGCTGCCCGGATACAACGGCGACTGGTGGATCGAGCAGAAGAGGACCTCGTCGGTCGCGTAGAAGACGTCCTGGGTGCCGTTGCCGTGGTGGACGTCGAAGTCGACGATGAGCACGCGGGCCGCCCCGTGGGCGTCGCGGGCGTGGCGGGCGGCCACCGCGACGTTGTTGAACAGGCAGAAGCCCATCGAGCGCGCGATCTCGGCGTGGTGGCCGGGCGGCCGGTGCAGCGACGCGCCGACGCGGGCCTCCCCGCCCAGCAGCGCGTCGACCATGGCGGCCGCGCCGCCGGCGGCATGCCGGGCCGCCTCCCACGAGGCGGCCGAGACGATCGTGTCGGCGTCGATCGCCCCGCCGCCCGCCGCGCAGAGCTCCTGGATGCCGTTGATCATCCGGGCCGGATGGACGGCCTCGAGCTGGGCGCGCGTGGCCGCCGGCGACTCGCGGCGCTCGTAGCCGAGCCAGCCGCGGGCCTCCAGCGCGCGGCCGATCGCCACCATCCGCGCGGGCTGCTCGGGGTGCGGCCCGGTGTCGTGCTCCAGCGACGACGGGTGCTGGAAGAGGACGGGCGCCGGCATGCCGTCGGTACGGTACCCGCGTGGCCGACGACCGCCCAATCCTCGACGCGGAGGTCGCGGTCGTCGGCGCCGGCGCCGCCGGGCTCTACGCCGCGCTCACCGCGGCACGGGCCGGCGCGCGGGTCGTCCTCGTCTCCGCCACCCCGCTCGCGCAGACCGCCAGCTACTGGGCGCAGGGCGGGCTGGCCGCCGCGCTCGCGGTCGACGACTCGCCCGATCTTCACCGTCAGGACACCGAGCGCGCCGGCCGCGGCGCCGTGCGCCGCAGCGCCGCCCAGCTGCTGTGCCGCGAGGCGCCGGGCGCCGTGGCCGAGCTCGAGGCGCTCGGGGTGCGCTTCGACCGCACGCGCCGAGGCGAGCTCTCGCTCGGCCTGGAGGGCGGCCATTCGCATCGCCGGGTGGTGCACGCGGGCGGCAGCGTGACCGGCCGGCGCGTCGTGCGGCAGCTCAGCGCCGTGGTCGTGGAGGAGTCGCGCATCGAGATCCTCGAGCAGGCGCGCGCCGCGGCCCCGTGGACGGTCGACGGCCGCTGCGTCGGCGTCGCCCTGGAGGACGGCCGCGCCGTCCGGGCGCGGGCGACGATCCTCGCCACCGGCGGCGCCGCCGCCCTCTGGGCGCGGACGACGAACCCGCCGGGGTCGCTCGGGATCGGCGTCATGCTCGCGCTGCACGCCGGGGCCAAGCTCGCGGACCTCGAGTTCGTCCAGTTCCACCCGACGGCGGTCGCGGGCATCCCCGGGCGCGAGGGCTTCCTGGCCACCGAGGCGATCCGCGGCGAGGGCGCCACCCTGCTCGACGGCGACCACGAGCGCTTCGTCGAGGAGCTCGCCCCGCGCGACGAGGTCTCGCGCGCGATCCGCGAGGTCATGGACGCCCAGGGGCTCGACCACGTGTGGCTTGACATGCGCGGCGTCGACCCGGCGCTGTTTCCGAACGTCGTCGGCGCGCTGCGCGACTCGGGCCTGGACCCGGCGGTCGACCTCGTCCCGGTCGCGCCGGCGTCGCACTACTGCATGGGCGGCGTGGTGGCCGACCTCGACGGGGCCTCCAGCGTGCCCGGCCTCTACGTCGTCGGCGAGACTGCCTGCACCGGCCTGCACGGCGCCAACCGGCTGGCCTCCAACTCGCTGACCGAGTGCTTCGTGCAGGGCAAGCGCGCCGCGCTCGCCGCGCTCAGCGAGCCGCGGCTGCCGGTGGCGCCCGACGACCCGCCGGCGGGCGGCGCCATCGAGCCGCCCCAGCAGGCGACCCGTGAGGCGCTCTGGCGCCATGCCGGCCTGACGCGCGACCGGGAGGGGCTCGTCGTCCTGAGCAACGACCCGCACCCGCTCGCCCGCCTCGTCGCAGCCTGCGCGCTGCTGCGCACCGAGAGCCGCGGCGCGCACTTCCGCAGCGACTTCCCGCAGCTGGACCGCAACTTCGACGGCCTGCACGCAGTTGTAGGCGATGACGAGCGTCCGGTCTTCGAGCCGTGGACCTGACGGCGCGGACCGGCGCTTAACACGAAGACAACAAACCGTGCGTTGGTGCTTCACGGACCCGGGGCATGATGGACCCCGGTCGGGGAGGACCGAAGGACGTAACGGAGGTCGTATGTACCAGTTCAGCAGGGCGATGTACCGGGAACTCGCGCGTGACGTCGACCCCTCCCAGGGTTCCGGCGCTCACCAGGTCGTCCTCCACGCCTGTGAGCAGACGATGGAGCGGCTCGTCAACGACCGTCATTACTTCGCGCGGCCCGCGCGGACGCTCTTCACCGACATCCGCGGCTACTTCCCGATGACCGCCCAGGCCCGGGTCTGGAAGGTCATCGAGCACTACCTGGCCTATGCGGAGCAGTGGCTCGACCGCCTGCCGCAGAACGGGCTCGACGTCAACGGGCAGCCGCTGCAGTGCCGGGCGACGACCCGCCGCGGGACGCCGTGCCAGCGGATGCCGCTCCCCCACAACGGCTACTGCCCGTCGCACCAGCACCTCGCCGAGACCGAAGAGCTCGAGGTTCGCGCCGCCGCCTAGACGCGGCCGGTAGCGTCCGGCGGCGTGCTGCTGGGCGTCGACGTCGGAGGGACGTTCACCGACGCCGTCCTCGTCGACGGCGGGCGGCTCGTCACCGCGAAGGCGCCCTCGACCCCCGACGACCAGTCGCGCGGCGTGCTGGCCGCGGTCGCCGCCGCGCTGCAGCGCGCGGGCAGGCCCGCGCGCGACGTGTCCGCGTTCGCGCACGGCATGACCGTGGCGACGAACGCGCTGCTGGAGGGCGTCGGGGCGCGCACGGTGCTCTGCGCCACCGAGGGCTTCACCGACCTCGTCGAGCTCGGCCGCCAGGCGCGCCCGCAGCTCTACCGGCTGCAGGCGGCGCGCCCGGCGCCGCTCGTGCCGCCCGAGCGCCGGGTCGCCGTGCGGGAGCGGATGACGCCCGACGGCGTCCTGCTGCCGCTGACCGACGCCGTCGCCGCGGAGGTCGCCGAGCGCGTCGCGGCGCTCGAGCCCGAGGCGGTCGCCGTCTGCCTCCTGCACGCCTACCGCCACCCCGAGCACGAGCGGCGCCTGGCGGCCGCGCTGCGCGCGCGGCTCGGCGACGACGTGCACGTCTCGCTCTCCCACGAGGTCGCTTCGACGTTCCGCGAGTTCGAGCGGGCGGCCACGACCGAGGTCGACGCCGCCCTGTCGCCGCTGCTGCGCCGCTACCTGCGCGGGCTCGTCGACGGGGCGCGCGAGGCCGGGCTGCCCGAGCCGGCGATCATGCAGTCCAGCGGCGGGCTGACCGATGCGGCGACCGCCGCCGACCACGCGGCGCTCACGGTGCTCAGCGGGCCGGCAGGAGGTGCCGCGGCCGCCGCGCTGCTGGCCGCCCGGCTCGACGAGCCCGACCTGTTGTGCTTCGACATGGGCGGCACGTCGTGCGACGTCTGCGTCGTGGAGGGCGGCCGCGTCGCGGTGAGCCCGTCGCATCCGCCCCGCGAGATCGGCGGCCGGCCGCTTGCGCTGCCCATGGTCGACATCCACACGGTCGGCGCGGGCGGCGGCTCGATCGCCTGGCGTGACGCGGGCGGTGCGCTGCGCGTCGGGCCGCGCTCGGCGGGCGCCGACCCGGGGCCGGCCTGCTACGGCCGCGGCGGCACCGAGCCGACGGTCACCGACGCCAACGTCGTGCTCGGCCGGCTGGACGCCGGCCGGCCGCTGGCCGGGGGCGTGCGCCTGGACCCCGAGGCCGCCCACGCGGCGGTCGACCGCCTCGCGCGTGAGCTCGGCCTGGCCGACGCGCGGGCGTGTGCGGAGGGCATCGTCCGGATCGCGACGACCGAGATGGTGCGGGCGCTGCGCGTCGTCTCGGTGCAGCGCGGGCTGGACCCGCGACGCTTCGCACTGCTGGCGTTCGGCGGCGCCGGGCCACTGCACGCCGCGGCGATCGCCGACGAGCTCGGCATCGACCGCATCCTCGTCCCCCACGCGGCGGGCGTGCTGAGCGCGCTGGGCCTGGCCGCCGCCGACCGCCGCCGCGACACCGTCCGCAGCGTCCTGCTGCGCGGGCCGGCGCTCACCGACGCGGCGCTCGTCGACCTGGCCGCGGGCGCCGACGACGTCACCTGGGAGGCGCGCTACGCCGGCCAGTCGCACGAGCTGGCCCTGCGCGACGTCGTCCCGCGCGCCGACGCGCTGCGCGCGGCGCTGCACGCTGCCCACGAGGAGCGCTACGGCTACCGGGACGCCGAGGCGGAGGTCGAGCTCGTCACCGTCCGCACCGCACGCGTCGATCCGGGGCCCGAGGTGCGCTGGGAGAGCGACGGCGCGGGCACGGCGACCACGGGCCCCGCGGTCATCGCCCTCGAGGAGACGACGATCTTCGTGCCCGCCGCGTGGCGGGCGGTGACCGACGCGACCGGGACGATGCTCCTCACCCGTGACGATGGAGGTGCTCGAGATGCGTCTTGACGCCGTCGCGCTGCAGGTCGCCACGGGCGCGCTGCGCGCCGCCTGCGAGGAGATGGGCGCCGTGCTCGTGCGCAGCGCGCACTCGGCGAACATCAAGGAGCGCCGCGACTGCTCGACCGCGCTCTTCGATGCGCGCGGCGAGATGGTCATGCAGGCCGAGCACATCCCGGTGCACCTCGGCGCGATGCCCGCCGCCGTGCAGGCTGTCCTGGGCGAGGACCACGGCGCCGGGCGGCCTTGGATCCTCAACGACCCGTTTCGGGGCGGCACCCACCTGCCCGACATCACGGTGATCACGCCGGTCCTGGCCGACGACGGGCTGCTGCTGGGGTTCGCGGCGAGCCGCGCCCATCACGCCGACGTCGGCGGGCGCGTGCCGGGCTCGATGCCGTTCGACTCCCGTTCGCTGGACGAGGAGGGCGTCGTCATCGCCCCGCGCGTCCTGGACGACGCCACGATCGTCGAGCTCGCCGCGGCGATGCGCCAGCCCGACGAGCGGCGCGCCGACCTGCGGGCGCAGCTGGCAGCCAACCGGCTCGGGGTCGCCCGCATGCGGGAGCTCGCCGGCCGGCTCGGCGTCGACGGGCTGCGGCAGGCGTTCGCGGCAGTGCTCGACTACGCCGAGCGGCGCACCCGCGCCTGCCTCGCCGCCCTCCCCGACGGCGAGTACGCCGCCCAGGACGTGCTCGAGGGCGTCGACGGCGACCTCGTGCTGCGCGTCGTCGCGACGGTCGCCGGCGACGAGCTGACGCTCGACTTCAGCGGCAGTGCCACCCAGGACCCGGGCAACCTCAACTGCCCGCAGGCGGTCACGCGGTCGGCGTGCCTGTTCGCGGTCCGGGTGCTCACCGACCCCGACATCCCGCCGAGCGCCGGCGCCCACCGGCCGGTCACGGTCGTCACCGAGCCGGGCACGCTGCTCGACGCGGCGCCGCCCGCCGCGGTGGTGGCCGGCAACGTCGAGACGTCCTCGCGGGTGGCCGACCTCGTCCTGGCTGCCTTCGGCCGCGCCTGCGGGCAGGGGACGATGAACAACGTGACGCTCGGCAACGCGCGCTTCAGCTACTACGAGACGCTCGGCGGCGGCCAGGGCGCGGCGCCGGACGCCGACGGGCCGAGCGGCGTGCACGTCGCGATGAGCAACACGCTCAACACGCCGGTCGAGGCGCTCGAGCTCGAGTTCCCGCTGCGCGTGGTGCAGTACGCGCTGCGGCGCGGCAGCGGCGGCGCGGGGCGCTTCCGGGGCGGCGACGGCGTCGTGCGCGAGGTCGAGGCGCTGGAGACGATGGAGTTCTCGCTGCTGACCGAGCGCCGCCGCCACGCCCCGCCGGGCGCCGCGGGTGGGGCGCCGGGGGCGCGAGGCCGCAACCTCCTGGACGGCGTGGAGCTCGCGCCGAAGGCGGGCGGCACGCTGCGCGCGGGCCAGCGCCTGCGCCTGGAGACGCCGGGCGGCGGCGGCCACGGCACCCCCCAACCGGGGTCAGACCCGTTCCGTTGCAGGCCAGGCCACACGTCGACCGCTGCAACGGAACGGGTCTGACCCCGGTTGGGTCACACGGGGACGACGGAGGCTGACGCCGCGCTGGCGCGCGCGGCGTCCAGCAGCTCGGCGACCCGCACGGCGTCGGCGACGGTCACCGGCGGCGGCGCGCCGTCGCGGATCGCCGCCACGACGCCGCGGTAGAACGCCGCCCAGTCGCCGGCCTCCATCGCCAGCGGCGTGCCGCGCTCACCGTCGTACAGCCGCGCGGCCGCCTCGGCGCCCCGGCGGCCGAAGCCCGGATCGGTCGGCCGGGCGCCCCCGCGCAGCGCGGCCTCCTGGGGGTCGAGCCCCTCCGAGACGAACCCGCCGGCGCCACCGACGACCCGCAGGCGCGGCGCGGCGTGCGCGGCATGGACGCCGGCCCACAGATGCGACCGGGCACCGGACGCGTGCGTGAGCGCGATGAACACGTCGTCCTCGACCGCGGCGCCCGGACGGCGCCGGTCGAGCTCGGCGTAGACGTGCGTGACCTCCCCGAGCAGCAGACACGCCTGGTCGACGAGATGGGTGCCGAGGTCGAGCAGCAGCCCGCCACCGGCGGCGGGGTCGGCCTCCTCGCGCCAGGCGTCCGCGGCCACCTCGGGCCGCCAGCGGTCGAAGCGCGACTCGAGCCGCAGCACGTCGCCGAGCCGGCCCTCCCCCATGACCCGCCGCAGCGTCAGCACGTCGTCGTCCCAGCGGCGGTTGTGGAACGGCACGAGCAGCCGGCCCGCCGCCGCGGCCCGCTCGGCGAGCCGTCGGGCCCCCGCCCCGTCGACCGCGACCGGCTTGTCGACGACGACGTGGCAGCCGGCGCCCAGCGCCGCCTCGGCCTGGGCGACGTGCAGGCGGTTCGGGCTGGCGACGACCACGACGTCGGCATGGTCGAGGACATCCTCCAGCGCGTCGGCGACGACGACGCCCGCATGCGCCACCCGGGCGCGCGCCGCCCGCGCCGCGTCGCGCGTGACGACGGCCGCGACCCGCAGCCCGTCGGTCGCCTCGACGAGCGGCGCGTGCAGCACGCCGCCGGCGAGGCCGTAGCCGGCGAGCGCGACCCGAAGATCCTCGGTCCCAGGCACCGCCGGGCACGCTACCGGCCACGCGTAAGGGGTCCGCGTCCAGACGTAAGGGGTCGGGGCCCGCAGGTCGCTCCAGACGCCCGATGTGCGGGCGTCGCCTGAGGCGCACCATGTCGTCCATGATGGTCCTCCTTCTCCACGAGCCCCTCGCCGCCACCCGCGCCGAGGAGGCCGCCCGGGCCGCCCGCCGCACACCACCACCCGAGCTGCGGCGGCCGGTCGCGGCGGGTCGCCGGCGCCTCCCGCGGCTTCGCGGCGGCGCGCGCCGCGCGCACCGTCGTTCGGCCCGTACCGCACACGCTTGACCCTGCCCCTGCACGCCGCCCGCCGGCTGCGGGATCATGGGCGCGTGCCGGCCCGCGTGACGAGCGATGCGTTCATCGGACGCCGCCGCGAGCTCGACGAGCTCGCGGCGGCGTTGGGCGCAGCCCGCGGCGGCCGCGGCCAGCTCGTCCTCGTCGGCGGCGAGTCCGGGGTCGGCAAGAGCCGGCTCGTCGACCACTTCGTCGACGGCGCCCGGGCGGGCGGCGCGGCCCGCGTGCTGTGGGGCGACTGCGTCGACCTCGGCGACTCCGAGCTGCCCTACGGCGCGCTCGTCGCGGCGTTGCGTGGCCTCGTCCGCGCCGGCGACCCGGCGCTCGACGAGCTCGGCCCCGCCCGCGCCGAGCTCGCCCGCCTGCTGCCCGAGCTCGGCGACGTCGGCGAGCTGCGCGTCGAGCCGTTCTCCGGCAGCGAGCAGGGCCGCCTCTTCGAGCTGCTGCTCGCCCTCATCGACCGCCTGTCGCGCGAGCAGCCGCTCATCCTCGTCATCGACGACCTGCACTGGGCCGACCGCTCGACCCGTGACTTCCTCGCCTTCCTGGCCCGCAACATCTGCGCGGAGCGGCTGCTGCTCATCGCGACCTACCGCGTCGACGAGCTGCACCGCCGCCATCCGCTGCGCCCGCTGCTGGCCGAGATCGACCGCAGCGAGCGAGTGCGCCGCCTGCCGATCGACCGCTTCACGCGCGACGAGCTCGCCGACCAGCTGTCGGCGATCCTCGGCGCGACCGTCGAGCCCGAGGTCCTCGACCGGCTGTGGGCGCGCAGCGAGGGCAACCCGCTCTACGCCGAGGAGCTTCTGGCCGTCGAGCAGGAGGGCTGCTGCAGCGACCTGCCGGAGTCGTTGCGCGACGCGCTCATGTTGCGCGTCGACGCGTTCGACGACGCCACCCAGGAGGTGCTGCGCTGGGTCGCCGCCGCCCAGCGTGTCGATGACGACCTGCTCGGCGAGGTGACCGGCCTGCCGCCCCGCACGCTGCGCGACGCGCTGCGCGAGGCGGTCGCCCATCATGTCCTGCTCGCCCACGACGACGGCACGTTCGGCTTCCGCCACGCGCTGTTGCGCGAGGCCGTCCACGACGACCTGCTGCCCAGCGAACGCGCGGAACTGCACCTCGCGCTGGCCCGCACCCTGGAGGCCCGGCTCGGCCGCGATCCGTTCCGCCGGGTGTCGAGAGCGACCGCGATCGCCCACCACTACGACGTGGCCGGTGCCCAGCCCGACGCGCTGCGCGCCTCGGTGCGCGCCGCCATGGCCGCCCACGACGTCCTGGCCAGCGCCGAGGCCGCGGCGCTCTACGAGCGCGCGCTCGAGCTCTGGGACCGCGTCGAGCATCCGGCGTCGCTGGCAGGCATGGACCGGGTGGAGCTGCTGCGCCGCGCCGCCGCGGCCGGTGACGCGAACCCGGCGCGCTCGATCAACCTCATCCGCGCCGCCCTGGAGCTCGTCGACCGCGATGCGGACCCGCAGCGGGCCGCGCTGCTGCTCGAGCGCCTCGGCCGGTCGAGCTGGAACCTCGGCAAGGGCCGGGAGGGCATTGCCGCCTGGGACGAGGCGCTCGCCCTCCTCGACGGCGTGGCGGAGGCCGACCGGACGCGGGCGATGCTGCTGGCGTCGAAGTCGACCGGCCTCATGCTGTGGGGCCACTGGCAGGAGGCCTCCGAGCTGGCCGAGGCCGGGATCGAGGCCGCCCGCGGGTCGGGCTCGCGGTTCGCCGAGATGCACGCGCTCAACGTGAAGGGCATCACCGAGCTCTTCGCCGGCCGCCCCGACGAGGGCGAGGCGCTGCTGCGCCGGGCGATGACGATGGCGCGCGCGGACGGCGAGATCTTCCAGCTCAACCGCTCCTACCTCAACCTCTCCGACGTCCTGCACCGCGCCGGCCGCACCCGTGACGCCTACGCCCTGCTGCTCGACGGCGAGGAGGAGATGCGCGAGCTCGGCCACAAGGGCCTGTGGCTGACCCTGCAGCGCTCCGAGCTCGCCTACCACCTTGGCCTCTGGGAGGAGGCCGACGCGCTGCTGGCACCGGAGCTGGCGCCGCGCCACGACGGCACGACGCTCGTCTTCTACGAGATGCGCCGTGCGGAGATCGAGCTGGCGCTCGGCGACGAGGCCACCGCGCGGGCGCGGCTGGAGCGGGCCCGGACGTTGACGCGCCGGTCGTTCGAGCCCCAGTGGCATGCGCCGATCACCGCGCTGCTGGCCGGTCTGGAGCGCCGCCAGCGCCACTTCGACGCGGCGCGCGAGCAGATCGAGACCGGGCTGCGCCGCCTGCGCGAGTCCGACGCGATGGGCGACGCCGCCTACCTGACGCGGATCCTGAGCTCGGCCGCGGGCGTCGAGGCCGACGCCGCCCAGCACGCGCGCGACCTCGGCCGCCACGACGACGAGGCGGCCGCGATCGCGGCCGCCGCCGACTTCGCACAGCAGGCCCGGGCGGCCGCGGCCCCGACGGCGGCGCGAGCGATCCCGGAGGCCGAGGCGTACGCGCGCGTCGCGGTCGCCGAGGCGGCCGCGGCGACCGGCGCGCCCGACCCGGAGCTCTGGGCGCAGTCGGCGGCGGCGTGGGCGGCGCTGGAGCGGCCCTACCGCTGGGCGCGCAGCCGCCGGGCGGAGGCCGAGGCGCGGCTGCGCCTCGGCGACCGGGCCGCGGCCGCGCCGATCGCCGCCGAGGCGCTGGCGACCGCCCGTGCGCTCGGGGCGGCGTGGCTCGTCGACGAGCTCGTGGCGCTCGGCCGGCGCGGCCGGTTGGACCTCGGTGCCGGCCCGGACGCTGCCGCGGCCGACGCCGAGCCCGCCGGTGGCGCGGTCGCCGCCGACCCGGGCGCCGAGCTGGGCCTGACGCCACGCGAGCGTGAGGTCCTGGCGCTCGTCGCGGAGGGCCGGACGAACCGGGAGATCGGCGAGCGGCTCTTCATGGCGGAGAAGACCGCCTCGGTCCATGTGTCGCGCATCCTCGCCAAGCTCGAGGTGCGCGGCCGCACCGAGGCGGCCGCGGTCGCGCACCGGCTCGGCCTGGCCGCGGGCGACGAGCCGGTTGGCGCCCGGCGCTGAGCCGCCGCGCCCGACCGGCCCGTCAGTACATTCGGCCCATGACGAGCGTCGGCTTTCTCGGCCTGGGGATCATGGGCTCGCGCATGGCGGCGAACCTCGCGCGTGCCGGACACGAGGTCACCGCGTGGACGCGCACGGCCGGCAAGGCCGACGCCTGGGCGGCCGAGCACGGCGCCCGCGCCGCCGCCACCCCGGCCGCGGCCGCCGCCGGCGCCGACGTGGTCATCTCGATCGTCGTCGACGGCGACCAGGTCGAGTCCGTCCTGCTCGGGCCCGACGGCGCCGCCGCGGGCGCCCGGCCCGATGCGCTGCTGGTCGACATGTCGACGATCGGCCCGGAGGCGGCGCGGCGGGTCGGGGCGGCGCTCGCCGAGCACGGCCTGGCGTTCGTCGACGCGCCGGTGACCGGCTCCTCGCCGAAGGCCCAGGACGGGACGCTGACGATCATGGCCGGCGGCCGGGCGCAGGACGTCGAGCGCGCGCGCCCGCTCTTCGCGGTCCTGGGCGAGGTCGTCGTGCACGCGGGCGCCCTCGGCGACGGCCAGGCGATGAAGCTCATCAACAATGCCGTCGCGGCCGCCAACGCGGCCACGGTCGCCCAGGCGCTGATCGCCGGCCAGGCGGAGAACCTCGACCTCGATGCGCTCGTTGAGGTCATGGGAGCGGGGTCCGGCGCCTCGGCGATGCTCGCCCTGAAGGCCGGCCCGATGCGCGACCACGACTACACGACGCTCTTCAAGACCGAGCACATGCTCAAGGACGTGCGCCTCTGCCTCGAGGCGGCCCAGACGGCGGGGGCGCCGTTCCCCGCGGCGGCCGCGGCGCGCGACGCGCTCGTGGCGGCCGTCGGGCGCGGCTACGGCGAGCAGGACTTCGCGGCGCTCGTCGAGGCCTACGAGGGATTGGCCGGACGACGTCTGGGGGATGACTGATCTCCCTGCACCCACGGGAACCGACGGGTTCCTTTTGAGCGGCAACGCGCCAACCTTGTCCGCAGATAAACGTGGGATTAGCAGGAACATTTTGGGATCTTCACATCACCTGCGACAATCTGCGCAGCTCCCGTCGCCTCGCCGGGTACCCGGCACGCGCGGGATTTCTGTCGTCACTTACCTCTGAAGCCCCTGTATGCCTATTGCGTTCAAGGAATGGGCGGTCACCGTCCGCGCGCTCGCCGAAGGCGAGCAGCTCGTCACCCTCCGCAAGGGAGGCGTCGGCGAGTCGACGCGGCGGTTCAGCCTCGAGCACGACCGCTTCTTTCTCTATCCCACGTTCGACCACCAGCGCTACGACCTCGTGCGCGATTCCCACCAGCCGGAGCTGCGGCGCGCCCTCGAGGAGGGCGTGTGGCCCGACGGTGAGCCCCCGCTCCACGCCCTGACCCGCGACGGCGGCATCGGCCAGCCCGACCGTGTCCGGATCCGTGCCTGGGCCGAGGTGGCCGCGAGCTGGACGATCACCGACCCGCGAACCGTCGGCGAGCTCTCGCCGTACTACGTGTGGACGACCGACTACGCCGAGAAGCGCCTGGCGTGGAAGCGCCGTCATCCGCTGCACGTCGTGCTGCTGCGCTCCTACCGCATCCCGCGCCCCGTGACGGTGCGCGTCAAGGATGAGCAGGGCGGCTGTCGCTCGTGGGTGGAGATCACCCGCGACCTGCCGTTCGAGGGCACGCCCGTGCTCTCCGACGACGAGTTCGAGCGCGCCACGGAGCAGATCAGCGCGATCTGCGACGCGCGCGTGCCCGCGCTGGCTTAGTCGTTGACTGCGCCTGAGCGGCGGCGAGCTTCAGGGGCGCTCGCCGCCGCCGGCCGCATCCTCGTCGTCGGCATCGGCGGCGGCGGGGACGTCGTCGGCGCCCTCGCCGCCGCCGAGGCGTGCCACGCGCTCGGCACCGAGGCCGTCGTCGGCGGCCTCACCTGGGAGCGCCGCCCGGTGGACCCGCTGCCCGGCCCGCGCCGGCTCGACGAGGTCATCGGCGGGGAGATCCTGCACGAGGCGGTCGCGCTCGCCGACCCCGACACGACCGGTCCCGGCGGATTTCACTTCTGCGAGTCCGACATGGCTCGCTTTCTCGGCCGACAGACGGTGCTGCTGGACCCGACGGGCGGCCCGGCGGTGATCGCCGCGGGCCTGGACGCGGCGGCGGCGGATCTCGGCTGCGATCTCGTCGGACTGCTGGACGTCGGCGGCGACGTGCTCGCCCACGGCGGCGAGGCGACGCTCGCCAGCCCGCTGGCCGACGCGATCGTCCTGGCGGCCGCCCCGCGGATGGCGACGCCCGCGGTCGGGCTGCTGTTCGGCGCCGGCTGTGACGGCGAGCTGACCCCCGACGAGGTCGCCGCCCGTCTCGACGAGGTCGCCGAGGCCGACGGCCTGCTGGGGGAGGTGGCGCTGCCCGCGCTCGCGCTGGAGCGCGTCGAGGCCGCCCTGGAGCACGTCACGACCGAAGCGAGCGCGATGGCGCTGCGATGCGCCCGGGGCGAGACCGGCGTCGTGCCGATCCGCGGCGGCCGCCGCCACGTGACGCTCACGCCGCTGGGCGGCAAGCTCTTCGCCTTCGACTGCGATCGGGCGATCGGGTCGGCGGCGCGCCTGGCCCGGGCCGTCCTCGACGCCGAGAGCCTGCAGGACGCCCGGCGGATCCTCAACGAGCTCGGCGTGCGCACCGAGCTCGACTACGAGGAAGACGCCGCCGCCGGACGGCTGTAGGCGCGCGCGCCCCGCGTCCTGCCCCGCTCAGCGCAGCAGGGCGCCGAGAGCGACGATGAGCGCCACGACGGCCAAGGCGACGAGCAGGCCGGCGAGGATGCGGGCCGGCGAGTCGACGGACGGCGTGCCGATCGCCAGGAGGTCGGCGTTGAGCAGGACCTCCTGGGCGTTGGCGAGCTCGCGGCGGCGCACGAGGACGTCGCGCGGGCCGGCGGCCAGCAGGTCGGGCACGTCGAAGCCGCGGCTCCGGCGGATGAGCGACGGGATGCCCTCCTCGCGCAGCAGGTTGGCGATGAACTCCGCCTCGGCCTGGTGGCGACCGCCGGCCACGCGGACGAGGTCGTCGCCGCCTCCCCCGCCGCCGCCGTGGTCGTCGTCGGAGCCGTGCGGCGGGACGGGCGGCGGCTCGTCGACCGACGGCCCTCGAGGGTCCTGCCGATCGAGCGTCTCACGACGCATCCGTGAGCGGCACCTCGGTGACGTCGCCGCCATCGATGCGCCAGTGGCGCACGTCCGGCTCGTCGCCGGCGAGCCCGACGATGAGCCACTCGACGCCCGGCCAGTTGGCGGCGAAGTTGATGTCGGTCTGCGACGGCCGGGGCGCCGAGCGCGTGTGCGAGTGGTAGATGACGCCGCGTCGGCCGTCGTCCTCGAGCTCGGCGAGCCGCAGCAGGTCCGTGGGCCCGACCTCGAAGCGCATCGGGCTGGCCGCGATGTTCTCGACGGGCTGGACCTCGACGGCCCGGTCGCCGTCGACGACGATGAAGCCGCAGCACTCGTTCGGCGCCTCGCGGCGCGCGTGGTCGACGACCTGTCCGATGAGGTCCGCGGCGATCTGCATCACCGTCCGACCCTACCGGGCGCGCGAGTTTCGCCCTCTGGGGCGAACACTCGCTGAGGAAACCTCGCCCCCTGGGCGAGCGTTGGCGGGTGGGTCCTATTCGGACTTGATCGCGGGGCGCTCGTCGCGGTCGTCGCTGACGCCGCTGATGGAGTCCTTGAACTCCCGCATCCCCTTGCCGAGCGCGCGGCCCGCCTCGGGCAGCCGCTTGGGGCCGAGGACGATGAGCGCGATGACGAGGATGACGAGCAGTTCGGGAAAGCCGATGCCGGGCATGGGTGCAGTCTCTCGCAGATCCGTGTGGGTGGGCGTTAAGGTTTCGTTCGGCGGGTGCGGCCGGCGACATGAGCGCCGACGACACCACCAGACGGTCGAGTCGAGGTTCTCGACCTCGTCGACCGGCAGCGTGTAGATGCCAGACGACAGGTACTTCCAGCCGTCGTCGCAGACGATGAAGACGACGTTGCCCTCATCGAGCTCGCCGGCGATGCGCACGGCGATCGACGCGATGGCCCCGGAGGAGACGCCGGCGAAGATGCCCTCCTCGTCCAGGAGCCTGCGCGTCCAGACGATCGCGTCGCGGTTCGTCACGAAGATCTTGCGGTCGAGCACCGACAGGTCGATGATCGGCGGGATGAAGCCGTCGTCGAGCGAGCGCAGCCCCTGGACGGGCTCGCCCTGCATGGGCTCGGCGGCGACGATCTTGACGGCGTCGCCGAGCTCTTCCTTGAAGCGCCGTCCGTTGCCCATGAGGGTGCCGCCGGTGCCCAGGCCAGCGACGAACGCGGCGATCTGACCGTCGAGCTCCTCGAGGATCTCGGGCGCGGTGCCCTCGTAGTGGGCGCGCGGGTTGGCCGGGTTGCCGTACTGGTAGGGCATGTAGTACGAGGCGTCGGCCTCGGCCATCTCGAGCGCCATGGCGACGGCGCCGTTGGAGCCCTGGCTGCCCGGCGAGGAGACGATCTGCGCCCCGTACATCTTCAGCAGCTGGGTGCGCTCGGGCGTCACGTTGTCGGGCATGACAACCTTCAGCGGGTAGCCCTTGCGCCGGGCGATCATCGCCAGGGCGATGCCGGTGTTGCCCGAGGTGGGCTCGAGGATCGTCATGCCGGGCTTGATGAGCCCCTTCTCCTCGGCGTCCTCGATGAGCGCCCGCGCGACGCGGTCCTTCACCGACCCGGTCGGGTTGTGCGACTCCATCTTGGCCCAGATGCGCACGCCCGGCTTCGGCGAGAGGCGCTTGAGCTCGACGAGCGGCGTGTTGCCGATCGCCTGGACGATGTCGCCGTAGCGACCACCGCAGGGCCGGTTCTGGAGGGGCGGGAGGGCCATGACTTCACGAAATATAGCGTCGCCTGACGCCCCTGAGGCCCTGCGGCGTGGGCCCTGGAGAGGCCCTCCGTGTACCGCGGCGTTCGCTGGGTACGTCACATCGCGTTCACCACTACGACAAAGGAGGCGCCTTGACGCCCTTGACCACTCTGCCGAAGCGCATCGCGCTGGCGGCCTTTGCCATGTTCGTGACCTGCGGGTTGGCGTGGGGACCGGCGGCGCACGCTGCACCGCTGGAGATCGACCTCGGCGTCAGCAGCGAGGTGCAGGACTTCTACCTCTGCGACGCCAAGGTCGGCAACACGTACGCGATGGGCTGCTTCAACAACAACGGCGACGTGCTCTACGTCGCCGACTGGGAGCGCGACAGCATGCGCGTCGCGGTCCACTGGCGCCTCGGTGACCGGTCGCGCCGCGGGCTGTGCATCTCGGTGAAGGGGCCGGCCTGGGTACCCACGCAGGGCTGGGTCGGCACGCGCGTCGCTTGCAACAAGAACATGCCGGAGGGCAAGCGCATCGAGATCCGAGCGGGCCGCTGCGACGGGACGATCGACGACTGCAAGTCACTCGACGACTACCGGGACTGGACCGCGTGGGACGCGACGACGGTCTGACGATGCAGCGATCGAGCATCCGCACGGCCCGGGTCCGCCGGGGCGTCGTCCCGGTGCTGATCGCCGCCGCCGTGGCGGTCGGCGCCGCACCGGGGGTCGCGTCGGCTGAGGAGATCGAGATCGGTCAGAAGGTCCGCGGTCCCGCCGACGCCTGCACGGGCAACGACGTCAGCAACGACAACGTGCGGGTCTGCTTCCGGTCCGACGGCGAGTGGCTGTACGTGCAGGACCGCGAGGCGGACGGCCGCTCGGCCTACGGGCAGATCGCCAACCGCGATCGTCACTGCCGCAACCCGTACGGGCAGGGCACCTGGGTGCGCTGCAACTACAGCTTTCGGGAGGGCAGCCCGGTGAGCTTCCGTGGCTACACGCGCGACAACGAGGGCCGGATCAACCTCATGCGCAACGAGACGATCTGGACCGCGAAGCTCGCGTGAACGCCCGACGGCGTGGGGGTGCGCCGGCACCCCCCACGCCGTCGCGGCGGCAGGGCGTGGCAGCCCGGACCGGCGATCAGGCGAGCGAACCGCCCGCCATGGCGGGCAGGATGACCAGCACGTCGCCGTCGCCCACCCCGGTGCCGAGGCCGTCGAGGACGCGGACGTCCTCGTCGTTGAGGTAGACGTTGACGTAGCGGTTGAGCTCGCCGCCGTCGCCGAAGAGCTGGCCGCGGGTGTCGGGGTGCGCGGACGCGAGGCCCTCGAGCACCTCGCCGACGGTGCCACCGTCGGCCTGGACCTCGCGCTCGCCACCGACGGACGGGCGCAGGACGGGCGGGATGCGGATCGTCGCCATAGGACCGGGGACCCTACTAACCCGCCGCGGCGCAGAACGCCTCGTAGTCGGGGAACACGCCGAGCTCCTCGTCGCCGATGTCCTCGGGTTCCCGCGAGCAGATCGGGCACTCGGGGTCGCGGCGGATCTTCAGCTCGGTCGTCGTCGCGGCCAGCGCGTCGTAGATGAGCAGCCGGCCGATGAGCGGGTCGCCCTGGCCCATGATGAGCTTCATGACCTCGGTGGCCTGCAGGAGCCCCATCGTGCCGGGCAGGACGCCGAGGACGCCGTTGGCGCCGCAGGAGGGCGCCAGCTCGGCGGGCGGCGGCTGGCGGAACAGGCAGCGGTAGCAGGGCCCCTCGTAGGGGGCGAAGACCGAGAGCTGGCCCTCGAAGCCGAGGATCGCCGCGCTGACGACCGGGATCTTCAGGCGCACGCTGGCGTCGTTGAGCAGGTAGCGGGTCGGGAAGTTGTCGACGCCGTCGACGACGATGTCGTAGTCCTTGATGACGTCGACGATGTTCGACGCATCGAGCCGCAGCTGGTGCTTGCGGACCTTGACGTCGGGGTTGAGGGCGTTGATCGCGCGCTCGGCGCTGTCGACCTTCGCCTCCCCCACGCTGGCGGTCGTGTGGATGACCTGGCGCTGGAGGTTGGAGACGTCGACGACGTCGTCGTCGACGAGGCCGATCGTCCCGACGCCGGCGGCGGCGAGGTACAGGGCGCTCGGCGAGCCCAGGCCGCCGGCGCCAAGCAGCAGGACCTTGGCGTCCAGGAGCTTCTCCTGGCCTTCGACGCCCACCTCGGGCAGCAGGAAGTGGCGGCTGTAGCGCTGGCGCTGCTCGGGCGTGAACGTCCGCGGGGTCTCGACCTCGTAGCCGCGGTCCTTCCACAGCGTGTAGCCGCCGGTCATGGACTCGACGTGCTGGTAGCCGAGGTCGTCACGCAGCGTCTTGGCGGCGAGCGCGGAGCGGTTGCCCGAGGCGCAGTAGAGGATGACCCGGGCGTCGCGGTCGGGGGCGGCACCCTCGATGCGCGACTCGAGGTGGCCGCGCGTCACGTGCTTGGCGCCGGGGATGTGGCCGGCGTCCCACTCGTCGGTTTCGCGGACGTCGACGATGACGACCCCGTCGCTGCCCGCGACCTCGGAGACCGCGGAGGGATCGACCTCGTCGATCTGCTGCTTGATCTGCTTGATGAACTCGGCGCCGGAAGGGCTCACTCTGAAATCACCTGAACACGGGTCGACTTTCTCGCTTCAGAAAGTGTAGCCGCTCCGCGTGAACGCCGAAGCGAAAACGCACCACCCCGAACGGGTGGTGCTCGAGAGCCTTCAAACAGAGAGGAAGCACCACCCGTCCGGAGCGCCCCCCGGCGCCGGACGGATGGTGCCTCGTTTGCCCACCAAGACCATCGGTGCGACCGGGGTCGCAGAGGCTCTGGCCGGGACTTGCTGCACGAGGAGTATCGGAACCGGGCACAGCGGCCGATATGGGGTCTGGACCCTAAATGCGCAAGCCGCCTCTCGCCGCCCAGATCCTCGCCGTCAACGCGCTGCTGATCGCCACCACGACGCTGGCGGGGATCGCGGCTGCGCGCGCCTCGATCGACGAGGTCGTCGGCCAGCGGCAGACCGCCGTGCTCATCGCGGGCATCCTGTCCGCCGTGCTCGTCAACGGCCTCGTCCTGCGCCGGCGGTTCGCACCGCTGGAGCGGCTCATCGACGTCATGGAACGCATCGACCTCACACGCCCGGGTGTCCGCGCCGCCGTGCCGCCCGACGCCGACTCGGCCGACGTCGTGCGCCTCTACGGGGCGTTCAACCGGATGCTCGTCCGCCTCGAGGACGAGCGGGCCCGCACGACCGTCGCCGTGCTGCAGGGCCAGGAGGCCGAGCGGGCGCGCCTCGCCCGTGACCTTCACGACGAGTGCAACCAGGCGCTCACCGGCGTCCTGCTGCGTCTGCAGGCCACCGCCCAGGACGCGCCCGACGCGCTGCGCGCCGAGCTGCAGGAGACCAAGGAGCTGGCGACCGCGGCGATGGAGGAGCTCCTGCGCCTGGCGCGGGAGCTGCGTCCGGCCGCGCTGGACGACCACGGCCTGCAGGCGGCGCTCCACAGCCAGCTCGAGCGCTTCACCGACAGCTGGGGCATCCCGGCCCGGCTGCGCGTCTTCGACGACCTCGCCGATCTGGCCGACCACGAGCAGACGGTCGTCTACCGGGTCGTGCAGGAGTCGCTGTCGAACGTCGCCCGTCACGCCGGGGCCTCGAAGGTCGTCGTCGAGCTCGGGCGCGACCACGGGCGCCCGGTCGTCCGGGTCGTCGACGACGGCCGCGGACTGGACAGGGCGGGCAGGGGAGCCGACCGGCCGGGCATCGGCCTGGTCGGCATGCAGGAGCGGGCGCGCCTGGCCGGCGGACGCCTCGACGTCCACCCCACCCCCGGCGGGGGAACGACGGTCGAGCTGCGCCTCGACCGTGAGCTCTGGTCGCCGGGCCGCGAGCGGGAGGCCGCATGAGGCTGCTCATCGCCGACGACCACGGCGTCGTGCGCGGCGGACTGCGCTTCCTGCTGGAGCGCCAGCCCGACATGGAGGTCGTGGCCGAGGCGGCCGACGGCGCCGAGGCCGTCCAGCGGGCGCTCGTCGAGCGCCCCGACGTCTGCGTGCTCGACGTCGCGATGCCGAAGCTCACCGGCCTGCAGGCGACGCGCGAGATCCGCGCCCAGGCGCCCGAGATCGCCGTGCTCATCCTCTCGATGCACGACGACGACCGCTACCTCTTCGAGGCGCTCAAGGCGGGCGCGGCCGGCTACGTCCTCAAGAAGGAGGCCGACCAGTTCCTCGTCGATGCGCTGCGCGCCGTCACGCGCGGCGAGCCGTTTCTGACGAACGCCGCCCAGCGCGCGCTCGTGCGCGAGTGGATGGCTGACGAGAGCACCGGTCCGAGCGAGCCGCTGACCCCGCGCGAGCAGGAGGTCCTCAAGCTCATCGCCGAGGCGCACACGAACAAGGAGATCGGCGAGATCCTCCATCTCGCCGAGAAGACCGTCGAGTCGCACCGGGCCAACCTGCTGCGCAAGCTCGGCATGCGCGACCGGGTCGAGCTCGTCCGCTACGCGATCCGGCGCGGGCTCGTCGAACCCTGAGCCGACGCCGCGTGCGCGGATGGGTCATCCTTTCCCGGTGGTGACCGACGAGTCCGAACAGCCCGAGCCGCAGGCCGAGGCGCCTGCCGAGCCCGCTGAGCCGCAGACCCAGCCCGAGCCGGAGGCCCAGCCCGAGCCGGAGCCCCAGCCGGATCCCGCCCCGGAGCCGCAGGCGGAGCCCCAGCCCGAGGCCCCCACCGCGGAGGACGAGCGCCCGGCCGTCGGACCGAAGATCCTCGGCGTCGCCGAGGAGAAGACGGTCCCGATCGTCAAGAAGCGCCTGCAGGAGAAGCCCAAGCGCGAGCCGCTGCCCTGGCCCGAGCTGCGCGCCGCGGTCGCCGCCGTCCGCGACGACCTCGACCCGACCCAGCTCAAGGACCTCTTCCGGCTCTTCCCGCCGAAGGTCCGCGAGGAGGTCACCGACAACGTCCGCGAGTTCCGCAAGGGCGCCCGCCGACCGGTCTCCCAGCTGGCCGCCAAGCAGTTGGCTCGCGCGTCGCACACCGCGCGGCGGCTGAAGCGCAACGCGGCCCCGAGTGCCGAGGTCTGCGAGGCCTTGGGCCAGGCGATGGCCGCCGAGCTCATCGCGTCGCTGGAGCCCGACCGGGCCGCCGAGGTCATCCTCCCCAAGCGCGACCTGCTGGAGCGCGAGTCGCGTACGGCGCGGCGTCGCGCCAAGGAGGAGGAGGACAAGCGCCGCGACGAGCAGCGCCGCCGGCGCCGCGAGGACGCCCGGTCGAGCCGTCAGCAGACGTCGTTCGGCGAGTTCTCCGGCACGAAGATCAAGGGCCTCGACGAGCTCGCCGCGCTGCTCGGCCCCGCCGAGCCCGAGCCGGAGCCCGCACCGGCCGAGCCGGAGGTCAGCCCGGCCGAGGCCGACGGCCCCGCCGAGCCCGCGAGCGCGCCCGACGCGACCGAGCCCAGCGGCCAGGAGTAGCCCGATGGTCGCGGTCCCGGCTCGCGTGCGCCTCGCGCTCATGGCCGTCGCGACGATGGTCCTGCTGACGGCGCTCGGGATCGTCCTCTTCGCGAGCCCGGGCGGCTCCGACGCCGGCGGCCCCGACTTCGACGGCGCGGTCGTCCCCAAGGACGTGCGGACGACCGACTTCGCCCTGCGCGACCAGGACGGCAAGCCCGTCCGGCTCTCCTCCTACGTGGGGCAGCCGGTCATGCTCACCTTCCTCTACACGACCTGCCAGGACACCTGCCCGCTGACCGCCCAGCAGATCAAGGCCGCCCAGCAGCAGGTCGGGACGAACGTCCCGGCGCTCGCGGTGTCGGTCGACCCGGCCAACGACACGCCGCTGAACGCCAAGCGCTTCCTGGCCAAGCACCGCGTCAACGGGCACCTGCGCTTCCTGCTCGGCTCCCGTGCCCAGCTGGCGCCGATCTGGCGCGCCTACGGCATCCAGCCGCAGGGCAACGGCTTCGAGCACTCGGCGCGCGTCCTGCTCTTCGACGCCACGGGCCGTCAGCGCGTCGCCTGGCCCAGCCAGCAGCTCACCCCCGAGGGCCTGGCCCACGACGTGCGACTGCTCCTGCGCTGACGCCGTCCCGGCTACGCCGGGTGGGCGCGCATGGCGTCGAACGCGGCGTCGGCCCGGTCGGCGGCGGCGCGGTACGTCAGATAGGCCTCCCTGCCCCCGTTCTCGCGCCACGCCTCGTAGGCGCCGTCGGCCTCGTGCTGGGCGGCGCGCCAGACCTCGCGCAGCACGTCGCCGTCCGGCGCACTGGCGACGACGAGCTCTCGCGTGTCGTCGAGCCCGTGGAGCAGCTGGTGAAGCTGTCGGCCCGTCATGGGCGCGTCCTACCCGACAGCCCGGACAGGTTCGCGCGCGAATGTCAGGAGGCGACGTCCTCGGGCTCGTCGTCGTCGGCCCGCCGATCCTTCAGCGTCTGCCAGCCGAGCGCGCCGACGACGAGCAGGACGGGCGCGAAGTACAGGAGGCCGGCGAGCCAGTGGCCGGCGTGGGCGATGGGAAGGTCGATCATGGGTGTCAGACCGCCGCGGACAGGAGCCAGAGGCCCAGGCTGGTGAAGGCGACCATCACGGCGAGCATCCAGTATTGCGAGCGCGTGGCGTCGCGCACCTTGCGGTAGGTCGCCAGCGCCCGGTCGTGGGCGAGCGCAAGGCCGGCGACGTGGCCGGCCAGCAGCGCGGCGACCTGGACGTACCAGATGCCGGTCGAGCTGATCCACGTGTAGTTGATCGAGGCGTCGGCGGTGCCGAAGAGGTCGTCGCCGTGCCCGAGGGGATCGGAGGCCAGCGGAACGAGCGCCTGGCCCTGGTAGGCGAGCATCGAGAAGTAGTGCGCGACGATGTAGGCCAGGGCGATCGGCACGAGCGTGTGGACGAACGAGCGGGCGAGCTCGCCGGTCTCGTGGCCGCGGCCGACGGTGCGCATCCCGGCGCAGCCGACCCGGTAGAGCGCCCCGATGAGGACGATCATCGCCAGCAGGCCGACGGTCCCGGCCGCCTCGAGGGCGTGCTCGGCGTTGAACCCGATGCTCGTGAAGACGTCCTGCAGGTTGCCGGCGACCGAGTTCCACGTCTCCCCCTGCGAGAAGCCGTCGAAGCTCGTCGTGCCGATCATGACCGCCAGCAGCGCCACGGTGCCCGGCAGCACGGTCAGCGACGGCAGGCCGCCGAGCGGCGGCCGCGTGTACAGCGCCCGGTCGCGCCAGTGCAGCGGCGACATGCGGGCGAAGAGCCCGAAGAAGACGCCGAACGCGTCGCCGCGCTCGCTCCACGCCCGGGTGCCGTAGAGGCTCATGCCCAGCAGCTGGAAGGCGGCGTAGGCCAGGGCCATGATCGCCAGCTGCGAGGGGTCGCCGCGGTCGGCATAGACGAGTTCCACCCAGGCGAACCACGTGATGCCGACGACGACCGGCCAGTGCCCGAGCCGGGCCGGGTAGGCAAGCGGCTCGGGGGTCTGCTCGCCGCCGGCGCGGCGCACCACCCAGCCGACGGCCCGGCCGACCGCCAGCCACGGGTTGACCGCGCGGAAGACGTTGCCGAAGAGCAGGCTCGCGATCGGCGTGCCGACCCAGAAGACGACGTAGATGACGGTCGGCGCGAGGTTGGCCGTCTCGACCTGGACGCCCGCGAAGCCGGCGTAGACCACGACGACGAAGGCGGCGACGCCGAGTGCGCCCGCGAGCACCTCGAGCACGCGCGGCACGCCGAAGCGGCGGCGCTCGGTGACCTGCTGCAGCCGCGGGCTGGCCCACAGGACGGCCAGGCCGACGAACGACGCGACGAGGACGACGGCGGCCGCCCAGGCGAACAGCCAGCGCGGGATCGGCAGGTCCTGCTTGCCGACGAGCCCGTGCGCGGAGGCCGTTGCGGGCAGGGTCAGGGCGGCGGCCGCCGCGAGGAGCCCGGCGGCCCCCGCGCGGCGAGGTCGCGTCACGGCTGGACCTCGAGCGAGGCGATCTGCTGGCCGGAGTGGTGCAGCTCGACCTCGAAGCGGCCGTCGATCCTGCCCGGGAACGAGAACGTGGCGGTCCCGCCGGCGGGCACGGCCTTCTCGAGGTCGTAGCCGTGGACGTGGACCTCGTCGGCGGTGTCCGAGCGCACCTTGAAGCGGATCTGGTCGCCCTTGTCGAAGCTCAGCTTCTTGATGCCGCCCTGCGGCCGGCCGCCGACGACGGCCACGACCGGGACGGGCGGGGCCGCCGTGCGCGCGGGCGTCGTGGTCGTGCTCGACGGTGCCGTGGCGGCCGTGTCGCCGGGGGGCGCGGTCACGGTGACGGTCGGCGTCTCGGCCTGCCGATCGTTGCTCGAGTCGTCGTCGGTGCCGCGCGCGACGAAGAACGCCGCCACGAGGGCGGCGACGGCGACGGCGAGGATGGCAATCCGTGCCCGGGGGGTCATGCCCAGAGGCTTAGCAGAATCGGTCGCGCCCGGGCCGCGTGCGGCCCGGGCGCGCCGGTCACCTCGCTAGCAGTAGCTGAGCGTCTTCTTGACGGTCTGCGACTGACCGTCCTCGGTCGTGAAGACGACCGAGAAGTCGCGCTTCTTGTCCTTGCAGCCGGTGGACTCGAGGTAGCCGACCTTCTTGGCCTTCTTGCCCTTGCCGAGCTTGCCGGTGATCTTCTTCAGCGTGGCCGAGGCCTTGACGACCGGCAGGTCGAGGCCGAGCTGGTGGCGCAGGCCGTCCGGCACCGTGAACTTCAGGCCGGCGGTCGTGCCGGACTTCGTCCACGTGGCGGGCACCGACTGGGCGACCGCGGCGATGCACTGCGGCGGGCCGGCCTTGATCCACAGGGCGGCCTTGTTGTGGCCGGCGTTGTAGATCTGGAAGGGCAGCGTGCACGGCGTCGCGCTGGACTCGGGCGTGCCGGCCGTGCCGACGAGCGCCGTCAGCTCTCCGGTGCCGATCTTCGCCTTCGACGGGCAGACGCTGTCGCTCTGGGCCGCATCCATCTTCGCCGGCGTGCAGGCCGGGAGGATGTCGGTGTTGACCTTGCCGCCCTCGACCTTGATCTCGTAGGTCTTGACGACCTGCGGGACGTTGCCGTTGGCGGCCAGCGAGAACGTGAAGCTCAGGCCGGCGGGCTTGGGCTTCTTCGTGGTCCCGCCACGGATGCTGGTCTTTCCATCGACCTCGTACGTGTTGCCGGAGCTCTGGGCGTAGGCCACGGCCGTGATGCCGAAGGCCGCGATGACGGCCACGGCGAGCAGGCGCATCTTGCGCACGTGCACTCTCCTCATTGGGTCTAGAGACGAACGAGGCTGGCCCGATGGGCCAGCCTCGTCAAGTGTGACGCATCTCTCAAAGAAACGCGTCAGTCCGTCTGAACGCGGACGTTCAGCAGGCGATCTCCTTCGACGCCGTCTCCGAGCGCCCGGTCTCGTCGGTGAAGGTCGCGGTGATCGTCCGCTTCTTGCCCTTGCACCCGACCGACTCCAGGTAGCCGACCGTCTTGCCCTTGATCTTCTTCGTGATCTTCTTGATCGTCGAAGTCGTCGAGATCACCGGCAGGTCGAGGCCCAGCTGATGACGCAGGCCGTCCGGCACCGTGAAGCTCAGCGACGCGCCCTTGCTGTTGACCGTCCACTTCGCGTCGATCGCCTGGGCGACCGCGGCGATGCAGTCCGGCGGGCCGGTCTTGATCCAGAGCGCGGCCTTGTTCTTGCCGGAGTTGTAGATCTTCAGCGGGAGCTTGCACTGCGTCGCGCCCGCCGCCGGACCGCCGGAGGTGCTGACGAAGTTGTTGATCTGGCCGCTGCCGATGAGCGAGCCCTTCGGGCAGCCGCTGTCGGACTGCGCCTGGTCCATCTGCTTGGCGGTGCAGTTCTTGGCGACCTGGGTGTTCACCTTGCCACCGGTGAAGGTGATCTTGTAGGTCTTGATGACGTTGGGGACGAGGTCCCCGGCCGAGGTGGTGAACTTGAACGTCAGGCCACCGGGCTTGGGCTTCTTCTTGCTGCCGCCCTTGGCGGACACCGAACCATCGACCGTGTACTGGTTGACGGCCGTCGACTGGGCGAACGCCACCGCCGCGAGGCTGAACACGGCGATGACGGCCACGACGAGCACGCGCATCTTGCTCACGCTGGTCTCTCCTCTACTGCTTTTGGATTGAGGTTCCTACCGGCTCGGCCTCCCCAGACCGAGTGCGAGAACCATACGCGGCCGCCGCCACCCGTGCAGCAATTCGTCTGACGAACGCTGCACGGGCGCGCGACGCCGCGTGAACGGCAGCTACCTCAGCAGCTGCTCAGCGTCTTGTTCGCGGTGACCGTGCGGTTGGTCTCGTCCGTGAACGTGGCGCGGACCTTGCGCTTCTTGCTCTTGCCGCAGCCGATCGACTCGAAGTAGCCGACGGTCTGCTTCTTGCCGCGGACCTTGAGCTTCTTCGTCTTCTTGGCGAACTTCGTCTCGACCTTGAAGACCGAGAGGTCGAGGCCGAGCTGGTGGCGCAGGCCGTCCGGCACCGTGAACTGCAGGCCGGTGTAGCCGCTCTTGGTGACCCACTTGGCGTCGATCGCCTGGGCGACCGCGGCGATGCAGTCCGGCGGGCCGGTCTTGATCCAGATCGCCGCCTTGTTCTTGCCGGCGTTGTAGATCTTGACGGGCAGCCGGCACTTCGTCGCCGACGCCGCGTCGGCGCCCGCGGTGCTGACGAAGTTGTTGATCTCGCCCTTGCCGATGAGCGCGCTCTTCGGGCAGTCGCTGTCGGACTGCTTCTGGTCCATCGACTTGGCGGTGCAGGTGCCGGCGACCTTCGTGTTGACCTTCAGGCCCTGGGCACCGATGAAGTAGGTCTTGACGACCTGCGGAACCCGGTTGGCGGCATCGCCGATCTCGAAGCCGATGTTGAACCCGCCGGGCTTCGGCTTCTTCTTGGACCCACCCTTGACGCTGACCTTCGCGTCGACCGAGTAGGTGTTGCCGGACGTCTGGGCGAACGCCACGGCGGACAGGCCGAACACCGCGATGACGGCGACGGCGAGCAGGCGCAACTTGCGCAAGGTCTCTCCTCTACTGCACGGGGACAGGGGTGTACGACACCCCACGAACAGGGGACAGAGCCCGGAGTTGCGGCGCCGTGCGCCGGTGTCCGTCAGCGAACACCGGCGCGCGACGTCCGTCCCGCTAGCAGTGGTTGATCGTCTTCTTGACGGTCTGCGACGCGCCGGCCTCGTCGGTGAACGTGGCGGTGATGTCGCGCTTGCCGTCCTTGCAGCCGATCGACTCGAAGTAGCCGACGGTCTTGCCCTTGATCTTCTTCGTGATCTTCTTGAAGGAGGTCTTGGCCGACGTCACGGCGAGGTCGAGCCCGAGCTGGTGGCGCAGGCCGTCCGGCACGGTGAAGATCAGCGCCGAGCCCTTCGACGAGTTCTTCCACGTCGCCGGGACCGACTGGGCCACGGCGGCCAGGCAGGCCGGCGGGCCGGTCTTGATCCACAGCGCGGCCTTGCTGTTGCCCGAGTTGTAGATCTTCACGGGCAGGTCGCAGTAGACGGCCGACGAGAACGGGTTGCCGCTCGTGCCGACGGCGTCGCCGATCGTGCCGGTGCCGATGAGCGAGCCCTTCGGGCACCCGGCGTCCGACTGGTCCTGGTCCATCGACTGGGCGCTGCAGGCCGGGGCGGCCTTCGTGTTGACGCGGGTGCCCTCGATGCCGATGTTGAAGGTCTTGACGACCTTCGGGATCGTGTCGCCGGGCGCCTTGATCGTGAAGGCGAACGTGAACCCGCCGGCCTTCGGCTTCTTCTTCGAGCCGCCGTCCTTCTGGACGCTGCCGTCGACGGTGTACTCGTTGCCGCCCGACTGGGCGTAGGCAACGGCAGAGAGACCCAGCACCGCGATGACGGCGAGGGCCAACAGACGCATCTTGCGCATGTTCACTTCCTGTTTGGGGAGAGGGTGGGGATAGGGGCGGCGCGATGCTAATCGACGCGTTGTCAGCACGCCATCCCCCGTCTGCCTGCGCTACCGTCGCCGCGCCGTGCGCGTGCCCACCGACTCGATCGCCGCCCCGATGTTCCCGCGCGCGCTGCGCTGGCTGAACGTCGCCTCGCTGCGGATGGACCAGCAGCGCGGCCGCCCGGTCCTGCTGGAGTTCACCGATCTCCTGCGCCCGGCCTGCGTCCGGACGCTCGACTACCTCGAGGCGTGGCACGCGCGCTACGGCGCGGCCGACGACGGCCTGCGGGTCATCAGCGTGCACGCGCCCGGCTTCGCGCCCGGCCGCGACGAGGACGTCGTCGCCGCCGCCGTCGCCCGGCTGGGCGTCGAGCACCCGGTCGCCCTGGACGCCGACCTCGAGCTGTGGCGGCTGTACGAGAACGAGGGCTGGCCCGCCCGCTACCTCTTCGACCGCGACCTGCGGCTCTTCGAGGTCCACTTCGGCGAGGGCGGCTACGAGGAGACCGAGGCCGCCGTCCGCGAGCTGCTCGGCGACGAGGGCGAGCCGGTCGGCCTGCTGCGCGCCGGCGACGACCCGGACGCCCGCCTCGTCGTCCCCACCCCGGAGCAGGCCGGCGCCTTCTCGGGCCCCTACGAGGCCGGCGGCGTCTGGGCGGTGCTCGAGGGCGACGGCGAGATCACCGTCAACGGCGAGGTGCGGCCCGTCGACTTCACCGGCGCTCACGAGCTCGTCGGCCACGAGCGCCACACCCACGGCGTGCTCGAGCTGGAGGTCGGCGACGGCGTGACCTGCCACGCCGTCTGCTTCACTCCCGGTCTGGCAGGCTGACGCCGTCCAGCAGGCGCAGGACGCGCGGCGGGTCGTCACCCTCGAGCAGGACGGCGCCACCGGGCCAGTACGGGTTCCCGGCCCCGGCCGCGCCGGTGAACATCGGCTCGTGCACCCAGCAGCCGCTGTTGTACAGCCACGAGCCCGCGGCGCTGCGCCACTCGAGCATGTCGTCGACCGCCAGCGGCCCGACCCGGTGGCAGTGGCCGAAGATGACGTGCTCGGCCTCGACGCCGAGACGGCGGACCGCCTCCCCCGTGCCCAGCAGCGCGCTGCGCCGCAGACCGTCGCCGGTGATGTCGCTGGAGAGCGGGCCGATGCCCAGCAGGTTCAGGCCGCGGATGCCCAGCGGGAAGACCGCCAGCAGCGCGCGCATGCGCAGCGGGCGGTGGCCGTCGCCGTTGAGCAGCGCGTAGGCCTTGCCCGCCCCGCCGGCGCCGGCGCCCAGGCGCCCCTCCCCCGCCCGCTGGGCCGAGGCGTGGATCCAGGCGTACATCGGCGCGAGGATGCGCTCGTAGTCCTCGGCCAGGGCCGGGTCGGGCAGCCGGCCGACGAGCCGGACCATGCCGCCCGCGGCGAGGCGCTCGAACGTCGGGACGGTGCCATGCGGGTCGGCGTAGTGGCCGTGCATGGCGTAGACGTCGTCGCGCAGCCAGACGCCCGGATAGACGACCTCGGTGCGCTCGCGGCCCAGCCAGGTCGCGACGGCGCGGGCGATCGGCGACGCGGTGCCCGGCTTGACGCGGCGCTCCAGGCCGAGCGGCTGGCGCAGGCCCTCCAGCCACGGGGCGACGAGCGCGTGGTCGTGGTTGCCGGCGACGAGCAGGATCTCTCCGTCGCGGGGGAGCGCCTCGCCGAGATCCTGCAGGACCGGCCGGGCCGCCTCGAGGCTCTCGCGCACCGGACGGTGGCGCAGCTCGAGCGTGTCGCCGAGCAGGACGAGCCGGTCGGCCCTGGCGATCTCCTCCAGGAGCTTCGCCCGCACGTGCTCGTGGCGCAGGACGTCCACGCCGCTGCCGCCGCCGAGGTGCAGGTCGGAGACGACGAGGGTCCGCATCGGGACCCGAGGCTACAGTCGCGGCCGTGCCCGGTGCATTGGACGGCCTCCTCGTCGCGGACTTCTCGCGGGTCCTGGCGGGTCCGCTGTGCACGATGACGCTCGGCGATCTGGGTGCCGACGTCGTCAAGGTCGAGCGGCGCGGCAGCGGCGACGACACGCGCGCCTGGGGTCCGCCGTACGCCGACGACGTCGACCCGCCCACCGCCACCTACTACCTCGGCCTGAACCGCAACAAGCGGTCGCTGGCGCTCGACCTGGCCGAGCCGGCCGACATCGAGCTGGCCCGGCGGCTGGCGGCGCGCGCCGACGTCGTCGTCGAGTCGTTCCGGCCGGGCGTCATGGCCCGCTGGGGGCTGGACCACGAGAACGTCGCCCGGGTCAACCCGCGCGTCGTCACGTGCTCGATCAGCGCCTTCGGCTCGAGCGAGGAAGCGGCGGCGCTGCCGGGCTACGACCTGCTGCTGCAGGCCGCGGGCGGGCTGATGTCGGTGACCGGCGAGCCCGACGGACGGCCGCTGAAGGTCGGCACCGCGCTGATCGACATGCTCTGCGGGCTGCACGCGACGGTGGCGGTGCTGGCGGCACTGCGGGCACGCGAGCGCGACGGGGTCGGCCAGCATGTCGAGGTCAACCTCATGGACAACGCGCTGGCCGCGCTGCTGAACCAGGGCTCGGCGTACCTGCTGGCCGGGGTCGTCGGGAGCCGGCTCGGCAACGCCCACCCGTCGATCGCGCCGTACGAGACGTTCCCGACCGCCGACGGGGAGCTGGCGGTCGCCTGCGGCAACGACGCGATCTTCGCGCGCCTGTGCGCCGCGGTCGGCCTCGACGCGCTGCGCGACGACGCGCGTTTCGCGACGAACGCGGCGCGCCGCGAACATCGCGGGGCGCTCGCCGAGGCGCTGAGCGCCGCGCTGGCGGCCCGGCCGGCCGCCGAGTGGACGGCGCTGCTGACCGAGGCCGGCGTGCCGGCGGGCCCGATCCACGACATCGCGGGCGCGTTCGCATTCGCCGAGGCGCTCGGACTCGATCCGGTCGCCGAGGTCGACGGGGTGCGCACGGTCCGCTCCCCGCTGCGGCTGGCCGGCACGCCGGTGGAGCACCGGCGCCGGCCGCCCCGGCTGGGCGAGCACGACGCCGAGCTCCGCGCCTGGCTGCTCAGCGAGCCAGGCCCGCCGCGACCTTGACCGGCGCGGCCTGGGCGCGGCTGTCGATGACCCGGTCGACGAGGCCGTAGGCGACGGCTTCGGCGGCGGTGAAGTAGCGGTCGCGCTCGATGTCGGCCTTGATGCGGGCCTCGTCCTGGCCGGTGTGGTGGGCGTAGATCTCCTCGTAGCGCTTGCGCAGCGCGATCGCCTCGCGGGCGTGGATCTCCATGTCGGTCGACTGGCCCTGGTAGGCCCCGTGGGGCTGGTGGATGAGGATGCGGGCGTTCGGGAGCGCCATGCGCTTGCCGTCGGCCCCGCCGGCGAGGACGAGCGAGCCGCCGGACATCGCGATGCCGCAGCAGATCGTCGCCACGTCGCAGGTCACGTACTGCACGGCGTCGTAGATCGCCAGCGCCGCGTAGGCGTCGCCGCCCGGCGAGTTGACGTACAGGCTGATGTCCTTGTCGGGGTCGTCGGCCTCGAGGTGGAGCATCTGGGCGACGACGAGGTTGGCGATCTCGGCGTCGATCTGGCTGCCGAGGAAGACGACGCGGTCGTTGAGCAGGCGCGAGTAGATGTCGAACGAGCGCTCGCCTCGCGGGGACTGCTCGACGACCATCGGGACCAGGGGCATGGGAGGCTCCTCTCTCCGTCGTGATCCGCAACCGTTTGGTTGCGCGTCGGCCCCACGCTAGCATGCGCAACCATGGAGTTGCACGAAGAGCTGGGGGCGGTGCGGCGCGAGGTCGAGCTCGAGGCGTCGCGCGACGAGGTCTGGGCCCGGATCGGCTCGCCCGAGGGGCTGGGGTCGTGGCTCGGCGACGAGGTCGACCTGGCCGCCGTGCGGCCGGGGGCGCGCGGGACGATCCGCGAAGGCGAGGTCGAGCGCCGGGTGACCGTCGAGGAGGTCGAGCCGGGGCGGCGCGTCGCCCTGTCGTGGTGCGCCGACGGCGAGGACCCGTCGTTGGTCGAGGTCACGCTCGACGACATCGACGAGCGCGGCACGCGGGTCGTCGTCGTCGAGGTGCCGCTCGTGACGCTGCGCGTCGCCACGCTGCCGCTGCGGGGCGCCGCCGCCTCGCGCCGCGGGCCGCAGATGGCCGCGGTCGCCTGAGATGGCCGCCGATCCGGGGCCCGTCTTCGCCGCGCTGGCCGACCCGACCCGGCGCGAGGTCGTGCGCCTGCTCGCCCAGCGCCCGGGGCTGACCGCGTCGGCGCTGGCCGGCGAGCTGCCGATCAGCCGGCAGGCGATCGCCAAGCACCTCGCCCAGCTGCGCGACGCCGGGCTGGCGGCCGCCGAGCCGGCGGGCCGCGAGACGCGCTACCGCCTCACCCCCGCGCCGATGACCGACGCGATGGCGTGGATGGCCGCCACCGGTGCGCAGTGGGACGCGCGCCTCGACCGCCTGCGCGACACCCTCTGAACGGGGTCAGACCCGTTCCGTTGCACTCAAAGGCGTGGGATCAGGCCGCCGCGTCGCCGGCGTGCAACGGAACGGGTCTGACCCCGATGTCGCGGCGCTGCGCCTTCGTGGCGCGCAGGACCGCGTCGGCCTTCTCGAGCAGGTCGTCGGGCGTCGCGCCGTCGCTCGGGTAGACCGCCACGCCGATCGACGCGCGCACCGGCGTGCGGTGGTCGGCGACCTCGATCCGGGCGAGCGCCTGCTCGATCCGGGCCGCCAGCAACGCGGCGCCCTCGGCGTCGGTCTCCGGGGCCAGCACGGCGAACTCGTCGCCGCCCTGGCGCGCCACGAGGTCGGTCCCCCGCACGTTCTCGGCCAGCGCGCGGCTGACCTCCTGCAGAAGCCGGTCGCCCTCGAGGTGCCCGTGCTCGTCGTTGATCGCCTTGAAGGAGTCGACGTCCATCGTCAGCAGCGCGAACCGCTGCGGGTCGGCCGCGACCGCCTTGCGCAGGCCGTCATGGAGCCGGCGGTAGTTGCCGACGCCGGTCAGCGGATCGCGGCGCGACTGCTCGCGCCAGCGCCGCTCCCGGCGCTCGGAGGCGCGGGCGCGCAGCAGCGCGGCCGCGGTCGCGGCCGCAAAGCACGCGGTCGCCGCCGGCCAGGCCGACAGCGCGATGGCGCAGAACGCGCCGAGGATCGCCGGCAGCGCACAGGCCGCGGCACGAACACCGAGCGGGAGGGACATTCCACTCCAACATGTCGGCGCCCCGACCGCCGACCTTGAGCGAAACCCGCTGGTCTGAGGAAGGTTCTACGCCGCGCCGGCGGTGGCCTGGCGGATGGCCTTGGGGAGCATGAAGCGAACGTCCTCCTGGACGACGTCGAACTCCTCGACGTCCTGCACCCCGTGGTCGCGGAAGAACTGCACGAGCCGCTGGACGAGCTCCTCGGGCGCGCTGGCCCCCGACGAGATGCCGACGACCGACTTGCCCTCCAGCCACGCCTCGTCGACCTCGGAGACGTCGTCGATGAGGTGCGCCTCGGTGCCGAGCTCGCGCGTGACCTGCACGAGCCGGTTGGAGTTCGACGAGTTCTTCGACCCGATGACGAGCAGCAGGTCGCAGTGCTGGGCCATCGCCTTGACGGCCGCCTGCCGGTTGGTCGTCGCGTAGCAGATGTCGTCGCGGCGGGGACCGGTGATCGCCGGGAACTTCTCCCGCAGCCGCCCGATGATCGCGCGCGTCTCGTCGACCGACAGCGTCGTCTGCGAGATGTAGGCGATCTTGTCGACGTTGTCGATCTGCAGCGCGTCGACGTCGGCCTCGGTCTCGACGAGGACGATGTGGTCGGGCGCCTCGCCCATCGTGCCCTCGACCTCCTCGTGGCCGGCGTGGCCGATGAGGACGATCGTGTAGCCCTCGTCGGCGAACTTCACCGCCTCGCGATGGACCTTCGTGACCAGCGGGCAGGTCGCGTCGATCGTCTGCAGGCCGCGGCGGGCCGCCTCCTCGTGGACCATCGGCGAGACGCCATGGGCGGAGAAGACGGTGATGGCACCCTCGGGGATCGTGTCGTCGAGCTCGTCGACGAAGATCGCGCCGCGGGCGCGCAGCTGGTGCACGACGTGCTTGTTGTGCACGATCTCCTTGCGCACGTAGACGGGCGCGCCGTAGTGCTCGAGCGCGCGTTCCACGGTCTGCACGGCACGGTCGACGCCGGCGCAGTAGCCGCGCGGCGCGGCGAGCAGGAGCTTCGTCACGGTGGAGGCCATCGGTGCCCTCCAGTGTAGGGCGCCCGGGCTCACGGCCCGCTCTGGGCCGGCCAGCGGTCGATGAGCTGCACGACGGTCTCCCCGACGGCGTCCACGCTGCGCACCGAGAGCTTGTCGTAGGTGTCGCGCAGCGTGTGCTGGTAGCGGTAACCCCAGTCGATGAAGTCGACGGCCGGGATGCCGGCGCGCAAGAACGGCGTGTGGTCGTCGAGGATCGAGGCGTCGACGCGGTCGGGGAAGACCTTGGCGACCCCGACGTCGTCGGCGGCCGTGCGCACCTGCTGCCACAGCGACGGGCTCGAGGTGCCCTCGCGCGGCAGGCGCAGGTCCTGGTTGCCGATGTAGTCGAGCAGCAGCATGGCCCGGACCTCCTCCGCGTGGGCCTGGACGTAGGCCTTGGAGCCGCGCAGCGCGTCGCGGTAGAAGTCGTCGGTGGGCCGCGGCTCCTCCTCGCCGTCGAAGAGGACGAAGCGGATGCCGGGCGCCAGCGCCGAGCGCCGGATCCGTGTCAGCGCGCGGGAGAGCTCGACGACCGCCCCGACCGCGGCGGCGGAGTCGTTGGCGCCGACGAAGCCCTTGGGCCGGTTGATCGTGTCGTAATGGGCGCCGATGACGATGACCGGGCCGGGCCCGGGCAGCTCGCCGACGATGTTGCGCAGACGCGGATGGCCCGGCACGGGCTCGAAGCGTCCGCTCGGCAGCATCGCGCGGAGCTTCACCGCGACCCGGCGCAGCGTCGTGGAGCCGGCGGGGCGCGGGCCCGCGTCAAGCTGCAGCTTGGCGATGCGCATGGCGCGCCGCGCGTCGAAGCGGTCGATCGTCGGGGTCGGCACGCTGGCCGAGGACGCCGCGCGCCCGCGGGTGTCGCCGCCGCTGCCGATGAACGGGAACCCGTTGATGGCCACGACGACGACCGCGGCGACGAGGCCGAGCTGAGCGGCGGCCGCGACGATGAGCAGGCGCACCGAGAAGCGCCCGCCGCGGCCGCCCGGCGTCGGGGACGGCGAGGAGGCGGCGGCGTCAGGCACGGCGACGGGAGCGAGGCTGGCGGCGGGACACGGCACGGACCGGGCGGTTAGGCCGTCCACGGTACCGGGCACCTCCCCCGGCACGATGCGCATCGCGGTCGTCGGAGCCACCGGAAACGTCGGATCGGCGCTGCTGCGCGCCCTCGGCGACGACGAGCGGGTGCGCGGGATCATCGGGATCGCCCGCCGCCGTCCCGAGCACGAGCCGCCGAAGGTGCGCTGGGAGACGGCGGACGTCGCCCGCGACGATCTGGTGCCGATCCTGCGCCACGCCGACGCGGTCGTCCATCTCGCCTGGCTCATCCAGCCCTCGCGCGACGAGTCGGTCACGCGGGCGGTGAACGTCGAGGGCTCGCGCCGGGTCTTCGAGGCGGCGGCCGCCGCCGGGGTCGGCGCGATCGTCCACGCGTCCTCGGTCGGCGCCTACAGCCCGGGGCCGAAGGACCGGGCGGTCGACGAGAGCTGGCCGACCGACGGGGTGCCGTCGAGCTTCTACTCTCGCCACAAGGCCGAGGTCGAGCGGATCCTCGACGGCTTCGAGGCCGAGCACCGGCACATCCGGGTCGTGCGGTTGCGGCCCGGCCTGATCTTCCAGCGTGACGCGGCCAGCGAGATCCGCCGCTACTTCGCCGGCCCGCTGCTGCCCAACGCGCTCGTGCGGCGCCGGCTCATCCCGGTCGTGCCGCGCACGCCGGGCCTGCGCTTCCAGGCCGTCCACGCCGACGACGTCGCCGACGCCTACCGCCGCGCGGTCGCCGAGCGCGACGTCCGCGGCGCGTTCAACATCGCCGCCGAGCCGGTGCTCGACCCCGACGAGCTGGCCCGCATCCTGCACGCGCGCACGGTCCCGGTGCCGGCCGCCGTCCTGCGTGTCGGGGCGGACCTCACGTGGCGTGCCCGGCTGCAGCCGACCTCGCCGGGCTGGGTGGACATGGCGCTGAACGCCCCGATCATGGACACGACGCGGGCGCGGACCGAGCTCGGGTGGACGCCGTGCCACAGCAGCGGCGACGCGCTGACCGACCTGCTCGGCGGCCTGCGCGACGGCGCCGGCGCGCCCACCCCGCCGTTGGACCCCCAGGCGGGCGGGCGCTTCCGCCGCGAGGAGGTCGCCAGCGGGGTCGGCGCACGGAACTGACGTTGCCGTCAGCGTCGATGGCAGGGATAGTCTGAGGTCCTTGCCTCAACAGCACCTCGACCGGCTCACCGCGATCGACGCGGGCTTCCTCGCGCAGGAGGGTCCGACGTCGCACATGCACATCGGCGGGCTCGTGCTCTGCGAAGGTCCGCCGCCGCCATTGGACCAGTTCCTCGACCATGTGCGGTCGCGGCTGCATCTCGTCCCCCGCTATCGCCAGCGGCTCGCCCAGCCGCCGCTGGAGACCGGCCGGGCGCTGTGGGTCGACGACCCCACGTTCAACCTCGAGTACCACGTCCGCCAGACCGCGCTGCCGACCCCGGGCAGCGAGCACCAGCTCACCCGCCTGGTGTCGCGGATCATGTCCCAGCAGCTGGACCGCGACAAGCCGCTGTGGGAGATGTGGATCGTCGAGGGCCTGGAGGAGGGCGGCTTCGCGCTCATCTCCAAGACCCACCACTCGCTCATCGACGGCATCGCGGGCGTCGACCTGGCGACGGTCATGTTCGATCTCACGCCGGTGCCGCCGCCGATGCCCCATCCGGAGACGCCGTGGCAGCCGCGGCCGGAGCCGACGCCGGCCGAGCTCGTCGCCGGCGGCGCGATCGGGCTGGCGAAGGCGGCGGTCGGGGCGGTCGGCGGCGTGCTCGGCGCGATCTCCCGCCCGGAGGCGGCGCTGCGCGCGGCCACCACGGCCGCCGAGGGGGTCGGCGAGGTCGTGTGGGCGGCGATGAACCCGGCGCCGCCGACGCCGCTGAACGTCGAGATCGGCCCGCACCGTCGCTACAGCGTCGTGCGCAACCGGCTGGCCGACTACAAGCTCGTCAAGGACACGTTCGGCGGCACGGTCAACGACGTCGTGCTGACGGTCGTCACCGGGGCGCTGCGCGCCTGGCTGCACGGTCGCGGCGTGCGCACCGAGGGCCTGGAGCTGCGCGCGCTCGTCCCGGTCTCGACGCGCACGATGGACGAGCACGGCCACATGGGCAACCGGATCGTCGCCATGCGCGGTCCGCTGCCGGTCTACATCGCCGACCCGGTCGCGCGGCTCCGGGCCATCAAGGCGTCGATGGACGGCCTGAAGGAGTCCAAGCAGGCGGTCGGCGCCGAGGTGCTGGCGGGCGTCCAGAGCTTCGCGCCGCCGACGATCCTCGCCCAGGCGTCACGGCTGAACTTCTCGACGAGGCTGTTCAACCTCATCGTCACCAACGTGCCGGGGCCGCAGATCCCGCTCTACGTGCAGGGCCGCGAGATGCTCGACGTCTTCCCGATCGCGTTCCTGCCCAAGAACCATGCGCTGGCGATCGCGATCATGTCCTACAACGGGGACCTGAACTTCGGGCTGCTGGGCGACTACGACGCGCTGCCCGACCTCGACGTCATCGCCGACGGGCTGGAGACGTCGCTGGAGGAGCTGCTCGTGCTGGCCAAGCGCCGCGGCGGCCCGCAGCGCGAGAAGGTCACTGCCTAGCGCCTGATGCGCACGCGCGCCTGCGCACCCACGCGCGCCGGGGGCGCCTCGCGGTTGCCGGCATGGTCGACGGCGATGACGTAGAAGGCGTAGCGCTGACCGCGCGCGCCGCGCAGGCGCAGCGAGCTGCGGTTCGTGGCCTTGATGCGGCGCGCGGGGCGCCGGCCGGCAGCGCGCCAGACCTCGTAGCGGGCGATGCCGCTGGCGGCGACGCCGTTGACCGACGGGTCCTGCCCCCGCCAGCGCAGCAGGATGGAGCGCCCGCGCACGCGCGGCTTGAGCAGCCGCGTGCGCGGCGGGCGGGCGTCGATCGCGCGGGCCGCGGCGATGGCCGGGCCGGCGTCCAGGATGCCCCACCCCAGCTCGGCGTTCCAGCCGGTGCCGCTGGGCCGTCGCGCGGTCTGCTTGAGCAGCCGCACGACCGTGGCGGCCGGCAGGTCCGGGTTGGACTGGCGCACGAGCGCGGCGACGGCGGCGACCATCGGCGCGGCCATCGAGGTGCCGGCCAGGTGGGCGTAGCGCGGGTCGGCGCCGTACGAGCTGCGGCAGCGGCAGGGGCGCAGCGGCGGGAAGACGCTGCCGCGCTCCAGCAGGGTCGGCCCGGCGGGGAACGCGCCGAGGATGCCACTGGGCCCACCGCGCCCGAAGCTGCCGTAGGCGGCCAGCGAGATCTGGCTGCCGCGGCCGGCGAACGAGGCGCGGTCGTCGGCGGCGGTCGCGGCGGTGACGGTCAGGCCCAGGCCGGCGTTGACGTCGGCCCCGGTGCCGGTGGGCTGCAGGACGTTGGCCGGCGCGCCCTGCTCGACGATCGGCTCGTCGGCCGCGGCGGCGACGAGCACCGCGCCGCGGTCGTTGGCGTAGCGCAGAGCGCCGACGAGGGCCGGGCTCACGGCGACGTGGCCGTCAGCGCCGAAGGACATGTTGATGGCCTGCGCGCCGTGGTCGGCGGCCCAGACGAGCGCCTTGGCGACGCTGCTCTCGCTGAGGTCGCTCTTGGCGACCAGCAGGTCGCAGTTGCCGCCCGCGCCGGCGATGCCGACCCCGTTGTCGGTGTCGGCGCAGGCCAGGGAGGCGACGTGGGTGCCGTGGCCGACCTCGTCGACGGTCGCCGGCCCGTGGTCGATCGTGTCGTCGAAGTCGGCGGTGGCGGCGATGCGGTCGGCGAGCTCGGGGTGGGTGGCGTCGATGCCGGTGTCGATGATCGCGACGCGGGCGCCGTCGCCGCGGGTGACGTCCCACAGGTCGGGCAGGCCCTGGCGCAGCGCCCACCAGGCACCGACGGTCCCGGCCGGCCCGCGCTCGGCCACGGTGAAGACCGGGTCGTTGGGGATGTGGCGCAGCGTGAAGCGCAGCTCGGGACGCACCGAGGCGACGGCCGGGTCGGCGCGCAGGCGGGCGGCGAGCGCCCGGGCCGAGCGCCCGGGCCGTGGCGTGATGGCGGCGGCGCGCAGCTGCGGGATCGTGCGCGTGACGCGGGCGGCGCCGGCACGGGCGGCCACGGCG
>JBDZVZ010000069.1:0-17978 GCA_040255945.1 Solirubrobacterales bacterium | reverse complement strand
CGGGCGAGCTCGGCGAGGATGTCTAGGTTTCGTCGGGGCTTGAGGTGTCCGACGTGCAGGATCATGGGCCGAGTTGTCGGGTTGCCGTGATCCGCTCGAAAGTCTGGATCGTCGCCGCCAGACGGACGGAAGCGATCGAGGTCGACGATGGGGTAAAGGACCCGCTTTGCGGCCGCGATATCACCGGATGCAGCAAGGAGCCGCTCGGAGGCGAAAAGGGCCACGTCCGCGCGGCATCCGGGAGCGGCTGACATGGCTGCCCTTCCCGCCTGCAGGATCGCGATGGAACGGACGGCGCGCGGCGCCGCGACGCCTAGGAGGCGCATCCGTACGAGCGATGCTGCAGTCAGGCCCGAATAGGGGACGTACTGGATCACGTCGGGGCGGCTTCGAGCAACGCGCATGAGGGTTGAGGGACGACCCGCCGCCAAGTTCGGTCTGCCGCCGAGTTCGACATACGTCACCTCGTAGCCAACCGCCGAAAGAGCGCGTCGGTAGTGCTTGACCCACACGCGCATGCCTTCATCCGGGCTGCCCTGCAGTTCTGTCACAAGCGCTATCCGACGCATCGGCCACGGCGGTGGGTCAACGTTCTGCGGACTGGTGGGATTTGATGACTGCATGGGGACTGGTCTCTCAGCGTCGCGAATTGAGGCGTTGCAGCAACCCGAGATACGACTCCAGGCAGCTTTCCAGCGAGTAGTGGTCTCGGACGTGTACGTGGCCGGATCGGCCGTGTGCGTCTCGGAGACCAGGGTCGGAGTGGTACCGAACCATGGCACGTGCGAGATCACGCGCATCGCCGCGAGCCGTGAGCGTTCCGGTGACGCCGTCAACGATGACCTCGGCTAGGGCACCATGGTTCGACGCGATGACCGGCAGCCCGCTGGCGCTTGCCTCGATGGCCGCGAGTCCGAACGACTCCTCCCAACCGTCCGAGCACGCCACGCCGACGTCGCATTGCCGCCAGAAGCGCTCCGGTTCTTGCACCCGACCAAGCATCTTGATCCGATCGGAAACGGCCAAATCGGAGGCGAGCCGCTCTAGACCCGGCCGCTCGGGGCCATCGCCGGCGAGCAGCAGGGTGATCTCAGATGATTCAGCAACGGCGACGGCCTCAAGCAGAACGTCCAGGCCCTTGCCGGCGACCATTCGTCCCGCCCACCCAAAGACGGTTTCCGGCCGACGCTCACGCGCTTCCACGGGCCGGAACCGTCGAAGATCGACGCCGTTTGGAATGCATACGCTGAGCCGTGCTTCGTCGCCGTTTCTTAGCCGCTTGAGCATATGGACCGACACTCCGACCTCTGCGTCGATTTGGCGTCGCCCCAGCCGGCGCACCAGCCGCCTGCGTACACGAGTGTGTGCCGTGGACTGGCTCAGGTTCAGCAGCCCGCCGTGCTCGACGGCGACCAGGGATCCGCGATAGCCGCTCAAACGACACAGCATCGGCAGCAGCCCCGTCGTGGCAAGCACCGCCCCGTCCGTTCCGAGAGATCTCAGCGCACTACCGAGCCTTCTCGGGCTAGACACTGCCGCCCGGGGTGTTCGGAAGCCGAGTTCCACATAGGGCACGTTGCGCCGCGACAGGCGCTCTTCAAGGGGCCCGGCCCCGGTGACCACCAAGAGCGTGGCTTCATGCCCATCGTCATTGGCTCGCTCAACGAGGTCGACCCAGAGTGCTTCCGTCCCGCCCAGCGCTCCGGTCCAGAGAACAAAAGCTGTCTTCATGCCATCACTTCGTCAGTGTCGTGGGCAGATGGGTAGGGAGTCGCCCCGTCGATATCGTCAAGGTGCAGGGAGAGCGCGCAGCCCACAAGCAGTCCGAGAAACAGATGCAGTGGGCGTTGCGACTCGAGGAAGTTGAACCCAGCCGCGGCCACGACGTAGGCGACGAGCGATCCAGCGACGGCGCCACTGCCGATCGCTATTGCCCGCCTCAGCGCTTCCGAACACAACAAGGCCACAAGAGCCAGTCCGACGGGGCCGATAGCCACGGCAAGCTCCAGCCAGCTGTTCTCCAGAGCACCCCCCAACTCCGTCTGTCGGACTTTCCCCTCTGCTTGGCGGGCGACGATGATCGCTGTCCCAGGTCCGGACCCGGCGACGGCGTGAGCGCGGACGAGCGCGGTTCCCGTATCGAAGGCTTGTTTCCGATACTCGGTAGACACCGCTCCCTCAGTCGAGCCGCTGCGGTCTCCCAGGAAGGTCGACGCCGCGACCACGGCTAGTGCCAAGCCCACACCGCACGCGGCCAGCACGCGCAGGTAGGAAACGCTGCGAATACGCCCTGGCTCGGCCCTTCTGACAGCAAGGACAACGCAAGTCCCGATGACCCCAGCCGCGATCGAGCCCCGGCTGCCCGTCGCGGCAAGCCCCAACATCAACAGCGCGACAGCGCAAGCCGCACGGAGGGATCGATGTCGCAGGAATCGCGCGGTGGCGACTGGCAATACCGTCGCCAGAAAGAGGCCATTGACCAATGGATGTCCCAGCGTCGTTGTTGCGCGGTAGACACTCCACTCCTGAAGTATGGGACGGCCGTTGTTCGGATGCTCAAAGACATGGCGGAATACCGGGTTGTCGTGCAAGACGTAGGTCTCGAGCGCTGCAAAGGCAGCCACAAAGAGGCCCAATGCGAACCACGTCTTCTGAAGCGGGTCGACTGCGTCGTGGGTGTGACTTAGCGCAAGGCTTACGCCAATAACCAGCACAATGAAGCTAAGGCTCCACGCGATAGACGTGGATCGGCTAATCGATGCCGCGCTGCCGACCAGAAGCCATGCCGTCAGGCCGCCAGTGACCAGGACTGGGAACCGGGAGGGCCGCCCGGGCCGAGCGTTGGCCCAGGCACGCACGGCGAAAACTACCCCACCAACTAGCGGCGGGCTCAGAGTACCAGCGAGTGTTTCCGTTGGCAGTAGGTACTTTGTTGGCACCAGGACGGCAACAGTCAGTAGAGCCGCTGGAACGTACCTAAGCGGCATCCAAGATATGACCACGATGTACAAGGCATAGAGCGCTATCGGCAGCCTGTACTCGCTTGGGCCCGCCAGGACCGCCGCCACGGTAAGGCTCGATCCGAGGGCCCCTGCGGCTGCGACCAAGCTCGGGGTCCAGATGTCGTGAAGCCGTGGGCCTGCTGACGCGCGCATAGCTAGATCAACGCCGCAGTCTGGGCGCGGGCCGGTGGGAGCGATCTGCGGAAGTGCTTCAGGGCCGCCGGCAGAAGCGCGAGGTACAGGACCGCCGAGGTGAACCGAACTGCGGTGGAGGCCGCCGCTAGTCCCTCGACATCCCAGTAGTGGCTGCCGACGTAATCGAATGCGACATTGACTACGACCAAGGCCAAGGCGAATCCGACCAGGGGACGGGTGTATCTGAGCGCGACGTACATTCGGAGGCTGATGGCTGCCGATAGGGCCGCCGGGAGCCCTAAGACGAACAAAAAGAAGGTCGCGGCAAACGTGTCGCGACTGACGTTAAGAAACGATGCCGCCGGCGCTGAAAACCCAAGCGTGAGGAAACCCGCCAACGCGATGCCGACGAATCCTCCGGCCCAAGCGATGGCCTGCCATCGGATGAAATCGCTACGTAGCATATGCGTATCCCCGCTCATGGACATTCGCGCCCATCGTGTCCCTAGTACCAACGCGACCGCGCTCGCCAGCAGCGTCTGAGGGACAAAGAAGAGTTTTTCGGCGAGAGTCAGCGTCGTGATCGAGCCCTTCGACAGGCCGGCCGCAAACACCTTGTCGATCAGCGGGTTTAGGTTAATGACGACCATCGACGCCAGCTGTGGCGCCGCAAGGCGCCAAACTGCGGTCGTTTGTGCGGTGGGCTGGAACAGTCGGAAGGTCGCGAGAGTGAGAACGTGCGACCTGTGCCTCGCGGCCGGAGATTGAGCGACGACAGCGTTCCATCCGCGCCAGAGCAGAATCAACCTTGCAGCCTCGCCGACCGACATTCCGAGGGCGACGACCACGAGTCGGTCGTCAACGAGACCCGCCACGAGCAGGATGAGCGGCCCAATCGATCTGAGGCTCTCGGACCACGAGGCGAACGACCATCGGTCGACGCTGTAGTGAGCGCCGGCGAGAACGGAGGAGGCCGCCATGAGCGCCGGGGCCGGCGCCAAGGCCAGCAGCAGGATCCGAATTTGCTCCGATTGCTCTTGCCCCAGTTCGCTTACCGGGAGATAGAGCGCCGCAACCAGCGTCGCTATGACGCCATAGGCCGCCAAGGTGCACCCCGCGGCCTGAAATGCGAGCCGCAACGAGCGGTCGATAAGGTCACTCGAATCGTTAGCGGCTCGCCATTCCACGAAGAAGGGCACGACCGCTGTCTTCAGCGCGATCGTGAATATGGTTGCCGCGAAGAGGGCCGACTCCACCGCGAAGAAGTAGGAGTCCGTTGAGAGACGGGAGTGGCACACATGCACCACCACGATCGGCAGAAGTAGGCCGGGTGCACTCCCAGCGGCAGTCGCTACCGCGGTACGAACGATTGCCGTCCGGGTGGACGGGCTGCTATCGCTCGAACGGGCCATGTCGCGACCGACCGCCGCCCGTTAGTAGTAGCGGGCAGTGCGCGGGGGAGTCATGTTCAGGGCCGCGCCTATGACGCGACTGTTGACCTGACTCAGCGCAGTGATCGTGCGGTGAAGGTCCGCCCGCCGTGTCTTGCCGTGGCGGAGCACGATTATTGCTGCATCAACCTGGGTCGCGAGCACGACAGCGTCTGCGACAGGCAAGACCGGCGGCGCGTCGATCACAACGACATCGGCCAGCTCGCGGAGTTCGGCCACAAGTGCCTTGAGTCGGTCAGAGGCAATGAGCTCCGCGGGATTTGGGGCCGGGGGCCCGGCTTGAAGGATGCGCACATGTCCCTCTGAATCCCAAGGAACCAAGGCCTCTGCCAGCGACACGCTGCCAAGCAGGACAGTGGTGATGCCACGCGTCTGGCTCTCAAGCCCGAGATACGTTGACATGCTCGATCGGCGTAGGTCGGCGTCCGCAAGAATGACCGATTGACCGGCTTCTGCGAAGGCAGCAGCCAGAGCGACCGCCGTAGTGGTCTTTCCGTCGCCCGCCGCTGGGCTGGTCACCATGATGCAACTCGGAGGCGCGTCCACGGAGAGGAATCGCAGGTTGGTCCGAACCTGCCGGATTGCCTCGCCGCGTGCGGTGCCGCCGAGCACCTTCTCCTCGGCGATCGCTCGGACGTCGTCGCGGTCTCGGGGCACCTCCCCGAGTGGCGTGGCGCCGAGCGCGTCCGTATCGGCAGGTTCAAGTGCCTTCACCGTGGTATCGAGGCGGTCAAGCGCTAGAGCAAGGGCGATCCCTAGCGCCACTCCGAGAAGCACCCCCACCGCGATATCGCGAGGCTTGTTCGGCGAGGACGCGGAAGTTGGAACCGCTGCCGGGCTGCTCACACTGACCCTGACTGGTGCTTTGTCGCTGTGTGCGCTGCGCGGCGATTCCAGGCGTCCGATGAGGTCGATGAGCTCCGAGGCCACGCGGTTGGCGAGGGTCCTTGCTTGCGTTGCGCTTGCGTCTCGCACGCTGATGTCGAGCAGCACCGTGTTTTCAGGTGCAGAGGCCTCGATCTTGTCAGCGAGCTCCTGGGGTGATAGATCGAGACCTAGGTCGCGGATGACCGGATGGGTGACCTTGGGGGACCGCGCAAGTTGCACATACGACTGAACGCGCTCCTGAGTGAAGAGCCCGCCTGCGTATGCACCGTTGGGGTCGACACCGTCTGGCGTTTGGGCGCTGACGAAGAGTTGCGTGGTGGAAGTGAACTGTGGCGTGCGGGAAAGCGTGATGAAGGTGGCGAGACCTGAGCACAAGGCTGTGGCAAGGATGATGACCCAGCCGCGCTTTCGTAGGGCGCGCAGGAGTTCAGTCGTGGTCATGGGCGTCGTGTCTGAAGCAGTTCCGTTGCTACGCGCCCAAGGCGAGCCTGTAGACGCATTCCGTCTGACTTGCGATCTGAGACCAGTTGTAGGTGACCTCAACGTGGTCTCGTAAGCGCTGCCCGACCGCTTCGCGATCGGGCAGCTCGATTGCCGCTGCGATCGCGTCGGCAAGGCGGCTCTTGCTTCCTACGGGAACGCTGCCGCCAAGTCGTTCACCCGTCGGTAGCGTAACGGGCTCCAAGTTTTCTGGGATATCGCTGACGATCGGATAGCGACCCCCTGCGAGGGCCTCAAGGAGAGCGATCGGCAGTCCCTCGATGCTGCTCGGTTGCACGAACATCGCTGCGTTCTTGAGCAGCCAAGCCTTCTCGCCATCATACTTTGGCCCGACCATCTGGACTCGCGGATCCGCTGCGGCGAGGGAGCGAAGCTCGTCGACGTACCCGCTCGAGTGTGAGCTTGGGCCAGCGATGACGAGTTGATAATCGGTTTCGACCTCGCGGAACGCAGATATCAGCGTGTGCACGTGCTTCTCCGGGACGAGACGTCCGAGAAACAGCACGAAGCGCTGAGGCATGAGGCTCTCAACCGGAACAGCCACCACCCCTTCTTGATCGAGATGCACCCCGTTTGGGATGTAGGTCGTCTCCCGCCCGTACTCCTCCCGGCAATGTCGCTGAAGTTCGCGCGACACGACGATGGTCTCCGTCGGGAAGGTCACCGCCGCACGCGCGGCAGCCTTGAGCACGCCAGTCGCAGCCGGACCCCACTTCTCGCGCCGATAGTCCAGCCCCTGGATGGTGGCCACGGTCGGCAGACGGCTGAGGCGCGGAAGGAAAGACAGCAGCGCCGGGCCCGTTGCATGGATGTGAACTAGGTCATAGCTCCGCCGGCGAAGTACGTCCGCCAGCGCCAGCGCCGTGTGGCTGATCGCTTCCAGATGCTTCGTGTTGATCTGTGGCAGGCGCACGAGCTCGACGCCGCGGTGGTTTGTGACGGACGGATCGGTGTACGCATTGCGCGCGTACACGGTCACGCGGTGTCCTCTCGTAACCAGTTCCGCCGACAACTCCTCCACGGCCCTCTCTACGCCGCCGTAGGTGGTAGGGATTCCGCGAAGGCCCACCATCGCGATTGAGAGGGGTCTGCTGGCGCTCGCGAACTCCGCGCCCGCCTGGCCGCCCGTCATGGAAGGACTCGCGCGATCGATCGACTACTTGACGAGCGAGCTGCTCCGTCTGCAGGCGTGATCACGTGTTGGGCCGTGAGATAACCAGGCTGCCTGAATCCCCAGGGTGCGTCCATGCGGCGCGGAAGGGTAGCCGTTCTGGTCAGGAACCGGAAGCGCGCACGTTGTCCGATGCCGGTGTGGCGGTGCGTCCGGTAGAACATCTCGCGATGGCGCCGCGACTACGAGTTGTTCTCAGCACGCTCATGGTCACCGGCGTTGCTGCCAGCGCGTTGACGATCGGGCTCACGGATGTGCGCGCCGCCGGTCCTCCCTTCCTCGGACTCGTCTCCGAGGACGCCTTCGCCCTCACCACGCCCGCCGATCGCGACGCCACCCTCGCCCGCATCTCCTCCGCCGGCGCCGGCACGCTGCGCCAGACGCTCGACTGGTCCATCGCCGAGCCCACGCGCGGCCACTTCGACTGGTCGCTCTACGACGCCTGGATGACCTCGACGGCCAAGGCGCACCTCCACGTCCTGCCCATTCTCTTCAACCCACCGGCCTGGGCGTCGTCCAAACCCAAGCGCAACGCCAAGCGCGGCACCTATCCGCCGCGGCGTAACAGCGACTTCGCGCGCTTCGCCGCCGCGGCCGTCGGTCGCTACGGGCCGACGGGCGCGTTCTGGTCGGAGCATCCCGAACTGCCGAAGGTGCCGGTCCGCGCCTGGCAGGTCTGGAACGAGCCGAACCTGCCCGCCTATTGGCAGCCGAAGCTCAGCGCGCGCAAGTACGTCGCGCTGCTGCGGGCCGCCTCCAAGGCCATCAAGAAGGCCGACCGCCGGGCGACCGTCGTCACCGGCGGCCTGCCGCAGAGCCGGCTCGGCATCCCGCTGGCTACCTACGTCCGCCAGATGTATGCGGCCGGGGCGCGGTCGGCGTTCGACGCGCTCGCCGTCAACCCGTACGCCCGCACCCCGGGCGGCGTGCTGGGCTTCCTGCGTCGCGTCCGCCGCGAGATGGACCGCCACCACGACCGCAACGGCAAGCTCTGGGCCACCGAGATCGGCTGGTCAGACCGCGGCCCCAAGGGCGCCTTCCGGCTCGGGGCCAAGGGGCAGGCCAGCGCGATCCGCCGCACGATCCCGGCCCTGTGGCACGCCCGCCGCTCGCTGAAGCTGCAGGGCGTCATCTACTTCAACTGGCGCGACGCGCCGCCCTACCCGGGCGGCAAGGACTTCTGGGGCCTGCACACCGGGCTGCTGCGCATGGACGGCACGCCCAAGCCCGCCTACGACGCGTTCAAGGCCGCGGCGCAGAGGCTGCGGTGAGCGGCCGCGCTCTGGGCGTCGCGGCGCTCGTGGCCGCCGCCGCCGCGGTCGCCGCCGGGTGCGGGGGAGGGTCCGAGCCCGAGCCGTCGCGGTCAGCCGGCGCCGTGCCGGCCGGCTTCGTCGGCATCGTCAGCGAGGACGCGTTCGCGCAGACCGGCGGGCCCGGCTATCGGCGCGCGCAGCTGGCCGCCCAGCGCCGGGCCGGCATCGGCCTCATCCGCCAGACGTTCTCCTGGCGCGCCATCGAGCAGCGCCCCGGCCGCTACGAGCTGGCCACCTACGACCGCTTCGTGCTCGACGCCGCCCGGGCCGGCCTGCGCGTGCTGCCGATCCTCTTCGACACGCCGGCCTTCCGCGCCGCGCCCGTCGCCGACGGCGACCGCCGTGCCGCCGCGCCCCCGCGCGACCCGGCCGCGATGGCGCGCTTCGCCGTCGCCCTCCAGCACCGCTACGGGCCGGGCGGCACGCTCTGGCGCGCCCACCCCGGCGTGCCGGTTCGGCCGATCACCGCCTGGCAGATCTGGAACGAGCCCAACCTGCCCGTCTACTGGGCCGGCAAGCCCGACGCGCGCCAGTACGTCGAGCTGCTGCGCGTCGTCGGCGCCGCCCTGCACCGGGCCGACCCGCACGCCGAGGTCGTCACCGCCGGGCTGCCCGAGAGCCGCCTCGGCGTGCCGTTCGCGCGATACCTGAAGGCGATGTACGCGGCGGGCGCGGCCGGGACGTTCGACACGCTGGCCGTCAACGCCTACAGCCGGCGGGTCACCGGCATGGTGGCCGCCGTGCTCGGCGCGCGGCGCATCCTGTCGTCGGCCGGTCAGGGCGACGTGCCGATCCGCGTCACCGAGTTCGGCTGGGCGACCTCGGGGCCGCACAGCTCGATGACCGTGGGGCCGAAGACCCAGGCGCGGCTGGTCAAGACCGCGGTGCGGACGCTGGCGGCGCGGCGCGAACGGTTGAAGCTGCGCGGCGTCGTCTACTACGCGTGGCGCGACGCGCGGCCGTACCCGGGCGGGCGCGACTTCTGGGGGCTGCACACCGGGCTGGTGACGCGGGGCGGCAAGGCGAAGCCGGCGCTGCGGGCGCTGGGGGAGGCGGCGGGGGAGGCGTCACCCAGACGATGGACGGGTATATCATTGACCTATCATTGATATTGCCGATCATGACGGTAGCCTCGTCCCATGACGGCGAAAGGGGATCGCGCAATGAACGCTGACTCGCCGGAGACACGGCGCACGCACATCGAGCGTGCGCGTGAGCTTCTTCCGCCCGCCGACACCGCGCGGCCGGACGACTACCGCGCACTGGCGGTCGAAGACCTGCTCGCCCAGCTCGACCTCGCCGGCCGCCGCGCGGTGCTCGGCGAGTTGCTGCGTCGTCGGACGGGCACCGACGACGAGGCGCTCAGCGACGCGCTGGGCGCTGCTGCGTTCGAGGTCCAGGCCGCACTCACCTCTGAGCGCATCGAGAGCAGGCAACGGGTCGTGGATGCGGAGATCCGAGCGGATCCGCTGCGCGCGCGCATCCTCAACGAGCTCACGCGCGGCCCAGCCGGCCCGAGTGAGCTCGCACGAACCCTCGACGCCCGGGTGGAGACCATGAGCCGGCTGTGCCGGCAACTGGAGGCCGAGCGTCTCGTCGCTCCTCGAGCCCATCCCCACGACGGAAGGCGCAAGCTCTACGGCCTGACGCCGAGCGGGGAGCGTGCCGCCGCCGACCAGTTGGCGTTCGGTCCGCCGGCGCCGCCGCCGGAGCCCATCGCGGCGACCGAGGCACAGATCGCCATCGAACGCGGCTTGGCCGAGGCGATCCGGCTTCGGCGCTCCGAGAACCGTCTCGATGACGCGGTCAAGGCGCTCGAGCCGGTCATCCGCGAAGCCGCGAAGTACGAGCTTCCGCAGCTCGAGCTGCGCGCACGGCGCGAATACGCGACGACGCTGCGCCAGGCGCAGCGTACGGACGAGCTGCGTGAGCAGCTCCACGACCTTCATCGCGTCGCCAAGGGCCAGGAGCCCCGGCTCGGAGCCGAGTGCGCCATGCCGGCATCCGCCCACCTGCACTACGAGCTCGGCCGCCGCGCTCAGACGCAGGCCAGCGACGACCTGGCCGAGTCGACGCGTCTGCTGCTGACCGCCGGCAGTCTCTTCAACGCCATCGCGGGCTCCGGCATCGCCGGCGACCGGTGGGCCGCCCGTGAGGGCTGGGCGCTCTTCAGCGCCGCGGAGAACCTCCGGCAGCAGACGCTGCTCGGCTCGTCGCTGCGTCTCGCCGACCGGGCAGCGCGGCTCTTCGAAAGCGACGATGACGCCTACGGCATCGCCAACTGCCTGTCGCTGGCGGGCTTCGCGCTGCGGCTACGCGGCGATTTCGCCACAGCGCAGGCCACGCTTGCGGAAGCGCTATCGCTGGCCCAGGAGCAGGGCTTCGAACGGCTCGCGGCCGGCACGCTCGTGCATCTCGGTGAGGCCCTCCGCTGCCAGGGCCAGCTTGCCGAGGCCGAGCAGGTGCTCACAGATGCATGCGACCGTGCACGCACGCTCAACGCCTCGGTGACCGAGGCGTTCTCGCTCTCTGCCCTCGGCGCGACCGCGTACTGCGCCGAAGATCCCTTGCGCGCTCTCACCGTCCTGGAGACGGCGTGTGCCGCCATGGAGCAGGGCGGGCACGGTGACGGGCTGGCGCTGACGCGGCGCCGCAAGGCGGTCGTCGAGAACCTGCTCACGGAAGACGGTCGCGGCAGGACCGACCTCGCCGATGTCCGCGAGCTGCTCGGACCGGCCCGGAGCCGGTACAAGAGCCTGGAGAGCGCGGCCGGCGTCGCGGCTTGCCTCATCGAGCTCGGGCGAGCCAAGCGTGGCCGCGGGCAGCGCGTCGGTGACGTCTGCGCCAGCCTCATCGCGTGGTTCGAACCGATCGACCGGCGCGACCTGTTCCAACGCGACCCCTGGATCCCCGAACGGCTGGTCGCGTTCGCGGAGGCCGCCGATCATCCGGCGCTGCACGAAACGGCAACGGCCCTGCGCACCGACGCCATCCGTCGCCAGGAAGCGCGCGAGGAGCCATCGCGGTCCCTGTTCACGTACCAGCTGCAAAAGCACGTGACCCCGGTCCGGCGACCGCCGACCGGGGCGCTCGCCGCGCGCATCGATCAGATGGCGGGCGAGCCGCGGCGCCATTCGCCGCTGGCCGAGCCCGGCTCGCTCGTCGCGGCCTGATCAGGGCAGCGGCGGCGGCGGGGCCCAGGGATCTGCGTCGCCCAGCGGCTCGTTCGGATCGATCCAGCCGATCGTCCGACGGCCCGCCGCGGGCGGCGGGAAGCTGCGCGACTGATCGCGCGGCCGGCGGAACGGCGCGCCCGCCAGGATCATGAACGGGTCTTCGCCGGGCTCTGCGACGGGGCTGCCGTTGACGATGACCGTGACGCCCTGGTTGTGGCCAGCCAGGCCGGTCGCCGTGCTGTTGAAGCTGCCCTCGTGCGGGCTCAGCGCCGGCACGAGCAGGACGTTGACGCCGACCTGCTGCAGCAACGTCGGGATCGTCCGGTCGATGAGGTCGGCGCAGATCGTGACCGCCATCCGCGTCTGCGAGCAGCACAGGCAGCGCACGGTGTGGGGACCGTCGGTGAGTCGCTCCCGGAGCCGAACGCCGCCCGAGAGGCTGAGCACCATCGGATGGATCTTGCGATGCTCGAGGACCGGGATGCCGTCGAGGTAGGTGACGCTGAGGTTGCTGCGCCCGGCGTCGTCAGTGACGTGAGCGCTGCCGGCCACGACCAGCGGCGGAACGTCGGCGGGGTTTGCCGCCAGCGCCCCGCCGAGGTCGTCTGGCGCCCGCAGCGAAAGCTCGGGGAGCACGGCGATCTCCGCGAGGGCGGCAGCGGCCCGCAGGTGCGACAGGAGCCAGTCCTGGTCGACGGCTTTCGGTCGCACGTTGAAGAACCAGTGATCGCCCGCGTCGACCTCGTACTCATACTCGGTGGCGAACTCCTCGTAGGGATGCAGCGTCGCCACCCGCGGCAGCCGCGGCTCCGCGCCGTTGCCCGACGCGGGGACCCAGCAGATGGGCTCGAGGAGCTCTCGGTACGAGAAGTCCAGTTCGACCGCCGGAACCTGGCCGTCGGGCTGCGTGAAGATCGTGAACGGAAGGCCTTCCAGCAGATGGCCGACTCCGAGCGTTGAGCGCGAAGGGGTAGCGTGGGCGCGGTTTCGCAGTGGCCGCTCGCAGGACGGGATGACATCGCCCTGGCGCAAGCGCAGGCACTCCGAGGTCTGGGCGAACCACTTGGCGAGCCCGGTCGGCGTCAGCGCCCGCAACATCGCGTACTCGGCGAGCGGCGGGAGCGCCTCCAGCAGGCCCGCCGCGGCAGCGACCCCCTCAGCCGACCAGATGGCCTCGAGGGCCGCGCCCGAGACGAAGATGCTGGCCCAGAGCGAGTCCGGGACCGCGGCGACCGCCTCCTCGAGGCCCTTGATGTGGTCGCGGGAAGCGTCGCGGAGGCGCCGGATGTCCGCTTCGCGCTCGACGCACCGCAGCGCGAGTTGCCGGACGACGGACCGCAGGTCGTCCGACCCGGTCATGAGCAATTCGAGGTCTGTCGGCGGAGGCGTCCACGGCATGGCGTTGCATTGCTCTGGGCCGGTGATCGTTCCAGCGACGCCGGACGCATCCCCACTTTTGGGCGCTGGAGGTTCACGCCCAGACTCTGGACCAATGATCGAGGCGAAAACGGTGTCAGAGACCTAGACGATCCCCCGACTGGGCGATAGGTTGCCTGACAACGGTTCAGATGAACGAGGTTGGACAGTTCGTCTGCCGATCCACCGCCACAGGGGTGACACGGCAAGGAGAGCCTGGGTGGCGGTGACAGGGTCCACAACTCCTGGCTGAGGGAGTCATCTGCAATGCACGCACCGCTGCGAGCGCTCGAGGACGAGCGCCCCGATATCGCAGCCCCGCTGACAAGGATGCCAGCGGGGCGGACCGCTCCTGCCCGGCCGTCGATCCGGGAGGCGCACGAGGCGCACCCGGAGGTCATGCGTCGCGACCGGCGCTACCGCCGCGCCCTCGTCGCCGCCGACGCGCTGGCCGCCCTCGTCGCGCTGCTGCTCGCCGGCCTGTTCGTCCCGCACGCCCACCTGCAGGCCAGCGTCCTGCTCGGCCTGCCGGTCGTCGTCTTCGCCAGCAAGGTCAGCGGCCTCTACGACCGCGACGAGCTGCTCATCCGCAAGACGACCTTCGACGAGGCGCCCGCGCTCTTCCAGCTCGCCACGCTCTACACGCTCATCATCTGGCTGGCCGACGACGTCGTCATCGGCAAGTCGATCGGCGCCACGACCGCGGTCGTGCTCTGGGGCACGCTGTGGGCGCTGAGCATCGCCTTCCGCCGCGTCGCGCGGCTCGGCGCGTCGCGCGTCGTGCCCGTCGAGCGGCTGCTGCTCATCGGCGACGCCGCCACCTACGCGCGCCTCGCCGACAAGCTCGAGATGACCGACGTGCACGCCCGCCTCATCGGGCGGCTGTCGCTGCACCGCGTCTCGAACTTCCACTCCGAGGAACGGCCGGTCGACCGCGACACGATGCGCGAGCTCATCCGCGACCTCGACGTCCACCGCGTGCTGATCTCGCCCAGCCAGACCAACCCGCAGCTGACCATCGACCTCGTCCGCGCCGCCAAGGCCGCCGGGTCGCGCGTCAGCGTCATCCCGCACGTCTTCGACGTCGTCGGCAACGCCGTCGCCTTCGACGACCTCGGCGGCCTCACCGTGCTCGGCGTCCGCGAGTTCGAGCTGTCGCGCTCCTCGCACGCGGTCAAGCGCGGCTTCGACCTGCTCGGCGCCTCGCTCATGCTGCTCGTCGCCGCCCCGGTCATGGCGCTCATCGCCGTGCTGGTGAAGGTCGACTCGCGCGGGCCGGTGCTCTTCCGCCAGGAGCGCGTCGGCCGGGCCGGCCAGCGCTTCCGGATCTGCAAGTTCCGCACGATGGTCGCCGACGCCGAGGCCCGCAAGGCCGGGCTGGCCGAGCTCAACGAGGCCGGTGACGTGTTCTTCAAGATCACCGACGACCCGCGGATCACGCGCGTCGGCCGGTTTTTGCGCAAGACGTCGCTCGACGAGCTGCCGCAGCTGTTCAACGTGCTGCGCGGCGAGATGTCGCTCGTCGGCCCGCGCCCGCTCATCTGCGCCGAGGACGAGACGATCACCGGCTACGACCGCCGGCGCCTGCGCCTGACGCCCGGCATGACCGGCCACTGGCAGATCATGGGGTCCTCGCGCGTGCCGATGCACGAGATGGTCAAGATCGACTACGTCTACGTGACGACGTGGTCGCTGTTCGAGGACTTCAAGATCCTCGTGCGGACCATCCCCTACATGTTGGCGCGGCGGAGCCGGTAGCTGCGGGGTCGGCTCGGGGCCCTGGCCGCGGCGGCGGCACTCGTCGTCGCCTGGCCCGGCCCGGCGGCAGCGGCGCCCGACCCCGAGGAGGGCTTCGGGCTCAACGTCCAGTCGCTCGTGCGCAGCGAAGGGCGCTTTCCCGTGTCGGTGTGGGGCGGGTATCTGCGGCTCATGGCCGACGACGGCCTGCGGGTCGCGCGCACCGACCAGCTGTGGGGGAGGGTGGAGACGGCCCCGCCCCGGGCCGACGGCACCCGGTCCTACGACTGGACGTCAGCCGACGAGGTAGCCGGCGAGCTGGCCCGGGCCGGCGTGCGCTGGGAGGTCGTGCTCACCGGCTCGCCGCGCTGGGCCAGCGCGGCACCCGGCAACCCGTACGCGTCGCCGGTCCCCGAGCGGTTGGTGGACTTCGCGGCGTATGCGGCGGCGTTCGCCGCGCGCTACGGGGAGGGCGGGACGTTCTGGGCCGCCCACCCGGCGCTGCCCGCGCGGCCGGTGCGGACGTTCGAGATCTGGAACGAGCCCAACACCGCCGTCCACTGGGGCCTGGCGCCGGACCCGGCCGCCTACGCCGCCCTCTACACGCGCGCACGGGCGGCGATCCGGGCCGTCGATGCGACCGCCGACGTGCTCGTCGGCGGGATCGTCTGGAACGACGACGCCGCCTACCTCGGCGGCGTGCTGCGCGCGCTCGGCCCGGGCGCGGCGATCGACGGGGTCGCCTCCCACCCGTACGCGCCCACGGTCTTCGCGATCCTGCCGAACGTCGTGCGCGTGCGCGGCGTGCTCGACCGGGCCGGTCTGCGGCGCGTGCCGCTCGTGCTCAACGAGCTCGGCTGGCCGGCCGCCTACGACCGGGCGCCGAGCCCGTTTGCGCTGCAGGGCCCGGTGGCCGACCGGTCGCGCGCCGCCACGATGGCCCTGACCGTCGACGCGCTCGCCCGCTCGACCTGTGAGATCGGCGGCCTGTCGATCTACGACCTCGTCGAGGCCGAGGACAACCCGCGCTTTGTCGAGTCGCTCATGGGGATCTACCGGCGCGACGGGTCACGCACCGCCACCAGCGCGGCGCTGGCCGGCGCGGTGGCGCGCTACCGGAAGCTGGCCGGCTCGCGCCGCGGGCTGGGGCCGCTCGTGCCGGTGTGCGGGGCGCGCGGTTCGCGTTCGACGCAGTTGTTGGGGTTGTCGCTGCGCGCCGTCGTGCGGCCGGACGGATGCGCCGTCGCCTCGGTCACCTACCGCGGGCTGCCGCTCGAGGAGGCGCAGGTGCGCGTCCTCGCCCCGTACGTGGGCGTCAAGCCGACCGCCGCCGACGGCACGACCGTGCTCTGCCCGCCGCGGCCCGGCGGCGGGCGCGGCCTGCGGCTGCGCGCCGAGGTGCCGGGCGCGGCGGCGTCGAACTGGGTGCGCTGCGCGACGCGCTCCTGCGTCGTGGTGGGGGCGGGGGCTTCGTGCGTGGCGGCGCGCGCACGGGCCACGCGGGCGCGAGGCGGCCAGGTCGTCGTGCGGCTGCGCGGCTGCTCGCCGATCGAAGGCGGCGCGGTGCGGGTGCGGCTCTCGGCCCGGGGCGGCGTGCGGCGCACCGCGGTCGTCGCGCCCGGCGCACGCAGGACGGTGCGGCTGCGGGCGCCCGGGGCCCGGACGGTGCGGGTGCGCGCCATCGAGGCGCGCACGACGGCGGTGACGAGGACGGTGAGGGTGCGGTGATGCGGCGGCTCGTGCTGACGATCGTTGTGATGGTGGTCGGGCTGTGCGGCGCGCCGGGCGCTGCGCGCGCCCAGGCGCCGCTGCCGGCCGGCGAGGCGCTGTCGGCCAACGTCCAGTCGCTGGTCAACAACGACTGGCTCAGCGGGCCGTACCTGGGGGTCATGGGCGCCGCCGGCTGGCGCGGCGCGCGCGGCGACGCGTTCTGGTTCGACGCCGAGCCGGTCGCCGGCACCTACGACTGGTCGACGTTCGACCGCCTGAAGGCCGCGATGGACGCCGCCGGAGTGCGCTGGCAGCCGATCCTGCACGGCAGCCCGGCCTGGGCGCGCGACGGCGGCGGCCGGCTCGACCCGCCCGCCGAGCGCGCCTACCCCGACTACGCGCGCTTCGCGGCGGCGTTCGTCGCCCGCTACGGGCCGGGCGGGTCGATGGCCGGCGCGTGGCCGGTGACCGACGTCGAGATCGGCAACGAGATGAACGTCCTGTGGGCGCGCGGGGCCGAGAGCTACGCGGCGCTGTACGCGGCGGCGCGGGACGCGATCCGGGCGGTCGCCGGGACCGGCGTGCGGGTCGTCGTGGGGGCCGTGCTCTACGACAGCGTGCCGCCGACCGACGCCGACTGGATCCGCGCGTTCTTCGCCGCGCTCGGCGGCAGCGGGGCGGACGCGATCGGCCTGCACCCCTACGCGCCGACCGCGATCGGGGTCGTGGCCAACCTGCGGCGCATGCACGACGGCCTGGTCGCCGCCGGGCAGGGCGCGCTGCCGGTCTACGTCAACGAGCTCGGCTGGCCGGCGGCGCTCGACGGGGCGGTGCCGCGGGCGCGGGCCGTCGAGGGCGCCGTGAGCGACGAGGCGCGCGCCGGCACGACGGCGCTGCTGACCGACGCGCTGCTGGCCTCCGACTGCTCGGTGCGCAACATCGCCTACTTCGACCTCGTCAACCAGGAGCTGCGCCGCGCCGACAGCGACTACCTCGCCTCCGAGACCTGGAAGGGGTTGCTGCGCCGGGGCGACGGGTCGCTGACCGTGACGGGGGCGGCGTTCCGCGACGCGGGTGCGCGGTGGCGGGCGTCGGCTGCGGCACCCGGCGGGTCCGTGCACGTGTGCGGCGGCGGGGTCGAGCGGCCGATGGCGGGGCTGTCGCTGGCGGTCGAGCGGCCGAGCGCCGTGTGCCTGCGGCCGCACGTGACGTACCGCGGGTTCCCGATCGAGGAGGCGACCGTCGTCGTGCGCATGCCCGACGGGCGGGCCGCGCGGCTGCTCACCCAGGCCGACGGCGGGCTGGCCCAGGACTTCTGCGTCGAGCCGGGGGTGACGTTCACGGTCCAGGCCGACCTCGCCTACCCGCCGGCGGGCGTGCCGGCGCTCGCCCAGTCGGTGGCCTACCGGTGCGCGCCCGGGACGACGGCGGCCTGCGCGGTCATCGCCGGGTCCGGGCCGGGCGGGTCGGGCGCGGGG
>JBDZVZ010000013.1:58472-60611 GCA_040255945.1 Solirubrobacterales bacterium | reverse complement strand
GCCGTCGACGGCTACCGCTACGGCGGCAAGGACTTCGACCGCTCCGAGATCGTCGCCGGCATCGCCGCCGAGATCGGCGCCCCGGTCGTGCGCCTCGGCTACCTGGACGGCAGCGGCTGGGAGGACGGCTTCCCCGGGCCCGCCGACGCGCCGCTGGCCTTCGACGCGGTGCCGTTCGAGCACCCGCTGTGGATCCTCTACAGCTCGGGCACGACCGGGCTGCCGAAGGCGATCGTCCACAGCCAGGGCGGCATCCTGCTCGAGCACCTCAAGAAGCTCCACCTCCACCTCGACGCCCAGGTCGGCGACCGCGTCTTCTGGTTCACGACGACCGGCTGGATGATGTGGAACTTCCTCGTCGGCGTCCTGCTCACCGAGGCGTCGATCGTCCTCTACGACGGCAACCCGGCCACCCCGACGCTCGACCGGCTGTGGGACCTGGCCGACGAGACCGGCATGACGACGTTCGGCACGAGCGCCGCCTACCTGGCGACCTGCGAGAAGCAGGGCGTCGAGCCCGGCGCGGGCCGCGACCTCTCGGCGCTGCAGGCGGTCGGCTCGACCGGCTCGCCGCTGTCGCCGGAGGGCTTCCGGTGGGTCTACGACCATGTCGGGGCCGACACGTGGCTGTTCTCGACGAGCGGCGGCACCGACGTGTGCACGGCGTTCGTCGGCGGCGTGCCGACGCTGCCCGTGTACCTCGGCGAGCTGCAGGCCCGCTCGCTGGGCGCGAAGGTCGAGGCCTGGGACGAGCAGGGCCGCGCGGTCGTCGGCGAGGTCGGCGAGCTCGTCATCACCGAGCCGATGCCGTCGATGCCGGTCGCCTTCTGGGGCGACGAGGACGGCGCGAAGCTGCGGGCGGCGTACTTCGAGCACTACCCCGGGGTGTGGCGCCACGGCGACTGGATCGAGATCACCGAGCGCGGCACCGCGATCATCTACGGGCGCAGCGACTCGACGATCAACCGCGGCGGCGTGCGGATGGGCACGAGCGAGATCTACCGCGCCGTGCTGGCCGACGAGGCGGTCGTCGACGCCCTCGTCGTCGACGTGCCGCGAGCCGAAGGCGAGAACTGGATGCCGCTGTTCGTCGTGCTGCGCGAGGGCGAGCAGCTCGACGACGAGCTCGTCGCCCGGATCAAGCGCCGTGTGCGCACCGACTGCTCGCCGCGCCACGTGCCCGACGTCGTCCGGCAGGTGCGCGAGGTGCCGCGGACGCTCAGCGGCAAGGTCCTCGAGGTGCCGGTCAAGCGCATCCTCATGGGCGATCCGCCCGAGCGGGCCGCCAGCCGCGACAGCCTCGCCAACCCGGCCGCGCTCGACCCGTTCATCGAGCTGGCGCAAGGGCGCTGAACGGTTGCTGACGCGGTCCGCCGACGCCGGTATCGTCGGCCGGGCACGCATCCCACCACCGCAAGGAGCCCCGAGAAGGTGTCCGCACAGCCGGTCTTCGAGGCGCAGTACGTCGAGCAGCGCAGCCGCGTCACGACGTTCTTTCGCCTCATCCTCGCCATCCCCCATTTCGTCGTCGCGGCGCTGTGGGGGATCGCCGCGTTCTTCGCGATCGTCGCGGCGTGGTTCGCCGTCGTCATCACCGGTCGCTACCCCGATGGCCTCTACGGCTTCATCGGGTCGTTCAACCGCTACATCACGGCCGTCTACGGCTATGCCGGGCTGCTGACCGACGAGTACCCGCCGTTCAGCGGCGACACCGACAGCTACCCGGTGCACCTCGTGCTGCCGCCCGCCAAGACGGAGTACAGCCGGGCCAAGGCGTTCTTCCGCCTCATCCTCGCGATCCCGGTCTACATCATCGCCTACGCGATGCAGATCGTCTGGGAGGTCGGGGCGCTCATCGCCTGGTTCGTGATCCTCGTCCTCGGCAAGCAGCCCAAGGGCCTGCAGGACATGATCGTCCTGGGCCTCTCCTACCAGCAGCGCGCGGCGATCTACTACTGCCTCATGACCGAGGACTGGCCGCCGTTCACCGATCCGCCGCGCTCGCAGCTCGACGGCGGCCCGAGCGCCGACCTGCCGCCCGTCCCGGCCGCCACGACGGCGCCGGGCGCCGTCTCGGAGTCCAGCGGGCTGACGTCCGGCGACCCGCTCAGCGGCTCCTGACCTGACCGTGCGCGCCCC
>JBDZVZ010000013.1:0-58372 GCA_040255945.1 Solirubrobacterales bacterium | reverse complement strand
AGCAGGAAGACGACGAGCTCGACCGTGAGCACCCAGCGCTGCGCGTCGGGTCCCAGGCCGTCGGCCAGCCAGGCGAGCGCGTCGAGCAGCGCCTGCCCCGCGGCGATCGCCGCCAGCAGCGTGCAGGTGGCGCTGTTGCGGCGCGCAGCGAACCACCCCGCCAGCAGCGTCAGCGCCAGCGCGATCCACGCCTGCGCGCCGGTCCCGGGGATGCCGCGCGCGGCGCCGAGCACGTGGGCGAGCTCGACGAGCGCCGGCACCGCCAGCGCCAGGCTCGCCAGGTAGAGGATCGTCTGGTAGGCACGGGGGCTGGGGCGCTCCATGACCGCCAGGACGGCCATGACCGTCACGAACGCCCACACCGGCGCCAGATAGGCGAGCCGCGTGCCCGGGCCGACCGCGCCCGTCCAGCGCAGCTCGATCACCCACATGGCGGTGACGAGGACGACGACCCCCGCGGCGATGACGTCGCCGCGGAACGGCTTCGGACGCAGGGCCTCCATGGGCCGGACAGTACGCGGCCGACCCGCCGTATAGTCCGCGGCCGCTATGGAGTCCGGCCCGCGCGCACCCGTCGTCGTCCTCGCCGGCGGCACCGGCGGCGCGAAGCTCGCCCGCGGCCTGCGCGACGTGGCCGGTGAGCTCGTCGTCATCGCCAACACCGGCGACGACGTCGAGATCTACGGCGCCTACGTCTCCCCCGACCCGGACCTCTGCACGTTCTGGCTGGCCGACCGCATCGACGAGCGCGGCTGGGGCCTGGCCGGCGACACGTTCGCGGTCATGGACGGGCTGCGCGAGCTCGGCGTCGACGTGTGGTTCAACCTCGGCGACCGCGACCTGGCCGTCGGCGTGCGCCGGGCACAGCTGCTGGCCGGCGGGGCGCGCCTGACCGAGACGCTCGCCGAGCTCACCGAGGCGCTGGACGCCGGCGCACGGGTGCTGCCGATGAGCGACGCGCCGGTGCGGACCACGATCGTCAGCGACGGGCGGACGCTGCCGTTCCAGGAGTTCATGATCCGCGAGCGGGCCGCGGCGCCGATCGACGACGTCGTCCTGGACGGCATCGAGGCGGCCGCGCCGCCGCCCGAGGCGCTGGAGGCGATCGCCGCCGCCCGGGCGATCGTCATCGGCCCGTCGAACCCGATCATCTCGATCGACCCGATCCTGCGCGTGCCCGGCCTGCGCGACGCGCTGCGCGCCGCCGACGCGCCGGTCGTCGCCGTCTCGCCGATCGTCGGCGGCCAGGTGCTCAAGGGCCCGACCGAGGCGTTTCTGCGCTGGGCGGGGGTCAGCGTCGACGCGGCCGGCGTCGCCGCGTTCTACGGCGACCTGCTCGACGGGCTGGCCGCCGACGAGCGCCCCGAGGGCCTCGACGTGCCGCTGCTGGAGATCGACACCGACCTGGGCGACCCGGCCGCGCGGGCCCGGGTCGCCGCCGAGGTCCTGCGGTTCGCGGAGGCGCTGCGATGAAGACCGTCGCCGTCCTGCCGGTCAAGCGCTTCGCGGCCGCCAAGCAGCGGCTCAGCGAGGACGTCTCCGACGGGCTGCGCCGCGCGCTGGCCGAGGCGATGGTCACCGACGTGCTCATCGCCCTGCGGCGCACCCGGCGTGTCGACGAGGTCCTCGTCGTCTCCGGCGACCACGGCGCGGTCGCCCTGGCCGCCGGCTACGACGCCGCCGAGGTCATCGACGACCCCGAGGACGCCGGCCACACCGCCGCCGCCGAGCTCGGGGTCGCCGCCGCGCTGGAGCGCGGGGCCACGCGCGTGCTGCTCGTGCCCGGCGACTGCCCGGCCCTCGACCCGGTCGAGCTCGACGACCTGCTGGCCCGCCCCGAGGGCCGCCCAAGCGTCGTCGTCGTGCCCGACCGCCACGGCGACGGGACCAACGCGCTCGTGCTCACGCCGCCGCAGGTCATCGCGCCGTCGTTCGGCCCCTGCAGCCGGGAGCGCCACGAGCGCCTCGCGCACGAGGCCGACGTCGACTGCGAGGTCGTGGCGGTGTCGTCGCTCGGGTTCGACGTCGACACGGTCGACGACCTCGGCGCGCTTCGCCGCGCGCTGGCCGACGTGCGCGGCGGGGCGTCGCACACGCGCGGGCTGCTCGCGCGGGTCGGGCTCGCATGATCACGGCACGGGCGCTGGCCGGCCTCCCGGAGGTGCGGGCCGGCGACGACCTGGCGGCCCTGCTGAGCGCCGCGCGCGGCGAAGACGGGTTCGCGCCGGGCGAGCTGCTCGTCGTCGCCCACAAGGTCGTCTCCAAGGCGGAGGGCCGGGTCGTCGCGCTGTCGTCGGTGACGCCGTCGGCGCGGGCGGTCGAGCTCGCCGCGCAGCTGGGCAAGGAGGACCCACGTCACGTCGAGGTCGTGCTGCGCGAGACCGCCGAGGTCGTGCGCGCCGAGCGCGGCGTGCTCATCGCGCGCACCCACCACGGGTTCGTGTGCGCGAACGCGGGAGTCGACGCGTCGAACGCCGCCGGGGCCGACGAGCTCATCCTGCTGCCGGCCGACCCCGACGCGTCGGCGCGCGCGCTGCGGGCCGCGCTCGGGCGGGCGGGGGCCGGTTCACCGGCGGTCGTCATCGCCGACTCGTTCGGGCGCGCCTGGCGCCACGGCCAGTGCGACATCGCCGTCGGCGTGGCGGGGCTGGCGCCCCTGGACGACTGGCGCGGACGGCACGACCGCGCCGGCCGTGAGCTGCACGCGTCGTGGATCGCGATCGCCGACGAGGCCGCCGCGGCCGCCGACCTCGCGCGCCGCGGCAAGGACGCCGGCGAGCCCGCGGTCGTCCTGACCGGCCTCGAGCGCCACGTCACCGCCGACGACGGGCCCGGCGCCGTCGCGCTCGTGCGTGCCCGCGAGGAAGACCTCTTCGCCTGAGGCCCGACCGCCGGCCCGGCGAGCGAGCCGCCAGGCGAGCTCGCGTAAGGCCAAGCGAGCCCCTAGGCGAGCCTTGGCCCGCTCAGCCCAGGCTGTCGACGCGCAGCTCGCGGGTGCCGCGCGGCGTCGAGACGTCGACCGTGTCGCCGGGGGCGGCGCCGATGAGCGCGTTGGCGACCGGCGACTCGGCCGACAGGCGCCCGCTCTTGAGGTCGGCCTCCGTCGGCCCCACGATCGTGTACGTCGTCGCCCGGCCGCTCTCGACGTCGGTGACCGTGACGGTCGCGCCGAACGTCACGACGGTCGCGTCCTCGACGGCCTCGACGACAGTCGCGTTGCGCAGCCGCTCGGTGAGGCGGGCGATCTTCGTCTCGAGGTGCGCCTGGTCCTCCTTGGCGGCGTGGTACTCGGCGTTCTCCGAGAGGTCGCCGAGCTCGCGCGCGGTGAGGATGCGCTGCGCGATGGTGCGACGTCCTTCGCCCTCCAGCTCGGCGAGCTCGGCCTTGAGCTGGTCGAGTCCTTCGCGGGTGATCGCTTCTGCCATGGCCCGACCCTAGCGAGCCTCAAGCCGGCGCTGTCCGCAGCCGATCTCCCTGGCGTGGAGGTCCTGGACGTCGTGCTCTTCCTCGCCGGCCTGCTGGTCGGCTCCGTCATGACGGTCGCCGTCGTCGGGCGTCCCGTGCGCGAGCGCTGGGCGGCCGCCGCGCTGCCGATGCTGCCCGTGCCCGTGCCGTTCCGCACGCCCGCGGCACAACCAGTGACGGCGCCGCGCGCCGTCGCGCCCGCGCCCGCGCCGGCCCCCGCGCCGGCCCCCGCGCCCGGCCGCGCTCCGGCCACCGTCGGCGGCGACGCCCGCCCGCTGACGACCGCCGCGCTCGACGCGCTGACCCGGGAGGGCTGGATCGTCCTGCGCGACCTGCCCGGCTCCTGGGGCGTGCGCGAGCATGTCGTCGTCGGCCCGGCCGGCCTCTTCCTGCTGGACTCCCGGGCGCTGGACGGCGAGATCAGCGTCGACGGCGACCACGTCGCCGCGCTGCGCGACGGCCAGCGCTACCGCCGCGATGTCGGCGGCCGCGTGCGCGCCAACGCCGTCGCGCTCTTCCGCGACCTGCGCCACCGCGGCGGGGTCATCGAGCCGGTCAGCTCGATCGTCGTCCTTTGGGGTGACTTCCCGGCGACCCGCACCGACGGCACCCGCGTGACGTTCGTCGCCGGCGCCGCGCTCGCCGACCACCTGCGCTCGCGCCCGGTCCGGCTGTCGGCCGACCAGGTCGCGAGCCTCGCCGCGGCACTCCAGCGCACGGCCGCCACGCTCGCCGCGTAGACGCCGGCGCGGGCGCCGTCCGCAAGCGCGCGTCCGCGCGCCGCCGGCAACCCGTGTCGAGTTTCGTCGCATAGCACGACACAACTCGACAGCGGTCAGCGGTTCAGGCCCGAACGGCCGCCTCGGCGACCGGGTACTCGCGCCGGATGTCGTAGAGCGTCGTGCGTTCGGCGGCGGGGCGGCCGGCGGCGTGGGCGGCGGCGATGAGCTCGGGTGGGTCGAGCTTGACGCCGTGGTAGGAGCCGGCCAGCCGCGAGATCGACTCCTCCATCAACGTGCCGCCGAGGTCGTTGACGCCCCAGCGCAGCGCCTCGGTGGCAGCGTCGAGGCCCATCTTCACCCACGAGGCCTGGACGTTCGGGATCGTCCGCCCGAGCGCCAGCCGGAAGATCGCCGTGTGCTTGAGGTTCTCCTCGCGGGAGATCTCCTCGATGCCGTGGGTGCGGCCCAGCAGCGTCATGAACGGGATGAACGACAGCGGCACGAACTCGGTGATGCCGCCGGTGCGCTCCTGCAGCTCGCGCACGACGCGCAGGTGCTCGGCCAGCTCCCAGGGCTCCTCGATGTGGCCGAACATGACCGTCGAGGTCGAGCGCAGCCCGGCCCGGTGCGAGGCCTCGATGATCTCCACCCAGCGGGCGACCGGCAGCTTGTTGGGGCTGATGCGCTTGCGCACACCGTCGTGCAGCACCTCGGCGGCGGTGCCGGGCGTCGAGCCCAGGCCCGCCTCGCGCAACCGCGCGAAGACCTCGGCCGGTGTCAGGCCCGACACGTCGATCATGTGGGCGATCTCCATCGGCGAGTAGGCGTGCAGGTGCAGGTCGGCGCCGACCGCCGCGCCCTCCTGCTTGGCCACGCGCAGCCAGTGCAGGTAGTCGTCCAGCCCCCAGTCGGGATGGATGCCCGACTGGATGCACAGCTCGGTCGCCCCGTAGTCGACCGCCTCACGGACGCGGCGGCGGAAGTCCTGCTCGGAGTGCTCGTAGGCGTCGGGCGAGCGCTTGCCCTGGCCGAAGCCGCAGAACGCGCAGCCGACCGTGCAGATGTTCGACACGTTGATGTTGCGGTTGACGACGAACGTCACCGTGTCGCCGACGAGCTCGGCGCGCAGCTCGTCGGCCGCGGCGCGCATCTCCTCGACGGCGCCCGCGTCGGTGCAGGCGAACATCGCCGTGAGCTCCTCGCGCGTCAGCGGCGCCCCCTCACGGGCTCGCGCCGTCGCCGGCCCCACGAGATCGGCGTTGATGGCAAACGGCGCCTGTGTGCGGCCCGAGCCCGACCGCGGGATGAACGACCAGTACTTCGTCTTGACGACGTCGAGCACGCCCTGGGCGACCCAGTCGTTGTTGAGGTACTTGCCGTAGACGCAGAGCCGCTCGGTCAACGCCACCCCGTCGGCGGCCAGCCGCTTGCGCACCTGGTGCGGCGACGGGAAGGGATGCTCGGGCGAGATGTGGTCGCCGTTGGCGCTCAGCCCGCCGAGATCGGTGGCGCCCGCCGCCACCAGCTCGGGCCAGTGCTCCGAGAGGTTCGGCGGCACCTGGATGCCGACCTCCTCGCCCAACAGCTCGCGCGCGGTCGTGATGACCGACACGATGTCCTCGAGGCTCACCGGCGACGCCCAGCCGGGCACCGGCACGCCGTCGGCCTCCGTGGTGCGCAGCCCCGTGCGCCAGAACCGCTCGGCCGCGTCGGTCGCGATCTCCGCAGGCTCCTCGCCGTAGTACTTCCGGTGCGGGACGAAGTTCTGGAGGATGACCTCCTGGAGATGGCCGTACTCGGCGTGCACCTCGGCCAACGCCGAAAGCGCCGCCACCCGGTCGTCGGCGGTCTCGCCGATCCCCATCAAGATCCCCGACGTGAACGGGATCCGCAGCTCGCCCGCCCAGCGGATCGTCTGCAACCGCAGCGCCGGATCCTTCGTCGGCGAGCCCTGGTGGGCGACGAGATCATCGCGCAGCGACTCGACCATCAACCCCTGCGACGCGGTGACCTCGCGCAGCCGGCCCAGCTCCTCCCGCGACAGGGCGCCGAGGTTCGTGTGCGGCAGCAGACCCCGCTCCAGCCCCCGCTCGCAGCACCACACGACGTAGTCGACGAAGTCGCGGAAGCCGAGCGCCGCGAGCTTCGCCCGCACCCCCGGGTGATGACCCGGATCATCGCCGGTCAACACCAACAACTCCTTGACCGAGCCGGCCGCCGCCCGATCCAGCAGCCCCAACACCTCCTCGGGCTCATGCAGATGGGGCTGATGCGTCTGAAACGCGCAGTACTTGCAATGCGACACACACGTTCGCGACAACGACAACGTCACACTGCGAGAGAACGACACACGACGGCGCACCCCGTCCATCTTATGCTCCTTGGCCCGATGCCCCGCCGCCCTGCCTCCGTCCTGGCGTGCGTGCTCGCCGCGGTCCTGCTCGCCGCCGGCTGCGGCACGTCGAGCCCGAGCGACACGCGCCCCGACCGCGACGCCCGGCTCATGCTCGACTTCGCGCCCAACGCCGTCCACGCGGGGATCTACCTCGCCACCGAGCGCGGCTACGACGACGCCGAGGGCGTCCACCTGCAGGTCACGGCCCCCACGTCGTCGACCGACAGCGTCAAGGCGCTGCTCAGCGGCCAGACCGACCTGACGATCCTCGACCTGCACGACCTCGCGCTCGCCCGCCAGCAGGGCCGTGACCTCGTCGGCGTCATGGCGATCGTCCAGACGCCGCTGGCGGCCGTCATCGTCCAGCCGCAGATCCGGCGGCCTCGCGACCTCGAGGGCCGGCGCGTCGGCGTCACCGGCCTGCCGTCCGACGTCGCCGTGTTGGACTCGATCGTCAGCGGCGACGGCGGCGACCCCGCCAAGGTGCGGCGCACGACGATCGGCTTCAACGCCGTGCCGGCGCTGCTGGCCCGCAAGGTCGCCGGCGCGACCGCGTTCTGGAACGCCGAGGGCGTCGTGCTGCAGCAGCGGCGGCCCGACATCCGCGAGTTCCGGGTCGAGGACTACGGCGCCCCCGCCTACCCGGAGCTCGTCGTCGCCGTCACGCGCGAGACGCTCGAGAGCGACGGGCCCGTCGTCCGCGCCACCGTGCGGGCGCTGCGCCGCGGCTACGAGGCCGCGATCACCGACCCCGATGCGGCCGTCAGCGCGCTCGTCGACGCCGACCCGACGCTCGAGCGCGACCTCATGAGCCGTGAGCTCGACGCGGTCAGCCCGTCGTTCATGGCCGGCGTGCGGCGCTTCGGCACGCTCGACATGAGCCGACTGCGCGCCTGGGCGGCCTGGGAGCGGAAGTTCGGGATCACGAAGCGCGCCCCCGACGTCGACGCGATGTTCAGCCCGCAGACGTCGACGGCCGGCGCCTCCAGCGACCCGGACGCGTAGCCCGGGCGGCGGGCGACCGACCGACCGGGCGCCTTACTGGGCGCGCAAGCGGCGGAACTCGCGCCGGAAGGACTCCGGCCGGCCCCACGTGTTGATGACCTCGGTGCGCCCGGAGCGCACCTCGCGCACCGCGAGCTCGCCCTCCAGCCCCGCGTCGTCGAGGAGCTTCAGCGCGCCGTGGACGGCCGGCGCGGCGGCCGCATGCCCGAAGCGGTGGGCGACGAGGATGCGCCAGTGCCAGTCGTGCTTGGAGTACGGCTGGGCGTTGACGGTCGACAGATAGACACATGCGTCGACGTAGCGGCTCTCGTCGAAGATCCGGACGTCGAGCTCGAGGTCGGTCCAGTCGTCGGGCAGCGCGTCGATCACGCTCTGGAAGGTGTCGGCGAGAGCCATCGCCGCCATCGTATCCGGCGCGCGCTCAGACCAGTCCGAACGTGTCGGTCAGCAGGTAGAGGTTCAGCGCCGAGATGAGCAGCGCCACGACCGCCGCGACCGCCGTCGTGATCGGCCGGTTGACGAGCGAGCCCATGACGTCGCGCCGGCGCGTGAGCATGACGAGCGGCACGAGCGCGAACGGGATGCCGAACGAGAGCACGACCTGGCTGATGACCAGGGCGTTCGTCGGGTTGACGCCGATCGCGAGCACGAGCAGCGCCGGCCCCATCGTCAGCGTGCGGCGCAGCACGAGCGGGATGCGCCGGGCGATGAACCCCTGCATGACGACCTGGCCGGCGTGCGTGCCGACGCTCGAGGAGGCGAAGCCCGAGGCCAGCAGGGCGAGCGCGAAGGCGATCGCCGCCTCCGAGCCGACCATGTCGCGGAACCCGGCGTGGGCGCCCTCGATCGTGTCGATGTTCAGCCCCGAGCTGTGAAACAGCGACGCGGCGATGATCAACATGGACATGTTGATCAGCCCGGCGAGGCCCATCGCGATCGTCACGTCGATGCGGTTGAAGCGCAGCAGCGCGCGGCGCTCGGCGTCGTCGTGCGGCTTGACGCGGTTCTGGGTGAGCGCCGAGTGCAGCCAGATGACGTGCGGCATGACCGTGGCGCCGAGGATGCCGGTGGCCAGCAGCAGCGAGTCGCTGCCGTCGAACGCGGGGACGAAGCCGCCGGCGGCCTCGCCGACGTCGAACCCGATGCGCAGCGTGTCGTACAGGAAGCCGAGCAGGATGAGGGCGAGAAAGCCCATGATCGCCAGCTCGTAGCGGCGGTGGCCGCGCGCCTGGAGGCCGAGCAGGCCGAAGGCGACGACGGCCGTGATGAGGCCGGCGGGCAGCAGCGGGATGCCGAAGAGGAGGTTCAGCGCGATGGCGGCGCCGACGAACTCGGCGAGGTCGGTCGCCATGGCGATGAGCTCGGCCTGCACCCAGAGCCCCCAGGAGACCGGCCGCGGCAGGTGCTCGCGGCAGAGCTCGGCGAGGTTGCGGCCGGTCGCGATGCCGATCTTCGCCGAGAGGTTCTGGATGAGCATCGCCATGAGGTTGGCGCTCAGCAGGACCCACAGCAGCAGGTAGCCGTACTTCGAGCCGCCCGCGATGTTCGTCGCGAAGTTGCCCGGGTCGACGTAGGCGATGCAGGCGACGAACGCCGGGCCCAGCAGCGCCAGGCGGCCGCGGATCGCGCCGCGCGCCCGGACGCGCTGCAGCTGGGAGCGGTTCGGGAGCGCCGCCTCGCCGGCGGCGGGCGGGGGCGGCGTCACGCGGCCTCCGGCGCGCCGTCGAGGATGACCCGCATCGCGGCGGCCAGGCGACCTCCGAGCGGGTGCAGGTCGTCGCCGGCGCCCCCGAAGCGGGCGAAGACCGGCCCGCCGAAGGGCTGCTTCTCGACGACCTCGAAGCGGTCGCCGAGCGCGATGCCGCGCTGCTGGAGGTAGCGCAGCATCGCCGGGTCCGAGTCCGACACACGCACGAACACCCCGGTGTCACCGACCTCGAGCGCATCCATGCCGACCGTGTCCGGCTCGACGAGGACGAGCTCGGCGGTCGGGATCGGGTCGCCGTGCGGGTCGACGGTCGGATGGCCGAGCTTGGCGGCGATGAGCTCCTCGAGCTCCTCGGAGAGGACGTGCTCGAGGACCTCGGCCTCGTCGTGGACGCGGTCCCACGGCACGCCGAGCTCCTCGGCGAGGTAGCGCTCGAGCAGCCGGTGGTGGCGCAGGACCTCGAGGGCGACCTTCGCGCCGCGCTCGGTGAGCACGACGCCCTTGTAGGGCACGTGCGCGACGAGGCCGAGGCCGTCGAGCTTCTTGACCATGCCCGAGGCGGAGGCGGCGGAGACGCCGAGCCGCTCGGCGAGGGCGTTCGTCGAGACCGCGCCGCCGTCGGCGCGCCGCTCGAGCGCGTAGATCGCCTTCGCGTAGTCCTGGACGGCCGAAGAATGCTGTTCGCGCTGCACGAAGACAGAGTTTAGCCACACCAAAACCCTTATCGGGGTCAGACCCGTTCCGTTGCAGTTGTATGGGCCAGGAGCGCATCCGACGGCGAACTGCAACGGAACGGGTCTGACCCCGGTTGGGGGTCGTCCTATGCTCGGGGCATGGCCGCCACCGACGCTCCGACCGCCGCCTACGAGGTCGTCACCCAGGCCTGCGGGCTCGTCGATCGCAGCGAGGCGGGCAAGCTCCTGCTCACCGGCGAGGAGGCGGCGACGTTCCTCGACGGCCAGATCAGCCACGACATCGCCACGCTCGAGGCCGGCCACGGGCGCTACGCCACGCTGCTGACGCCGAAGGGCCGGATCCTCGCCGACCTGCGCGTCATCGACACCGGCGACGGCCTGCTGCTCATCTGCGAGCGCCCCGCGCTGCAGACGCTCTTCGACCACATCCGCCGCGGCCTCATCGGCTGGAAGGCCGAGCTGCACAAGCGCACGCTCCAGCTGGCGCTCTTCTCGCTCGTCGGCCCCCAGGCCGCGGACGTCGCGCGCGCCGCCGGCCTGCCGATCCCGGGCCCCGACGAGCACGACGTCGACGGGCCGGTCGTCCGCACCGACCTCGGACTCGACGTGCTGCCGCCCGCCGAGGACGCCGACGCGATCCGCGCCCGGCTCACCGAGGCCGGGGCCGTCGAGGTGCCCGAAGCGGCGGCCGAGATCGTCCGCGTCGAGCGCGGCCGTCCGCGCCACGGGCTCGACCTCGACGAGTCGGTCATGCCCGAGGAGGCGGCGATCACCGACCGGGCCGTGAGCTTCAACAAGGGCTGCTACGTCGGCCAGGAGACGGTCGCGCGGCTGCACTGGAAGGGCAAGCCGAACCGGCACCTGCGCGGGCTGCGGCCCGAGGCGCCGGTGGCGACCGGCGATGCCGTCCACACGACCGAGCGCGAGGTCGGGACCATCGGCAGCGCGGTCGTCTCCCCCGCGCGCGGCCCGCTCGCGCTGGCGATCCTGCGCCGCGAGGTCGCCCCGGGCGACACCGTCACCGTCGGCGACGGCGTCACCGCCGAGGTCGTCGAGCTGCCGTTCGCCTAGGCGAGCGCCGGCTCGGCCAGCGCGCGCGACGCCAGGCCCTCGACCCGCGCCCGCGTGGGACGCGGGTCGAGCGGGAGCTCGAGCGACGGATGGCCGGCCAGCCACGTCTCGACGATCCGCAGCTCGCGCACCTCGTCGGACGTCGCCGACGGGCTGGCCCCCCGCCCGCAGCCGCCGCGCAGGGCAACCTCCGTGTGCTCCCACAGCGTCGCGGCGTCGTCGGCATCCCGCAGCGGCGCCCAGCCGGCCACCCGCCCGCCGACGAGCCACACCGCGTCGTAGCGCGGCTGCACCGGATGGGCCGCGAGCACGAGGCGCGGGCGCGCGTGCGTCGCCGCCATCGCGCCACCGACGCGCTCGAGCAGGACCGCGAGCCGCTCGCGCCGGCGGCGCAGCCATCCCGCGCGTTCGAAGCGCTCCTCGGCGGCCGCGGCGCGCACCTGGGCGTCGAGGTGGCGCAGCAGCGCGTGGGTGGGTGGGCCCGTCGGGCCCGTCTCGTCGCCCGTGAACAGGGCCAGCGCCTCGTCGAGCCGGCGGCGGTAGAGGTTCGGGTCCAGGTCGCCGAGGCATGGCGACAGGCAGCGCCCCATCTGCCCGTAGGCCGACGGCGCGTCGCGGCGCTGGAGCGTACGACCGCAGTGGCGCAGCCCGAACAGCGACGTGAGCTGCTCGGCGAGCTCAACCGCATGGTGGCGGCCCAGCAGCGGCCCGACGTTGACCGCCAGGCCGGCCGCCGGCTCGGGCGCCACCTCGAGGATCGGAAACGGGATGTCCAGCCGGCAGCGCAGGTAGACCCAGCGGTCGTCGTGCTTGGCGCGCACGTTGCCCGGCGGGCGCAGCTCGCGGATGAGCCGGTGCTCGAGCAGCAGCGCGCCCAGCTCGGACGGCGTCTCGCGGTGGTCGACGGTCTCGACCTGGGCGATCCAGCCGGTGTCGGGCGACGACGGCGCGAAGTGGGCCCGGGCCCGGCGGCGCAGCGTCACCGACTTGCCGACGTACAGCGGCTGGCCCTCGGCGTTGCGGAAGAGGTAGACACCCGGCTCGTCGGGCAGCGCCGACAGGTCGATCTTGCGCTTGCGCATGCCGCGCAGCGAGCCGCCCCCGTCGGTGCGCCCCGACCGCGCCCGCCGCGTCCGCGTGCTGCGCGAGCGCAGCAGCGCCAGCGCGTCGCCGACGGTGCCCGCGTGCGCGCACAGCCGCGGGAACAGGGCGCAGAAGACGCGCGCGCACGTCTCGGCGTCGGCGAGCGCCCGGTGGGAGACCTCGACGTCGATGCCCAGCGACTCGGCCAGCGGCCGCAGCTTGCGCTGGCGCGCCAGCGGGTGCAGGCGCCGCGCCAGCGACACGGTGCACAGCGTCGGCGGGTCGGGCCAGTCGAGCCCCGCGCGCGCGAACGCCTGCGCGAGCACCCGGCGGTCGAACGCCGCCGAATGCGCGACGAGCACCCGGCCCTCGAGCAGCTCGCCCAGCTCCGGCAGCGTCAGCTCGGCCGGCGGCGCCGCGTCGACCATGTCCTGGCTGATGCCGGTGAACCGCTGGATGCCGCGCGACAGCGGCGTGCGCACCGGCACGAGCGTCTCCCAGCGGTCGTGCAGCTCCCCGCCGCCGACGAGCACCGCACCGACCTCGGTGAGCTCGCAGCGGTCGCCGCCCAGGCCGTTGGTCTCGGTGTCGACGGCGAGGAACTCGGCCCCCGCCAGGGGGGCCTCGAGCAGGGATTCGGCGAGCAGCGACATGCGGGCCGCGGGTGGTACCGCGCGGTCCGGACGGCGTGCATCCGTCCATGCGGCGACCACCGACCGCCGGGTTGGGTACCGTGGAGCGCGACCCTGCTTCCCGGGAGGACAGCCATGACCACGTTCGCCACCCATGAGCGGCCCCTTCAGGAGCGAGTGCGCGACGCCTGGACGGCCTACCGCGCCAGCCTCGCCGGCCTGGAAGGCCGGGAGTACGAGGAGGCCGAGGCCCGGTCCTGGGACGAGCTGCAGGAGACGCTGCGCGCGATCGACGCCGGCCGCGACCCGGGCGCCGGCGCCCATCCGGATCCGGGCGCCTGATTTCCGGCGCGCTGACCGGTCGGACGACGCGCGCCGTCCGACGCTCGGCTAGGGTTCTGGCCGGGTGAGGACGAGGCGCACCGCACCAGCACCGCGCAGGGCCCTTCGGGCGACCCTTGTCGGCGTCTGCGCGCTGGCGGCCCTGGCGGTCGCGGGCTGCGGGGACGACGAGCCGCGCCGCAACGCCCTGCGCCCGCCGCTGCCGATCGTCGTCAGCGTCGCGATCAGCGACCGGTCGGTCGAGCTGTCGCCCCAGCGCATCGGGGCCGGTCCGATCACGCTGCTGATCTCGAACACGTCCAGCGGCGCCCAGCAGGTCGCGCTCGAGACCGTCGACGTGCCCGGCAGCAACCAGCCGGGCCGCCGCGCCGTCGAGACCGGCCCGATCAACCCGAGCGAGACCGCCTCCGTCCAGGCCGAGGTGCTGCCCGACCGCACCTACTCGCTCAGCGCCAGCGGCGAGGGCATCCGCGCCGGGCGGCTCGTCGTCGGCGCCCCGCGGCCGTCACCCCAGAACGAGCTGCGCACGCCCTAGGCGCGCCGCCGCCCGCCGCGGCCCATGGAGATCCTCCAGACGCTCGACGACGACCGGCTCGACGGGCTGCTGGCCCGCGGCGAGTTCTTCTGGCTGCACCTCACGGACCCGAGCGGGCCGGAGCTCGAACGGCTCGGCGCCCGCTTCGAGCTGCACCCGCTCGCGCTCGAGGACACGACCGAGTTCGGCCAGCGCCCGAAGCTCGACGAGTACCGCCAGACCGCGCTGCTGGTCTTCTACGGCATCGACGACGGGGTCCTGCGCGAGGTCCACCTCCACATCAGCGGCAACTGGATGATCACCGTCCAGGAGGACGACGATCCGCTGCTGGGCCCGGCCATGGTGCGCATGCGCGAGGCGCCGCCGCGCACCGAGGAGGAGGCGATCTACCGCGTCATCGACCAGCTCACCGACTCGTTCTTCCCCGCCCTGGAGCGCATCGACGACGAGATCGACTCGCTCATGGACGCGATGCTCGAGAAGCCGTCGATCGACCAGCGCGAGGCGCTCTTCGCGATGCGCCGCCGGCTCGTCGAGCTGCGCCGCGTCGTCGGCCCGCAGCGCGACGTCCTGGCCCGCGGCGGCGAGCTGCTGGGCCGCCTGCCCGGCCTGGAGGCCGACGACGCCCGCGACTGGTTCCGCGACGTCTACGACCACCTGCTGCGGATCAGCGAGCAGATCGACGGGTACCGCGACCTCCTGGCCGGCGCGCTCGACGTCTACCTCTCCACCGTGTCCAACCGGCTCAACCAGGTCACCAAGCAGCTGACGATCATCGCGACGATCTTCCTGCCGCTGACGTTCGTCACCGGCTTCTTCGGCCAGAACTTCGGCACGCTCGTGCGCCACATCAACACGCCGCTGGCGTTCTGGACGCTCGGGGTCGGCAGCATGGTCGGCGGCGCGCTGCTGCTGTGGTTCTGGTTCAAGCGCTCGGGCTTCCTCGAGGATTAGCCGGACACGCCCGCCCAGGTATGGTTCCGCGCCGCGCCAGCAATCGAACCCGACTTCCAGAGGTCCCACCACGACATGGCCGTTGATGTGACGCAGGTCCACACCGTCGACACGGAGCCCGGCGAGCTGCCCGAGAAGATGGCTGCCTGGGTCATCCGCGAGGAGCGTTACGGCGACCCGATCGACGCGTTCCAGGTCGAGGAGATCGAGGTGCCCGAGCCGGGTGCCTTCGAGGTCATCGTCCGGGTCATGGCCGCGGGCGTGAACTACAACAACGTCTGGGCGGCGCTCGGCCAGCCGGTGTCGGTCATGAAGTACGGCGACCACCCGCAGTACGGCCACCACATCGGCGGCTCGGACGCGTCGGGCGTCGTCTGGAAGGTCGGCCCGGGCGTCACGCGTTGGAAGGCCGGCGACGAGGTCGTCATCCACTGCAACCAGGCCTCCTACGAGGACCCCGAGGTCCACGGCCTCGACCCGATGGCCGCGCCGTCGCAGCGCATCTGGGGCTACGAGACGACCTGGGGCTCGTTCGCCCAGTTCACGAAGGTCCAGGCCCAGCAGCTGCTGCCCAAGCCGCACGCGCTGTCCTGGGAGGAGGCCGCCTCCTACGGCCTGACGTACTTCACCGCCTGGCGCATGCTCATGACGCGCTGCAACCTCCAGGCCGGGCAGAAGGTGCTCATCTGGGGCGCCGCGGGCGGCCTCGGCGTCTTCGCGACGCAGATCTGCAAGGCGGCGGGCGCCGAGAGCGTCGGCATCGTCAACTCCGACGAGAAGGGCGAGCTCGTCAAGCAGCTCGGCGCCACCGGCTACATCAACCGCAGCGAGTTCAGCGGCATGATGCGCAAGGGCGGCGAGAGCCCCGAGGAGGAGAAGGCGCGCTTCAAGGAGTCCAAGCGCTTCGGCAAGGCCGTCGAGGAGATCCTGGGCACCGCCCCCGACATCGTCTTCGAGCACGTCGGCGCCGCCACGTTCCCGACCTCGGTGCTGACGGTCAAGCCGTTCGGCAAGGTCGTCATCTGCGCGGGCACGACCGGGTTCAACCTGGACTTCGACGTGCGCTACCTGTGGATGAAGCAGAAGGAGATCCTCGGGTCGCACTTCGCCAACGCCTACGAGTGCCTGAAGGCCAACGAGCTCATCGAGTCGGGCGCCGTCCGTCCGGTGCTCTGGCGTACGCTCGGGTTCGATGGCGTCGCCGAGGCACACCAGCTCATGAAGGACAACAAGCACGCGGGCAAGATCTCGATCCTCGTTGGGGCCGAGAAGGAGGGGCTGGGCAAGACCGCCGACGGCCCGGGTGCGATCTACGCGGAGGTCGGCTGATGGCCGGAGTCGTCTACATCCCCTGGTACGCCACGGTCTTCCGTGGTGACCGTCTCGAGGCTGCGGTCGCCGAGATCGCGCCGATCGCGGTCCGCTACGGCGCCTCGTCGTATTACGTGCACCGCAACCGGGACGATCGCTACAAGATCCTCCAGGCGGCGACGTTCGAGAACAAGAGCGACTGGGACCGCTACTGGAACGGGCCGGAGTTCGTCCGCTTCCGGGCGCTGAACCAGAGCTACTACCAGGTGCCGGTGCTCTACAGCTGGAACGACATCACCGTCGAGGGCTACCTCGACGCCGAGCGCCAGCGCGCCGGCGAGGCCGCCCCGGCGGGCGCCTTCGGCGACACGGTCTGAGGCAGCACCACGCGTCGAGGGACGACTGAACCGCCATAGGCGCGGTCGAGTCGTCCCTCGACGCGGTTCAGGACGCCGGCGAGCGGTCGATGTCGAGCCGCAGCTTCGCCACCGACTGGCGGATGATCCGCGAGACCTGCATCTGCGACACGCCGATGCGCCGCGAGATCTCGGTCTGCGTGAGGTCCTCGGCGAAGCGCAGCCGCAGCACCTCGCGGTCGCGCTCGCTGAGCACCGCCATGGCGTCGTCGAGCAGGACGCGCATCTCGGCGCGCTCGAGCTCGACGTCGCGGCCGCCGATCGCGTCGGCGAGCGTCACGTCCTCCCCGGTCGGCTCGTCGAGCGAGCGCGTGCGCCGCGCCCCGGCGGACTGGATCGTCGCCAGGACCTCCTCGAACGGCGCGTCGATCGCGTCGGCGAGCTCCTGGACGGTCGGGGAGCGGCCGAGCTCGCTCGTGAGCTGGTCGCGCTTGCGGGCCACCTCGATCTGGAGCTCCTGCAGCCCGCGCGGCACGCGCATCGCCCACGTGCGGTCGCGGAAGTGGCGCTTGATCTCCCCGAGAACGGTCGGGGTGGCATACGAGGAGAAGCGGACCTCGCGCGTGACGTCGAAGCCGTCGATCGCCTTCATGATGCCGACGCAGGCGACCTGGATGAGGTCGTCCAGCGGTTCGCCGCGGCCCGCGTAGCGTCCGGCGAGCGCGCGGGCGAGCGGCAGCATCTCCTCGGCGAGCTGGTCGCGGGCACGGGTGTCCCCGGCGACGTGGTAGCGGCGCAAGAGCTCCTGTTCGCGCGCGGCGCGGGTGGCGGACTCGATGGGCCCGGAGGCATCGGTCACCTCACCCACACTACCGATCACGTTGAAGGACTCGCGCAGGGCGCTCGCCTTCAAGTGCGAGTGTTCGCCTAGGGGGCGAAACTCGCGCGTCCGGGAGCCCTTGACGCTAGCCCTGCTCCAACGGCGCCATGGTGAGACCGGCGCCGTGGAGCTGCTCCCAGTAGTGCTCGGCGAGCTCCTTGTGGCCGGTCCAGACGATCGCCAGGCCGGCGTTGTGGATGCGGTCGGCGATCGCGTAGCCACCCTCGAGCGTGACGCCCGGGATGAAGCGCGACAGGGTGCGGGCCACGCCGTCGAACGTGTTGTGATCGTCGTTGCGGACGATGACCTTCCAGGCGCCGCCGAGGGCGCCGTCGGGTCCGGACGTGCGGGGTAGCTCGATGGTCTGGCTCATCTCGACTGCGCAGTATCTCGCGTTTGCAGGTAGCGCGAAAGCCCGGCGAAGAGCGTCTCCGGGGGCATGGCCTTCGTGTACCCGTCGGCGTCCCCCGTCGCGCCGATGATCGTGCGGACATGGTCCTCGAACGTCCGCGCGTCGCCCTGCCGGGCGACGGCCACGAGCTCGTCGAGCGTGGCGCCCAGCTGGGCGAGGTGCTCCTCGGTGGCGCCGAACGTGCCGAAGTGGGTGACCGCGATGGCCTCGGGCCGCCACCCGGAGACCAGCCGGATCGAGCGGTGCCAGGCCTCGACGTCGATGTCGGGTGGCGGGGTCGGCGGGATGACCGGCCCGTCGCCGATGCGCACCCCGGCGACGTCGCCCGTGTACGCGGTGCCCGTGGCCTCGTCGAGGTAGGCGACGTGGTGGACGGCGTGGCCGGGCGTGTAGGCCCAGCGCAGCTCGCCGATGCGGCCCCCGTCGCCGTCCAGGACGTTGACGTTGGCCTCGGGCACGGGGACGATGCGGCCCCAGAGGCGCTCCATGTCGTCGCCGTAGATGCGCGTCGCGCTCGCGACGAGGCGCGACGGGTCGACGACGTGGCGGGCCCCCTTCGCGTGCACCCAGACCGGCAGGTCGGGCCAGCGCTCCACGAGCGCGCCGGTGGCCCCAGCGTGGTCGAGGTGGATGTGGGTCAGCAGGACGCCGCGGGGTCGCTCGTCGCCCAGGGCGGCCACCAGCGTCTGCACCGACGACTCGGGCCCGGGGTCGACGAGCAGGCCGTCGACCACGTGGCAGCAGACGGCGTGCGGCGTGCCCTGGAAGTGGACGTCGATCTCACGGTGGTCGGTCACACGCCAGGACGCTACCGAGCCCTCTGGGCGAGGGGTTCCGCCTCGACGATCAAGAGGTCCTGGTAGGAGAGGCCGGGCGCCCCGCGCCAGGCGCCCGGGTGCGCGTCGCGGCGGCGCAGGCCGTGGCGCCCGAGCGCATCGTCCAGCCAGCGCGCGGAGAAGGCGACCGCCTCCTCCGGCACCGCCGGGTCGACGACCGCCACGTCGCCGTCGGCCTCGTGGAACGCCAGCGTGGCGCGGCGCTCGCGCAGCGCGGCCCGCGAGCCCTCGTCCAGGACGAAGAACGTGATGAGCGCGCGGCCGCCGGGCCGCAGCACGCGCGCGGTCTCGGCGAGGTAGTGGTCGGCCTCGGCCTCGAGCAGATGCGTCCACACCGAGGTCGCCAGAGCGAAGTCGAACGACCCGTCGTCGTAGGGGAAGCGGAACTCCGCCGCGGGCTGGGTGCCCTGCGGGTGGTAGCGGCTGTTGTGCAGATCGGCGAGCACGAAGCGGAAGTTCGGGTGGGGCGCGTAGTGCTCGCGGCACCAGGCGATGCCCTCGGCGTTGATGTCGAACCCGTCGTAGGAGCCCCGCGGCGACAGGAACCCGGCCAGCGGCCGTGCCATGCGCCCGATCCCGCAGCCGATGTCCAGGACCCGCTCGTCGGGCGTCAGCCCCGCCAGCGTGACGAAGTGGTGCAGGAACTCGTCGCCGGTGGCGGCGAAGTCCGAGTGGCCGACGAAGTCCAGCCGCCGCGGCGGCACGAGCGGGTCGGAGCGGCCGGAGAGCCGGTCGCGCAGGTCGAGCGCCCGTAGGCGCGCCGAGGCGCGCGCCCGGGCCAGCAGCGGTGCAGGCACCGGCCGAACCCTAGTGGCGTGCGCGCTGCGCCACCGCGGCGCACGCCCCGTCACGGGTACGATTCCGCACATGGAGCACCGTCTGCCCGAGCGCGATCGACCCTGGATGATGCGGACCTACGCGGGCCACTCGACCGCGAAGAAGTCCAACGAGCTGTACCGCTCGAACCTCGCCAAGGGCCAGACCGGGCTGTCGATCGCCTTCGACCTGCCGACGCAGACGGGCTACGACCCCGACGACGAGCTCGCCCGCGGCGAGGTCGGCAAGGTCGGCGTCCCGGTCGCCCACAAGGGCGACATGCACGCGCTGCTCGACGGCATCCCGCTCGGCGAGATGAACACGTCGATGACGATCAACGCGACGGCCGCCTGGCTGCTGGCGCTCTACATCACGGTCGCCGAGGAGAACGGCGTCGACGCCGCTCAGCTGCAGGGCACGACGCAGAACGACATCATCAAGGAGTTCCTGGCCCGCGGGACCTACGCCTTCCCGCCCGGCCCGTCGATGCGGCTCATCGCCGACATGGTGGCCTACACGGTCACCGAGGTGCCGAAGTGGAACCCCATCAACATCTGCTCCTACCACCTGCAGGAGGCGGGCGCGACGCCGGTCCAGGAGATCGCCTACGCGATGTCCAACGCGATCGCGGTCCTCGACGCGGTCCGCGAGCGGGTCGACCAGGACCTCATGGGCAAGGTCTTCGGCCGCATCTCGTTCTTCGTCAACGCGGGCGTGCGCTTCGTCGAGGAGCACGCGAAGCTGCGCGCGATGGGCATCCTCTGGGAGGAGCTCGGCCGCGAGCGCTACGGCGTCACCGACCCCAAGCACCTGCGGTTCCGCTACGGGGTCCAGGTCAACTCGCTCGGGCTGACCGAGTCCCAGCCGGAGAACAACGTGCAGCGCATCGTGCTCGAGGCGCTCGCCGTCACGCTCGGCCGCGACGCCCGCGCCCGCGCCATCCAGCTGCCGGCATGGAACGAGGCGCTCGGCCTGCCGCGCCCATGGGACCAGCAGTGGTCGCTGCGCATCCAGCAGGTGCTCGCCTACGAGACCGACCTGCTCGAGTACCCCGACATCTTCGAGGGCTCGAAGGTCATGGACGGGCTCGTCGACGAGCTGCTCGAGGGGGCGCGCGCCGAGATGAAGGTCGTCGCCGAGCACGGCGGCGCGGTCAAGGCGGTGGACTACATGAAGTCCTCGCTGGTCGACAGCCACCGCGAGCGCATCCGCCGCATCGAGCACGGCGAGCAGATCGTCGTCGGCCTCAACAAGTACACCGAGTCCAACCCGTCGCCGCTCATCGACGAGGAGGGCGGGATCATGACCGTCGATCCCGAGGTCGAGATCCAGCAGCGTGAGGCGGTCGCCGCGTGGCGCGCCGACCGCGACCAGGCCGCCGTCGACGCCGCGCTGGAGGAGCTGCGCCGGGTCGCGGGCTCCGAGGAGAACATCATGGGCGCGACGATCGCCGCCGCCAAGGCGGGCGTGACAACCGGCGAGTGGTCGCGCACGCTGCGCGAGGCGTTCGGCGAGTTCCGCGCCCCGACCGGCGTCGGCGAGGCCGCCGCGGGCGGCGGCGCCGAGGACGACCTGGCCTCGCTGCGCGACGAGGTCGACCGCGTCTCGGAGGGCCTCGGCCGCCGCATGAAGATCCTCGTCGGCAAGCCGGGCCTGGACGGCCACTCCAACGGCGCCGAGCAGATCGCGGTGCGCGCCCGCGACATCGGCATGGACGTCGTCTACGAGGGCATCCGCATGACCCCCGCCCAGATCGCCGCCTCGGCCGAGCAGGAGGGCGTCCACGTCATCGGCCTGTCGATCCTGTCGGGCTCGCACCGCGAGCTCATCCCCGACGTCATCGCGGCGCTGCGCGAGCGCGGCGTCGACGCGCCGGTCATCGTCGGCGGGATCATCCCCGAGGCCGACGTCGCGCCGCTGAAGCAGGCGGGCGTCTCGGCGGTCTACACGCCCAAGGACTTCGACCTCACGGCGATCATGCGCGACATCGTGGCGTTGGTCGCCGAGCGCCACGGCGCGACCGCGAGCGCCTGAGGCACGTCCGCGCGGCGTCGAGGGATCACAGACTTCGTCTGGGGCGAAGTCTGTGATCCCTCGACGCGGGGGCGGCGTGCTCGGCTAGCGTCCCGGCCCGATGGCCGCCGACGGAACAGCGCTGGGACGCCGCCTGCGCGACGGGGACCTCAGCGCCGCCGCGGCGGTGCTGAACCTCGTCGAGTCGCGGACGCCCGCCGACCGCGAGCAGACCTCGGCGCTGCTGGCCGCCGTCTCCCCCGCCGCGCTGGGCGGCGAGGCCAAGGGGCACGTCATCGGGCTCACCGGCCCGCCCGGCGCCGGCAAGTCATCGCTGCTGAGCGAGCTCACCCGCGCGTGGCGGGCCCGCGGCCGCAGCGTCGCCGTGCTCGCCGTCGACCCGTCCTCCAAGCGCTCGGGCGGCTCGCTGCTCGGCGACCGCGCCCGCATCAGCTTCGACCCCGAGGACCGCGGGCTGTTCATCCGCTCCACGGCGGCCGGCGAGCGGCTCGGCGGCCTGGCCCCCGCCACCCGCGCCGCCGCCCAGGCCCTGTCGGCCGCGTTCGACGTCGTCGTCATCGAGACCGTCGGCGTCGGCCAGTCCGAGACCGAGGTCGGCGAGGTGGCCGATACCGTGGCGGTCATCGTGCAGCCCGGCTCCGGCGACGCCCTGCAATTCCTCAAGGCGGGGATCATGGAGATCCCCGACGTCCTCGTCGTCACGAAGGCCGACCTCGGGGACATCGCCCTGCGCGCCCGGCGCGACCTCAGCGCCGCGCTGCGCTCGGTCGGCTCGCGCGACACGCACGTCGTCGCCGTGTCCTCGATCTCGCCGCCGCAGGGCATCGACGAGCTCATCGACGCGCTCGACGAGCACCGCGGCAGGCTCGACGTGCCCGCCCGCCGCGTCGAGGCGCGCCGCGCCGGCGCCCTGGCCGACTTCGTCGTCGAGCACGGCGAGCGCGGCCTGCGCGCCCTCGGCGGGCGCCGCGCCGCGCTCAAGCGCCTGGAGCGCGAAGACCCCGGCGCCGACGTCCCGGCGCTCGTCACGACCCTGGAGGCCGAGCTGTGATCCGTGACCTCACGACGCTCGTCGCCGCGTTCGCCGCCGCCACGGCGATCGCGGCGGCCGCCGGTGCCGCCAACCTCGGCACCGCGATGACGTTCGGCCAGATGGCCTTCGCCGCGGCGCTCATGATCATCCTGCTGAAGCGCCCGTAGGGCTATCGCGCCGGCAGCGGCCGGCCGGTCGCCAGCTCGTGCTCGGCGACCTCGACCTGCAGGCGGCGGGCGAGCTCGCGCGCGCAGTCGACGAGCCCGACGATCGCGGCCGCCTCCGCCCGGTGGCCGTCGAGCGACACGAGCACCGCGCCGCCGCGGATCTCGACCTCGGGCGCCAGCGGATGCTCGGCCAGCCAGGCGATGAGCGACGGGGTGAAGAGCTCGCGCACCCGGATGTCGCCGACCTCGGGTGCGCAGAGCATGAGGTAGCGCTCGTTGAACGCGGCGCTCTCGAGCTGGACGCGGCGGGTCCGGGACCGCAGGTGGCCGGCCATGTCGGTCGTCTGCCCGCGGTAGAGGTAGACGCCCGGGAACAGCCCGGTGGCGGCCGGCACCTCGACGACGACGAGCGTGCGCCGGCAGGGCAGGTCGACGGCGTCGTCGCCGCGGCCGTGCTCGCGGACGTAGGTGAAGAGCCCGGCGCCCCAGATGTCGCGGCCGGCCATCCAGGCGTCGGCGCGGCGGCGCACGCCCGCCCCGAGGGTCGGCGTGAGCGGCAGCAGCTCGTCGACGTGGCCGAGGTAGTCGAGGCGCAGCGAGCCGGCCAGGTGCGTCCAGAAGGCGTGCTCGCCCGCGCGGCGGGCGTTCGCGTAGGCGACGGCGAGCACGAGGGCCAGCAGCACCGCCGGCGCGACGAGCGCCGCGCGGATGCCGCCGAGCGCCGCCCCGCCCGCAAAGCCGCCCGCGACCGCGAACGTCGCCGCGTAGGCGAAGCCGGGGCGCCGCACCGCGACGGCGAGTTGAGCGCGCGTGGCGCCGCCGACGCTGGTCACGCCGCCCGCGGGAAGGCGACCTTCGGCACCTGCCGCTCGGCGACCGAGTCGAGCTCGAAGTACAGCCGGTCGGGGAAGTCGCCCAGCCCGGTCATGAGCATCGTCGGAAAGCTCTGCTTGCGCGTCAGGTAGAGCCGCACGTCGGCGTTGTAGATGCGCCGGGCGGCCTGCAGCTCGTCTTCGATCTGCTCCAGCTGCGCCTGCAGCTGCTGGAACGGCGCCGCGGCCTTGAGGTCCGGGTACTGCTCGGCGAGCGCGTTGACCGCCAGCAGGCCGGCGGTCAGGCCGCGCTCGGCCTCGGCCCGCGCCGCGGGGTCGGCCGCGGCCTGCGCGCGCGTGCGCGCCTCGACGACCCGGTCGAGCGTCGCGCGCTCGTGGTCGGCGTAGCCGGCCACCGTCTCGACGAGGTTCGGCACGAGGTCGTGACGGCGCTTGAGCTGCACGTCGATGCCGCTCCACGACTCGTCGGTCCGGTTGCGCGCGGCGACCAGGCCGTTGTAGGCGACGATCGCCCACACGATCAGCAGGGCGACGCCGGCGATGACCGCGATCTGCAGGGGGGTCATGTTCCCGACATCGGCAGGTCCCGGCGAACGCTGCACTTTCGTGGCGCTAGGGTCAGCGCCCATGGGCAGCCGCCGCGGCATCTACGTCGCTCCGTTCGACGAGCTCGCCGACCCGCGCCTGCTGGCCGAGCTGGCCGCCGACGCCGAGCGCCAGGGCTTCGACGGGTTCTTCCTCTGGGACCACATCCGCTGGACCGGCGTCGACGCGGTCCTCGACCCGTGGGTCGCGCTGGCCGCGATCGCCATGGCCACCGAGCGGATCCGGATCGGGCCGATGGTGACGCCGCCGGCCCGGCGGCGGATCCACAAGCTCGCACGCGAGACCGCGACGCTCGACGTGCTCAGCGGCGGCCGGCTCGTCCTCGGCGTGGGGCTGGGCAGCGACCGTCACGGCGAGCTGGCCGAGTTCGGCGACGAGACCGATGGCCGCGAGCGGGCGCGGCTGCTCGACGACGGCCTGGCGCGGCTCGTGCGCTACTGGGACGGCGAGTTCCGGCCCCGGCCGGTGCAGCGCCCGCGGATCCCGATCTGGGCGGCGGCGAAGTGGCCGCACCGGCGGCCGGTGCGCCGCGCCGCCCATTGGGACGGGCTGTTCCCGGTCGAGCTGCCCGGGCCAGAGGCGCTCGGCGAGCTGTGCGCCGAGGTCGCGGCGCACCGGCCCGACCCCGACGCCCCGTTCGACGTCGTCGTCACGAACCGCCCGGGCACCGACCCGGAGCCGTGGGAGCGCGCGGGCGCCACGTGGTGCCTGACCGGCTCGGGGCCGCACCCGCCGCTCGACGAGATCCGGGCAGTCATCGCCGCCGGGCCGGGCGGGTAGCCGGAGGGTGTGAGCGGCCGCATCGTCGTCGGAACGTCGAGCTGGACGGACCCCGGCTTCGTCGCCGAGTGGTATCCGAAGAGGCTGCACCGCGACGAGCTGCTGCCCTACTACGCGCAGCGGTTCGACGGCGTCGAGGTCAACAGCACCTGGTACGCCGTGCCGAGCGCCGACACGGTCGCCCGCTGGGCGCAGGTCACACCCGACGGCTTCACGTTCGACGTCAAGCTCCACCGGGCCCTGTCACGCCACAGCGCCGAACCCGAATCCCTGCCGGCCGAGCTGCGCGACGAGGTCGAGCTCACGCGCCGCGGGCGTGTCCAGCCCTCGGCCGAGCTCGACGCCGAGCTTTGCCGCCGCTACCTGGAGGCCACCGCGCCGCTGGCCGACACCGGCAAGCTCTCGTCGTTCCTCCTTCAGCTCTCCCCCGCCTTCAAGCCGCCCTCCCACGACCTCGACGAGCTGGGCGAGCTCATCGCCGCGCTGGACCCGTGGCCGGTGGCGGTCGAGTTCCGCCACCGCAGCTGGGTCGGGCAGCGGCGCCGTGCGCGAACGCTGGCCTGGCTGGAGGACCACGGCGCGGCGTTCGTCGGCGTCGACGCGCCCACGCGCGAGAACCCGCCGCCCACGATGCTGCCGCCGCTGGACGCCGTGACCCGGCCCGACCTCGCCTACCTGCGCCTGCACGGCCGCAACGCCCGCGGCTGGGTCAAGGGCCGCTCGGTCGCCGAGCGCTTCGGCTACCGCTACGACGGCGCCGAGCTCGAGGAGATCGCCCAGCGGGCCGAGAGCCTGGCCGAGCAGGCCGGTACGGTGCGGGTCATGGCCAACAACAACCGCGGCGGCGACGCGCCGGTCGCCGCGACCCAGCTGCGCCAGCTGCTCGGCCTGCCGGCGGCCGCCGCGTGACCGAGCGCGCGACCCAGCTCGCCGCCCTCGCCGACGAGATCCGCGCCCACCACGGCAGCGGCTGCGGCTACGAGGTCTGCGAGCTCAACACGCAGCTCGTCCCCGGCGAGGGACCCGCCGACGCGGCGATCGTCATCGTCGGCGAGGCCCCCGGGGCGCGCGAGGACGCCGCGGGGCGCCCGTTCGTCGGCCCGGCCGGCAAGCTGCTGGACACGCTGCTCGTCGAGGCCGGCCTGGGACGGGACGAGGTCTTCATCACGAACGTCGTCAAGGGACGGCCGCCGAACAACCGCGACCCCAAGGCCGGCGAGGTCGCCCACCACTGGCCGTGGCTGGAGGCCCAGCTGGCGCTCATCGGGCCGCAGCTGCTCGTACCGCTCGGCCGCCACGCCCTGAAGCGCTTCGCCCCCGACGCGAAGATCGGCGAGGCGCACGGCACCGTTCTCGAGGCCGACGGGCGGCGGCTCTTTCCGCTCTACCACCCGGCCGCCGCCCTCCACAACCCCGGCCTGCGGACGACGCTCGTCGCCGACGCGCAGGCGCTCGGACGCGCCCTGGCCGGCTGAAACGCTGCGGGATCTCCGCAGCGCCGTCCGGTAGACCGCCCGGATGAGCCCGGACGGACCCTGTGATCCGATGGCCGCTCCAGCGAAAGGAGCGTGCGTGGTGGTCAGCGACCACGGGTGGTCGTGGTGCGGGTCGGCGTCGTCGCCGTGCGCGTCGTCGCCGTGCGCGTCGTCGCCGTGCGCGTCGTCGCCGTGCGCATCGTCGCCGTCGGCGGCCGGGTCGTCTTCGTCGTGACCGTCGGCGTCGTGGACGTCGTCGTCCGCGCGGGCTCGCCCCCGTCCAGCGACAGGATCCGCCACGCGGCGTCCTGGCGGACGAGCACCATCCGGTCCTCCGAGGTCGGCTGCCCGGCCGCGCCCGAGCGCACGAGCGCCGTCGCCCGGTCCCCGTCGACCTCGACCGAGAGCACCCGCAGCGACGGCTGGCGCACATCGGCCAGCCCGCGCTTGAGCGCCGACTCGCACGGCAGCCCGATCCGCTCGACGCTCTCCACGAGCCGGTCGGCGAGCAGGTCGCGGCAGATCGTCGCGGCGTCCCGGCGCGCCGACGCCTGCCCGAAACGCTGCACGACGTCACGCACCTGGTCGGCGTCCGGCCGGGCGTTGGGCTCGGTGTCGGCGCCGCATCCCGCGACGGCGACGGCGAGCGCGGCGGCGGCCAGCAGGCCGGAGACTGCCGTGTGGCGCATCGGCGGCAGGGTACTGTGAGCCCAATGGCACGCGAGCCGCTCCACGACGGGCACGGGCGCCGGATCTCCGACCTGCGCGTGTCGGTCACCGACCGCTGCAACTTCCGCTGCCAGTACTGCATGCCGGCCGAAGGGCTGCCGTGGCTCGAGCGTGCCGAGGTCCTGCACTTCGAGGAGATCGAACGGCTCGTGGCGCTGCTGGCCCAGATGGGCATCGAGGAGCTCCGGCTCACCGGCGGCGAGCCGCTCGTCCGCCGCGGCTTTCCCGATCTGTGCGCGCGCCTGAAGGCCGTCGACGGGCTGCGCGAGATCAGCGTCACCACCAACGGGTTCCTGCTGGAGCGCGACGCGGAGGCGCTCGTCGCGGCCGGCGTCGACCGCTTCAACGTGTCGGTCGACTCGCTGCAGCGCGACCGCTTCTACGCCGTCACCCGCCGCGACGCGCTGGACCGCGTCCTGGCCGGCCTGGCGCACCTCGCGTCGTTTCCAGAAGCCCACCCGATCAAGGTCAACGCGGTGGCGCTGCGCGGCATCACCGAGGCCGAGATCCTGCCCTTCGCGCGCTTCGCCCGCGAGCACCCCTACGAGGTGCGGTTCATCGAATACATGCCGCTGGACGCCGACCGGGCCTGGACGCCCGAGCAGGTGCTCAGCGGGGCCGAGATCCGCGCGGCGATCGAGGCCGAGTTCCCGCTGGAGCCCGAGCCGCGCGAGCCGCACGCGACCGCCCGCGTCTACCGGTTCGCCGACGGCCACGGGCGCATCGGCTTCATCAACCCGGTCTCCGAGCCGTTCTGCGGAGACTGCAACCGCATCCGCCTGACCGCCGACGGCCGGCTGCGCACCTGCCTGTTCAGCCTCAACGAGACCGACCTGCGCGGGCCGCTGCGCGCCGGTGCCAGCGACGACGAGCTCGAGCAGATCATCCGTGACGCCGTCTGGCGCAAGGAGCTCAAACACCACGTCAACGAGCCCGGCTTCATCCAGCCCGCCCGCTCGATGTCGGCCATCGGCGGCTGAGCGAGGAATCCTCGCCCAGGGGCTCGGATTCCTTGAGCGAGTGTTCGCCCCAGGGGGCGAAACTCGCGGCTCAGGCGAGCATCAGTCGTTCTGCCGGCACGTAGTCGCTGATCGCCAGCACGGTCACCGCGCAGTCGCAGTCGGCGCACAGCTCGACCTCCAGCAGCTCGAGATCGTCGAGGACGACCTCCGCCTCGACGGCGCAGCCGGGGTCCGAGCAGATGACGGTCGCGAGGAACACGCGACCAGGGTCGCGCGCGGGTCGGACGGACTGACACGCACCTCAAGTCCGGGGGCTGACGACCGATCATCCGGCCATGGAGGCCCTGCTCGAGCGCAACGTGCCGGTCGACATCGTCCTCGAGGGCGGCTGGCACGTCACCGCGTCGGTGAGCTCGGTCGACGACACCCACGTCGAGCTGTGCCCCGTCGACGGTCCGCTCGTGCTCCCCGGCGAGCTGCGCTGGTGCGCGGCGACCATCAGCTGGAAGACCCGCGTCGGCGCCGCCCACCGCCATGGCGTCCTCGTTCCCGCCCCCGACGGGCGGCTGCGGCTGCACCCGCACGGCGAGCCCCTGAAGGTCCAGCGCCGCCAGTACGTCCGCGTCCCCGCCGAGCTGACCGCCGCGGTCATCGGCGAGAACGGCCGGATCGTCACCCGCACCGTCGACGTCAGCGTCGGCGGCATGCTCGTCTGCTCCGCGGAGGACCTCGCGCTCGCCGAGCACGTCCGCTTCGCGCTCGACCTCGGGTCGCTGACGATCAGCGGCACCGGCCACGTCGTCCGCGGCACCGGCGAGGGCGAGCGCGGCCTGCGCTTCGAGTCGCTGCAGGGCCGCGCCGAGCGGGCGCTGTCGCGCTTCGTCGCCCAGCGCCAGCGCGAGATGCTGCGCGAGTACTAGGCCCCGCCGCGCAGCAGCGTCCCCGCCTGCAGCAGGTCCTCGGGCCGGTTGACGTTGAAGAACGCCGTCGGGTCGTCGGGCTCGACGACCTCGGGCTCCAGCGACGCGACGACGTCGAGCACCCGCGCGCCCGCGTCGAAGCCCTCGAGCACCGCCAGCGCCCGCGGCCGGTAGAACGCGCAGAACGGCTCCAGCCGTCCGTGCACGCGCGGCACGACCGCGGCCGCCCCGGGCGCCGCGTCGGCCGCCGTCACGAGCGCCCGCAGCGTGCCCGCGTCGACGAGCGGCAGGTCGACCCCGAGCACGAGCGCCGGCCGACCCTCGGCCAGCGTCAGCGCGTGGACCAGGCCGCAGAGCGGGTGGCGCGGCTCGTCGGGCTCCAGCCACAGGTCGGCGACCCCGGCCAGCGGCGGCAGCAGCGTGTCGCGCTTGGCGACGACGACCACCTCGTCGCAGACCTCGTGCAGCACCTCGATCGGGTAGAGCACGAGCGGCCGGCCCTCGAGCTCGACGATCGCCTTGTCGCCGCCGATCCGGCGCCCCTCGCCGCCCGCGAGCACGACGCCCACCGGGCCTGCGTGACGCGCGCCGGAGGTCATGGGCGCCAGCATATGCTGTGGACATGGAGGATCCGATGGGCGCCCACCCGTGGCTGCGCTGCTACCGCTGCTGGTCGACCGACCTGGAGGTCCAGGTCCACTACGAGGGCATCCACCGCATCGACCCCCAGACCGGCGAGCGCGCCGAGGTCGTCGACGAGCTGCAGGAGGCGGTCGTCCAGTGCCTGGAGTGCATGCACGACCAGCCGCACCTGACGTTCGCGGCCGGACGCGTCGAGCCGGTGCCGGACCGCTGGGAGCGCATGATCGCCGGCACCCCGTGGGTCGCCTCCTGCACGGTGACCGTCGACGCCGACGACGTCGAGACGTGCTCGGGCCCCGAGGCGGGCGACGCGCTCTCGTTCGCCGCGTTCGGCGACAACGGCACGCGCGAGTTCTTCACCCACGTGCGCTTCCACAAGCACGAGGACGAGCAGCGGATCGTCGTCCACCTGCTCGTCGAGCTCTACGCCCGCTCGATCGAGGAGGCCACCCAGGTGCTCGAGGAGGCGGCCCGCGGCCCGCTCGCGATCACCTCGCTGGCCGAGGAGTCCCGGCCGCCGGCCGCCGCCGAAGACCCGCACTAGCCGCTGCATGACTTGAAGGCGGGGCGGTCTGCTGCCGACTACCGGGGAGACCTATGTCCGAGTCGATCCTCGTCGCGGAGGACTCCAAGCTGCTGCGCCGCATGATCGGCGACGTTCTCGCTGCCCGTGGCTATGACGTCCACGAGGCCGCCGACGGCCCCAGCGCCGTCCGGTCCTGCCGCCTGAACCCGCCGGCCGTGCTGCTGCTCGCGCGCGAGCTGTCGGGGCTCGACGGCCTCGCGGTGCTCGACATCCTGCGGGCCGACCCGTCGACCGCCGACGTGCCGGTCGTCTTCGTCACCGGCCACACCGAGGCCGAGGATCTCGCCGAGACGCTCGAGCGGGGCGCCCACGACTACGTCCGCAAGCCGGTCGACCCGGTCGAGCTCGTCGCCCGCGTGCGCACCGCCCTGCGCCTGAGCCATCTGCGCTCCGAGCTGGCGGCGCGCAACGCCGAGCTCGAGAAGCTCGCCCGGACCGACATGCTGACCGGGCTGGCCAACCGCCGCCACGCCGACGACATGCTGCGCGCGACCGTCGCCTCGGCGCGCCGCCACGGCCGGGCGCTCACGGCCGCCCTGCTGGACCTCGACCACTTCAAGTCGATCAACGACCGCTACGGCCACGCGGCCGGCGACGCGGTCCTGCGCGAAGTCGGGCTCCGGCTCGCCAGCGAGCTGCGCGAGGAGGACGTCGCCGCGCGCTGGGGCGGCGAGGAGTTCCTGCTGCTCCTGCCCGACACGCCCGACGGGGCGACGACGTGCGAGCGGCTGCGCACCGCAATCGCCGACATCCCGGTCCTCTGCAGCGACGGGACGCGCGTACCGGTCACCGCCAGCCTGGGCTGGGCGACGTGGTGCGAGGACGAGGACGCCGAAGTCCTCGTGGCGCGCGCCGATCGCGCGCTCTACGACGCCAAGGAGGCGGGACGCAACCGCGTCCACGCCGCCGACGCGCCGCAGCCCGCCTAGCCGGCCAGCGCGCGGAGGTGCCGGACCGCGAGCGCGAGGCCCGCCAGCCCGCCCTCGTTCTCGGCCGCCAGCGCCCGCGCGACCGTCGCCAGCCGCCGGCGGGCCGGCTCGCGCTCGCCGAGGAACCGTTCGACCGCCGCGACCGGGTCGGCGTCCGGGGCCTCCTCGAGCGCCCGCTGGGCCACCGCCCGCCGCGCCTGGAGGACGTCGTCGAGCAGCGCCTGCTGGACCCAGCGCTGGATGCGGGTCGTCGCCGGCAGGGCGAGCACCTGGTGCTCGAGGCGCTCGAGGCCGAGCTCCTCACCGAGGTCGAAGAACGCCCGCGCCACGTCGAGGACGTCCCGGCCGGTCGCCCGGGCGGCGGCGATGATGTCGGGCGCGTGCAGCAGCGCCCGCTGGAAGGCATGCGTGCGCGCCAGCGGCTCCGGGACGCCGGCCGCCGTCAGCTCCGCGGCGAGCGCGAGATGCTCCTCGCACCAGGCCTCCGAGCGCAAGGACGGCATCGCCTCGGCCACCGTGACGAACGCCTCGTGGCCGGCCGCGATCTCGGCCTCCAGGTCCGCGCCGGGCGCGTGCAGCAGATACCAGCGCGTCACCCCGCCGACGAGCTCGTCGACGCCGTCCATGAGCCGCCAGGCCACGTCCTCGTCGAACGCGACCGCCTCCCCCTCGATCTCCAGCCAGCGCTGCGTCGCCCCGGTCACCTCGCGGGCGATCCGGTAGGCGCGGACGACCTCGGCGGGCTCGACGCCCAGCTCGCGCGACAGCCCGCTGACGAACGTCGGGCCGAGCGCGTCGACGACGTCGTTGGCGACGCGCGTCGCCACGAGCTCGCGGCGCAGCGGATGCTCGTGCAGCAGGTCGTCGAAGCGCTCGACGACCGCGTGCGGGAAGTAGGCGCGCAGCTCGTGGCCGAACGCGGACTCGTCGGGCAGCCCCGAGTCCAGCAGCGCGTCGGTGAGCAGCCGCTTCGCGTAGGCGACGAGGACCGCGATCTCGGGGCGCTGCAGGCCGTCGCCGGTGCGGCGGCGCTCGGCCATCTCGTCGGAGGGCGGCAGCGCCTCGTCGCGGCGGCGCAGGATGCGCGGGTCCTCGAGCGCCTCCATGAGGTCCTCGTAGGCGAAGATCCGCAGCGCCGAGCCCCGCACCTCCTGGGCGATGACCTGGGCCTGCAGGAACGAGTCGTAGAGGACGTGGGCGACGACGTCCTCGGTCACGTCCGCCAGCAGCGCGTCGCGGTCGTCGCGCTCGAGACGGCCGCGGCGGACGGCGAGGTCGAGCAGGATCTTGAGGTTGACCTCGTGGTCGGAGGAGTCCACGCCTGCGGAGTTGTCGATGAAGTCAGCGTTGACGAGCCCGCCGCCGGCGGCGTACTCGACGCGCGCCCGCTGGGTGAAGCCGAGGTTGCCGCCCTCCCCCACCACGCGGCAGCGCAGGTCGGCCGCATCGACGCGGATGGCGTCGCCGGCCCGATCCGCCGCGTCCGCGTCGCTCTCGGTCGACGCCTTGACCGGCGTGCCGATGCCGCCGTTCCACAACAGGTCGACCGGTGCGCGCAGCACCGCCCGGATGAGCTCGTCGGGCGACAGCTCCTGCGCGTCGATGCCCAGCGCCGAGCGTGCCTGCTCGCTGAGCGTCACGCGCTTGGCCGTGCGCGGGAAGACGCCGCCGCCCTCGGAGATCAGCTCGCGGTCGTAGTCGTCCCATGAGGAGCCTGCCAGCTCGAACAGGCGCCGGCGCTCCTCCCACGAGCGCTGCGGGTCGGCCGGGTCCGGATCGACGAACACGTGGCGGTGGTCGAAGGCGGCGAGAAGCTTCATCGACCGGCTCAGCAGCATCCCGTTGCCGAAGACGTCGCCGGACATGTCGCCGATCCCGACGACGGTGATCGGATCGGTCTCCGGGTCGACGTCGAGCTGGCGGAAGTGGCGCTTGACCGACTCCCAGGCCCCGCGCGCGGTGATGCCGAGCTTCTTGTGGTCGTAGCCGGCCGAGCCGCCCGACGCGAACGCGTCGCCCAGCCAGAAGCCGCGCCGGACCGCGATCGCGTTGGCGACGTCGGAGAACGCGGCGGTGCCCTTGTCAGCGGCCACGACGAGGTAGGCGTCGGGCTCGTCGCGCGCGCGCACGCCCTCGGGCGCGACGATCGCGCCGTGCTCGTCGCGGTTGTCGGTGACGTCCAGCAGCGCCTCGATGTAGCGGCGGTACTGGCGCTGCACCGCGTCGCGCAGGGCCTCGCCCCCACGCGCCGCGTCGGGCCGGTGCTTGAGGAAGAAGCCGCCCTTGGCGCCGGCCGGCACGATGACCGCGTTCTTCGTCATCTGGGCCCGCATGAGGCCGAAGACCTCGGTCCGGTAGTCCATGCGGTCCGACCAGCGGATGCCGCCGCGCGCGATGCGCCCGCCGCGCAGATGGACGCCCTCCATGTCGGCCGAGTAGACGTAGATCTCGAACAGCGGCGCCGGCTGCGGGATCGCGGGCACGTCGGCGCAGCGCAGCTTGAACGCGAGCGCGTCACGGTCGGGACGGAACGCGTTCGTGCGGACGGTCGCGTCGATGAGCCCGAGCTGGTTGCGCAGGATCCGGTCGTGGTCGAGCGACTCGACCGCGTCGAGGTCGGCGACGATCGCCTCGCGCAGCGCCTCCTCGGCCGAGCCGTCGGGATCCGCGTCGAGACCGAACCGGGTCTCGAAGAGCGCCATGAGCTTCGCCGTCAGCTCCGGGTGGTCGGTGATGACGTCGTTCTGGAACGACTCCGTGTAGCGCGAGCCGATCCGCTGGCGGTAGCGGCGGTAGGCGCGCAGGATCTGGATCTGCTCCCAGCGCAGCCCGGCGGTCACCGTCAGCCGGTTCAGCGTGTCGGACTCGGTGTCGCCGCACCAGACCGCCTCCACCGAGTCGGCGAGCCGGCCGTGCGCATCGTCGAGGTCGACCGGCTCGTCGTCCGGGCCCAGCACCGCGAACGCCTGGATCCACAGCTCGTCGTCGCCGTGCAGGCGCGCCGGCAGCTCCTCGATGACGCGCAGCCCGTGATGCTCGAGCAGCGGCGTCGCCTCCGACAGCTCGACCTTCGGCCCGCGCTTGTAGAGCGCGACGCGCGTCCGGCGCGCCAGGCCGTCGCCCGCCGCCTCGTCGTGCAGGCCGATGAGCAGCTCGTCGTCGCCGGCCGCCAGGCGCTCCAGCGCGACGACGTCCTGGGCGGCGATCGCCGGCGGCGTGGCCGCGCGATAGGCCTCCGGGCAGCGGCGCAGCCAGCGTGCGGCGAGCACGCGGGCACGCTGCGGGCCGACGGCGTCGACGAGCGCGTCGCCGACCCGGTCGCGCCACGTGCGCGCCTGGACGATGACCCGGCGCCGCAGCCGGGTCAGGTCGACCTCGCGCAGGCCGCCGGCGCCGCGGACGGCCAGGTGCAGCTGCACGCGCTCGTCCTCGCCGAAGACCTCGTGGACGTCGGCGTGCCCGACCCCGTAGGCGTCCGCCACCATCGCCCGCAGCCGCTCGCGCAGCGCCGCCGAGTGGCGCTCGCGCGGCAGCGCCACGACGACCGTGGCGCTGCGCTCGTCGGCCGACCGGTGCGCGAGGACGACGATCTCGTCGCCGCCGGCCGCCAGCAGGCCCGCGACGACCCGGCGCAGGTCCTCGACCGGTGAGGCGAACAGCTCCCCCTTGGGGAACGCGTCGAAGATCGCCACCGCCCGCTTGGCGTCGTGGGAGCCGTCGATGAGGTCCTCGGCCTCCAGGATCTCGCGCAGCTTGCGGCGCAGCAGCGGGGTGCCGCTCGCCGGCTCGTTGTGGGCGCGGGAGGTGAACAGGCCCAGCAGCCGGGCCTCGCGCGTCGTGCCGTCACCGTCGGACGGGTCGGTGCCGCGCACGAGGATCGCGTCCATCGCCTCGCGCCGGTGCACGGGCGACAGCGCCTGGGTGGAGGTGATCGTCAGCGGCTCGCCGGGGCGGGCCGGGTCGATCAGGTCGGGCGGGGACGGCGGATCGTGCGCCGGGGCGTGCAGGGTGCCGTGACCGCGCGCCTCGCGCAGCAGCCCCAGGCCGGAGCCCGGGACGGCGGTCGGCCGGTCGCCGCCCAGGACGTCTTCGCGGAAGCCCAGGTAGACGAAGTGCCCGTTGCGCAGCCAGCTCAGGAACGCGTCGACCTCGTCGTCGGGGCCGGCGAGCGCCCGCAGCCGGTCGACGGCCGCCTCCAACGGCTCGAAGTCGGCGACGACGACCCGCACCGCAGCGAGGATGTGGCGCGCCGCGTCCTCGAGGTCGGCCAGCTCGGCCGGTTCCAGACGACGGTCGAGCTCGAAGTGCATGACCGACTCGCGCGGCGCGTCGCGCGGATGCTCGACCGCGGTGATCGCGCCGTCGCGGTCGCGCCGCAGGCCGACGATCGGATGCACCACCCGGCGGATGCCCAGGCCGCGGGCGTGCAGCTCGGCGCTGATCGAGTCGACGAGGAACGGCAGGTCGTCGGTGTTGGTCTCCAGCACCGAGCCGGAGGTCGAATAGCCGTCGTCGTCGCGCTCGGGCGTGAACGCCCGCACCGCCGCGGCCGAGCCGTCCCGACGGGCGGCGAGGTCGAACGCCCCGCGCACCTCCGCCAGCAGCGCCTGCGCGTCGGGCTCGGCGCCCTGCTCGCCGGCGACACGCCCGTCGCCCGACCGCCGCAGGTAGGCGAGCGCGAACCGGGCCAACGGCTCGTCGCCCGCGTCGCGGGCCAGCGCGGCGACCGCATCGGCGTCGGCAGCGCGGTCGGCATCGGCATCGGCAGGGTCCATCGGCTGCGGGTCCATCGGGCGGGAACGTACCCGGCGGGGCCGACCGCACCGGTCGGGCAACGAACGAGGGGCGCCCGTGCGGACGCCCCTCGCGCTGCGAATCGTGTGGCGAGCGCCGCTAGCTGCCGAGGCGCTGCTCGAGACGCTCGAACTGCGAGCGGATCTCGGCCGGCAGGCGGTCGCCGAACTTCGCCAGATGCTCGCGCACCTGGGTCAGCTCGTCGCGCAGGCGGCCCTCGTCGACGGCCAGCAGCTGGGCGATGGCGTCGTCGGAGAGGCCCAGGCCCTCGACGTTGAGGTCGGCGGCCTTCGGGACGATGCCGATCGGGGTCTCGTCGCCGTCGACCTTGTTCTCGCAGCGGCGGAAGATCCACTCCAGGACGCGCGAGTTGTCGCCGAAGCCCGGCCACAGGAACGCGCCGTCGTCGTCCTTGCGGAACCAGTTGACGTAGAAGATGCGCGGGACCTTCGCGCCCTCCTTGCGGCCGATGTCCAGCCAGTGCTGGAAGTACTCGCCCATGTGGTAGCCGCAGAACGGCAGCATGGCGAACGGGTCGAAGCGCAGCTGGCCGACCGTGCCGAACGCGGCCGCCGTCTGCTCCGAGCTCATCGTCGCGCCCAGGAAGACGCCGTGCTCCCAGTCGAATGCCTCACGGACCAGCGGCACGACGGTCGCGCGGCGGCCGCCGAGCAGGAACGCGTCGATCGGAACACCGGCGGGGTCCTCCCACTCGGTGGCCATCGACGGCACCTGCGCGGCCGGCACCGTGAAGCGCGAGTTGGGGTGCGCGGCCGGATGGTCGGCCTCCGGCGTCCAGTCGTTGCCGTGCCAGTCGATGAGGTGGGCCGGGACCTCCTTGGTCATCCCCTCCCACCACGTGTCGCCGTCATCGGTGAGCGCCGTGTTCGTGTAGAGCGCGCCCTTGTCGAGCGCCGCCATCGCGTTCGCCGTGTTGCTGTAGCCGGTGCCCGGGGCGACGCCGAAGAACCCGTTCTCCGGGTTGATCGCGTACAGGCGGCCGTCCTCGCCGAACTTCATCCAGGCGATGTCGTCGCCGATCGTCTCGACCTTCCAGCCCTCGATCGTCGGGACCATGAGGGCGAGGTTCGTCTTGCCGCAGGCGCTCGGGAACGCGCCCGTGACGTACTTGACGGTGCCCTCGGGCGACGTGAGCTTGAGGATGAGCATGTGCTCGGCCATCCAGCCCTCGTCGCGCGCCATGACCGAGGCGATGCGCAGCGCGAAGCACTTCTTGCCCAGCAGCGCGTTGCCGCCGTAGCCCGAGCCGTAGGACCAGATCTCACGCGACTCGGGGTAGTGGACGATGTACTTGACCTCGGCGTTCGTCGGCCAGCTGCTGTCCTCCTGGCCGGGCTCCAGCGGCGCGCCGATCGAGTGCACGCACGGGACGAACTCGCCGTCGGCGCCCAGGAGCTCCAGGGCCTTGGCGCCCATGCGGGTCATGATCCGCATCTGAGCGACCACGTAGGGCGAGTCGGTGATCTCGATGCCGATGTGCGACTTGTCCGAGCCGAGCGGCCCCATCGAGAACGGGATGACGTACATCGTCCGCCCGCGCATCGCGCCGGCGAAGAGGTCGTTCATCGTCTCCCGCATCTCGGCGGGGTCGCGCCAGTTGTTCGTCGGCCCGGCGTCGGACTCGTTCTCCGAGCAGATGAAGGTGCGGTCCTCGACGCGCGCGACGTCGCTGGGGTCCGACCACGCCAGGTAGCTGTTGGGCCGCTTGGCCTCGTTGAGTTTCTTGAAGGTGCCGGCGTCGACCAGCGTCTGACAGATCTGGTCGTACTCCTCGGCAGACCCGTCACACCAATGGATCTCGTCGGGCTGGGTGAGGGCGGCGATCTCCTCCACCCACGCCGTCAGCCTGGCGTGCTTCGTGGGAACCGTGATGCTCACGTCACTTCCTCGATGCTCGAATTCAGATGGGGCGGCGAGGGAGTCATAAGGCCGCCCCGGGGTGAGGCAAGGGACATTACCCGTTGTGCTGTGGGGAGACGCGAGCGCTCGTCAGGCGCCTCCCCATCAGTTGCGGCCCTTTCGCGATGGACGCGAGCGTTGCGGCGGCTACTCGCCCGGGTTCTTCTTGGGGACGAGCACGAGCCGCTTGAACTCCGCGACGAGGATGCCGTCCTGGTTGAAGACCCGGGTGTGCACCTTGACGACGCCGCGGTCGGGCTTCGAACGGGACGCCTTCTTCTCGAGGACCTCGGTCTCGACGTACAGCGTGTCGCCGTGGAAGACCGGGTTCGGGTGGCTGAGCTCCTCGGTGGCGAGGTTCGCGATGGCCTTGCCGGAGACGTCGGAGACGCTCATGCCCAGCGCGAGGGAGTAGACGAGCGGACCGACGACGACGTTGCGGCCCTGCTGGCTCTGGCCCGCGTACACGTCGTTGATGTGCAGCGGGTGGTGGTTCATCGTGATGAGGCAGAAGAGGTGATCGTCTGACTCGGTGACGGTCTTGGCCGGCCAGTGCTTGTAGACGGCGCCCTCTTCGAACTCCTCGAAGTAGCGGCCGTAGCTGTGGGCGCCGCTGGCCTCGCGCTCGCGCTGGTCGGTGGTGAAGTTGCTGGTCTCTGCGGCCATGTTGTCGGTTTCGTCCTTGGTCGTTTGGGTGCTGCGGCAGGAAGGATGCCAGTCGGGGGCGGGGGGCGAGTTCGTGGTGCCCGGGACCTACCAGGGGCATGAGCCCCACGAACACGTCCCGGTCGCCCGCCGTCGAGGGATCAACAGCTTCGCCTCCAGCGAAGTCTGTGATCCCTCGACGCGTGAGCGCGTTGGCCGGTGAGCAGGATGGCTTCGTCACGACCGCCGATCTCCATGGCTTGGGCGCCGATGACGGGCAGATCCACCGCTGGGTGGAGCGGAGTTGGCTGCTGCCCGAGCACGAGACGGTCTTCGCGGTCGGCCACCGCCCGCGCACCCCGCGCGCCCACCGACGGGCCGCCGTCCTCGCGGGTGGGCCGGACGCTGCGCTGAGCCATCTGAGCGCCTGCGTGCATCGCGGGCTGCTGCGCTGGCAGCTCCCCGTCGTGGACGTCATGGTCCCGCGGACCGGCGCGCGGGGCCGCGCGGGTATCCGATTCCACCGGCCGCGGATCTACGTGCCCGCCCTCGACACCGAGATCGTCGACGGCATCCGCTGCTCGACGGTGGCGAGGCTGCTCGTCGACGTCGCGGGTGTCCTGCCGTATCCGCGGTTCGAGCGGGTGGCCGAGCAGGCGGAGTTCCAGGACGTGCTGGACCTGCAGGCGGTCGCGCGGGTGCTCGAGCGGATCAAGCGCCCGCGGGGCGTGCGCAACCTGCGGCGAGCGCTCGGCCCGGACCGGCTCGACGCCGCCCTGGCCGGCAGCAACCTCGAGCGCACCTACCTGCGTCTCATCCTCGACGAGGGCATCGAGCGGCCGGTTCTCCAGCACGCCGTCGAGCTCACGCCGGGCGAGTGGGTCTACCTGGACTGCTTCTGGCCGGAGCGCCGGCTGAACGTCGAGGTCGACGGCCCGCACCACCGGCGCCCGCTCCAGGCCCGCCGGGACGCGCGCCGCGACCAGCTGCTGCGTGCCCGCGGGCTCACCGTCCACCGCGTCCCGGACACGGAGATCGAGCACACGCCGTGGACGGTGATCGAGCGCACTCGCGCCCTCCTCGCCCCCGTCGAGGGATCATGAACTTCGCGTGGGGCGAAGTTCATGATCCCTCGACGTCTCGGGGGTCGCGCGGAGGCCCGAGGAGCGCCTGCGCGCCGGGGTGCAGCAGACGCCGCAGGCCGCCTGCCACGTATCGTCTGAGTCATGCGCAGCCCACGAGACTTCTTCCAGCCGCTGGCCGTCGGCGCCCCCGAGCCGCTTCGCGAGATCCCGTTCCCGCCGTCGCGGATGATCCACTTCTTCGACGCCGGCAACGAGAAGATGGTGGCCAAGCTGCCCGACACCATCGCCAAGGCCGACATCGTCCTGGGCAACCTCGAGGACGCCGTCCCGGTCGATCGCAAGATCCCGGCGCGCGAGGGCCTCGTCAAGGTCGGCAAGACCATCGACATGGGCGACACGCAGCTGTGGACGCGCGTCAACGCCCTGGACTCCCCCTGGGTGCTCGACGACCTCACCACGCTCATCGGCGAGATCGGCGACAAGCTCGACGTCATCATGATCCCCAAGGTCGAGGGGCCGTGGGACATCCACTACGTCGACCGCCTGCTCGCCCAGCTCGAGGCCCGCGCCGGCCTCACCAAGCCGCTGCTCGTCCACGCGATCCTCGAGACCGCCCAGGGCGTCGCCAACGTCGAGGAGATCGCCGCCGCCAGCCCGCGGATGCAGGGCATGAGCCTCGGCCCCGCCGACCTCGCCGCCTCGCGCCGCATGAAGACGACGCGCGTCGGCGGCGGCCACCCTGGCTACCGCTCGATCTCCGACCCGGACCCTGCCAACCCGGACGCGCCGCGCACGAGCGTCCAGCAGGACCCGTGGCACTACACGATCGCCCGCATGGTCGACGCGTGCACGATGAACGGCATCCTCCCGTTCTACGGCCCGTTCGGCGACATCAAGGACGTTGAGGCCTGCGAGGCCCAGTTCCGCGCCGCGTTCCTGCTGGGCTGCGTCGGCGCCTGGTCGCTGCACCCGGTCCAGATCGACATCGCCAAGAAGGTCTTCAGCCCCGACCCCGACGAGGTCGCGTTCGCCAAGAAGGTCATCGAGGCGATCCCGGACGGCCGCGGCGTCCACATGATCGACGGCAAGATGCAGGACGACGCGACCTGGAAGCAGTGCAAGGTCATGGTCGACCTCGCCGAGCAGCTCGCGCACAAGGACCCGGAGCTCGCCGACGCCTACGGGTTCGCGCCCGCTGCCGCATAAGTAGGCTCCCCGCATGCACGTGACGGCGGACGCGCTCCCGGACGTCGAGGGCGTCCGCCATCGCTGGGTCCGGGCCCGCAACGCGACGTTCCACGTCGCCGAGGCCGGCAACGACAGCGACCCGGCCGTCGTGCTCCTGCACGGCTGGCCGCAGCACTGGTACGAGTGGCGCGACTGCTTCGCGCCGCTCGCCGAGGCCGGGCTGCGCGTCATCGTCCCGGACCTGCGCGGCTTCGGCTGGAGCGAGCGGACCAAGCACGGCTACCGCAAGGAGGAGCTGGCCGCCGACGTCCTCGCCGTCCTGGACCGGCTGGGCGTCGGCGAGTTCCGTCTCGTCGGCCACGACTGGGGCGGCTTCGTCGCCTTCCTGCTCGGCCTCTACCGGCCCGACCGGGTCGGCCGGCTGCTGCTCATCAACACCGGCCACGGCTTCGTCCCCCGTGACCTCAAGACGCTGCGCGCCCAGGCGGGCTTCTGGTACATGCCGCTCATCGGGATGCCGGTCGTCGGCCCGGCGCTCGTGCGCAGCGGCGCGGTCGCCGAGATGCTCGGCCGCTTCGCCGAGGCGTCGCGGATGTGGGACCCGGAGACGACCGAGATCTTCGTCAGCCGCATCGACCCGCACACGACCCAGCAGGTCTACGGCTCGTTCGTCTTCCAGGAGGCGGGCCGCGCCGCGCTCGGCCGCTATGCCGGCCGGCGCCTGACCATGCCGACGCTCTTCCTCCATGGCGACGCCGACCCGGCGATCCGCCCGGACATGATCCGCGGCCTGGAGGACCACGCCGACGACTACCGGCTGGAGATGCTGCCCGGCCTGGGTCACTTCTGCATCGAGGAGGCCCCGGAGGTCGTCGTGCCGAAGATGGTCGCCTTCCTGCGCTGACAGCGGCCGTTTGCCCGCCCCCCGGCCAGCGGGCACCACGCCGGGCATGTCGAATCGCGTCACCCGGACCCTCCCCGCGCTCGGCGCGGCGGCGGCCATCGGCCTCGGCGGCACGGTGACCGGCGCGCTCGCCCACGGGGACCACCATCACCCCACCGGCCATGGTCACCACGCCGACCGCGGCCACCACGGCGACCATCGCTACTCGGTGGCCGACGAGCAGTACCTGCAGACGGCGATCGAGGGCGACCGCTTCGAGATCGAGGGCGGCAAGCTCGCCCAGGAGCGCGGTACCACCCAGGGCGTCAAGGACTACGGCGCCCGACTCGTCAAGGACCACACGAAGTCGCTGCGGGACGCCACCGACCTGGCCGGGAAGCTCGGCATCGACGTGCCCAAGGCGCCGTCGCCGAGCGAGCAGTGGGAGCTGCAGGCGATCGGCCGCCTGTCCGGCCAGGAGTTCGACGCCCAGTACGCCGACCTCGAGGCCAAGGACCACCAGCAGGACATCTCCGAGGCGACCGACGAGGCCGACAAGGGCCGCAACGACCTCATCCGCCAAGCGGCCAAGAACGAGATCCCGACGCTGCAGGAGCATCTGAAGATCGCCAAGGACCTGGGCGGCCAGGAGGGCACCGATCCGCTCGGCTGACCCCGACGAGACAGCTTCGCGGGCCTCGCGGCCGGTAGGCTCCCGCGCCGCCGCCAAACCTCCCGACCCGGAGGCGCATACGCCTTGAGATTCTTCGAATACGAGGCCCGCGAGATCGTCAAGCGGGCCGGCATCCCCGTCACCGACTACGGGTTCACCACCGACGCGCAGCAGGCGAAGGAGATCGCCGCCCGCATCGGCGGGCCCACGGTCATCAAGTCCCAGGTCCTCTCCGGAGGGCGCATGAAGGCCGGCGGGGTGAAGTTCGCCGACACGCCCGAGGAGGCCGAGGCCCACGCCAAGGACATCCTCGCCCTGGAGATCAACGGCCACATGCCGCGCGGCGTCCTGGTCGACCCGAAGGCCGAGGTCGAGCAGGAGTACTACGCCGGCGTCGTCTGGGACGGCACCCGCAAGCAGCCGGTGATGATCTTCTCGCCGGTCGGCGGCATCGACATCGAGCAGGTCGCCGAGGAGCAGCCCGACAAGGTCGGCCGCCGGCACTTCAGCAACATCCTGCCCTTCGGCGACTACGAGGCCAAGGAGGTCATCGCCTCCACCGGCGTGACCGGCTCGGCGCTCAACAAGCTCACGCCGATCCTCACGAAGCTCGCCAAGCTCTTCGTCGAGAAGGACATGACGCTGGCGGAGATCAACCCGCTCGGCCGCCTGGCCGACGGCTCGTTCGTCGCCCTTGACGCCCACATGGACATGGAGAACGAGGCCCGCGGCCGCCACAAGGCGCTGCTGAAGGACCTCGGTGTCGGCGACGAGGAGACCCGCGAGGCCCGCGAGCCCACCCAGTTCGAGCTGGAGGGCGAGGCGGTCGACGCGCAGGACCACCGCGGTGTGGCCGGCAACGTCACCGAGTTCGACGGCAACCTCGGCCTCGTCATCGGCGCGGGCGGCGGTTCGCTGACGCTCTTCGACGCGGTCCGCAAGTACGGCGGCAAGCCCGCCAACTACTGCGAGATCGGCGGCAACCCGTCGGTCGCCAAGGCCAAGGGGCTGGCGAAGCTCGTCCTGACGAAGCCGGGCGTCGACAAGATCGCGGTGATGATGTCGATCGTGTCGAACACGCGGGTCGACATCGTCGCCCGCGGCGTCATCGCTGCCTGCCTCGAGCTCGGGATGGACCCGGCCGAGAAGATCGCGATCTTCCGCATTCCCGGCGCCTGGGAGGAAGAGGGCTTCAAGATCCTCGAGAAGTACGGCGTCGAGTACGCCGACCGCTCGGTGTCCATGCACGAGGCCGCCAAGCGCGCGGTCGAGAAAATCGGACCCGCCCACCCGGAGGTGGCCGCATGAGCATCCTCATCGACGAGAACACGACCTTCATCGTCCAGGGCATCACGGGGCGCGAGGCGGTCAACCTCACGCGCGAGTGCCTCGACTACGGCACCGGCGCGAAGATCGTCGGCGGCGTGACCCCGGGCCGCCTGGGCCGCGAGGTCCACGGCGTGCCGGTGTTCGACTCTGTGCAGCAGGCCGTCGCCCACCATGGCCGGGCGGGTGGGGAGCCGATTTCCGGCTCCGTGGTCACCGTGCCGCCGGCGTTCACGAAGGACGCGGTCTTCGAGGCCATCGAGAACGGCATCAAGATCATCGTCATCGTCACCGAGCGCATCCCGCGCCGCGACGTCGCCCAGATGGTCGAGCTCGCCGCCCTGCGCGGCGCGCGCATCATCGGCCCGAACTGCCTGGGCATCATCGTCCCCGACGCCATCAAGATGGGCGGCATCGGCGGCCCGGCCAAGGACGCCGCCAAGTCGTACAAGAAGGGTTCGATCGGCGTCATCTCCCGCTCCGGTGGCATGACGACCGAGATGAGCTCGACGCTCAGCGCCGCCGGCCTGGGCATCTCGACGGCGGTCTCGATCGGCGGCGACGCGATCATCGGCTCGACCTACGCCGAGCTCATGCCGCTCTTCGAGGCCGACGAGCAGACCCAGGGCATCGTCATCTACACCGAGCCGGGGGGCCGCATGGAGGCCGAGCTCGCGCGCTGGGTCACCGAGAACGACTCGCGCCTGCCGATCGTCGCGTTCATGGCCGGCCGGTTCATGGACGAGATGCCGGGCATGAGCTTCGGCCACGCCGGCACGATCGTCGAGGGCAAGGAGGACACCGCCACCGAGAAGATCGCCCGCCTCGCCGAGGCCGGCATCACGGTGGCGGAGGAGATCTCCGAGATCCCGGAGATCATGAAGGCCAAGCTCGCCGAGCGCGGCGTGACGGTCGCGGCCTAGGAGGGTTCAGAGCATGCGCAAGGACGGAACGTTCATCGGGATCGAGGTCGCCGACGGCAAGATCGGCGACGCGCAGATCGCGGCCAAGCTCGCCGAGGTGTGCCCGGTCGACATCTACGCCGACAACAACGGCCAGGTCGACATCGTCGAGGGCAACATCGACGAGTGCGTGCTGTGCCGGCTGTGCATCGACGCCACGTCGGCCGACACGGTCAAGGTTCTCAAGTTGTACGACAACGAGGCCGCGCTCGCCTAGCCCGCGGGCGACATCTCGTGTCGTCTGGACGGGGCGCCCTCTCGGGCGCCCCGTCGTCGTCCGGGGCCCGACCGATGAGTTCGAGCCGGCGGGACCGTCCGTGGGGAGATGACCTCCTCCACCACCACCCTCACGACCGACCGTCACCGTTGGTACGCGCTGCTGGTCCTCTGCACCGGCATGCTGATGATCGTGCTCGATGCGACGATCGTGAACGTCGCGCTGCCGTCGATCCAGAGCGATCTCGACTTCTCACGCCCGGCGCTGGCGTGGGTCGTCAACGCCTACCTCATCGCCTTCGGCGGCCTGCTGCTGCTCGCCGGGCGCCTCGGCGACCTGCTCTCGCGCCGCGGCGTGTTCCTCGCCGGCCTGGCCGTGTTCACGGTCGCCTCGGTCGCCTGCGGCGCCGCCCAGTCGCAGGCGATGCTCGTCGGCGCACGCTTCGTGCAGGGTGTCGGGGGCGCGATGACCTCCGCGGTCGTGCTCGGCATGATCGTCACGCTGTTCCCCGACCCGCGCAGACAGGCCAAGGCGATGGGCGTCTTCGGCTTCGTCGCCTCGGCCGGCGGCTCGATCGGACTGCTGCTCGGCGGCGTGCTCACCCAGGCGATCAGCTGGCACTGGATCTTCTTCGTCAACGTGCCGATCGGCGCCGCGACCGCGCTGGCCGCACGCCGCCTGCTGCCCGCCGACCGGGGCATCGGCCTGACCAAGGGCGCCGACGCGCCGGGCGCGCTGCTCATCACCGGCGGTCTCATGCTCGCCGTCTACACGATCGTCAAGCCGGCCGCCGACGACGGCTGGGGCGCCCCCACCACCCTGCTGCTGGCCGCCGCGTCGCTGGCGCTGCTGGCCGCCTTCGTCGCCCGTCAGGCGACCGCCTCCCAGCCGCTCATCCCACTGCGGATCTTCCGCTCACGCACGCTCTGCGCCGCCAACGCCATCCAGGCGCTCACGGTCGCGGGCATGTTCGGCCAGGGCTTTCTCGGCGCGCTGTACCTCCAGCGGGTGCTCGGCTACGACGCGCTGCAGACCGGCCTGGCGTTCCTGCCGATGACGGTCGTCATGGGCACGATGTCGCTGCGCTATGCCGAGCGCCTGACCGCGCGCTTCGGGCCGCGCGCCACGCTCGTCGGCGGCCTGTCGCTCGTCGCCGTCGGGCTCGCCTGGCTCGCGCAGGTGTCGGTCGACGGCAGCTACCTCGTCGAGCTGCTCGGGCCGTTCGTGCTCGTCGGGGTCGGCTGCGGCTCGTCGTTCCCCGCGCTCATGACCCTGGCGATGGCCGATGCGACCCCGCGCGACGCCGGCCTGGCCTCCGGCCTGGTCAACACGATGATGCAGGTCGGCGGCGCGCTGGGCCTGGCCGTGCTGGCCACGCTGGCCTCCGGCCGCACCAGCGACCGGCTGGCCGACGGCGCCACGCAGGGGGAGGCGCTGACGAGCGGCTACCGGCTCGCGTTCCTGCTGTCGGCGCTGCTCGTGCTCGCCGCGGTCGCGGTCGCCCTGGCGCTGCTGCGCCGCCCGACGCCGGCCCCGGCACTGGAGCCGGAGCCGACGCCGGAGCGCGACGCGGTCTTCGAGGCGGCCTGAGCGCCCGCGCTCAGCGGTGCTCGCCGGTGCGGTGCAGCTTGACCTTGCGGGTCACGGTGCGGCTGTCGCCGAGCCGGAAGCGCACGGTGTACTTCGCGTGCACGCGCAGCCGGTGCTTGGAGGACACGCGGGCCGTGTACACGATGTCGCGCCCGTGGGTGCCGACCGCCTTCAGGCGGCTGACGCGGGCGCCGTCGACGAACCGGATGCGGGCGTCGAGCCGTCCGTGGGCGGTCTTCGCCAACCGGTCCGAGGCGAACTCCAGCGTCGCGTGGTGACCGTCGACGAGGCGCAGCTGGGGCGCGCCGCCGAGCTTCGGGTGGTGGGTGGTGTGGTGGTCGCCCGACGCCGCCACGGCACCGGCCGGGACCAGCGCGGCCACGGCCAGGGCGGCGGCGAGGGGAGTCAGAGAACGGGTCATGTCGACAGTGCAGCACCGCCGCGGCGCGATCCGGCCTCACCTAGGTGTCGACCTTCCACCCCCCGTCGTCGGCCGCCGGATAGCGTGGCGTCATGGAGATCCTGCGCACGCCCGACGAACGCTTCGCCGACCTGCCCGACTGGCGGTGGGAGCCGCGCTACGCCGAGGTGCGCGCCGACGACGGCGAACCCGTGCGCATGGCCTACGTCGACGAAGGCTCGGGCCGTCCCGTCCTGCTGCTGCACGGCGAGCCGTCCTGGTCCTACCTGTACCGGTCGATGATCGGGCCGCTGCTGGATGCCGGCCTGCGCGTCGTCGCGCCCGACCTCGTCGGCTTCGGCCGCTCCGACAAGCCGGCCGACCGCGACGACTACACCTACGCCCGCCACATGGCCTGGCTGACCGACCTCGTCGTCGGCCAGCTCGACCTGCGCGACGCCGTGCTCTTCGGCCAGGACTGGGGCGGCCTGCTCGGCCTGCGGCTCGTCGGCGAGCACCCGGACCGCTTCGCCGCCGTCGTGGCCTCCAACACGTTCCTGCCCACCGGCGACCAACCGTTGGGCGACGGCTTCGCGCAGTGGCGGCGCTTCTCCCAGGAGGTGCCCGAGTTCCCGGTCGGCGTCATCGTCAACGGCGGCACCGGCCGCGACCTCAGCCCGGCGGAGATCGCCGCCTACGACGCGCCGTTTCCCGACGAGCGCTTCAAGGCGGGCGCCCGCCAGTTCCCGGCGCTCGTGCCCGCCTCGCGGGACGACCCGGCCGCGCCCGCCAACCGGGCGGCCTGGGAGGTCCTGGAGCGGTGGGACAAGCCGTTCGTCTGCGCCTTCGGCGCCCAGGATCCGATCACCCGCGGCGCCGACCGCGTGCTGCGCGAGCGCATCCCGGGCACCGCCGGCCAGCCGCACGAGACGCTCGAGCAGGCGGCGCACTTCTCCCAGGAGGACGCCGGCCCGCGGCTGGCCGAGATCCTCATCGGCGTCGCGACCTGACCGGGATACGATCGGGCCGATGCCCGACGCCCTGCACTTCACCGACTCCGACGAGGCCAACGAACTGCTGGCCGCCGACCCGATGGCGCTGCTCGTCGGCTTCGCGCTCGACCAGCAGGTCAGCGTCCAGAAGGCGTTCTCGGGACCGCTGGCGATCCGCGAGCGGCTCGGCTCGCTCGACGCGGCGACGCTCGCCGACGCCGACCTGGAGACGGTCTTCCGCGAGAAGCCCGCCGTCCACCGCTTCCCGGGCTCGATGGCCAAGCGCGTGCACGACCTGGCGGTCCACGTCCGCGACACCTACGACGGCGACGCCGCCCGGGTGTGGACCGACGCCGCCGACGCCGACGAGCTGCGCGCGAACCTCGAGGCGCTGCCCGGCTTCGGCGACATGAAGATCGCGTCACTGCTCACCGTGCTGGCCAAGCGCTACGACGTCGCCGCCGCCCGCGAGTTCGTCCCGTCGCATCCGACGCTCGGCGACGTCGACTCGCCCGCGGCGCTGGCCGACTATCAGGCGGCCAAGCGGGCCTGGAAGCAGAGCCGCAAGGCGTAGTCCCCGCGGCGGTCGCCCGGGCAGCGTGCCGCGCGTGCCCGGCCGCGGGCACTTCATTTATATCGGGTTCCGATATGTTCTCGGGCCCGATGGTCCCCCGACCCGACGCCGCCACCCGCGCCCTGGGCGACTTCTCGCCGCCCCGCGCGCTCGTGCGCCACGCCCTGCTGGCCGCCGCCCTCGGCGCGGTCGCCGCGGTCGTCGCGCTCGGCCTGCTCGACCTCATCGGGCTGCTGACCCACGTGCTCTACACGGGCCGTGTCGCCGTCGACCTCGGACCGCCCGACATCTCGGTCCTCGGGCCCCTGAGCGTGCTGGTCCCCGTCGGCGGCGGGCTCGTCGTCGGCCTCATGGCCCGCTTCGGCTCCGAGCGCATCCGCGGCCACGGCATCCCGGAAGCCATGGAGACGATCCTGCTGCGCGGCAGCCGCATGGAGCCGCGCCTGGCCGTCCTCAAGCCCCTGTCGAGCGCGGTGAGCATCGGCTCGGGCGGGCCGTTCGGCGCCGAGGGGCCGATCATCGTCACCGGCGGCGCGGTCGGCAGCATCGCCGGCCAGCTGCTGCACCTCACCGGCGCCGAGCGCCGGGCGCTGCTGGTCGCCGGGGCCGCGGGCGGCATGACCGCCGTGTTCGGCACGCCGCTGGCCGCCGTCCTGCTGGCCGTCGAGCTGCTGCTGTTCGAGTGGCGGCCGCGCTCGGTCATCCCGGTCGCCGCGGCCGCCGGCACCGCCGCCGTCGTGCGCGGCGTGCTGGCCGGCCACGGGCTGCTGCCCGCGGCGCCGCTGTTCGCGATGCCGCACGCCGGCCCGCTGGCACCGTGGGTCACCGGCGTGGCGCTGGGCGTCGGGCTGGCCGGAGGCGCCCTGGCCTGGCTCATGACCCGCTGCGTGTACGCCGCCGAGGACGGCTTCGCACGGCTGCCGCTGCACTGGTCGTGGTGGCCGGCGCTCGGCGGCCTCGTCGTCGGCGTCGGCGGGCTGATCGAGCCGCGAGCGCTCGGGGTCGGCTACGACACGATCGACGCCGAGCTGGCCGGCAAGCTCGCCGTCGGCGCGCTCCTCGGCCTGCTGACGGTGAAGCTCGTCGTGTGGGCGGTCGCGCTCGGCTCGAACACGAGCGGCGGCATCCTCGCCCCGCTGCTGATGCTCGGCGGTGCGCTCGGCGGCCTCGTCGACCACCTCGTCACCGGCGCCCCGGCCGGCACGTTTGCGCTGCTCGGCCTCGCCGCTGCGCTCGCCGGGGTGACCCGGTCGCCGCTGACGAGCATCGTCTTCGCCCTGGAGCTCACCCACGACGTCGACGCGATCCTGCCGCTGCTCGTCGCCTGCGGCGCCGCCCACCTCGTCAGCGTGCTCGTCCTGGAGCGATCCATCCTCACCGAGAAGGTCGCGCGGCGCGGCTACCACGTCCACCGCGAGTACGTCGTCGACCCGCTCGAGGCGCTCTTCGTCCGCGACGTCATGACGACCGACGTCCTCACCGCGCAACCGGAGACGACCGCCGGCGCGCTGTACCTGCGGCTGACCGAGGGCAGCGACGAGCGCCGCCAGCGCCTCTACCCGGTCACCGGCGAGGACGGGCGGCTGCTCGGGGTCGTTCCGTGGTCGGCCGTGGTCGAGGCGCGAGACCGCCCGGTCGCGCTCGCGGCGCTGGCGCGGCCGCCGGTCGTCGCGCACCCGGGCGAGACGCTGCGGCGCCTGGCCGACCGCATGATCGCCGGCGGCTACGGGGTGCTGCCGGTCGTCGACCCGGCCGAGCCGAACCGTATGGTCGGCCTCGTGAGCCAGTTCGACCTGCTGCGCGCCCGCGAACGCGTCCTCGTGGAGGAACGCCACCGCGAGCGTCCGCTCGCGCCGCGGCGCCTGCGCACCCGGGCGCCGAGCGGTCCCGACCCGACCGGCCCCGCGGTCGCCGCCACCCCGTGAGCCGAGTCCCCTCCGACGCCGACTACGTCCGGCTCCTGGCGTTCCGCACCGAGTTGCGCCGGTTCGTCCAGTGGAGCGAGGCGGCCGCCACCGAGGCGGGCCTCACCCCCGCCCTGCACCAGCTGCTGCTGGCCGTGCGCGGCCACGAGCACGAGGGTGGCGGAGGCGGGCCGACGATCGGCGCGGTCGCCGAGGCACTGCTCGTCCGCCACCACACCGCCGGCGAGCTCGTTCGGCGCGCCGAGGAGGCGGGCCTGCTCGAGCGGCGGCGCGACACCGACGACCAGCGCCGCGTCCACCTGGCGCTCACCGCTGCAGGCCGGGCCAAGCTCGACGCCCTCAGCGCCGAGCACCTCGCGAACCTCGTGCCGCTCGCCGAGCGGCTGGGCGAGCTCGCGCGCCGTCCGGGCTGAGCGTCTGCGATCGATCGGGGCGTCAGCAGCCGTCGACGCCGCAGGCGTCGCCGTCGGCGACGACCGGCAGCGGCTCGCGCGACGCCCACGCCTGGTTCAGCAGGTCGAGCAGGGCGTCGGGCGGGTGAGCGCCGGCGGCGCCGATCGCCCGGTCGACGACGAAGAACGGCACCGCGTTGGCGCCGAGCTGGGCGGCCGTGCGCTCGTCGTCGCGGACCGCGTCGGCGAAGCGGTCGGTCTCCAGAGCGTCACGGGCCTCGTCGACGTCGAGGCCGACCTCGCCGGCCAGCCGCACGAGCGCCTCCCGATCGGCCATGAGCTCGCCCTCGCAGAGGTAGGCGGCCAGCAAGCGCTCCTTCATCGCGTCCTGCCGGTCGTGGGCGGCGGCGAGGTGGATGAGCCGGTGAGCGTCGAACGTCGAGCCGCTGCGCGCGATGTCGAAGCGGTACGCCAGGCCCTCGGAGGCGGCGACCTCGGTCATCTGGGCCTCCATCTCGCGGGCCTTCTCGACCGTCGTGCCGTACTTCTCGGCCAGGTGGGCGGCCCGCTCGCCGGAGCGCTGCGCGGGAGCGGCCGGGTCGAGCTCGAAGCTGCGCCACGTCACCTGCACCTCGTCGCGGTGCTCGAAGCGCTCCAGGGCGGCCTCGAAGCGGCGCTTGCCGATGAAGCACCACGGGCAGGCGATGTCCGACCAGATCTCGACATGCATGGGCACGACCTCGAGGCTAGCGCTCGCCGCCCATCACTACCGTGGCGCGGGCATGCCCGAGCTTCCCGAGGTCGAGTCCGCCCGCGCGCTCATCGCCGCGCGCGCCCTGGAACGTGAGATCGCCGCCGTTGACGACACCGACACCTACGTCTGCCGCCCGCACGCGCCCGGCGAGATCGCCGCCGCGCTCGTCGGCCTGCGGCTGGTCGCCGCCCACCGGCAGGGCAAGTCGATGTGGGTGGAGACCGACGGCGGGCCGGTGCTCGGCCTGCACCTCGGCATGGCCGGGCGGATCATCGTCGACGACGACGCGGCCGGCGACGACGTCCGCAACGGCGGGCGGCGTCACGAGCCGGTGTGGGACCGCTTCACGCTGCGCTTCAGCGACGGCGGCGTCCTGCACCTGCGCGACAAGCGACGGCTGGGCCGCGCGGTGCTCGACCCGGACCTCAGCCGCCTGGGCCCCGACGCCGCCGAGGTCGACCGCGACGCGTTCCGGGCGCGGGTGGGCCGCGGCGACGCGCCGCTGAAGGCGCGGATCATGGACCAGGCGGTCATCGCCGGGGTCGGCAACCTGCTGGCCGACGAGACGCTCTGGCGGGCCGGGCTGGACCCGCGCCGGCCGGCGGGGTCGCTGACCGTCGAGGAGCTCGACCGGCTGCGGCGCGAGCTGCGCGCCGCGACCCGCCGGGCGATCCAGCGCGGCGGCGTGCACACCGGCGAGCTCATCGAGCACCGTCGCCGCGACGGGCTCTGCCCCCGCTGCGGCACGCCGCTGCAGCGCGCGACGATCGGCGGGCGCACGACCTACTGGTGTCCCCACGACCAGGGGTCAGACCCGTTCCGTTGCACGCCCTGACCCCCGACTGCCCGCCGACGACCGGCGGCGTGCAACGGAACGGGTCTGACCCCTCTTGGAAGCGTCCCTACGCCGGGTAGAACCGGTTCATCACCGGCAGCAGGATCGAGCGCGGTGTGAACCGTCCGGCGACCGCGGTCACCTTGATCGGCAGCCCCGGCACGACGACGCGCCGGTTCTTCGCCAGCCCGGAGACCGCCTGCCGGGCGACATCGGCGCTCGACACCTTCACGACGCCGGGCACCGCGCCGAACATCCCCTCCAGACCGGCCCGCTGCGCGAACTCGGTCTCGACCGGGCCGGGGCACAGGGCGGTCACGTGGACGCCCGCGGGGCCGAGCTCGGCGTGCAGCGCCTCGGCGAAGTGCAGGGCGAACGCCTTCGTGGCCGCGTAGGTCGCCTGCCGCGGGATCGGCTGCACGCCGGCCATGGAGGCCACGATGAGGATCGCGCCGTCGCGGCGCTGCACGAACTCGGGTGCGTAGGCGCCGGTGAGCGCGACGACCGCCTCGCAGTTGAGCCGCACCATGTCGGCCTCGCGCGAGGGCTTGAGGTCGATGAAGTTGCCGGCGCTGCCGTAGCCGGCGTTGTTGATGAGGATGTCGACCGTGAGGCCGAGCGCCGCGACGCGGCCCGGCAGCGCGTCGCGCTGCTCGGGGTCGACGAGATCGCAGGCGAGGACCTCGGCGCGCACGCCGTGCGCCTCGCGCAGCTCGGCGGCGAGCTCCCGCAGCAGCTCCTCGCGGCGGGCGACGAGCGTGACGCCGTGACCGCGGCGCGCGAGCTCGCGGGCCAGCTCGACCCCGATGCCCGAGGAGGCGCCGGTGACGAGCGCGGTGGTGTCGGCGGAGGGGTGCGGAAGGGCCATGGTGGCCCCGACCCTACCGGCGGTGCAGCGCGGCGCGGTAGCGGACCATCCATTCGATGACGAAGTGGGCGCGGTGGGTCGTTCGGATGCGAAGGGACGACGTCTGTCGAGTTTCTCTGTCGATTTTCGTCTCGTCCTGAGACGAAACGCGACACGCGTCCCGGCGGTGGCGCCGAGCGGCGTCGCGCGCGAGGATGGACGCGATGCCCACGATCGCCACCACCGTGCACGCGCGGATCGACGTTGCGCGCGAGCCGCTGTTCGCCTGCTTCGTCCCGATCGAGCTGCCGCGCATCCTGCGCCGGCACGGGCCGATTCCGGCGGTCGTGGGGACGCGCGACCAGACCGGGCCATGGGACGAGGTGGGCTCGGCGCGGGTCGTCGAGCTCGCCGACGGCCATACGGCGAGCGAGCGGGTGACCGCCTGTGAGACGCCGGCGCGCTTCGCCTACACGGTCAGCGGCTTCACGAACGTCGTCCGCCACCTGGCGCGCGAGGCCCACGGCGAGTGGGTCTTCGAGGAGGCCGACGGCGGGCGGGCCACCGACGTCCGGTGGACGTACGCGTTCGTCGCCCGGTCGGGGCCGGCGGCGCTGCTGCTGGCGCCGGTCGTCCGGACCGCCTGGCGCGGTTACATGCGCGGCGCCCTGGACCGCTTCGCGGCGATCGCCGCCGATGAGGTGGCGGTCTGACCATGGCGGTCCGGCGTGCGGGCGTCGCCGACGCCGAGGCGCTCGGGCGACTCATGGACGTCTTCAACGCCGAGTATGACGAACCCTCGCCCGGGCCGGCGGCGTTTGCGGACCGTCTGCGGGAGCTGCTGGCGGCCGCGGATGGAGACACGGCAGCGCTCGTGGCCGGCGACGGCCCGGACGGGTTCGCGGTCCTGCGCTTCCGCCCGTCGCTCTACAGCCGGGCGCTGGAGTGCTACCTGGCCGAGCTCTACGTCGTGCCCGACCGCCGCGGGCAGGGGCTGGGCCGGGCGCTGCTGGAGGCGGCGATCGAGCTGGCGCGTGCGCAGGGCGCCGACCGCATGGACCTCGGCACGAGCGAGGACGACGTCGCGGCCCGCGCGCTGTACGAGAAGCTCGGCTTCACGAACCGCGAGCGGCCCCCCGACGGTCCCGTCATGGTCGTCTACGAGCGGGAGCTGTGAGACGGGTCGCCGTACGCTCCCGACATGCTGCGGTTGACCGGACTGCCCCCACGCAGCGCGTTTCCCGACGTCGCGGTCGCGCGCGACGAGTCCGGCCTCGAGCTGCGCTTCGGGGGCGCGGGCGACGAGCGGATCGTCGAGGTCCCGATGTGGACCCTGGAGGGCCAGGACCCGGAGGCGGCGCAGCTCTCGCTGCTGGCCCGCCTCCAGGAGCTGGGCTATCGGGCGTCGCTCGTGCGCTGAGACGACTCCTACGCCCCGATCCGCTGCTTGTCGCCGAGCATGCCGTGGGGATCCAGCACGTACTTCTTGGACGCGCCCTTGTCGAACTCCTGGTAGCCCTGGGGCGCCTCGTCGAGCGAGATCACGGTCGCGTTGACCGCCTTGGCGATCTGGCAGCGGTCGTTGAGGATCGCGTTCATCAGCTGGCGGTGGTAGCGCATCACCGGGCACTGGCCGGTCGTGAACGAGTGCGACTTGGCCCAGCCGAGGCCGATGCGGACCGACAGGCTGCCCTCCTTGGCGGCCTCGTCGACGCCGCCCGGGTCGCCCGTCACGTACAGCCCCGGGATGCCCAGCTTGCCCGCCTGGCGCGTGACCTCCATGATCGTGTTGAGCACGGTCGCGGGTGCCTCCTGCGCGCCGTGGCCGTGGCCCTTGGCCTCGAAGCCGACCGCGTCGACCGCGGCGTCGACCATCGGCTCGCCGACGACCTGCTCGATGAGGTCGGGGATCTCCGCGTCCTGGTTGAGGTCGATCGTCTCGCAGCCGAAGCTGCGCGCCTGCTCGAGGCGCTCGGTGTTCATGTCGCCGACGATCACGACGGCGGCGCCGAGGAGCTGCGCGGCGTGCGCGGCCGCCAGGCCGACCGGCCCCGCGCCCGCGATGTAGACGGTGGAGCCGGTGGTCACCCCGGCCGACACGCAGCCGTGGTAGCCGGTGGGGAAGATGTCCGACAACATCGTCAGGTCGAGGATCTTCTCCAGCGCCTGCTCCTTGTCGGGGAAGCGCAGCAGGTTCCAGTCGGCATAGGGCGTCATGACGTACTCGGCCTGTCCGCCGACCCATCCGCCCATGTCGACGTACCCGTAGGCGGAGCCGTAGCCCTCGGGGTTGACGTTCAGGCAGACGCCCGTGTTGCCCTCCTTGCACATGCGGCAACGCCCGCACGCGATGTTGAACGGCACCGAGACCAGGTCGCCCTTCTTGATGAACTCGACTCCCGGGCCGGTCTCGACGACCTCGCCGGTGATCTCGTGGCCGAGGACGAGGTTGGCCGGCGCCGTCGTGCGGCCGCGGACCATGTGCTGGTCGGAGCCGCAGATGTTCGTCGCCACGATCTTGATGATCGCGCCGTGCGGTGTCTTGCGCCCGACGTTCGCCTTGGCGACGCCGGGGCCGTCCTGGAGCTCGAGCTTCGGGTAGTCGATCGTCTGCACTTCGACCTTGCCGGGCTCGATGTATGCGACGGCCTTGTTGGAGGCCATGAGGTCTCTCCTCTCGGGGGTCTTCAGAGTTCTCAGGGTTGTCGTCCGGCGGTGCCTCGGTCCTCCGCGGGCAGCACACGACGCCCCTCGACCTCACCCGCGGTGCCCTGCCGGTCGGCGGCGAGCTCTGCCCGCCTGGGTTGGGCGATCGCGTCGTAGGCGAGCGCGGCGACCGCGCCACCCACCAGCGGGCCGACGACGTAGATCCAGATCTGGCCCCAGGGCGGCGAGCCGCCGAAGACGCTCGTCGCGACGTACGGGCCGAACGTGCGGGCCGGGTTCACCGAACCGCCGCTGATCGGCCCGATGACCATGATCTCGCACGCCACCGCGAGCCCGATCATCAGGCCGGCGAACCCGGCCGGCGCGCGGCTGTCGACCGCCAGCGCCATGATCGTCGCCAGCAGCAGGAACGTGCCGAGCGCCTCGGCCGTCAGTGCCTGTCCATGCGTGTAGCCCGCGCCGACGATCGTCCCGCCGGACGCGTTGAGGTCGACCGCGTGCGAGCCGAAGATCGCGTTGACCAGGATCCCGCCGACGACGGCGCCGACGAGCTGGGCCACGATGTAGGGCCCTACCTCGGGCCACGGGAAGCGCCGGACGACCGCGAGCGCGACCGTGACCGCCGGGTTGATGTGGGCGCCCGACGTGGTGCCGAACATGTAGACGACGGCCGCGACCACGAGCGCGAACGAGAAGGCGACGATGCCGAGGCCGGCGTAGTCGAGCTTGCCCCCGCCCACCTCCAACGCGGCGACCAGCGCACCGGCACCGAAGACGACGAGGAGCGCCGTACCCACCATCTCGGCGAGCATCCGGCGGCTCAGTTCGGCATTCACGCGCGCACCACCCTTCCCACGCCTCGGGTGCACCGGAGTCGGCACCCGGTCGCGTCCGCACCAACGGCGGTTACCCGGACGGCGACCGGACGTACCCATGACTTCAGGTGCCTGCCGAGCACCTCGGCGGGCGTACGCCGCCCCGGCGTCCGGCGACGCCTACGCGTGGTGACGGCCGGTGGTCCTCACCCCACCAACCCGAGCCCCAGCACGCTCTCCCCGCTGGCCACCACCGCCTCGCGATCGCTGCGCGGCGCCCACCCCAGCACGCGCCGCGCCTTCTCGTTGGTGGCGTGCTTGCGCACCCCCAGCTCCGGCGTCAGCTGGCGCAGCGAGCCGTCGAAGCGGGAGGCCAGGCGCACGAGCACGTTCGGCAGCTCGCGGGTCGGGATCTTCTTCGCGCGGTCCGGGAACGCCTCCCGCAGCCACGCGCCCATCTCGCTGATCCAGCGGAAGTCCTCGCCGAGCGCGAGGAAGCGCTCACCCGCCGCCTCGGGCGCCGTCATCGCCCGCACGTGCAGGTCGGCGACGTCACGCACGTCGACGACGCCGTAGGCGACCTTCGGGGTGCCGGGCATCGAGCCGTCCAGCAGCCGCTTGATGAGCTCGATCGAGGTCGAGGCGTCGGGCCCGAGCAACGGGCCGAGCACGGCCACCGGGTTGACGACGGCCAGCTCGAGGTCGCTCCCCTCGGCCTCGACGAACCGCCAGGCGGCGCGTTCGGCCAGGGTCTTGGACTTCGCGTAGGCGCTGACGCCCGGGCCGTCGACGTCGGTCCAGTGCGTCTCGTCGTAGACCGTCCGCCCGTGCTCCTCGCCGTCGCCGTCGCCGTAGCCGATCGCCGCGAACGACGAGGTCAGCACGACGCGCCGCACGCCGCCGTCGCGCGCCGCCCGCAGCACGCGCAGGGCGCCGTCGCGCGCGGGCACGATCAGCTCATCCTCGTGCTTGGGCTGCGCCAGCGGAAACGGCGACGCCACGTGCAGCACCGAGGCGCAGCCCGCCACCGCCTCGGCCCACCCGGCGTCGTCGGTCAGGTCGGCGGCCACGACCTCGAGCGGCCCGTCGCCCACCATGTCGCGGACCTCGGCCTCGCGCGCCGGCGACCGCACCGTCGTGCGCACCCGGTAGCCGTCGTCGTGCAGACGTTTGATGCAGTGCGCGCCGATGAAGCCGGAGCCGCCGGTGACGAGGACGAGTTGGTCGGGCATGGAGCGAGCCTAGACGGGCCGGGCGCTTCTCCGCGGAAGCGCGAACCGCCCGGCCGGCCGAAGCTCGACGCCCGCCGCGCAGGGCCGCGTACGGTCGCCGGCGTGGCGTCAGCGCGTCGCGCGCCGGAGCCGGTTGCGCTCCTGCTGCTTCTCGACGACCCGCGCGATGAGCTTGAGGTACTGGTCGACGCCGGTCGCCTTCGCGCGCCCCTCGTGGAACGCCTGCTCCCAGTCGGCGGTCTTGGCGCCGTGCTCGACCATGAGGTTGAAGAAGTCGCGGCGCATCTCGACCCGGACGCGGGCGTCGGCGGCGATGTCCTTGGTCACCGTGACGTCGGGCATCTCGAGCCGGAACTGCTGGACGTCGCCGCGGCCGTGCAGGTCGATGCCGACGACGAGCGTCAGCGGCTTGAGGGCCGGCACCTCCTCCAGGACGGTGCTCACGGCCTGCTCGATCATGCGCTGCGCGTCGCTCGTGCTCACGGGCCCCAGCCTAGCGGCGCGCCCCACGACGGCGTCGAGGGACGACTGAACCGCGATCTGCGCGGATGCGTCGTCCCTCGACGCGTGGGGTGCTCAGATCTTGTGACGCTGCAAGAGCTTCTTGCCGATGACCATGCGCTGGATCTCCGACGTGCCCTCGCCGATGAGCAGCAGCGGCGCGTCGCGGTAGATCCGCTCGATCTCGTACTCCTTGGAGTAGCCGTAGCCGCCGTGGATGCGCAGGCACTCCTCGGCGCAG
>JBDZVZ010000132.1:0-4416 GCA_040255945.1 Solirubrobacterales bacterium | reverse complement strand
GACGCTGCCGGCAACGAGACGCGCGTCTCCCGGACGGAACCCCTGCTCACCGACAACCACGCCCCGGCCCCTCCGGTCGGGCTCGCGTCGTCCACGGGCTCGTCGAACGCGGCCGGCCCGTTCGATGTGCACTGGTCGCTGCCCGCCGACCACGGCACCCCGATCGTCGGCGCCCGCTATCAGCTCTGCCAGGGCGGCGATTGCACGCTCCCGACCCCGACGACGACGCCGACCTCGCTCGACGGTCTCCGCCTGTCGAGCGCCACCGCCACCGCGACCCTGCGGGTGTGGCTCGAGGACGCCGCCGGCCACAGCGACCCGACGGGCGCCGCCGTGCTGTCGCTCACCCGCGCGGCGCCCGCCCCTCCGGGTCCCGGCCCGCTCCCGGGCGCGGACACGCCGAAGCCGCCCGCCACGGTCAAGCACACGGTGACCGTGCGCACCCGCATCAAGCGCACGGGCACGCGCCTGCGGCTCACCGGCACGCTGACCAAGCGCGCTTCCGGGCGCCTCCGGGTGCGCCTGACCGCCCACGGGGCGCGCGCCCTCACCCGGCGGGTCACGATCCGCAACGGCCGCTTCTCGACCTCACTGCACCTGTCCCGAGCGCTGGCCCGGGCTGTCCGCGTCCGCCTCACCGTCACCTACGCCGGCGACGCCGACACGGCCGCCGCCACCGTCCGCCGGACGCTGCGCCGCCCGCGCGCCCACAAGCGCTGAGAACACCATTTCCCGCAACGTGCGGGGAGGACTTCGCCGCCGAACCCCGACGCGGCTTTTGCCGTCCGGGGCGGGCCGTACCGTCACGCCGTCCGAGTCCCCGCCTGTCGGAGCTCCCATGGCCCTCTGCTTCATCGAACCGCACGACGCCATCCGGGTGATCGCTGAATCCGTCGGCCGCGAGGCCCGGCGGCAGCTGCTCGGCGAGCTCGTCCGCGCCTGGGTCGACGAGATCCCCGAGCCCGAGCTCGACGCCCACTACGCGAAGGCCATCGCCGACCTCGACGAGCACGACCTCTCGATGCTCGCCGCCTGGCACGCCTCGCTGGAGGTCGGCCAGCCGATCGCCAACCGCGACTTCCTCGTCAACGTCTTCCCGACGCTGGGCGACAACCGCCGCGAGGCGCTGAAGATCGCCGCCGGCTTCCGCGGCGAGGAGGCCTTCGACGCCGGCGTCGCCGAGGAGCAGGCCCTGGAGACCGTGCTGCCGCGCCTCTCGCACGAGCGCTCGCTGGAGCTCGCCAGCGAATGCCTCCAGCTCTACCTCTGGGACCGGCTGGGCTCCGACAACTAGTCGGGTGCCATCATGCTTGCTAGCATGATGGCATGCAGCAGTTCTCGGTCCGGCTGACCGACGAGCGCGGCGCGGCGATCCGGCGCTTGGCCGCCGCCCGCGGCCGGAGCATCAACCAGACCTTCGAGGACCTCGTCGCCGCCGCGACCGACCCCGCGCACGCGGGTGACGACCTCGCCGCCCTGCGTGAGCGCCTCGACCGCGCCGGCCTGCTCGCCGACCTCGGCGAGCTGCCCGCCGTGCAGGCGCCGAGCGCCGACGACCTCGCACGCGCACGCGCCGCCGCGGGCCGCGGCACACCGCTCTCCGATCTCGTCAGCGCGGGGCGCCGCTGAGCGCCCTCTGGGACAGCTCAGCGCTCGTCAAGCTCTACGCCGACGAACCCGACGCGCCGGAGCTGCGCGCGTGGGCCGGGGTGACGCTTATCAGCGCGCTGTCGCTGACCGAGGTGGTGGCGGCCATCTGGGGGAAGGTCACCGCCGGTGAGCTCGGCGAGGAGCACGCGGCCATCCTCGATCGCGCGTTCCTCGCCGACGTCCAGACGGGACGGTTCGTCGTCGTGCCGCTGGGGCCGGCCGTGGTGGCTCGATCGCTGGCCTGCGTTCGCCGCCACCGGCTGCGCGGCGCCGATGCACTCCAGCTCGCCACCGCGCTCGCCGCGCGCGACGCTGATGCGACGATCAACACGATGGCGGTGTTCGACCGTCGGCTGCGCGCCGCCGCGAGCGCCGAAGGGCTCGCGGTGCTGCCCGCCGCCTGACGCGGTGACCGTGCATCGGTGCCACCCGGGGCGCGACACGATGCACGTTCGGCCCGCGGGAGGACGCCGGCGCCCGCGCCGCCCCTGCGCGCCCGCTAGCTCTCGACGCGCCGCAGGATGTCGTAGCGGCCCACGCCGGTGCGGCCGTCCATGTGCCAGCGAAAGAACGCGCAGTCCAGGCGCAGGCGGCCCAGGTCGAGCGTCGTGCCGCAGGCGACCTCGCCCGCCGCGCGGTGCGGGTAGTCGCTGTCCTCACTCACATACAACTCGAGACCGACCGAGCGCTGGCGGCCCTCGGCGTCGTAGATCGTCGACACGCGCGGGTCGGCCACGACCCGCGCCACCGCCCCGTCGACGCCCTCCTGCGCGCCGCCCTCCAACAGCACCGCGTGGACCGCCTCGTCGGCGTGCGACGACGCGCCCGCCGGGCGCACCGCCGTCACCGCCAGGCCGGTGTCGCCCTCCATCCACGCGCTCACCGTGCGGGCCAGCTCCAGCTTGTCCCAGTCGGGCGCGCCCCACGAGTGCCCGCGCTGGCCGCGGCCCTGAAACGGCCGGTCGGCGCCGTCGACCGTCACGCTGCCGCGCACCGCCACGAGCTGGTCGTAGCCCTCCATGCCGCCGAGCTTGCCCGCCGGCATGCCGGCCTCCAGCCGCGCCGGCTCCGACAGCGCCGTCAGATCCAGGTCGAACCCGAACCGGCCGCTCTCGTCGACGAAGCTCACGTGCCAGGCCTTCAACGGCTCGGCCACCGACGTCTCCACGCCGGCGACGTCGGCGCCGCCCCAGCCGTCGCCCTCCGGCGCCGCGCCGCCCTCCGCGCGCACCGACACCGGCTGGCCGCCGGCGAACAGCAAGCCCAGGCCGCTCGTGACGACGTCCTCGCCGACCCGCGCCCGGCCGACGCGCGCCACGCCGCACAGCTGCGCGTCGGCGTCGGCGAACGCGACCGTCAGCGCGTCGGACTGGCCCTCGGCCAGCTCACGCGGCTCTTCGAGCTCGGCGGTCACGTCGGACACTACGGCAGCCTCCTGGGGTCGGACTCGCGCGCGGAGCCCTCGACGTCACCGTCGAAGCCCTCGCGGCGAAAGCGGGGAGAACGTGAAGGGCTTGGCATGTCGGCCAGCATGCCGACGCTGAAGCGCCGCACGAGCAGCCGCCGGATCGCGGCGCGCGTCGGCGGCAGCAGGAACATCAGGCCGAAGACGTCGCTGGCGAAGCCCGGCGTCAACAGGAAGGCGCCGCCGAAGATGACCAGCACGCCGTCGAGCGTCTCGCGCGCCGGCACCCGGCCGCCCGCCAGCGCCTCACGGAAGCGCCGCCAGGCCAGCCGGCCCTGGGAGCGCATGAGCAGGCCGCCCAGGATCGAGTCGACGATGAGCAACGCGATCGTCGGAAGCACGCCGATCGCCTGCCCGACCTGGATGAGGATCCAGATCTCGAGGATCGGCACGCCGATGAACAGCACGAAGAGCAGCAGCAGCGGCATGACGCTCCGAGAGGCTACGCGGTGGCGGCGGCGATCAGGCGGGCTGGGGCACGCGCTCGACGACGACGCCGGGAAGGCGGTGCAGGCCGCAGAGCTCGATGAGCAGCAGGATCTGGGGCTGGGCGCCGCAGATGCGCATCGTCCCGCCGGCGTGCCGCAGCCGCCGCGCGACCATCGCCAGGTCGATGATGAGCGACGGGTCGGCGAACGCCAGGCCGCGCAGGTCGACGAGGAGCTGGCCCGAGGCCGCCAACGCCCGCGACAGCGCGGGGCGGCGCCGGCTCTGCGTGGACCGATCCTCGTCACCCTCGCAGCGGAGCACCGACGGCTGTTCGCTGTAGGAGACGATGCCCTCGAACCTATACCGCTGGGCGGGCTAGACTCAAGGCCATCATGCCGACCGTCGAAGATGTCGAAGCCGCGCTGACCAACGTCATCGACCCGGAGCTCGGCCTGGACTTCGTCGAACTCGGGCTCATCTACGGCATCGAGGTCTCCGCCGGGGACGTCCACGTGACGTTCTCGCTGACCTCGCCGGGCTGCCCGATCGGGCCGCAGGTCTCCGAGCAGATCGACGAGTTCGTCTCCGAGCTCGACGGGGTGACCTCCGTGGAGTCCTCGATGACGTTCACCCCGCCGTGGACCCCGGACCGCATGTCCGAGGACGCGAAGTTCGCCCTCGGCTACTGACGCACCCTCACACCACCGCCGCTTGCCGCGCGCCGTCGCCGCAGCCCTCGCCGCCCTGGGCGGCCTGCTCGTCCTGAGCGCCCCCGCCGCGAGCGCCGGGGCCGCGCCGGCCGCCACGACCGGCCGGCTGCTCGTGACGCTGCGCGCCCCCGCCCCCGGCGGTGCCCACGCCGCCGCCGCCCA
>JBDZVZ010000131.1:0-4440 GCA_040255945.1 Solirubrobacterales bacterium | reverse complement strand
TCGGCGTAGGGCGCCCTACGCCGGATTTTCCCAGTCGAGGTTTGCGTGCAAGCCGTCCGGGCAGGTAGCGTCGCGATGATGGTGAGCGCGCGATGACGCTGTCGGAGCAGGATCCCGTCGGGCCAACCGCGACCTCCCCGCCGAGGCGCGACGGCCAGACCGGACGGGAGCGTGCCGACGCCGCCGTCGTCGCCGCCCACGAGTTCTTCCGCCGCGGCGAGGCCAGCGCCGAGGGCTGGTCGATGCTCATCGGGCGCGGCCGCGAATGGGAGTCCTCCTACCGTGACCGCTGGGCCCACGACAAGGTCGTCCGCTCCACCCACGGCGTCAACTGCACCGGCTCGTGCTCGTGGAACGTGTACGTCAAGGAAGGCCTCATCACCTGGGAGAGCCAGGCGGTCGACTACCCGCGCACCGACGCCAACCGTCCCAACCACGAGCCGCGGGGCTGCCCCCGCGGCGCCTCGTTCTCCTGGTACACGTACTCGCCGGTCCGGCTCAAGCACCCCTACGTCCGGGGGAGCCTGCTCGAGAAGTGGCGCGCCGCTCGCGCGGCCGGCACCGACCCGGTCGACGCGTTCGCGGCGATCGCCGCCGACGGCAGCCACAAGGGCGAGCGGGGCCGTGGCGGCTTCGTCCGCGCCTCGTGGGACGAGGCCCAGGAGCTCATCGCCGCCGCGACCGTCCACACCATCGAGCAGCACGGGCCCGACCGGGTCGCGGGCTTCACGCCGATCCCGGCCATGTCGCCGGTGTCCTTCGCGGCCGGCACCCGCTTCATCTCGCTCATCGGCGGCAACCTCGTCACGTTCTACGACTGGTACGCCGACCTTCCGCCCGCCGCGCCCCAGGTCCTGGGCGACCAGACCGACGTGCCCGAGTCCGCCGACTGGTGGGACTCCAGCTACCTCATGATCTGGGGCACGAACCTCCCGATCACGCGCACGCCCGACGCCCACTTCATGGTCGAGGCGCGCTACCGCGGCCAGAAGGTCGTCGTCGTCTCCCCGGACTACTCCGACCACGTGAAGTTCGGCGACGAGTGGCTGCCCGCCCAGCCCGGCACCGACGGCGCCCTGGCGATGGCGATGGGCCACGTCATCCTCAAGGAGTTCTACGTCGAGCGCTCGACCCCGTACTTCGAGCAGTACGCCAAGCGCTTCACCGACCTGCCGATGCTCGTCTGCCTCGACGAGCGCGCCGACGGCACCCACGTCCCCGGCCGCTTCCTTCGCGCCTCCGACCTCGGCGAGGGCGGCGAGAACCCGGAGTGGAAGACCGTCGTGCTCGACGCCGCGACCGGCGCCCCCGCCGTGCCGAACGGCTCGGTCGGCTTCCGCTACGGCTCCGAGGGCGAGGGCCGCTGGAACCTGCGCCTCGACGACCTCGACCCGGTCCTCACCCTGCACGGCCGCAGCGGCATCGAGGCGGTCGCCGTCGACCTGCCGCGCTTCGACGTCGGCGACGGCGCCGGCGGCTCGACGATGCGCCGGGGCGTCCCCGCGCAGCGCATCGGCGGCCAGCTCGTCACGACGGTCCTCGACCTCATGCTCGCGACCTACGGGGTGGCGCGCGACGGCCTGCCCGGCGACTGGCCGACCGACTACGACGACGCGTCGCAGCCCTACACGCCCGCCTGGCAGGAGGCGATCACGACCGTCGACCGGCGGCTCGCCGCGAAGGTCGCCCGCGAGTTCGCCCGCAACGCCGAGGTCAGCAACGGCCGCTCGATGATCTGCATGGGCGCCGGGACCAACCACTGGTTCCACTCCGACCAGACCTACCGCACGTTCATGGCGCTGCTGTCGATGTGCGGCACGATCGGCGTCAACGGCGGCGGCTGGGCCCACTACGTCGGCCAGGAGAAGATCCGCACGTTCACCGGCTGGCAGTCGCTGGCCTTCGCGTTCGACTGGCAGCGCCCGCCGCGCATCGCGCAGGGCACCTCCTGGTTCTACACGCACAGCTCCCAGTGGCGCTACGACCGGGTGACCCCCGACCGGCTCGCCTCGCCGCTGGGCACCGGCCTGTTCAAGGGCCGCACGACGATCGACGAGCACGCCCGCGCCGTGCGCATGGGTTGGATGCCGGGCTTTCCGACGTTCGACCGCAACCCGCTCGGCCTCGCCGACGAGGCCCAGCAGGCGGGCAAGGAGCCGGCGCAGCACGTCGTCGACGAGGTCAAGGCCGGGCGGCTGAACTTCGCCGTCGACGACCCGAGCTCCGAGGTGAGCTTCCCGCGCGTCTTCTTCGTCTGGCGCTCGAACCTGCTCGGCTCGTCGGGCAAGGGCCAGGAGTACCTGCTGCAGCACCTCATCGGCGCCAGCCACGACGGCGAGCGCGTCGACCCGCTGGGTCCCGACGAGCGGCCTGTCGACGTCCGCTGGCGCGACGAGGTCCCGCGCGGCAAGCTCGACCTCATGGTCACCGCGGACTTCCGGATGACCACGACGGCGCTGTACTCCGACGTCGTCCTGCCGGCCGCCACCTGGTATGAGAAGTACGACCTGTCGATGACCGACATGCACCCGTTCGTGCACTCGTTCAACCAGGCGGTGCCGCCCCCGTGGGAGGCGCGCTCGGACTGGGACACGTTCAGGGGCATCAGCGAGAAGTTCTCCGAGCTGGCCGGGCCGCGGCTCGGGGTGCGCCGCGACGTCGTCGCCACGCCGGTCCTCCACGACACGCCGGGCGAGATCACGCAGCCCAACGGCGTCGTCGCCGACTGGCGCGCCGGCGACTGCGAGCCGGTGCCCGGCAAGACGTTCCCGAACCTGACCGTCGTCGAGCGCGACTACGGCGCGATCGCCGAGAAGTGGGCGGCGATCGGCCCCGAGCTCGAGCGCCTCGGGATGACGGTCAAGAGCGCCAGCTACGTCCCCGACGCCGAGATCGCCGAGCTCAAGGACGCCAACGGCCGCGTGAGCGGCGGCGTCGCCGACGGCCGCCCGTCCCTGCGCAAGGCCGAGTACGCATCCCAGGCGATGCTCGCGCTGTCGGCGGTGACGAACGGGCGGCTCGCCCTGGAGGGCTTCAAGACGCTCGAGCAGCGCTGTGGCGTCCCGCTGGCCGACCTCGCCGAGCCCTCCGAGCACGTGCAGATCCGCTGGCAGGACGTCCAGGTCCAGCCGCGCCACGTCATCACCTCCCCGGAGTGGTCGGGCATCGACGAGGACAACCGTGCCTACGCCGCGTTCACGATCAACGTCGAGCGCGAGAAGCCGTGGCACACGCTCACCGGCCGCATCGCCCTCTACCTCGACCACGCGTGGATGCTCGAGCTCGGCGAGGGCCTGCCGACCTACCGGCCGCCCCTGGACCCGCGGGTCATGCTCGAGGGCGGCTGGCCGGTCGAGGGCTCCGAGAACGTCCCCGAGATCACCCTGCGCTACGTCACGCCGCACTCGAAGTGGTCGATCCACTCCGAGTACCAGGACAACCTCCACATGCTGACGCTCTTCCGCGGCGGCTCGGGGATCTGGATGAGCCCGGACGACGCGGCGAAGATCGGCGTCAGCGACAACGACTGGATCGAGGCCTACAACCGCAACGGCATCGTCGTCACCCGCGCGGTCGTCTCGCACCGGGTCAAGCCGGGCATGTGCCTGCTCTACCACTCCAAGGACCGTCAGCTGGGCACGCCGCGCAGCGAGATCGACGGCCGGCGCGGCGGCACCGAGAACGCGCTGACCTCGGTGACGATGAAGCCCACCCACATGATCGGCGGCTACGCGCAGCTGTCGTGGGCGCCGAACTACTACGGGCCGACCGGGTCCAACCGTGACGCGGTCACGGTCATCCGCAAGCGCACCGAGCCGGTGAGGTACTAGCGATGCACGTCAAGGCGCAGGTCGCCATGGTCATGAACCTCGACAAGTGCATCGGCTGCCACACGTGCTCGGTGACCTGCAAGCAGGTGTGGACGAACCGGCCCGGCACCGAGTACGTCTGGTTCAACAACGTCGAGACCGCGCCGGGCCAGGGCTACCCGCGCCAGTGGGCCGATCAGGGTCGCTGGGAGGGCGGTTGGGAGCTCAACAAGCGCGGCAAGCTCCAGCTGCGCGCCGGCGGCCGGGTCAAGAAGCTGCTGACGATCTTCTCCAACCCGAACCTGCCGGCGATCGACGACTACTACGAGCCGTGGACCTACGACTACGAGACGCTCGTCACCGCACCGCTCTCCGACGTCGACCCGGTCGCTCGCCCGCACTCGCAGCTCACCGGCCAGCCGATGGAGCCCCAGTGGGGGCCGAACTGGGACGAGGGCCTGGCCGGCGGCCCCGAGCACGCGGTCAAGGACCCGCGGCTGGTGAAGATGGAGGAGGAGGTGCGCCTGACCTACGAGCAGGCGTTCATGTTTTTCCTGCCGCGCATCTGCGAGCACTGCCTGAACCCGTCGTGCGTCGCCTCGTGCCCGTCGGGCGCGATGTACAAGCGCGA
>JBDZVZ010000068.1:0-18580 GCA_040255945.1 Solirubrobacterales bacterium | reverse complement strand
AGGCCGAGCCCGGCAAGGGCGCCTACAGCGACGTCTGGCTCCAGCGCACCGACGGATCCCAGGCCTGGGCGCTGACGAACATCTACGCGCCGGGCAGCGACGCCATGGGCGTCATCTGGCCGCGCTTCGACCGCACCGGCAACAAGCTCGTCTGGGCCGAGCTCTACGCCCCCGCGATCTTCAACCTCGGCGCCTGGCGGCTGAAGACGGCCGACATCGCCTGGGCCGACGGCGCTCCGCACCTCGAGAACGTCCGCAGCTACCAGCCCGAGAAGGGCCGCTTCATGGAGCCCTACGGGTTCTCGCCGGACAACAGCCGCATCATCTTCGCCAGCGACCTCGGCATGCCGAGCTATTGGGACGCCCAGATCTGGTCGGTGGCCGCCGACTTCAGCGGCGCCGCGCAGCGTCTGAGCCCCGACGAGCCGGCGCCGTTTCCGTTCGCCGCCTACAACGAATTCGCCTTCTACGTCCCGCAGGGCGACCACATCATCTACGGGCGCACCGCGGGCACGCGGACCGGGGGCATGGAGTACTGGGTGATGAACCCGGACGGCACCGGCCACCAGCAGCTGACCGACCTCGCGCAACAGACCGGCGGCAAGTACGCCGCGATCGGAGGGCTCGCGTTCGACCCGCAGGACCCGAACCGGTTCGTCGCCGGGGTGGCGTCCGACCCGGCCGGCGAGGTGCAGACGGCGATGATGTTCGGGCTGAGCCGCGACGGCGTCGCCTCCGCGCCGCTGAGCCCGGCGACGCCGCCGGCGACCTCGACGCCGGGTTCGGGCGGCGGCGGGTCCTCGTCGCCGGCCAAGCGGCCCGGCAACGCCGGCAAGGGCGGCAACGGCTCGCCCGCCTCCGGCGCGCCGGCGGCCGGCGGAACGCCCGCGTCCGGCAGCGCGGCCCGCCGCCTGCGCATCTCGGTCCCGCGTCAGAGCGTGCGCAGCCTCCTGCGCGCCCGCGGGTTCGTCGTCCACGTCCGCACCCCGGGCGGCGGGCGCGCCCGCGTCGAGGCGCGGACGGGTCGCACGCTGCGCGGCCGCGGGAGCTCGTCGCTCGGGCCGGGCCACACCGTCCGGGTCGTGGCCCGCGCGAGCCGTCGGGCGATCCGCGCGAGCGCCGGCAGGCGGGTGAAGCTGCGGATCACGGTCGAGGACCGGACGCGCCGCAAGACCGTGCTGACCCGCACGCTGCGCGTGCCGCGGTAGCGGCGGTCGCGCCTCCCCCGGACGGGCGAGGCATGCGTCAACGCCGTTGACCGGTGGCCGATCTCGGGGCTGTCGTATCCGCCGTCGAGAAGGACACCAACATGCTCCGTCTGCCCCTGGCCGGCGCGCGCCACCTCGCGCTGGCCGCGCTCGCCGTGACGTTCGCCCTGCCGGCCGCCGCGTCGGCCACCCAGTACGAGACCCATGGCGCGGCCGTGTGGAAGACGAACGCCGCCCCCATGGGCTGGAGCGCCAGCCTCGACCGGATCGTCTACAACGCGCGCGGCAGCGACGGCCTGTGGGACGCCTACAGCGCCGCCCGCGACGGCAGCGACGAGCGCTGCCTGACCTGCGCGACACCGGTCCTGCCCGGCGCGGGCACCGGCACGCACCGCGGCGCGGGCGACGTCGACCCCAAGGGCGACCTCATGCTCGTCCAGGTCGAGCGCGGCCAGCACTTCGGCAAGATCGGCGCCGTCGAGGCCGAGCCGGGCAAGGGCGCCTACAGCGACGTCTGGCTCCAGCGCACCGACGGCACGCAGGCGTGGCCGCTGACCGACATCTACACCGCGGGCAGCGACGCGATGGGCACGATGTGGCCGCGCTTCGACCGCACCGGCAACAAGCTCGTCTGGGCCGAGCTCTACGCGCCGGCAATCTTCAACCTCGGCGCGTGGCGGCTGAAGGTCGCCGACATCGCCTGGGCCGACGGCACCCCGCGCCTGGCCAACGTCCGCACCTACCAGCCCGAGAAGGGCCGCTTCTACGAGCCCTACGGCTTCTCACCCGACAACCGGCGGATCCTCTTCGCCAGCGACATGGGGATGCCGAACTGGTGGGACAGCCAGATCTTCGAAGTCGACGCCGACTTCGCCGCCCCCGCGCGGCGGCTGAGCCCCGCCGACCCGGCGCCCGGGTTCTTCACGAACTACAACGAGTTCGCGTTCTACGTCCCGCAGGGTGACCACATCCTCTACGCGCGCACCACGGACGCGACGAAGGCGGGGCTCGACTACTGGCTGATGCGCCCGGACGGGACCGAGAGCCGCCGGCTGACGTTCCTCAACGAGCCGTGGCACCTGCAGGGGCGCGGCTATGCGGCGGTCGGCGGCATGGCCTGGGATCCGCGCGACCCGAACCGCTTCGTGGCCGGCGTCGCCTCCGACTCCGCGGGCGAGGTCCAGACCGCGATGATGTTCGACCTCGGCCGCTACGAGCAGCCGGCCGGCCTGCGCGGCGAATACTTCAAGGACACGAAGTTCACGACGCCGGTCGCGACACGCGTCGAGAACCCGTCGGTCGGCCTGCGCTGGACGGGCTCGCCCGCGCCGGGCGTTGCGGCCGGGACCTACGCGGCCCGCTGGACCGGCACGATCGAGTCGCCGACGACCGGCCGCTACCGCTTCTGCGTCAAGGCCGACGACGGCGTGCGGATGTGGCTCGACGACCAGCAGCTCGTCGAGGCCTGGTACCTGTTCGGCGGGCGGCGCTGCGTCGACGTCGACCGCACCGCGGGCCAGCGCAGCCGGATCCGGATCGACTACTGGAACATCTGGGGCGACGGGCTCATCCAGCTGACGTGGGCGCCGCCGGCGGCGACGACCGGGGACAGCACGCTCGCCGCCACTGCCACGCCGACCGACAGCATCATCCCGGCGGCCCGCATGAGCCCCGACGCCGGCACGTAGGGCTCAGCGGCGGCGGCGCTCCCACATGCCCAGCGGGCCGATCTCCCGGTAGCCGAGGCGCCGGTAGAGGGGCCGTCCGAGCTGGGTCGCCTCGAGCGTCGTCGTCTCGGCACCGGCCGCCCCGGCGCGGGCCACGACGTCCGCGGTGCACCGGGCCGCGAGGCCGCGGCCGCGGGCGTCGGGCAGCGTCGCGACGAGGACGACGTGGGCGTTGTCGCCGTCGAGGAGCGCCGCCGCGCCGGCGACCGGCCGGCCGTCGGCCACGGCGACGGTCCGCAGGGCCGCGTCCGGGTCGGCGTCGCGCAGGGTGCAGGCGAGGTGGTCGGCGGGCAGGCCGTAGGCGGCGTCGTTGAGGTCGCCGAGCAGGCCCCAGGAGACGTCGCGGTCGAGCACCACGCCGTCGCCCGGACCCACGTCGAGGCACAGGTCGTCGATGGGCGCCCACATGAGCTCCGGGGTCGCGTCGAGGACGTGGCGGCGGGCCGCGCACGCGTCGGCGACGGCCTGGTCGCCGACGTTGGACCACACCGTCCACGCGTCGACGCCCTCGGCGTCGTAGTCGCAGGCCAGGCCGGGCAGCGCATCGGCCAGCACCTCGCTGTCGTCGTAGACGACGCTGTTGACGAGCGAGCGCTCCGGCCGCGCGGGGCAGATGAGCGCGGTCACGCCGCGGGGCGTGTCGAGCAGGCGGGCGCCCGGGCTGGCGCCGGCGAAGAGCCGCAGGAAGGCGCGCAGCCCGTCGCGCTGGCGCGCCGCCATGTCGATCGTCGTCTCCATGCGCGCGAGGGTCCCACGGGCGCCCCGCCTCGCAGGGGCAGAAACCTACGCCCGCTGACCGGCGGGTACTACGGGGCGCCCGGCGATGAGCCCGGCGGGAAGCTGCAGCGCGAGCAGGCCGATGACGAACACCAGCGACACCGTCCAGCCCCCGGAGAGATCGTGCAGGACCCCGACGGCCAGCGGTCCGACGGCGGCCACGGCGTAGCCGCCGCTCTGGGCCAGCGCCGACAGCGCCACGGTCGTCCTCGTGGTCGTCGCCCGCAGCCCGATGAGCGTCAGCGCCAGCGGGAACGACCCGCCGGCGATGCCGAGCAGCACCGCCCACAGCCAGGCGCCGGCGTGCGGGGCGCCGAGCAGGCCCGCGAAGCCCGCCAGGTAGGTGGCGGCGAAGAAGACGACCAGGCCGCGCTGGTCGTGCCGGCGGGCCGCCACGTTGGGGACGACGAGCGACATCGGGATCGCGACCGCCGTGTAGACGGTCACCAGCAGGCCGGCGGTCGACGCGCTGAACCCGGCGTCGCGGTAGATGTCGGCCAGCCAGCCGAAGGCGACATAGGCGCCTACCGCCTGCGTGCCGAAGTACAGCGTCATCGCCCAGGCCAGGCGGCTGTGCAGGACCGCCGCGTACGCCGCGCGAGCGCGGTGCGGTTCCGGTGCGGGCGCGACCGGCGGCGGCCGCCACAGCACCCACGGGACCATGGCCACGGCCGCGACCGCCGCCCACACGCCGAGCCCGTAGCGCCAGCTGGCGGCGTCGGCGATGGGCACGCTGAGCGCCGCCCCGGCCGTCGACCCGAGCGCGAGCGCCGTCACGTAGGCGGCGGTCATCGGCCCGATGTGGTCGACGAAGTAGCGCTTGACGAGCACGGGCAGGACGACGTTGGCGACCGCGATGCCGGCCAGCGCCACCGCGCTCATGGCCAGGAACACCGCCGGCGAGCCGGTGATCGCGCGCACCAGCAGCCCGCCGGCCAGGAGGGCCAGCAGCCCGATGGCCAGCGCCCGCGGCGCCACCCGCCGGGCCGCCAGCGGCGCCAGCCCGCCGAAGGCGACGAAGCACAGCAGCGGCAGCGTCGTCAGCAGCCCGGCCCAGCTGTTGGACACGCCGAGGGAGGCGCGCAGCTCGTCGAGCACCGGCCCGATGCTCGTGACCGCCGGGCGTAGGTTGAACGCCAGGAGGACGAGCCCGACCACGATCGGCCAGCGGCGGACGACAGGCGGCGCGGTGGCGGCCCGGCCCCGCGGATCCTCGCTGACGGCCACCCGGCTCGGCGACCGGGCTACGCCGGGACGACCGGCAGCGGACGCTCGAACGCGCCCTTGTCGGCGGTGCCCTCGAGCGGGTAGTGGCCCGAGAAGCAGGCGTCGCAGTGCCGGGCGCGGTCGCCGCGGACCGCCTCGTAGACGCCCTCCAGCGACAGGTAGGCCAGCGAGTCGGCTCCCACCTCGGCGGCGACCTCCTCGACCGTGCGGCCGTGGGCGATCATCTCCTCGCGCGTGCTCATGTCGATGCCGTAGAAGCACGGATGTTTGATCGGCGGGGCCGAGATCCGCAGGTGGACCTCCAGCGCGCCGGCGTCGCGCAACATCTGGACGATCTGCCTGGTCGTGTTGCCGCGGACGATCGAGTCGTCGACGACGACGATCCGCTTGCCGCCGACGATCTCCGGCAGCGGGTTGAACTTCATCCGCAGCCCGTGCTTGCGCAGCTCCTGGCCGGGGGCGATGAACGTCCGGGCGACATAGCGGTTCTTGATGAGCCCGTCGTCCTGCGGCAGGCCGGCGGCGCGGGCGTAGCCGCGGGCGGCGGCGTTGCCGGAGTCGGGGACGGCGATGACGAGGTCGGCGTTCGGGGCCGGGGCCTCGCGGTGCAGGATCTCGCCCATCCGCCCGCGGGCGGCCTGCAGCAGCTCGCCGTTCATGCGCGAGTCGGGCCGCGCGAAGTAGATGTACTCGAAGACGCAGAACGCCTCACGCTGGCCGGAGACGATCTGGCGCGAGGTCAGCCCGTCCTCGGAGAGGATCACGCACTCACCCGGCGCGACGTCGCGAACATGCTCGGCGCCGATGATGTCGAACGCGCACGTCTCCGACGCGACGCAGTAGCGGTCGCCGATCCGGCCGATCGACAGCGGCCGCAGGCCCGACGGGTCCCGGAACGCGACGACCTTGTCGCGGACCATCGCGACCGTGGAGAACGCGCCCTGCAGCTGGGGCAGCACGTCGGCGACGGCGTCCTCGAGCTCCTCGGCGGGATGGGTCGACAGCAGCGCGGCGATGATCTCCGAGTCGCTCGTCGAGGTGAACTGGACGCCCTCCTCGCGGAGCTGGGCGTGGAGCTCGACGGCGTTGATGAGGTTGCCGTTGTGGGCGAGGGCGAGCTCGCGGTTGCCCTGCGAGCCGGCGCTGCGGTGCACCGGCTGGGAGTTCTCCCACTCGTTGGAGCCGGTGGTCGAGTAGCGGACGTGCCCGATCGCCAGGTCGCCGGCCAGCGCCCGCAGGTCGTGCTCCTTGAACACCTGGTTGACGAGGCCGAGCGAGCGCTGGGTGATGATGTAGCCGCCCCGGTCGGCGGCGGCGATGCCGGCCGACTCCTGGCCGCGGTGCTGGAGCGCGTACAGGGCGAAGTAGGCCAGGCGGGCGACGTCGTGCTCGGGCGCGTAGATCCCGAAGACGCCGCACTCGTCACGCGGTCCATCGCGTTCGTCGAGAGAAGGCAGCTGCTCGGTCATGAGAGCCGCCCGGGGCAACGGAGAGCGGCGAGACGCAGGGTAGCAATGGCGCCAGCGGCAGCCTCAGGCCAGCCGCGCCTCCTGGAGGTCGAGGTCGCGCTCGACGGCGCGCAGCGCCGCCTCGGAGATCTCGCCGCGCTCGCGCAGCTCGATGACCGCCTCGCGTTCGACGCGCAGCAGCCGCTCGCGCAGCTCCATGAACCGCTCGACGCCTTCGCGGTCGGCGTCGCCGCCCTCGTCCAGGGGCGCGCGGGCGTGGCGCAGGCGCGACTCGTAGAGGGTGCGCAGCTGGGCGGCCGCGTCGCCCTCGCCGATCTCCTCCAGGCAGGAGAGCGCCGCCTGCGCGGCGGCCGCGCGCGCCCGGGCCGCCTCGGCGACGTCGTCGCCGTGCTCGCGTCCCACGCCGACCCGCCGGATGAGCGCCGGCAGCGAGAGGCCCTGGACGACGATGCCGACGACGATGACGCAGAAGACGACGAAGATGATGAGGTTGCGCTGGGGAAACGGCGCGCCCCCCTCGACGGCGGCCGGGACGGCGAGCGCTGCCGCCAGGGAGACCGCCCCGCGCATGCCCGACCAGCCGGCGACGAGCCGGGCGCCGGCGCCCATCGGCGCCGGCTCGCCCCGGACGCGCCCGGGGATCAGGATGCGCAGCAGGGGACTGCCGGTGAACATCCAACCCACGCGCAGCAGCGTCACGACAGCGATGACGACCACGACGGTGAGCGCGACGCGCTCCGGCGCGAGATCCTCGATGTTCCTGGCGACGTCGGCGAACTGCAGGCCCATGAGCAGGAACAGCGCCGATTCGAGCAGGAAGATGAGCGCCCGCCAGAACGCCTGCGCCTCCAGCCGCGCGGCGGCCGAGAAATAGCCCTCCTTGCGGGCGCCGAGGTAGAGGCCGACGGTCACCGCCGACAGGATCCCCGACAGCGTCAGGGCCTCGGCGGCGATGTAGGCGGCGTAGGGCGTGAAGAGCGACAGGGCGATCTCGGTCGGGACGTCGGCGATCCGGCGGCGGATCCGGGCGATGAGCCAGCCGACCGCCAGACCCATCGCCACCCCGCCGGCGCTCGCCTTGGCGAACTCGCCGAGCGCGTCGGCGAGCGAGAACGCCCCGCTCACCGTCACGCCGACGGCCACCCGGTAGAGAACGAGTCCGACGCCGTCGTTGAGCAGCGACTCGCCCTCGACCAGCGCCGACAGCTGCGGCGCCACCCGCAGGCGCTGCATGATCGACACGGCGGCGACGGGGTCGGTGGGGGCGAGGATCGCGCCGAGCACGAAGGCCTCCGGCCAGCTGAAGCCGGGCACGACGGCGTGGACGGCCACGGCGACGGCCGCCATCGTCGCGACGACGAGGCCGAGAGCGAGGATGGCGATACGCCGGGCCTGCGAGCGCAGGTCGCGCGGCGAGGAGTTGAACCCGGCGCCGTAGACGAGCGGCGGCAGGAAGACGAAGAAGACGACGTCGGGCTCGAGGTGCGTCGACGGCAGCCCGGGGATGAGGCTGACGAGCACGCCGGCGACGATGAGTGGGATCGGCGCGGGCACGCCGATCCGGCTCGAGACGCCGGCGAGGATCGTCACGACGCCCAGGAGGCCGACGAGCAGCTCCGCGGAGGTCACGGGGCGGGCTTACCCAGCGAGGTCGTGTGGTGCGAGCGCCCTCCGATCGGCTAGAAGACGGTGTATGCGCGCGCTCACCCTGCTCTCGCTCGTCGTCGGTTTCACGTTGCTCCCGGCCGGAGCCGTGCACGCGCGCACGTCGAAATCGCCGCGCTGCACGCACCAAGGGCACGAACGTGTCGTTGCCCACTCGGCAACTGTCCGCATGCTCATGGAAGGCCGTTCGCGGCTGACCGCATGCTCGTTGCGGACCGGCCGGCGCCGATCGATCGACGCCACGATCGGATCATCGCCCGGACGGTTTAGCTTCGTCCGCTTGCACGGCACTACCTTGGTCTACGGGCTGTCTGCCTCGGGCGGCCGCGCCGATACCGGGGCCTTCGCCCTCTACCGCGACAGTGCCCTGCGCCCGCAGCGGGAAGAGATCGTGAGCGTCCTCGTCTCAGCCGTCGCGGTGGGCCCAGGCCGTGCCGTCGCCTTCGTATACAGGGGAGGTGGCGGTCCACCCGAGCTCCACGTCAATCGTCCGGCGGGCGCACTTCGTGAACACCGCATCATCGATTCCGGCCGGCGGCTGACCCGGCTTGTCTTCTCAGGCCAACGTCTGACATGGCAGCACAACGGCGTCGCGCGTTCCTTCGTCACCAGGACTGATGATCGGTGCCGACTCGCGGCCGCCCCGCGTAACGGCGCGCCCGGCTTTATCCAAGGCAGCGAGCTCATCAGCTACGTTCAGACCGAGACTGGTTTTGCGGTCTGCTGGCGTGCGACCGGAGCCACGCAGACCGTTGACAACCCGCGCGACCTGACAGCGATCATCGGTTCACGACCCGCCGACGCCGCCGGCGCCTGGTTCGCCACCGCGACCGCTGACGGAACGGTCATCACGTTGAACGCCGAGAGTGGGCAGCGCCAGGTCATCGCAGCACCGGGCGCCGATTCCGTTCGCATCAACCGCGAGGGCTCAGTGGCGTGGGCGCTCAAGCAGCGCGACTCGCCGTACCACATCGAAATGTGGGCGCATGACGGCGAGGGCACCCGGCGGCTCGACGACGACGCAGACCCAGGCGGCTTTGGCTTCGACGGATCGACGCTGATCTGGGGCCTGAGGTCGGCCGAGCTGCGGCCGTAGAGCCGGGCCGCCGGCCCTACGGGAAGAGCGGGGCGAGCGCGGCGTTCGCCTCGCGCAGCGCGCTGAGCGGCCAGCGCTCGCGCAGGTCCGCGACCGCGACCTCGAGCGCATCACCGCCGACCGTGCCGATGAGCGTCACGGGGCCGCGCTCGCCGAGGCGCTCCAGCGCCGCACGGTCGCCGGAGACGACGAAGCCCGCCGAGCGCTCGCCGAACAGCGCCGTCCAGACATCGTCGACGTCGCCGAGGTCGAGCGAGGCGCCGAGGCCGCCGGCCAGCGCGCTCTCGGCCACCGCGACGAGCAGACCGCCCTCGGCGATGTCGTGCGCGCTCGAAAGCTCGCCGCCCCGCACCGCGTCGCGCACGGCGTCCAGCACCGCGACCGCCGCGTCGAGATCCACCGGCACCAACCCGTCGGGCAGCGGCTCGCCGCGCAGCTTCGCCAGCTCGGAGGCGGCCAGCGACGCCGAGCCCGGCTCCCCGTCCCAGCCGACGAGCGCGATCGCGTCGCCCTCGCGCGCGAACGCCAGACGACCGGCGCGCGCGGGATCCGGCAGCACACCGACCATGCCGACGACCGGCGTCGGGTAGATCGGCCCGTCGGCGCCTTCGTTGTAGAGCGACACGTTGCCGCCGACGATCGGCGCCTCCAGCGCGCGGCAGGCGTCGCCCAGGCCGCGCACCGCCTCGGTCAGCTGCCAGGCGATGTGCGGCTTCTCCGGGTTGCCGAAGTTGAGGTTGTTGGTCGTGCCGAGCGGCTGAGCGCCGACCGCCGCGAGGTTGGCCGCGCACTCCAGCGCGTTGCCGACTGTGCCCCAGTAGGGGTCGGCGGCCACGCGGCGGCCGTTGCCGTCGATCGAGGTCGCGATCGCCGGCGCCCCGTCGCCCATGTCGCGCAGCCACAGCACCGCCGCATCGGCCTCCTCCGGCCGGCGCACCGTGCGCGACTGCACGATCGCGTCGTACTGCTGAAACAGCGGCCGGCGCGAGGCCAGGTTCGGCGAGCTCAGCAGGGCGAGCAGCGCCTCGCGCACGTCGGCGTCGAGCTCCAGGACCGCCTCGGGCGCCGGGTACAGCGACGCGGTCGGCTTCTCGGGCGCGAGATCGTAGACCGGGGCGCAGTCGACCAGGCCGCTGACCGGCATGTCGCCGACGACCTCGTTGCCGCGCAGGACGCGGAAGCGGTCACCCTCGGTGACGGTGCCGATCGCGGTGCCGTGGATCTCCCACTTCTCACAGATGGCCAGCACCGCGTCGACGTTGGCCGGCGTGCAGACGCACAGCATCCGCTCCTGCGACTCCGAGACCATGATCTCGAACGGCTCCATGTCGGCCTCGCGCAGCGGGACCTTCGCCACGTCGAGGTCCAGTCCGACCTCGCCCTTGGAGGCCATCTCGGACGCGGCGCTCGTCAGGCCGGCGGCGCCGAGGTCCTGCAAGGACACCAACAAGCCGGAGGCCAGCAGCTCGAGCGAGCACTCCAGCAGCTTGGACTCCTCGAACGGGTCGCCGACCTGCACGGTCGGGCGCTTGTCGTCGTCGGCGTCGAGCTCGGCGCTGGCCAGCACCGACGCGCCGCCGATGCCGTCGCGGCCGGTCGAGGCGCCGAACAGCACGAGCGTGTTGCCGACGCCGGCCGCGGCGCTGCGGACCATGTCCTCCTGGCGCGCCAACCCGATGGCCATGGCGTTGACGAGGCAGTTCGTCTCGTACGGGGCCTCGAAGACGACCTCGCCGCCGACGGTCGGCACGCCCATCGAGTTGCCGTAGTGGGCGATGCCGGCGACGGCCCGGTCGAGCAGGTAGCGCGAGCGCTCGCTGCTCGGCTCGCCGAAGCGCAGCGAGTCCAGGATCGCGATCGGCCGGGCGCCGAGCGCGAAGATGTCGCGCAGGATGCCGCCGACGCCCGTGGCCGCGCCCTGGAACGGCTCGACCGCGCTCGGGTGGTTGTGGGACTCGACCTTGAACGCGACCGCCCAGCCGTCGCCGACGTCCACGGCGCCCGCGTTCTCGCCCGGGCCCATGACGACCGCGGGCCCCTCGGTCGGCAGCGTGCGCAAGAGCTTCTTGGAGTGCTTGTAGGCGCAGTGCTCGCTCCACAGCAGCGAGAACATCGCCAGCTCGACCTCGTTGGGCTCGCGGCCGCCCATCTGCTCGCAGACCCGCGCGTACTCCTCGCGGGTGAGGCCGAGGGCGGCCGCTTGCTCGACCCCGGGGACGACCTCAGACGGCGACACCGGCGGCCATCCCCTCGAAGAGCTTCAGCCCGTCGGCCGAGCCGCCGACGAGCTCGTCGATCGCGTGCTCGGGGTGCGGCATGAGCCCCAGGACGTTGCGGCCCGCGTTGCAGACGCCGGCGATGTCGTCCTGCGAGCCGTTGAAGTTGTAGGACTCGCAGTAGCGCAGGACGACCTGCTCCTCGGGGACGTCGCCGACGTAGCGGCCGCTCATGTGCTTGGCCGGGATCGACAGCCGCTGGCCCGCCTCGCAGGTCGCGGTGAACGGCGTGTCGGCGCGCACGACCTCGAGGTCCACCTGGCGGCAGACGAAGCGCAGCTCGGTGTTGGGCAGCAGCGCGCCGGGCAGCAGCCCGGCCTCGCAGAGGATCTGAAAGCCGTTGCAGATGCCGAGCACCGGGCCGCCGTCGTTCGCGAAGGCGATGACCGACTCCATGACCGGCGAGAAACGCGCGATCGCGCCCGCCCGCAGGTAGTCGCCGTAGGAGAACCCGCCGGGGACGACGACCGCGTCGATGCCGTGCAGGTCGGGGTCGGCGTGCCAGAGCGCCTTGACGTCGCCGACCTTCGCGCAGGCCAGCCGCGCGTCGGCGTCGTCACAGGTGCCGGGGAAGGTGATGACGCCGAACGTCGTCACGAGACGGTCTGGATCTCGTAGTCCTCGACGAGCGGGTTGGCCAGCAGCTTGCGGCACATCTCGTCGAGCTGGGACGGGTCCTCGACGTCGAGCTCCACGAGCCGGCCGACGTGGACGTTGCCCGCCCCGGAGAACCCGAGCGCGGGCAGCGCGCGCTCGACGGCGACGCCCTGCGGGTCGAGGATGCCGGCCTTCGGGCGGATGAGGACGCGGGCGCGCATCAGGCCGCTGTCCGAGAGAGCCAGGCGTCGAAGGACTCGCCGGTGACCTTCTCGTAGGCCTCGACGTACTTCGCGCGCGTGGCGGCGATGACGTCGTCGGGGATCGCGGGCGCGGGCGGGGTCTTGTCCCACCCGGTGCCCGACGCCCAGTCGCGGACGAACTGCTTGTCGAAGCTCGGCTGGCCGTGGCCGGGCTCGTAGCCGTCGACCGGCCAGTAGCGCGACGAGTCGGGCGTCAGCGCCTCGTCGCCGAGCACGAGGTTGCCCTCGGGGTCGAGGCCGAACTCGAACTTCGTGTCGGCGAGGATGACACCGCGCTCGCGCGCCTGGGCCGCACCGAAGTTGTAGAGCTCGATCGAGACGTCGCGCAGCCGCGCGGCGAGCTCGGGGTCGCCGAGGATCTCGCCCGCGCGCTGGAGGTCGATCGGCTCGTCGTGGCCCTCGTCGGCCTTCGTCGACGGGGTGAAGATCGGGGTCGGCAGCTGCTCGGACTCCTGCAGGCCCGCCGGCAGCTCGATGCCCGAGACCTTCCCGGACGCCTGATAGTCCTTCCAGCCCGAGCCGGTGATGTAGCCGCGCACGACGCACTCGACCGGCAGCATCTTCAGGCGCTGCACGGTCATCGCGCGGCCGCGCACCGGGGCGGGGACGCCGTCGGTGGCCGAGATGTAGTGGTTGGGCACGATGTGGCCAGTCTTGCCGAACCAGTAGGCCGAGATCCCGGTCAGGACCTTGCCCTTGTCCGGGATGCCGTTCGGGTGCACCACGTCGTAGGTCGACACGCGATCGGAGGCGACGAACAGCAGCCGATCATCGCCGAGGTCGTAGATCTCACGGACCTTGCCGCTGGCGACGAGCGGCAGGTCGAGGCTGGCGGCGGTCACGGCCCGAACGCTAGCAACGCGCCCCGCTGTCCCGACGTCCGCGGGGGCGTGCGTGAACGCGCACCAGGCCCTCGGCCGCGTCGGCGAATGCTTCGGCTCCGCCGGCCGCTCGCAGCCGCGCGCCGGCCGCGAGCGCATCCGCACGTCCGGCGCGGGCCCGCGCCACCGCCGCCCGCAGCCGCCGGGCGCCCAGTTGCCTGCGGGGCAGCAGGACCCCGGCGCCGCACTGCTCGACGCGCCGCGCGATCTCGGGCTGGTCGCGGCCGAACGGCACGGCGACGATCGGCACGCCGGCGGCCATCGCCTTGCCGACGATGCCCATCCCGCCGTGGCAGACGACCGCCGCCGCCCGGTCGAGCACGGGGCCGTGCGGCACGAACCGCGCCACCCGGACGTTGGGCGCCGACGGCAGCGCGCCGGCGTCGCGGGCGCCGGCGAGCGTGACGAGGACGCGGACCTGCTCGTCGCGCAACGCGTCGATCGCGGCCGCTGCCAGCGCCTCGTCGCCCTGCGGGTCGGTCGAGCAGGTCACGAGCACCCACGGGTCGCCGGGCTCGTCCAGGAACGCCGTCTCCCACCTCAGCGCCGGCGGCGGGTCCCAGACCTGGGCGCCCACCATGCGGACGTGGCCGGGCAGGTCGGCGCGCGGGTACTCGAGCGGCTCGCCGGTGAGCGCGACGACCGCATCGGGCCGGCGCAGCAGCTCGAGCGGCCCCGCCAGCGGCCCCAGGCCGGCCTCCTCGCGCAGCACGTTGTAGGGCCCCATCATCGCCCGGCCGTAGGCGCGCAGGACCGCGCGCCACAGCACGCAGTCGCGCAGCCGGCCGAGCGGCCCGCGGGCGGGCGCCAGGCCGAGGCCGTAGGGCGGGATGCCCGCGCCCGGGAGCGGCAGCAGCGAGGGCAGCGTCAGCGCCCACGGCAGGCCGCTGCGCTCCACCTCGACCTGCGCGCCGTAGGCGAGGACATCGACGAGCACGGCGTCCGGCGCGGCCTCGGCGATCGCCCGGGCGACGTCGAGGCGGTCCAGCCGGCCGCGCGCCATCAGATCGCCGTACTCACGGCGCAGGCGCGCGGCCGGCCGGCGCTCCTCATGGCCGCCGACGCTGATCGCCGCGATGCGCGGATCGACCGGCCCGGCCGCCAGACCCGCCCGCCGCACCGCCGCCACCACCTCGGGCGCGGTGCGGAGGTCGACCGCGTGCCCCCGCTCGCGCAGGGCCAGCAGCCCCGGCACGAGGGGGAACGCGTGCCCCGTGGCGGGGGCGGTGTAGACGAGGAAGGTGGCCATCGGAGCAACCCCTAGCGCTTGATCGTGGTCGCGGCACGGCCCGAGAGCGCCGTGTCGCCCTTGGCGGTGAAGCGCACGGCCACCGAGATCCGGGCGCGGCGCGCGGCCCGCAGGCGGTGACGGGCCGCCTTGGAGAAGCGCAGCGTCACGGTGGTCGTGCCGGCGCGGCGGACCGTCGCCGAACCGGAGGCGACGCGGACCCGGCTGCGGCTCGCGGTCGCCTTCAGACGCCCGACCGCCGGGGCCTGGACCCGCACGCGCAGGCCGCCCTTCAGCGCCCGGCGCAGCGTCGTGCGCGTGAGCTCGACAGGCAGCGTCGCGGTCCGCTCAGCGCCACGGTCGGCGGCCGGCTGGGCGGGCAGCGAGCCGGTGCCGAACCCGGCGCCGGCCGCGCGGTCGACCTGCTCGCAGTCGGCGGCCACCGTGTCGGCCGCGTCGGCCAGCACGCGGTCGGCGCCCACCCCGCAGCTGACGGTGTCGGCCTCGCCGTCGCGCACGTCGATGACGTCGTTGCCCTGCGGCAGCGAGCAGCTCTCGAAGAGGCCGCACTGGCTCGCGGACCTGTCGCCGATGATCGTGTCCTTGCCCGGGCCGCCGACGATCGTGTCGTCGCCGAAGCCGCCCTCGAGCCGGTCGTCGCCCGCGCCGCCGTCGATCGTCTCGCTGGCGTTCAGGCCGGTGACCTGGTCGTTGCCGCCGTTCGTGCGGATCGTCGAGGCGCCGTAGTCGAGGTTGGCCCACACCTGCACGACGTCGGGCCCGTCGCCGGTGACGAACGTGCCGGAGACGTTCGACGTGATCCGCTCGATGTCGCGCACGTCGTCGCCCTCGCCGGGCCGGCCGTCGTCGGCCACGCCGTCGACCGTGACGCTGAGGCGCGGATGGACGTCCTCGTCGGGGATGTTCCAGCCCTCGACGAGGTCGCTGCCCGGGCCGCCGTCGATGAGGTCGGCCGCGGGGTCGTCGTAGCGGTCGCCGTCGAGCGTGTCGTCGCCGGCGCCGCCGTGCAGCTCGTCGCGGCCGCCGTCGCCGTAGACCGCGTCGTTGCCGTCCCCGCCGTCGAGGACGTCGTCGCCGGCGCCGCCGGTGATCTCGTCGGTGCCGGGGCCGCCGACGACGGTCTCGCGGCCGGCGGCGCCGGCGAAGCGGTCGTCGCCGGCGCCGAGGTCGACGTGCAGCGAGCCGTCGGGCAGCGTGCCCTCGGTCAGGCCCAGATGGGTGACCGCGTCGTCGCCGCCGTACGTGTTGACGTAGATGCCGCCCGAGGGCATCGGGCAGGTGACCCCGCCGTCGCCCGCCGAGGCGCAGCCCGGCCCGGCCGTGTCGGCGTTGACCTCGAGGCCGCCGCGGCCGTTGACGGACAGGACGATGTTCTCGGGCTGGTCGGTGCCGGTGACGGTGACGCGGGAGCCGTCGAACGAGGCGGTGTCGGCCTGGGCGGCGGCCGCGGGCAGCATCGCTGCGGCGAGCGCGCCGGCGGCCAGCAGGGCGCGAAGCATGGGGAACCTCCGGAGGTGGTGGTCGGTGGTCTGGTGCATGGCGGCCACGGTGCCGGTCGCGCCCCCTGCCGACCAGGCGGGGGATCCCTCGCCACCCCCGCGTTAGGCTCCGCGCCCGTGGAGCTGCACGGACGCGACCCGGAGCGCGAGGCGCTCGCCGCCGCCCGGGCCGCGGTCCGCGACGACGGGGCCGCGCAGGTCGTCGCCCTCGTCGGGGAGGCGGGGATCGGCAAGAGCGCGCTGCTGGCCGAGCTGCGCGAGCGCGCGCTGGCCGACGGGCTGCTCGTCCTCGAGGGCCGGGCCGCCGAGCACGACCGGGACGTGCCGTTCGGCGTGGTCGTCGACGCGCTCGACGAGCACGTCGGCACGTTGAACCCGGCGCGGCTGGCGACCGTCGGCCCCGAGCTCGGCGCGGTCCTGCCGGCCGCCGCCGACCCGGCCGGCCCACCCCCGGCCACCGACGACGCGCCCGGCCCGGCCGAGCGCTTTCGTCACCATCGCACGCTGCGCGCCCTGCTGGAGCTGCTCGGCCGCGAGCGGCCGGTCGTCCTGCTGCTCGACGACGTCCACTGGGCCGACGAGGCGTCCCTGGAGCTGCTCTTGCACCTGCTGCGCCGCCCGCCGCGCGTGCCGCTGCTGCTGGCCATGACGCTGCGGCCGACCGGCGCCGGCGCGCGGCTGCTGGACGCCGGCCGGCGCGCGAGCGGCTGGCGCGAGGTGCCCGTCGGGCCGCTGGCGAGCGAGGCGGCGCGTGCCCTGTTGCCCGCCGGGCTGGACCGCGCGGCCGCCGAGCGGATCGTCGCCGACGCGGCCGGCAACCCGCTCTTCCTGCGGGAGCTGGGACGGCTCGGCGAGCCGGCGGCCGCGACGCTCCCGGGCACCGTCGCGGCCGCGATCGGCCAGGAGCTCGACGCGCTGGGGGACGGCGCCGCGCGCGACCTGCTGTCCGGGGCGGCGGTCGCCGGCGACCCGTTCGACCTCGACGTCGCCGCCGCCGCGGGCGGCGTCCCGGCCTCGGCGGCCCCCGCGGCCCTCGACGTGCTCGTCGCCGCCGACCTCGTCGCAGCCACCGGGGTCGCCCGCCGCTTCCGCTTCCGCCACCCGCTCGTCCACCGCGCCGCCTACGACGCGACCCCTCCGGGCTGGCGGCTCGGCGCCCACGAGCGCGCCGCGCAGGCGTTGGCCGCCCGCGGAGCGTCACCGGCCGTGCGGGCGTTCCACGTCGAGCGCTGCGCGGCGGCGGGCGACGCGCACGCCGTCGCGCTGCTGGAGGCTGCGGGGATCGAGGTCCAGCCGACCGCGCCCGGCGCGGCCGCCCACTGGTACGACGCTGCGCTGCGTCTGCTGGCCCACGACGATGACGACGGCCGGCGGCGCCTGCTCGGCCCGTGGGCGCAGGCCCTGCTGGCCGCCGGACAGCTCGAGGAGAGCCTCGCCGCCCTGGAGGCCGCCGCGGAGCTGGTCGCACCCGGGGACGAAGCGGCACGCGTCGAGCTCGCGGTCCAGGCGGCCAACGTCGAGGTGCTGCTCGGAGCGTTCGACGCGGCCGACGCGCGGCTGCGCGCCCTGGAGGCCCACGTCTCCGCCGGGGCGCACCCGTGGCTCATGCTCCACCGGGCGTCGGCGGCGTTCTTCCGCAGCGACGCCGAGGCGCAGCTGCGCTGGTCCCAGCAGACCATCGCCGCCCTCGACGACGACAACGACGCCGGCGACCCGGTCCTGCGGGCGTGGGCCGAGGCCGTGCACGCGGGCGCGCTGGCCGAGGTCGGCCGGGATGCGGGCGCGGTCGTCGACGGCGCGGCCGCGCGGCTGGAGCGCGTCGACGACGCGGCGCTCGGGCGGGCGCCGCGCGCGACCTGGGGCGTGGGCGGCACGCTCGGCCAGCTCGAGCGCCACCGGGCGGCGGTCGTCGTGCTCACCCGCGGCGTGCGCGTCGCCCGAGCGACCCGGCAGGACCACCTGTTCCTGCATCTCCACACCCTGCTGGCGATGAACGAGCTGCCCCTGCTCGACCTCGACGGGGCGCTCGCTCACGTCGAAGCCGCCGAGGAGGCGGCGCGCTTGCAGGGCCTGACCCACGAGCTGGCCTTCGCGCTCTGCCAGCGCGGGCGGGTGCTCGACGCACGCGGCGAACCGGTCGAGGCCGAGCGGGCAGCGGCCGAGAGCGACGAGCTGCTGCGCGCGCTCGGCGCGCCGGCGGCCCGGCCGACGGTCGCCGCCCACAACGCGATCGTGCGCCTCGGCGCCGACCCCGAGCGGCTGCTGCGCGCGCTTGCGGATCTGGCCGGGCCGGACGTCGGGCGCGTCGGCCGGACCGGCCTGTCGCCGCTGCTCATCGCCGCCGTCCGTGCGGCCCTGGCGATCGAGCGGACCGCCGACGCGGAGCGCTGGACCGTCCTGCTCGAGGAGATCGCCGCCGGCGGCGGGCTGCCCGCGACGGCGGTCCGGGCGGTGCGGGCCCGGGCCGAGCTGCTGCTCGCGGCCGGAGACGGGAGCGCCGCCGCGGGGGCGGCCGCCAACGCGGTCGCCGTCGCCGAGGACGCCGACCTGCCCGCCGAGGCGCTCGCCTCCCGCCTGCTGCTCGGCCGGGCGCAGCTCGCCGCCGGCGACCGCGACGCCGGGCTCGACGCGCTCCAGCGCGCCGCC
>JBDZVZ010000067.1:0-18830 GCA_040255945.1 Solirubrobacterales bacterium | reverse complement strand
GGCATCCCCGAGGACGACCCGCGCAACCCGGCGGTCATCGCCGACAACGTCGGCGACAACGTCGGCGACTGCGCCGGCATGGCCGCCGACCTCTTCGAGACCTACGCGGTCACGGCGGTCGCCGTCATGCTCCTCGGCGTCCTGACGTTCTCGGCGGCCGACGCCACGCCGGCCGCGCTCTACCCGCTCGTGCTCGGCGCCGTGGCGATCGTCGCCTCGATCATCGGCACGTTCTTCGTCCGCACGAGCACCGACAACGTCGAGGGCGCGCTCTACAAGGGCCTCATCGCCTCCGGCGTCATCGCGGCCGCCGCCTTCTACCCGGTGACCCACTGGATCATGGACGGCGTCACGCTCGGCGCGGGCGGCGACGCCCCGAGCGTGGGCGAGCTCTACCTCTGCTCGATCGTCGGCATCGCCGTCACCGCGCTGCTGTTCGTCATCACCGACTACTACACGTCGACGCGCTTCTCGCCCGTGCGCAAGACGGCGGGCGCGTCGCAGACCGGCCACGCGACGAACATCATCCAGGGCCTCGCCTCGGGCCTGCAGGCGACGGCGCTCCCGGCGCTCGTGCTCGTGCTCGGCATCCTCGCGTCGTGGAAGCTCGCGGGCGGCGGGTCGGTCGGCATCTACGGCATCGGCGTGGCCGTCATGGGCCAGCTGTCGCTCACCGGCCTCATCGTGGCGCTCGACGCGTTCGGCCCGATCACCGACAACGCGGGCGGCATCGCCGAGATGGCCGACCTGCCCGAGGAGGTCCGCAACGTCACCGACCCGCTCGACGCCGTCGGCAACACGACCAAGGCGGTGACGAAGGGCTACGCGATCGGCTCGGCCGTGCTGGCGGCGATCGTCCTCTTCGCCGGCTTCGAGCACGAGCTCAGCAACAAGGCGGGGCAGACGTTCGACTTCAGCGTCGCCAACCCGGCCGTGCTCATGGGCCTGCTGCTCGGCGGCCTCATGGTCTGCCTCTTCGCGGCGCTGTCGATGGAGGCCGTCGGCCGGGCCGGCGGCGGCGTCGTCGAGGAGGTGCGCCGCCAGTTCCGCGAGCACCCGGGGATCATGGACGGCACCGAGCAGCCCGACTACGCGACGTCGGTCGACCTCGTCACCCGCGCCGCCCAGCGCGAGATGATCCTGCCGTCGCTGCTGCCGATCGGCATGACGCTCATCGTCGGGCTCATCGACGAGCGGGCGCTCGGCGGCCTGCTCATCGGCGTCATCGTCGTCGGGTTCTTCTTCGCGATCCTCATGACCGCCGGCGGCGGCGCATGGGACAACGCCAAGAAGCTCATCGAGGACGGCGCCTTCGGCGGCAAGGGCTCCGAAGCGCATGCGGCCTCGGTCACCGGTGACACGGTCGGCGACCCGTTCAAGGACACGGCCGGGCCGGCGATCAACCCGATGATCAAGGTCGCCAACATCGTGGCGATCCTCATCATCCCGCTGATCACGTAGCGGCTACCTGGCACGGTGGTGCCTGGCACGGTGGTGCCTGGCACCATCGTGCCGGGTACGCCCATCGGGCGCTGGTCCTAAACTCCCCCGGCTTTGGCTGAACGCCGCCTCTACGGACTGCAGCGCGTCCTCGGCGTCAACGCGCTCTTCTCGACCGCCTACGGCAACGTGGGCTCGTCGATCTACTACGCGCTGGGGCTCGTGGCGAGCTTCGCCCTGGGCCTCACCCCGGTGGTGTTCATCATCACCGGCTTCATCTTCTACCTGACGGCCGCCACCTACGCCGAGGCCACGGCGATGTACCCGGAGGCGGGCGGCTCGTCGTCGTTCGCCCGGCACGCGTTCAACGAGCTCTGGTCGTTCTTCGCCGCGTGGGCGCAGATGCTCAACTACACGATCACGATCGCCATCTCGGCGTTCTTCGTGCCCCACTACCTCGGCGGGGTGGTCGGGCTCGACGGCCTGCGCCACGGGCCGGGCGACATCGTCTTCACGATCGGCCTCATCGCGGCGCTCTCGGCGGTGAACATCCGGGGGGTCAAGGAGTCGGCGGGCGTGAACGTCGGCCTGGCCGTCGTCGACTTCTTCACCCAGCTGCTGCTCGTCTGCGTCGGGCTGTTTCTCGTCTTCAGCCCGGACACGCTCGTCCGGAACGTCGACCTCGGGGTTGCGCCGACCTGGACGGACTTCTTCGTCGCGATCCCGATCGGGATGATCGCCTACACCGGGATCGAGACGATCTCCAACATGGCCGAGGAGGCCCGCGACGAGGAGAAGACGATCCCGGCCGCGATCAACCGGGTCGTCATCGCCGTGTTCGCCATCTACGCGCTGCTGCCGATGGTGGCGCTCTCGGCGCTGCCGGTCTACCAGGACGGCAGCGGCGAGCACGTCACGAAGCTCGGGCTGGGGGAGGACCAGGGCGGCTTCGCCGGCGACCCGGTGCTCGGCGTCGTCAAGAGCTTCGACCTCGGCTTTCTCCAGGGGCCGGCGGAGGTCTACGTCGGCATCCTGGCGGCGACGATCCTCATCATCGCCTCCAACGCCGGCATCATCGGGGTCTCGCGGCTCGTCTACTCCATGGGCATCCACCGCCAGATGCCCGACCGGCTGCGCCAGCTGCACCCGCGCCACGGCACGCCGTACATCGGCATCGCGATCTTCGGAGCGATCGCCTGCATCGCGGTCATCCCGGGCAAGGCCGACTTCCTCGGCAACATGTACGCCTTCGGCGCGATGCTGTCGTTCACGATCGCCCACCTGGCGGTCATCCGGCTGCGGCTCGCCAAACCCGACGCTCGACGGCCCTACGTCGGGCCGGGCAACCTGACGCTGCCCGGCGGCCGGCGGCTGCCGCTCTTCGCCGTCGTCGGCGTCATCGGGACCGCGCTGGCGTTCGTCGTCGTCACCGCGCTGCACGTCAGCGTCGCGGCGGCCGGCTTCGGCTGGCTGGCGCTCGGCATGGCCATCTACCCGATCTACCGGCGCCGGCAGGGGCTCGACCTCACGTCGATCGCCAAGGTCGCGATCCAGCGCCCGGTCGTCGAGCACGAGGCCGAGTACGAGTCGGTGCTCATCGCGCTGGACGCCGCCCAGCCGTATCCGCGTGGCGCGGTCGCCGCCGCGGTGAAGATGGCGGCCCGGCGGCGGCGCGGCATCCACGTGCTCGTGTGGATCGTCGTGCCGCAGTCCTCGCCGATCAACGCGGCGATGCCCGAGGCCGAGCAGGCCGCCTACGGGCTCATCGAGCAGGCGCGCATCCAGGGCGGCCGGCGGGTCACCGGGCACGTCGAGAAGGTGCGGCCCGGTCAGGCCGGACGGGTCGTCGTCCAGGACGCCCGCACCCTGCGCGCCCAGGCGATCGTCATGCCGCTGCCGCCACGCTCCGGCGGCACGCTGTTCGGCAAGACGCTCGAGACCGTGCTCGCGGCGCGGCCCTGCCGGGTCATCATCCAGTCCGACCCCGACCCGCGGCTGCTCGGCCGGTCGTCGTCGCATCCGCCCGCCGCGGCGGGCGGAACGCCGCCGGCCGGCCGGGGGTAGACCCGTAGCCTGTGTCGCAGATGCCGGCCCCCCGCAACGTGCACCGCCACACGACCCGACTCATGTCGGCGATCCTCGTCGCGCTCGGCGCCGCGATGCTCGTCTCGACGCTCGTCTCGGGCGGCGGGCCGCTGGCCTACGGGGTGCTCATGGGCATGCTCTTCATCGTCGCCGGAGCCGCTCGCTTCTGGCTGACGGTGCGAGGGCCGCAGCGCTGATGCTCGGCCGCCGCGGCCTCGGCCAGCCGGCGCTGTTCGCCATCGTCTACACGGCGCTGGCGAGTGCCATCTACTTCTCGCTCGGCGTCGTCGCCGACCATGCCCTCGGCCTGACGCCGCTCGTGTTCCTCATCGCCGGCCTGTTCTTCGCGCTGGCCGCGATGACCTACGTGGAGGGCGCGGCGCTGCACCCGGAGCGGGCCGGCTCGACGGTGTTCGCGCGCTACGCGTTCAACGAGCTCGTCAGCTTCGTCGCCGGCTGGGCGATTCTGCTCGACTACGTCATCCTCATCGCGGTCACGTCGCTGTCGGCGACGAACTACCTGGCCGCGTTCTGGGGCGAGATCGGCCACGGCGGCCTGGAGCTCGTCGTCGCGCTCGGGATCATCGCCTACGTGGCGCTGCGCAACGTGCGTGGCTTCTCCAAGACGCGCGTGCACCGGATCTCGGCGCTCGTCGTCGCCGACGTCAGCCTGCAGGTCCTGCTCATCGCCGCGGGCCTGGCGGCGTTCTTGAACTGGGACGTGCTCGTCGACCCGATCGATCTCGGCACCGCGCCGACGTGGGGCGACGCGATCTTCGCGCTGGGCGTGGCGACCGTCGTCTTCACCGGGCTGGAGTCGGCGGCCGGCCTGTCGGGCGAGGTGCGGGCCGGGCCGCGCGCGCTGCGCCGGCTCATCAGCAGCGCGACCGGCGTGGTCACCGTCGTCTACGTCGGCGTCGCGCTCGTGGCGGTCATGGCCGTGCCGGTCGTCGACGGCAAGACCGAGCTCGGTGGCGAGTTCGTCGAGGCGCCGATGCTCGGCATCGCCAAGGCGTTCTCGAACGACCTCGTCGCGGACGGGTTCACGTACGCGATCGCGATCACGGCTGCGCTGACGCTCATCGCGGCCGCGAACTCGGCGATGCTCGGGCTGTCGCGGCTGGCCTATTCGCTGTCGCGCAACCGTCAGATCCCGGGCTCGCTGGGCCGGCTGCACCCGACGCTGGCCACGCCGTTCGTCCTCATCGGGATCGCGGCGGTGGTCGCGGGCGCGCTCGTGCTGCCCGAAGACCTCGACCTGCTCGTCGGCATCTACGCGTTCGGCGCGCTGCTCGGGTTGACGATCGCGCACGTGTCGATCGTCGTGCTGCGCTTCCGTGAGCCGGACCGGCCGCGGTTCTACCGGGTGCCCGGGTCGGTGACCGTACGCGGCGTGCCGGTCCCGCTGCCCGCCGTGGCCGGCGCGGTGCTGTCCGGGCTGGCCTGGGTGTCGGTCGTGATCACCCATCACGGTGCGCGCTACGTCGGGATCGGCTGGATGGCGTTCGGGCTGATCAGCTACGCCGTCTACCGGCGCACGCAGGGCAAGTCGCTGACGAAGCGGGTCATCGTGCCCGAGGAGGCGCTGCGGCGCGCCCCGGCCCGGGACGAGCTCGAGTATGGCTCGATCCTCGTGCCGCTGACCGGCACCCCGCTCGACGACGACATGATCCAGACCGCCGGGCGGCTGGCGGGCGAGGAGCGCGACGAGGGACTCGGCAAGCGCAGCGCGACGATCGAGGCGTTGTGGATCTTCGAGGTGCCGATGGCGCTGCCGATCGACGCCCGGCTGCCCGACGCCCAGCTCGAGCGGGCGCGGGCGGCGCTGCGGCGCGCCAAAGCGGTCGGGGAGGAGTACGAGGACGTCGAGGTCGCCACCGCGACGGTGCGGGCCCGGCGCGCCGGGGCGGCGATCGTCGACGAGGCGCGCCGGCGCGGGGTGCAGGCGATCGTGCTCGCGGCCGAGGAGCCGACGCGCATCCGCGGCGGAGCCCTCCTCGGCGGGCGCGGCGGACCGATGGACAACTTCGTGGGGGACGCCACGAAGCACGTCGTGTCCAAGGCCCCGTGCGAGGTCATCCTGACGGCGCCGCCAGCGGCGGATGTGCCGGTGTCGGCCGCGACCGATCCGGAGCGTCATCCGCTGGAGGCGGCCGGTGACGGCGATGGTGCGGCGGGCGCGAGCCAGTCGATCAGCGCCGCGCCGCCGCTGCGCCCACCCCCTGAGTAGGAACGGGCCGCCACGGGATCGGGCATCGTGCCCGATGGCTATTGTGCGACCCGATGTTCATCCTCATCGTCGGCGCCGGCCGTGTGGGATCGGCCGTGGCCCGCAGCGCCCTGACCGCCGGGCACACCGTCTCGGTCCTCGACGACGACCCGCTCAGCCACGAGCGGCTCGAGGTCGGCATGGACACCGGCTGGGAGGAGGCGGGCGGGCGCTTCACGGTGGGGCACGCGATGGAGGTCGACGCGCTCACCGAGGCCGGCATCGAGGAGGCCGACGTGTTCATCGCGTCGACCAACGGCGACAACACGAACCTGACGATCGCCCAGATCGCCCAGAAGCACTATGAGATCGAGCGGGTCATCGTGCGGGTCATGGACCCGGCGCGCGCGGGCTGGTACCGCGAGCAGGGGCTGAACACGATCTGCCCGACCCAGCACGCCATCGAGATGTTCACCGCGGCGCTCGGCGAGTTCGCCTAGCGCCGTCGAAGGAGTCGGAACGTGTACGTCATCATCGCCGGCGGAGGCAAGGTGGGGTGGAACCTCGCCCGCGAGCTCACCGTCAAGGGCAACGAGGTCACGCTCATCGAGAAGGAGCGCACCCGCTACCTCACGATCGAGCAGGAGCTCGAGCACGCCGTGCAGTACGGGGACGCGACCGAGCTGTGGGTGCTCGAGCGCGCGGGCATCCAGCGCGCGGACCTGACGATCGCCGTCACGGGCGACGACGAGGACAACCTCCTCATCTGTCAGGTCGCCAAGGAGAAGTACCTCTGCGAACGGATCATCGCCCGCGTCAACAACCCGCGCAACCGATCCTGGTTCGAGCTGCTGGGCATCGCCCCGGCGGTGAGTGCGACCGACCTCATCCTGCGCCTCATCGAGCACGAGGTGCCGAGCTACGGGCTCGTCCACCTGCTCGACCTGCGCGACGAGCAGCTCGAGATCATCGAGGTCGAGGTGGGGGAGGGCAGCCCGGCGGCGGGCCGGTCGGTCCAGGACGTCGCCCTGCCCGAGGGCTCGCTCATCATCTCGCTGCTGCGCGAGGGCAAGGGCTTCGTGCCCAAGGGCGACACGCTCATCGAGGCCGGCGACGAGGTCCTGCTCGTGCTCGACCCGGGGCTGGAGGAGGCGATCATGGAGCAGTTCGCGGGCCAGGAGCGGGCGGCGTAGCGGAGTCCTCACCCGGGGCGAGCTTGAGCCGGCCGCGGTTGCGGCCGCCGAAGGTGTCGGTCTGGCTGTGGCAGTTGGGGCAGAGGACCTGGAGGTTCTCGAGGCGGTGGTCGCCGCCGTCGCCGTTGATGTGGTGCAGGTGGAGGCTCAGCGGCCGGCCGAGCCAGCTCGTCGTGCCGCACACCGCGCAGACGTCCTCCAGGAGCCCGAGTCGGATCAGGCGACCCTTGATGTGCGAGCGGTTACGCCGCCCGCTCAGCAGCTGCTCGACCGGCATGGCCTGCGGTCGGGTCCGCACGACCCCGCGGGCCGCGGCGTCCATGAACGCCTGACGGCTCACGCCGAAGCGCTCTTGGCAGTCGGCGATCGAATGCCCCTCGTCGTAGAACCGCTGGATCTCCTCCCAGTCGTGGCGGCGCGCGAACCGCGGGTCCGGCGGCCGGAGCTGGCGCGCGTGGTAGGAGACGGTGCTGCGAGCGATCCCGAGCTCCTCGGCGATCGCCAGCTGCGTCCAGCCTTTCTCGAGCAGTCGGATGACCCTCTCTCGCGTTGTCACGAACACATGTTCGCATATGGGTCGGACGAAACAGCGGCGCCGATTGCTATCCTGCTCGGCGCCTTCCGGGATGGTGTAATTGGCAACACGCGACACTCTGGATGTCGAATTTGGGGTTCGAGTCCCTGTCCCGGAGTCTTCGAAAGCCCTTGTGCCGCAAGGGCTTTCGCCGTTTCAAGGCAGACCGCGGCGGCGACCCGGCAGAAGCAGACCGGGTTCGAGTTGGGGTGAGAGACCCCGCCCGCGGCACGCGCCACCGGCCGCCGCCCCTACGCCGCCGCCTGCTCGGCCCAGTCGCGGTACAGGCGCCAGTACCGGCCCTGGGCGTCGAGCAGCTCGTCGTGGGTGCCCGACTCGACGATGCGTCCATGCTCAAGCACGACGATCCGGCCGGCCTGGCGGATCGTCGACAGGCGGTGGGCGATGACGAGCGCCGTGCGGCCCGCCAGCAGCCGCCGCAGGCCCTGCTCGATGATCGTCTCGGTGTGGAGGTCGACGTTGGCGGTGGCCTCGTCGAGCACGAGGATCCGCGGGTCGGCCACGAGCGCCCGCGCGAACGCCACGAGCTGGCGCTGCCCGGCCGACAGCTGCACCCCGCGTTCCCCGATCTGGGTGTCGAGCCCGTGCTCGAGGCGCTCGATGAAGCCCCAGGCCCCGACCGCGCGGCAGGCGTCCTCGAGCTCGGCGTCGCTCAGCTCGCCCGCGCCCCGCCCGAACCCGATGTTCTCGCGCAGCGTCCCGCTGAACAGGAACCCCTCCTGCGGCACGACACCCATCTGCGAGCGCAGCGACCGCGACGTGACCTCGCGCAGGTCGTGGCCGTCGACGAGCACCCGCCCGTCGGTCGGGTCGTAGAACCGCGCGATGAGCTTGGCCATCGTCGACTTGCCCGCACCGGTCTCGCCGACGAGCGCCACCGTCTGCCCCGGCGGCACCTTCAGCGACACGTCGTCGAGCGCGAGCTTCGGCCCGCCGTCGCCCTCACCCTGGCGGTAGGCGAACGTCACATGATCGAACTCGATCTCGCCGCGCAGCGGCCGGGGCAGCTCGCGCGCGTCGGGCGCGTCGGTCAGCTCGGGCCGCTCGTCGAGCAGCTCGAAGATCTTGTCGAGCGCCGCCATGCCCGACTGGTACGTCGTGTAGACCTGCGACAGCTGCGAGATCGGGTCGAAGAACCCGTTGAGCGCCGCGATGAACCCCACGAGCACGCCGACCGTGACGTTGCCGTCGAGCACCTGGTGGCCGCCGTAGAGGAGGATCGCCACGGTTGCCACCGCGTTGACGAGCTCGATCGACGGGAAGTAGGCGGCGTTGAGGTTGACCGTGACCTGGTTGGCGGCCCGGTTGTCGGCGTTCAGCACGTCGAACTGGTGCAGGTGGCGCTCTTCCTGGGCGAAGGACCGCACGACCCGGATGCCCGACAGCGTCTCCTGGAGGTTCGCGGTGAGCGCGCCGATCGTCTCGCGCGTGCGTCGGAATGCGTCGGCGGACGCCAGGCGGAACGCCAGCGAGCCGATCGCCATCACCGGGAAGATGAGGAACGTCAGCAGCGCCAGCTGCACGTCGAAGAGCAGCAGGATGACGATCGACCCGACGAGCGTCAGCGACGCCTGGAAGAGCGTCGTCACCGAGTCGGTGACCATCTGGTTGAGCGCCTCGACGTCGTTGGTCATCCGCGAGATGAGTACGCCGGTGGGCCGCTTCTCGTAGAAGCCGACCGGCATCGACTGCAGGTGGCTGAAGATCTGCAGCCGCAGGTCCTGCAGCGCCCGCTGGCCCACCCAGTTCGTCAGGTAGGTCTGCGCCCAGCTCGTCACCCACACGATCAGCGCGCTGACGACGAAGGCGACGACGACGACGTTCAGCGCCCCGACGTCGCCGGGGACGATCCCGTTGTCGATCGCCCGCTTGGCCAGCGGCGCCGGCGCCAGCGACGCGGCGGTGCCGGCGACCAGCGCGACGAACATGAGCATGGTCCGCCCCCGGTACGGCTTGAGCAGCTCGATCAGGCCGCGCACCTTGCGCCCGCGCCCGCCGGTGGCCCGCAGCCGCCGCCGCAGCTCCTCTCGCCGACGTCCGAGCTCACGCCGCTCCGCGGGAGCGAGCCCCTGGGCGAGTTCCCGCTCGGAACCGAGCGCTCTGCGCGAGTGTTTCGCGTTCACAGCCCCGCCACCTCGCGCTCGGGGTCGTTGCGGTTGAGGAAGACCTGGTCGGGCAGCCCCTTCTCGACGATCTCCGCATACAGCGGCGACACGTCGAGCAGCTCCTCGTGCGGCCCCTGGGCGGCGATCCGGCCGTCCTCGACGACGACGATCTCGTCGGCCAGGGCGATCGTCGACAGCCGGTGGGCGATGACGAACGTCGTGCGCCCGGCCATGACCTCGCGCAGCGCCTGCTTGATCTCCTGCTCGGTCGAGGCGTCGACCGCGCTGGTGGCGTCGTCGAGGACGAGGATCCGCGGGTCGGCCAGCAGCGCCCGGGCGATCGCGACCCGCTGGCGCTGGCCGCCCGACAGGGTCAGGCCGCGCTCGCCGACGCGCGTGTCGTAGCCGTCGGGCAACCGCAGGATGAAGTCGTGGGCCTGGGCACGCCGGGCGGCCTGCTCGACCTCCTCGCGTGACGCGTCGGCGCGACCGTAGGCGATGTTCTCGGCGACGGTCGCGCTGAAGAGAAACGGGCTGTCGTCGACGACGGCGATCTGCGAGCGCAGGACCGCCGGGTCGAGGTCGCGCACGTCGACGCCGTCGATCCGCACCGAGCCGGAGTCGACGTCGTAGAGCCGGCCGAGCAGGGCGACGAGCGTCGTCTTGCCCGACCCGGTCGCCCCGACGAGCGCCACCGTCGTGCCGGCGTCGATGTCGAGCGAGACGTCGTGCAGCGCCGGCTCCGGCGCGCCGGCATACGTGAACGTCACGTCGCGCAGCTCGACGCGCCCGCCGCCGTCCGGCAGCGTCACCGGCTCGTCGGGCGCGCTGATCGCCGGCACCCGGTCGAGGATCTCGAACAGCCGTGCGCCCGAGGCGGTCGCCCGTTGCGCGAGCCCGAGCGACATGCCCAGCGAGCGCATCGGCACGAGCAGCATGAGCAGGTACGCGTAGAACGCGGTGAAGTCGCCGAGCGTCATGTGCCCGTCGATGACCCGCCGCCCGCCGACGAGCAGGACCATCGCCAGGCCGATCTGCGGCAGGAAGCCCATCGCCGGCTGGTAGAACGCCGACAGCCGCGTCGCGACCATCGACTGCGAGAACACCCGCGCGGTCGCTCCTGCGAAGCGCTCGAGCTGGCGGTCCTCGCGGGCGAAGGCCTTGACGACGCGCACGCCGCCGATCGACTCCTCGGCGCTGGCGGTCAGCTCGGCGATCCGCTGCTGGACCTCCTGCTGGGCGGGCCGTGCGCGCCGTCCGTAGCGGGCGGCGATGACGATGACGAACGGCACCGGGACGAGCGAGACGGCGGCCAGCAGCGGGTCGACGAGGAACATCGCCACGGCCGCCAGGACGATCGTCAGCGCGTTCTGCATGATGAGCACGAGCCCGTACCCGAGGAAGAACCGCACGGCCTGCAGGTCGACCGTGGCGCGGGACATGAGCTGACCGGTCTGCTGGCGGTCGAAGAACGCGAGCTCGAGCGCCAGGTACTGCTCGTAGAGCCGCTGGCGCAGGTCCTGCTCGACCCCGAGCGAGACCTTGCCGGCGACGAGGCGCCGCGCGACCGTGAGCGCCATCCGCAGGACGCCGGCGCCGGCGATCGCGAGGCCGAGGCGGTCCAGCGCGCCGGAGTCTCCGGCGCGGATGTGGTCGATCGCTCGGCCGGTCAGCGCGGGGATGAGGACGGTGAACGCCATCGCGGCGCCGGCCAGGACGGCCGACAGCGCGACGCCGCCCCGGTAGGGGCGCAGGAAGCCGAGAAGTCGCCGGAAGGTCGCCACGAGCAGACCAGTCTAGTTGCGTGGTAAACGATCTACGAGGGGGCTGCCCGTACCTCGCCGACGAGCCCGCCGCTCCTGCGATCCTCTCCGGACGATGGCTGCCTCACGCTTCGGCCTCTGCGACGTCTGCGCGCACCAGAAGCGCATCGGCAACACCCGCGGCTCGACGTTCTCGATGTGCCTGCTCGGGACGAGCGACCCCGATTGGCCCAAGTACCCACGGATGCCGGTCAGCTCGTGCTCGCGGTTCGCGCCCGCCGACGGGGCAGCGCCGGACGGGGCAGCAGCGCGCCCGAGCGCCGGGCCGTGAGCGCCATCGCGGCACCCGCGATGCCGGCGACCGCCACGAGCGGCATCGCCGTGAGGTTGTGGCGCGATTCCGACACGAGCACGGCGTTCAGCAGCGACAGGTAGAGGAAGATCGCCGCCAACAGCCACAGCTCGGGCCGGCGCGTGTACAGCAGGCCGGCGACGAGGCCGGCGAGGCCCGTGAAGACGATGAGCAGGTGCAGCGCCCGGATCCACGCGTGGGGCTCGCCGTGGGTGCCGCGGGTGTAGTTGCCCCACAGCCGCCAGACCTTGCTGAGCATCATGCCCGCGAAGTCGATCGGCCGGCCGAGCGCGTAGTCGCGCACGTTCTGCAGCGACTCCTTGCGCAGCGCCTCCTCGCGCGTCAGCCCCGGATGACGGGCGACGAGCGCGTCGATGACCTGGACCTGGGTGATCTGGAAGTAGCGCCGCTGCGCCAACTGCGGGTAGTGGCGCTTCGTCTCGGCCTCCATGGCCTTCTTGGCGCCGAAGATCGAGCCGTTGCCCGGCAGGTACGTGCCCACCCACAGGTTCGACGCGCCGCCGCTGGACAGCGGCACGAAATGCCCGGTGGCGTCCGAGGCGAAGATCGTCCACGGGGTGACCGCGACGATCAGGGCGGCGAACATCGGCAGCGCGGTGCGCAGCATGCCCGCCCACCGGCGGTCGCCCCCGGCGCGGCGCCAGCCGACGATCGCGACGGCCGCGACGGCGATGAACGGGACGGCGAGCAGGTCGGCGCGCGTGAGGATCGTCGCGGCCAGCAGCAGGCCGGCGAGCACCGCCCATCGTCGTCGGTCGGTCTGGATCGTCAGGACGGCGGCGGCGATCGCGCTCGTCAGCAGCAGCGCCCCGAGCGGCTCGGAGAGCAGGTCGCCGGAGGCGGTGATGAGCGGGGGGTAGAACGCCACGGCGGCGGCGGCCAGGACGCCGGCGGCCGGGCCGGCCAGCAACAGCGCGAGCACGAACGCCGCGAGGATCGTCGCGGTGCCGATCCCGGCCTGCCAGTTGTAGGCCGCGGGCACGTCCCAGCGGCCGTCCCCCCGGAACTGGGGCGAGAGCTTGTGGGCGATCGCGAACAGGACCGGCGCGCCGGGCGGCCAGTGCACCGCATCCGCCTGCCCGTCCGGGCGCAGCGCCCCGTAGGTGTGGTTGGCGACGAGGTTGCGCGCGATCATCGCGTAGGCCGTCTCGTCGCGCGACTGGTAGGGATCCGGGCGGCTGGCCGCGTCGAAGCGCAGCAGCCCGCCGGCCACGGTGATCACCAACAGCGCGATGAGGGACCATCGAGGCAGCCTCCGCACGCGTGCCACGCTAGCGGGAAGCCCGGTCGGCGGCCTCGGCGCATCGCCCAGGCCCGTCTCGTAGGGTGACCTGCCGTGTCCTCACCACGTTCCTCGTTCTCGGCGCCGCGCGGGCGCGCGGCCCTGCTGGCCCTGGCCGCGCTCGTCGTCGCCGCCGCCGTCCTGCTCGTCCTCGTCCGCGACGACTCGAACACGCCCGCCTCGGCGAAGACGACGCCCGTCCGCGCCGCGGTCAAGCTCGTCTCCCGCGGCGACCTGCGCCCGCCGGAGATCTCGGTGTTCAAGCGCTCCAGCCGTACCGAGAAGGGCCTCATCGTCATCGGCCCGAAGAAGGTCTTCGGCGCCAAGAAGGTCCCGGGCGCCCAGCAGGGCCCGGAGATCGTCGACGACCGCGGCCACGTCCGCTGGTTCCGCCCGCTGCCCGCCGGCCAGACCGCCTACGACGTCCGCGTCCAGACCTACGAGGGCAAGCCGGTGCTGACGTGGTGGCAGGGCAAGGCCATCAAGGGCAGCGGCCGTGGCGCGGGGATGATCTACGACACGAGCTACCGGCTCGTGAAGCGCGTCACGCCCGGCGGCGGCGCGGTCGCCGACATCCACGAGTTCCTGCTCACGCCGCGCGGGACGGCGCTCATGCTCATCTACGAGCAGAAGCCGCACGACCTCAGCTCGGTCGGCGGCAAGGCCGACGACTGGGTCGTCGACGGCGTCGTCGAGGAGATCGACGTCAAGACCGGCAAGGTCCTGTTCCGCTGGAGCGCGCTCGACCACGTCGCGCTCGACGAGAGCTACGAGCCGATCAAGAAGCGCTACGGCAAGAGCTGGGACTACATGCACCTCAACTCGGTCGGCCTGGACACCGACGGCAACCTGCTGGTCTCGGCCCGTCACACGTGGGCCGTCTACAAGATCGACCGCACGACCGGCAAGGTCATCTGGCGGTTGGGCGGCAAGCGCAGTGACCTCGCCCTCGGCCAGGGCGTCCAGTTCGCCTGGCAGCACGACGCGCGCGCCCAGGGCCCGGGCGTCGTGCGGATCTTCGACAACGACGCCGCCTCCAAGCCGGTCCGTCCGCACTCCGAGGTCATGACGGTCAAGGTCGACGAAGCCGCCAAGACCGCGACGCTGCTGAAGTCGATCGAGCACCCCAAGGGCCTGTCGTCCGGCACGCAGGGCAACGCCGAGGTGCTGCCCAACGGCGACACGTTCGTCGGCTGGGGCTCGCAGGGTTACTTCTCGGAGTTCGACAAGGACGGCCGACTGCTGTTCGACGCCCGCGTGCCGAAGGGCTACGACAGCTACCGGGCCTACCGGGCACCGTGGAAGGCGACCCCGACCGAGCACCCGCGGGTGTCGGCCCGGTCCACGAGCCGCGGGACGAGCGTCTACGCGAGCTGGAACGGGTCGACCGAGGTCACGCGCTGGCAGGTGCTGGCGGGCCGCTCGCGCGGGGCGCTGCGCCGCAGCGGCTCGCCGCGCGCCTGGAACGGCCTGGAGACCCGGCTGACGGTGAGCGGCCGCCCGTCCTACGTTGCGGTGCAGGCACTCGACCGCTCCGGCAAGGTCTTGGCGACCTCGCCGACGGTCGCCGTCAAGCGCTGACCGGCGCCGTCGCCCTCAGTGCTGGCGCGGGATGCCCAGCACGAGGTGCGGCGCCGTCACGTCGGCGGGCCGGGCGGCGACGTCGCTGCGGCCCGCCGGCGCCGCAGCCTGGGCGCGGGCGCCGAACTCGAGCTCGCCGCGGCACTTCGGGCAAGCGCCCAGCACCCGGAGGCCGTCGGCCATGGTGGCCGAGTGCCAGGTCGCGCCGCAAGAGCGGCAGCGGGCCGCGAAGTCGTCGCTCATCACAGACCACATCGGCGCCTGACGGCCAGACCTTGACCCGGAGGGTCGCCCAGCGGATAGCGTGCGCAGCCCGATGCCGCGCCGTCCGGCCCTCCTCGCCGTCCTCCTCGCGTTCGCGCTCGCCGGTGTCGGCGCGCCCGCGGCCGGTGCGCTGACGACCCATCCGTGCCCGACCCAGCGCGGCTTCCTCTGCGCCACGGTCCGCGTGCCGCTGGACCGCACGGGGGCGATCCCGGGGACCGTGAAGCTCGCGGTCGCCGTGCAGCGGCCGCGGCGCGGCGCCCGCGGCTTCCTCGTGGCCCTGGCGGGCGGCCCCGGCCAGGCGGCCGTCCCGTTGGCCACGTCGTTCCGTGCGTCGCTGCGACCGGCGCTGCGCCATCGCCGTCTCGTCGTCGTCGACCAGCGCGGGACCGGCGCCTCGGGCGCGCTGCGCTGCCCGTCGCTCCAGCGGCTGGGCAACATCGATCCGATCCGGGTCGCAGCGGTCGCGGGCTGCGCGGAGCGGCTCGGCGCGCGCCGGGCCGCCTACGCGACCGCCGACAGCGTCGCCGACCTCGACGCCGTGCGCGCGGCGCTGCGGGCGCCGTCGCTCGAGCTCATGGGCGTCAGCTACGGCACCTACGTCGCCGCCCAGTACGCGCGCACTTACCCGTCCCGGGTCGACGGGCTCATCCTCGACTCGGTCGTCGCCGCCGGCGGGGTCGACCCGTTCTCCCTCGACACGCTCGGCGCCCTGCCGCGCGTGCTGGCCGCCCAGTGTGGCCACGGGCGCTGCCGGACGGCGACCGCCGATCCGGTCGCCGACCTCCGGCGCCTGACCCGCGAGCTCGCGTCGGGTCCGGTCCGGGCGCGGGTCCCTGATGTCCGCGGGCGGGTGCGTCGCGGCGCGATCGCCGGCCAGTCCGCGCTGCTGCTCATGGTCATGGCGGGCGATCTGAACCCGTTCCTGCAGGCTGCGCTGCCCGGCGCCGTCGCGGCGGCGGCGCGCGGCGACGCCGCCCCTCTCGTGCGGCTGCGGCGCTACGCGAACGGGCCGCCGACCCCGATGCGCGAGCTCAGCGTCGGGCTCAACGTCGCCACGACCTGCGCCGACCTGTCGCTGCCGTACTCGTTCGCCGAGCCGTTCGACGAGCGCTGGACCCGCTGGCAGCACGCCCTCGACGGCGTGCCGTCCGCCCGCTACGCGCCGTTCTCGACCGCCACCGTCCTGGACAGCTCGGTCGCCCACGACTGCCTGCACTGGCCGACCGACGGCCGCACGGTGCCGCCGTCGACCGCGGCGCTGCCCGACGTCCCGGCGCTGCTGCTCAGCGGCCGGCTCGACCTGCGCACCCCGCTGGAGAACCAGGCCGGCCTGCGGGCCGAGCTGCCGCAGGCCGCGTCGGTCGTCGTGTCCGGCACCGGCCACGACGTCCTGGACTCCGACATCACCGGCTGTGCTGCGCGGGCGCTGGCGCGCTTCGCCTCCCGCCAGAGGGTGGGCACGCCGTGCCGTGGGCGCTCGAACGCGGTCGCCGTCCAGCCCCGGCCGCCGCGCTCGCTGACCGACTTTCGGTCGGCGCCCGGCGTGCGCGGACGCCGAGGGCGCGCGCTGTTCGCCACGCTCGACACGGTCGGCGACGCGGAGCTCTCGGTCCTGCAGGCGCTCGTGGCGGGCTTCCGGGAGCCGGCCGGCGGCGGGCTGCGCGCCGGGCGGTTCCGGGCGACGCCCGACCTGACCCGCGTCCGGCTGACGCACTACGCGCTCGTGCCCGAGGTCCGGCTCGACGGCACGCTGCGCACGACCCGCGCCGACGGTCTCATCGGCACCGTGCGCGTCGCCGCCGGGCCCAGCAGCGGCACGCTGCGCCTCGATCGTGGCGGCCGGGTGGCCGGCGTGCTCGGCGGGCGTCCGGTGCGCTACGACCCGCGCCGCGCCCACGTCTCGAGTGACCGCGTAGGGCGCGCGCCCTACGCGGTCACGGCGCGAGAGCGCGCCGCGGCGCTCAGGATCGCCCGCGCTGGGTGAACGCCACCGCCGCGCCCACGACCAGCCCGACGGCGGCGACGAAGGCGATCGGCAGGATGATCCCGCCGCCGTCCTGCAGGGTGGTCGTGACGACCGCGACCGCCAGGCCGATGACGAAGACGAGCACCCCGACGACGGGGCGGGCGCGGTAGAAGTCGACGACGGAACGCATCGCCGCCCACCGTAGCGTGGTTCAGGCGGCCGAGGCCGGCACCTCGACACGCAGGGTGGCGATCATCGCGTCCAGGCGGCGCGAGAGCTCCGTCGGGTCGATGCGCAGCGTCTGGGCGATCTCGGCCGGCGGCGTCCCCTCGAGCATCATCGAGAGGATCGGCAGGTCGACCGGGTCGAGCTCTGCGGCCGCCGCCTCGCGCAGCTCCTGGGGGACCGGCGGCAGCACGCGCTCACCGCGCGCCACCGCCCGCAGCGCGTCGTAGAGCTCGGGCGCCGGAACGCTCTTGTTCAGCAGGCCGTCGGCGCCGGCCAGGACGGCAGGCACGACGAGCGACGCATCCGCCCACGCCGAGTAGAGCAGCACCTTGGGGGCGGGCGTCCGGCGCTTGAGCCGGCGGGCCAGCTGCAGGCCGTCGGTGCCGGGCAGGTGGTAGTCGAGCAGGACGACGTCGGGCTGCGTGCGGCGCAGCGCGGGCTCGAGCTCGTCCACGCCGCTCGCGGCCCCCAGCGGCACGATCCCCGGCTCGGCGCGCAGCACGGCGGTCAGGCCGGCCCGCATGGCGGGATGGTCGTCGACGATGAGCAGACGGATCACGGTGAACCTCCGGGATGGGGAAGAGCGAGCGCGACGCGGGTGCCGCGCCCGCCGGGTCCGGGGCCGATGTCGAGCTCGGCCCCGATGGTCTCTGCACGGCCGCGCATCGAGCGTAGGCCGTGGCCGCCGGGCGACGGCCGGCCGTCCAGGCCGATGCCGTCGTCGGCGACGACGAGCTCGCCGCGACCGTCATGGTCGGCGAGCGTGATGTGGATCGCTTCGCAGTGGGCGTGGCGCACGGCGTTCGTCAGCGCCTCCGAGGCGATGCGGTAGGCGTGGGCGGCGACCAGCGGCGAGAGCGCCGGCAGCCGTCCGCTGACATGGATCTCCGCGCCGCCGGCGCGCGCTAGCTCGCCGGCGCGCTCGCGCAGCAGCTCGTCGACCGGGCGCCCGTCGAGCGGCGCGCGCAGCTCGGCGACGCTCGTCTCCATGTCGGCGGTCGCCCCGCGCAGCTCCGCCAGGGCGGCGTCGACGAGCTCGGACTCCGTCTGCCCGGGGCCGCGGTCCAGCGCGGTCAGCAGGAGATGGGCGGCATGGACCCGTTGCTTGGCGGAGTCGTGCAGGTCCCACGCGATGCGCCGGCGCTCGGCCTCGACGACCAGGCGCTCGGATTCCGCGCGGGCGGCGCGCAGGCGCTGCAGCAGCACGCCCGCATAGGAGAGCGACAGCGTGATGATGATCGGCACGAAGAGGTGGGTCGCGAGCGTCTCGAGCCGGATGGTGTTCGAGAGCGTGTCGGAGGGCAGCTGGCGCGTGAGCATGGCGACACCCGCATAGAGCGCCGAGAAGGTCGCGCCCCACGCCAGGGCCGCCCGCCATCCGAGCGTCGTCGCGGGCAGCACGAGCGTCGTGAGCGAGAAGACGTAGAACGGGCTGCGCCAGTCCTCGGAGGCGAGGACGAGCGCCAGGGCGGCGAGCATGTCGATCGCCCAGGCGGCCGGGGCGGCGCGCAGGCGGGCCGAGCGCGCGAAGGCCCACAACGTCGCGGCGGTCCACACGACGGTGATGAGCGCCAGGCGCGGATCGTGGCTGGTGACGTGATGGGCGAGCAGCAGCCCGACGGCGACGGCGGCGCCGAGCAGGCGCGTCATCGTCAGCAGCGCCAGCCAGCGGTCGCTGCGCAGGGTCGCGCGCGGCCCGGCGGGCTCCCGCTGCACGGCTGTGTCGGTCATGCCCGTCGAGCG
>JBDZVZ010000066.1:0-19108 GCA_040255945.1 Solirubrobacterales bacterium | reverse complement strand
ACAGCGCCCGCCTCGGCGTTCCGGACGCCTCGAGCGCGCTGCTCGTCCCCCTGACGTACCGCGGCCGGGCGCTCGGGGTGCTGTGCGCGTTCGACCGGCTCGACGAAGCGCCGTTCGACGACGACGACGAGCAGGTGCTGCGCGCGTTCGCGGCCAGCGCGGGCACGGCGGTCGCGACCGCCCAGTCGGTCGAGGCGACGCGGCTGCGCGCCGCGCTGCAGTCGGCGGAGGCCGAGCGGGGCCGCTGGGCGCGCGAGCTGCACGACGAGACGCTGCAGGCGCTCGGCGGCCTGAAGGTCCTGCTGAGCTCCGCAGCGCGCTCGTCGGATCCGAATCGCCTGCAGGCGGCGGCGCTCGAGGCGGTCGACCACGTCAGCCACGAGATCGAGAACCTGCGCGCGATCATCGCCGACCTGCGGCCCGCGTCGCTCGACCAGCTCGGCCTCGGCCCGGCGCTCGAGACCCTCGGGACCCGGCTGGCCGCCCGCGAGGGCATCGAGGTGCACACGGCGATCGAGCTCGACGGCGGGTGCCGTCTGACACCCGAGCTGGAGACCGCCGTCTACCGGGTGGCCCAGGAGGCGCTCACGAACGTCGCCAAGCACGCCCGGGCCGAGCACGTCGAGCTCGTGCTGCGCCGCGACCCCGGCGCCGTGGAGCTCGAGGTGCGCGACGACGGGGTCGGCTTCGACGAGGCAGCGCCGTCGAGCGGCTTCGGCCTCACCGGCATCCGGGAGCGTGTCGGCCTCGCCGGCGGCGAGCTGGCGATCGCGGCCGCCGCCCCGGGGACGGTCGTGCGCGCCCGGTTCCCGCTCAGCTGACCCGGGCGGGGCTCACTGCTCGTCGAGCAGCCCGTGGTCGAGCGCGTAGCGCACGAGCTCGGCCCGGCTGGAACGGCGCAGCTTCTGCTGGATGTGCGACCGGTGCGACTCGACCGTGCGGACCGAGAGGTAGAGCTGCTGGCCGATCTCCGCGTTCGTGTGGCCCAGCGCGATGAGCCGCAGGATCTCGAGCTCGCGGTCGGTGAGGTCGTCGGGCGGCCCGGCCGGCTCGGGCGGGGTGCGGGCCAGCTGCGCGCCCAGGCGCGGGTTGAGGTAGATCTCGCCGCCGGCGGCACGGCGGACCGCCTCGACGAGCTCGGCGTCGGCCGCCTCCTTGAGGACGTAGGCCGCGGCGCCGGCCGCCAGGGCCTGGCGGGCGAACTGCGGGTCCTCCTGCATCGTGAGGATGACGACGTGCGTGTCCGGTGCGTCGGCGGCGAGCGTCGGCAGGATCTCGAGGCTCGACGGGGCGCTGCCCGGCATGTTGAGGTCCAGGACGAGGATCCCGGGGCGGTGGGCCTTGGCGAGCCGCAGCGCGTCGTCGGTCGTCCCCGCCTCGGCGACGACCTGCAGACCGTCCTCGGCGTCGAGCAGGAGCCGCAGGCCGCTGCGGACCACCGCGTGGTCGTCGGCCAGGACGATCGTGATCACGCTGTCGGGCATGCGGCGAAGCATGCCATGGACGGACGACCTCACCGTCGGGCCAGCGCGGTCTGTCCCAGTCGGCGCTCGGTGTCGAGCTGTGCGAGGTGGGGCGCCAGGCGCCGCGACGCGATCTTGCTGGGCGGCCACCACAGCGGCTCGGGGGCGACCGCCGACGTGCCGTCGGGGTCCTGCAGCTCGGACCGCAGGAACAGCGGTCCCTGTGGCGTGCGCAGCAGCCCGCGCAGGACGCGCCGCGCCGGCAGCGGCCCGCCGCCGGCGCCGACGCGGGCCGCGATGTGCGCCGCGATCGCGTCCGCCTGCTGGGCCGCCAGCCCGCCCTGCTTCATCGGCACGTCGGTGCCGTCGCCGGCCGCGTACACGCCATCGAGCCCGCGGACGCGACCGTCGAGCTCGACCGGGATGAACCCGTCCCCGTCGGCCGGGACGCCCGGCAGGCGGCGGCCCGAGTAGCGCGGCAGGCTCACGATGCGGTCGGCCTCGACCCAGTGGCCGCCGGCCCGCATCGCGGTCGCGGTCACGACGTCGGCGTGGGCACCGGCGTGGACCGCGACGTTGTAGCGGTCGAGCACCCGGGCCACCTCGGCGGACGCGGCGGCGCCGAACGCGGCAAGGGGTGCCGGCTCGTGGGTGACGAGCAGGACGCTCTCGTCGCCGCCGGGATGCTGCTGGGCGCGGTCGGCGGTGAGGATCGCGAGCTCGTAGGCGGGCAGCGTCCAGTGGACCCCGTCCGGGACGACGAAGGCGATCCGCGGCGCGAGCCCCTCGTCGAGGTCGGCGAGGACGTCGTCGAAGTCCTCGGGCTGCAACTCGCGGTCGAACGCGATGCCGTGCTCGAAGGCGGGGGCGCGGCGGGCGCCGAGGGCGAGGACGAGCACCCCGTAGCCCAGCTCGTCACCAGAGGCGAGGGCCAGGCGCCGGGCGTCGGCGTCGACGGCGATGACGCGGTCCTGGATGAGCTCGGTCCCGATCGATGCGCAGATCGCCGGCAGCGAGTAGCGGCGGGCCGGCCCCATCCCGAACGGCTCGGCGACCGTGAGGGGGCGGTCGACGTAGCGGTCGGTATCGGCCACGAGCGTGGTCATCACCCGTCCGGGCGCGAGGGCGCGGAGGGCGACCGCGGTCTCGAGGGCGGCGACGCCGCCACCGGCGATGACGACCTGAAGGGGCTCCGAGGAGCGGTCCTGCGACGACATGCCATCAGGGTGCCACCGGGTCGGGGGCCGAGCATCCGTGCGCCCCCTCACCATCCCTGCGGGAAACCCGCCGACGGACTGCGCCATCCTGAGGTCATGCGTCGTCAGAGCCTGTTCGCCATGCGCTACATGTTGCCGGTCGCCATCTGCGCCGCCGGGTTGGCGATCGCGCTGACGACCGACGGCGGGTACGGGCTGGACGCGCTGACGGCGCTCTTCGGCGCCGGCGGCGCCCTGCTGCTCATCAACATCCTGCTGCGCGGCGGGATGGACAGCGCTCGCGACCGGGATCGCGAGGAGGTGGCCCGCCGCTTCCTGGACCGCTACGGGATGTGGCCCGACGAGGTGCCGGCCGACTGGCGGGCACCGGACGGGACGGGCGACCTGCGCTCGGCCTGGCGGGCGCTGTGTGCCGAGCATGACGACGACCGGGCCCCGTCGGGGCCCGGTCGCCGATGACCTACTCCTCGTCCTACGAGAAGGCTCAGGAGCCGAGGACGGCGGCCCGGCCGAGGAGGGCGGGCGCCGGCTGCGCCGCGGCAGGCGCGGCGACGGTCTGCGGCTCGTAGTCGAGCGCGTGCTCTTCGGGGCCCATGAGCCGCATCATCCACGTGCAGAGGAACGCGGCGATGGAGATGATCAGGCCCATCGTGGCCACCATGAAGGCGAGGCTTCCGGTGGTCAGCATCCAGCACTCGATGAGGACGGTGCTGTAGAGGATGACGTTGGCGAGGGTGATGACCGCGCCTGGGGATCGGTCGAGGAGGTTCATGCCGCAAGGATCGGGAGGGGCGCGTGGGGCGACCACCGAAACGCGCCACAGACCGACTCCGTAGATCTCCCGGAGCCGCCTCCGTACAGCCCCGGGGTCAGACCCGTTCCGTTGCACTCACCGGCCGCCGGTCGCGGCCGGCGACACCGGTGCAACGGAACGGGTCTGACCCCGCTTATGTGCCTGCGGCCGCGCGGGTGCGCTCCCACATCTGCAGGTAGGCCTCGGCGCCGTTGACGAGGTCGTCGTAGGCCTGCTGGCCGCCGACGCGGCGGACGTCCTCGATCCAGTCCGGATACAGCCCGTAGTGGGCGACGCCGTCCTTGTTGATGTCGTAGGTCCGCGTGCCCGACGTCTGCTGCTGGAACGTGGTCCCGCCGTCGAAGGACCGGAACGGATAGGTCACCGGGTTGCTCGCCGCGTCCGGCCGGGGCGGCCCCTGCGCGCCGAGGCCGTTCCAGTCCGACCCGTAGCCGACCCCGAACGTGTAGCGCGGGTCGCGATCCTCCCGAGCCACGCGCCAGTCGGCGACGAACGAGGTCGACGCGCCCGCGTACGGGCCGACCATGCCGCCGGTGCGCAGCACCCGCTTGAGGCTGCCGCGGTCCGACCAGCTGTGGCTGGAGATGACGCCCGGGTAGCCGGCCTGCTCGATGATGTCGAGCGCCTGCCGGCGCGCACGCGCGCTGAAGTGGTCGACCTCGACGATCATCCCGCGCGCCATCATCTGGCGGATGAGGTGCTCGCCGAGCGCGGTCAGGCCCTTCGGGTTGCAGAGGGGGCCCGGCGGATAGACCGGCAGCGTCCCCGGCAGCAGATACGGCTTGAGGACGTCGTAGAGGGCTCCGGCCTGGTCGCCGAGGAGGTTCGTCGGCTCGTTGTCGTGGTCCTCGACGTCGCAGTGCTCGGGTGACCAGAACTGGCCGCTGGCGTAGAGCTGGCCGACGTTGACGAGCAGGCCGGTCGTGCCGCTGTCGTAGCGGGTGCCGCCGAGCGCGTTGTCGAACTTGTGGACCGGGAAGACCGACTGGACGCCGAGCGCGTGGAACTCGTCGAGCTCGCGGTCGATCTGGGCGGCGTCGCAGTTCGGGCGGTTGAGGAACTGCCCGCAGCCGAAGACCTCGGAGGTCTCCATGCCGAGCACGACGGCGAGCTTGCCGTCGTTGATGACCTCGCGCGCCTGGCGCGGGCTCGTCACGAGCCGGAACCAGCCCTTGCCCGGCCCGCCGTTCTGCGCGTCGATGTAGTCCTGGAGGTCGTGCATGTCCTGCACCTGGTTGCGGGCGCTGGCCATCTCGTCGCAGGGCGTGCGCTTGAACCAGTAGATCTCGCACAGGGCACGGTTCTCGACGAGGTCGTTGACCATGATGCGCAGGCCGCCGCGCCACGCCCGCTCGATCCACTTCCAGTACGTGCCCTCGTGGGTGAGCGAGTCCCAGCGCGGCCACCCGGCGAACGTCGGCCAGCCGTCGGTCGAGATCGCGCCGCTGCCCGAGAGGAGGTTCTCGGCGAGCGCGAGCTGGTGGTCGGGAAAGTGGTCGTCGCAGTCCTTCAGGGCGACGGTGACGCCGTACGGGCTCCAGGGCCGGCCGCAGTGGAAGCGGCCGCCGAGGAAGTCGAACGCGCCGAGGTGGACGTGGTCGTCGATGAAGCCCTTGACCGGCTTGTCGACCCCCTTGCCCCTCAGCGGCGTGCCGGTGGCGTTGACCTCGATCTCGGGGAACGTGGCGCAGCCGGCGGCGGGGACGAACGTGAAGCGGCTCGCCGAGGAGGGAGCGGCCTGGCCGAGCCGGCCGAGGAAGCCGACCACCAGCGCGCGCCCGGTCTTGTGGGACGTGAGGGTGAACGCGGTCGCCCCGGCGTCGACGACGGTCCAGTCGGCGGCGATGCCGGGCGTGGTCGTCGCGCCGACGATCCCGAGGATCTCCGCGCTCGGCATGCGGCCGTCGGGGCCGTAGAGCAGGTAGCGGCCGAGGTCGGTCGCCTGCATCCGGAACGGTGTGGCGCTGCCGACCGTCCGCGCGTTGGCGTGGTAGCCGAGCGCGTCGCGGGCGACGTACTTGCCGCTCGGCGCCTGCAGGGCGTAGCACCCGTGCACGAGCGCGTAGCGGTCGGCGGCCGACGCCGCCGGCACCGCGACGCCGAGCGTCGTCAGCACGGCAGCGCCTGCGGCGATCGCGCGCGCGATCGTTGATCGAAGACCCATCGTCAGCTCCTCCGCTGGTGTGCAGGCACGGCGCTTGGCCGCCGTGCCTTCTCCTCCGCGGCGATCCTAACCAGATGTTGAACGTCCGTGCAAGTTGTTTCGGGGCGGTCGCCCGGCGTGTCAGAAGACCTCCCGCCGGGGAGCCCGCGACCAACGGCAACCCCCTGCGAGAGGAGAGGCGATGTCCACTCAGGAGACCGGTCAGGTCACCGGCACGAAGGACAAGGACTACAACATCATCTGGTTCGTCGAGCAGTGCCTGAGCAACGTCCTGCGCCTGGAGACCTACATCCAGGACGCCGAGCGTGACGGCGACTCCGAGATGGCCGAGTTCTTCCGGCGCGCCCAGGGCGAGAGCCGCAAGGGCGCCGAGCAGGGCAAGACCATGCTCAAGAGCCGTTTGGCCGGGTAGCCGCACCCCCGACGTTCCGGAGATCGAGAGCACCGCGCGCCCAAGGCGGCATGACGGCCGACCGCAAGCTGCGGCTGCGCCGCTGAGGCACGGCGCAGCCCGGTCGGCCGGGATGTCGCGTTCGGCCTGCGACGGGCCGACTTCAGGCCGCGAGGGCGGCCGCTTCAGAGACCGGATCGCCGGTGAGCACGCGCACCCCGGCCGGCACCCGCACCCCGGCCGCGACCGCCGCGCCGCCGAGCGCGACGCGGTGGCGCGCCGCCAGCGACCGCAGGGCGCGCAGCGCCCGCCGCAGGCGATCGCCGTCGACCGACTGAAGGACGACCAGCGGCGCCGGGAAGCCGTCGGCCGCCGACCCGGCGGTGTCGATCGGCGTGTCGGGCCCGAGGTAGACGACCCGCCATCCGCGCGCCCGCAGCGCGAGGCCGAAGGCGATGAGCCCGAGGTCGTGGTGCTCGCCCGGCAGGCACGCCAGCACCGCCACCGGGCCGGAGCCCAGCCCCCAGCCGCGCGCAAGGCTGAGCAGGCGACCGCGCAGCACGCCCGAGGCGAAGTGCTCCTGGGCCACCGAGACCTCGGCGCGCTGCCAGCGCTCGCCGAGCTCGTGGAGATACGGCAGCACGACCTCGGCCAGCAGTGCGTCGAGCGTGGCAGCGGCCAGCGAGCGGTCGAGCACGGCCTGCGCCTCGGCCTCGTCGAAGGCGTCGAGCGCGGCGCCGAGCTCGGCGCGGGTACGCGCGGGATCGAAGGCGGGGGTCTGCGGCGCGGCGTCGGCGGCGGCGCCCGCGCGCAGCGCCAGCGCCGCCGCCTCCGCGGCGGCGAGCCCGTCGTCGAGGTGGCGGCGCATGGCGTTCACGCGCTCGACGTCCTCACCGGAGTAGAGGCGCAGGCCGCCCGCCGACCGCATGGGCCGCAGCAGCCCGTAGCGACGCTCCCAGGCGCGCAGCAGTTCCGGGCTGACGCCGGAGCGGCGGCTGAGCTCGCCGATGCGCAGGGACCCTTCCATGGCCATGACCGACATCGTACATGACCTGGACGGTCCCTTGACAACTCTTTTACGCATCCCTACGGTGGCCGTATGAACAACACCTCCACAGCTTCTGTACAGACCAGGCCCCTCGACATCCTGGCCGCCACGCTCGTGCTCGTCGGGGCCCTCAACTGGGGCCTCGTCGCCATCGCCGAGTTCGACCTCGTCGCGTGGATCTTCGGCGAGGAGTTCGGTCAGACGAACGTCGCCAGCCGGATCGTCTACGGCCTCGTCGGCCTGGCGGCCGTCTACGGCATCGCCGCACTGGCGACCCGTCGACGGACGGCGGTCGCCCGCCCCGACACGACGGCCGCCCACCACGCCTGACCCACCGACCATCACCACCACCAGGAGCACCGCATGACCCTCCGCAGCATCATGGCCGCCGGCACGGCGACGACCCTCGCCGTCGGCGCGCTCACCGCGTCCTCGGGCGCCGCGCCCGCCAAGCCCGACCGCAACATCGTCCAGACCGCGGTCGCGGCGGGCCAGTTCACCACGCTGACGAGCCTCGTCCAGCAGGCGGGCCTCGCCCCGACGCTCGCCGGCAAGGGCCGGTTCACGGTGTTCGCGCCGACCGACGAGGCCTTTGCCAAGGTGCCCGAGTCGACGCTGACCGCGCTCGGCAAGGACCGGGCCAAGCTCCGCAAGGTCCTCCTGCACCACGTCGCCAAGGGGCGCCTGACGGCCTCGACCGTGGCCAAGCGCCGCTCGATCCGGATGCTCGACGGCACCCGCGTGGCCGTGCGCACGCGGGGCGGCAAGGTCTACGTCGGCGGCGCGCGGGTGACCAGCGCGAACGTCCGGGCCTCCAACGGCATCATCCACGTCATCGACGCGGTCCTCATCCCGCGCTAGCAGCAACGGGATCCGGCCCGGCGCGACGGATCGCGCCGGGCCTCGGCGCCGCCCGAGAGCGCCCCGAGCTGGAGTCGAACCAGCGGCCTTCCCCTTAGGAGGGGGACGCTCTATCCATCTGAGCTATCGGGGCTGGGGCTCACAGGGTATTCGCCCCCACCCGCCCGCGCACGGTCAGCCCGGCAGCCGCACGACCTGCACGAAGAACTCGTCGATCTGGCGCACGACCTCGATGAAGCGCTCGAAGTCCACCGGCTTGGTCACGTAGGCGTTGGCGTGCAGCTGGTAGCTGCGCAGGACGTCCTCCTCCGCCTCCGAGGTCGTCAGCACGACGATCGGGATCGTGCGCAGCGCCTCATCGGCCTTGACCTCGGCGAGCACCTCGCGCCCGTCCTTGCGGGGCAGGTTGAGGTCGAGCAGGACGAGGTCGGGCCGCGGCTTTCCGGCGTAGTCCCCCTCGCCGCGCAGGAACGCGATCGCCTGCTCGCCGTCGCTGACGCAGTGCAGGTTGTTCTGGACCTTGTTGAAGTCGAACGCCTCCTGGATGAGCAGCACGTCGCCGGGGTCGTCCTCGACGAGCAGCACCTCGATGGGGTCGCCGGCCGGGCGGGGGGTCATGCGGGGTCGTCCTCCTCGTCGTCGATCACGGGCAGCGTGAACCGGAAGCTAGCGCCCCCGTCGGCGCCGGCGGGCTCGAGCCAGATCGACCCGCCGTGGTACTCGACGATCTTGCGGCACATGGCCAACCCGATGCCGGTGCCCGCGTACTCGTCCTTCGGGTGCAGGCGCTGGAAGATCACGAAGATGCGGTCGGCGTACCGGGGCGCGATGCCGATGCCGTTGTCGTCGACCGAGAAGCGCCACTGCTCGCCGTCGCGCTGCACGCCGACCCGCACCCGCGGCGGCTCGTCGCCCCGGAACTTCACGGCGTTGCCGATGAGGTTCTGAAAGAGCGCGGCCAACAGGGTCGGGTCACCCTTGACCCGGGGCAGCGGCTCGGCCACCTCGACCGTCGCACCGGCCTCGTCGATCGTCGCGGTGAGGTTGTCGCGCGCGAGCGCCACGACCTCCTCGAGCTCGACGACGCGCTCCTCGGCGCCGACCCGGCCCACCCGCGAGAACGCGAGCAGGTCGTTGATGAGCACCTGCATGCGCTTGGCCCCGTCGACCGCGAAGTCGATGTACTGGTCGGCGCGCTCGTCGAGCTGGCCCTTGTAGCGGCGCTCGAGCATCCCGCAGAAGCTCGCCACCTTGCGCAGCGGCTCCTGGAGGTCGTGGCTGGCGACGTAGGCGAACTGCTCGAGCTCCGCGTTGGAGCGCTGCAGCTCGACGGCCTGCTCCTCGAGCCGGCCGCGCGCGGTGCTGACCGCGTCGAGGTCGGCGACGATCCGCCGACGCATCGCCTCCACGTCACCGCTGAGCGCGGCGACGTCGCGCGGCCCCTGGACCCGGACGCTGTGGGCGAACTCGCCGCCGGCGACCCGCCGCGCGTCGTCGGCCAGCTCGCTGAGCGGGTGGGCGACGACCCGGCGCAGGACGAAGACCGCCACCAGCCCGGAGCCGAGCAGCAGGATCACGGCGATGAGCACGGCCACGGTCGCCGTGTCCGCGGCGCCGGCCAGGTCGCGGCGCCCCTCGGCCCGCCGCTCGGCCAGAGCCGCGTCGATGCGCAGCAGCGAGGCGCGCAGCTCGTCGAAGAGCGCCTTGCCGTGGTTGACGGTCGGGATGCCGGTCGCCAGCGTGCCGCGCCGGCGGACGCGCTCGATGACCGGCCGCGCGTACTCGCGCTCCCAGCGCGTGCCGGCGGCGTCCACCGCGGCCAACTCGGCGCGCAGCGCTCCGAGCTCGCCGGTGCGCACGAGCCGGGCCAGCTCGGCGTGGCTGGCCGCGACCGCACGGCGGCCGCCACGGTACGGGGCGAGATAGGACTCGTCGGCGGTCAGCGCGAAGCCGCGGACCGCGCTCTCCTCGTCGGCGTAGGCGACCCGGAGGTGCGCGGCCGCCAGGCGCGCCGGCGTGGCTCGGTCGACGACGAGCTGGCGCGCCTCGGTGAGGCGCTTGAGCGCCACGAGGCTCACGACGAGCCCGACGAGCGCGACGATCACGAGCGCGCCCGCCGTCACGCTCAGCCACTGATCGGAGCGCAGCCGGGAGATGCTCGCCGCGCGGGCGGGCGCGGGCCGCTGCGGATCAGCCATCGTCCTGGCCGCAGCCGAGCAGGAGGACCGTGACGTCGTCGCTGAGCGCGCCGCCGTTGAGACGCTCGGCGGTCGCGATGAGGCGATCGACGAGGGTGTGGTCGTCGTCGGCCGCCGCTTGGGCGAGCAGCGCGACGAGCCGGTCGCTGCCCAGCCGCTCGGAGCCCTCCCCGACGCGGCCCTCCACGAGCCCGTCGGTGTAGAGCAGCAGCCGCCAGACGTCGGGCAGGTCGACCGTCAGGCCGCTCCAGCGGCCGCCGACGCCGAGCCCGAGCGGCGGACGCAGGTGCGACCCGTCGAGCTCGCGCGGGAGCTCCCCGGCACGGCCGAGCAGGATCGGCGGCTGGTGGCCGGCCGTGCGCAGCGCCGCCGACCGGCGGTCGGCGGCCAGCGACACCATGCACACCGTGGCGAAGATCTCCTCCGACAGGCGCTCGTGGACGAGGACCTGCTCGAGCGTGCCCAGCAGCTCCTCGGGGGCGCGGCCGCCGAGGACGAGCGTCCGCCAGGCGATCCGCAGGCAGACGCCCAGCGCGGCGGCGTCGGTGTCGTGGCCGGAGACGTCGCCGATGATCGCGTGGACCGTGCCGTCGGCGACCTCGATGACGTCGTAGAAGTCGCCGCCGAGCAGGGTCCGCTCGCGGCCGGGCCGGTAGCCCGTGGCGATCCGCAGACGCGTGTCGGAGACGATCGGGCGCGGCAGCAGCCCGCGCTCGAGACGGGCGCTCTCGTTCTGGCGCAGCCGCTCGGCGCGCAGCTCGTCCTGGGCGACCTCGGCGCGCCGGCGCTCGACCGCATAGCGGATGCTGCGCGCCAGCTGCTCGCCGTCGACGCGGCCCTTGACGAGGAAGTCCTGGGCGCCGGCGGCCACGGCGGCCAGCCCCTGCTCGGTGTCGGTGCGCCCGGTGAGGACGAGCACCGGAAGGTTCGGGGCGGTGGCCCGGACCTCCAGCAGCGCGCCCAGGCCGTCGGCGTCGGGCAGGCCGAGGTCGAGCACGGCGCAGGCGAACGGGTCGTCGAGCGCGACCTGCGCCTCGGCGACGGTGCTCGCCCGCCGGATCGCGAAGTCGGCGCCGGCCTCGACCAGCAGCTCCTCGAAGAGCAGCGCGTCGCCATCATCGTCCTCGACGAGCAGCACGCGCAGCGCCCCCCCGGCCGTGATCGTCATCCAGTCGGCCGGTCTGGACGGTCGGCGTAGATGTCGTCGATCGTCGCGCACGCGACATACGGGGCGCCGGCGGCCTCCTCGATCCGCGCGGCGCCGCCGGCGAGCCGGTCGAGCACCGCGATGACGCCGACGATCTCGTGGCCGGCCTCGCGGACGGCGTCGATGGCCTGCAGGGTCGAGCCGCCGGTCGTCACGACGTCCTCGACGATGACGCAGCGCTCGCCGGGCTCCAGCGGCGGCCCCTCGATCCGCCGTTGCAGGCCGTGCTGCTTGGTCTCCTTGCGGACGAAGAACGCCTTGCCGTCGAAGCCGCCCGCCAGCGCCGCGCAGGCGACCGGGTCGGCGCCCATCGTCAGCCCGCCCACGGCGGTGGCCCCCCAGGCGGCCGCGTGACCGGCGACGAGCTCGCCGAGCGCGTGGAAGCCGGGGCCGCGCAGGATCGCGCGCTTGGCGTCGACGTAGTACTGCGCGGTGGCGCCACTGGTGAGCACGACCTCGCCGACGATGAGCGCATGGGTCCGAAGTTCGTCCACCAGACGTTGAGTTGCGTCCATGAGCGGCCGAAGTCTAGAACCGTGGTCGTCCGCATCCTGCGCATCGGCTCCATGGTCCTCTCGCTGCTGGTGGTGGCGGGCTTCGTCGGGTTCGCCATCGACGAGTCCAAGGCCGCGTCCGAGCAGACGCAGCAGCGCATCGTCACCGGCGGCGACGCACGGGTGGCCGTCGACCCGACGCCGGAGGTCGAGCGCGTCCGCGAGGCCGGCCGCAACGCCTTCCGCGAGCAGCTCGACGACGCCAACGACCTGCTGCTGCGCCCGTTCGTCGGCGTCAGCGAGACGAGCGGCAGCGAGTGGACGCGGCGTTCGGTCCCGGCGCTGCTGGCGCTGCTGACCTACGGGCTCGGCCTGGCGACGCTCGCCCGCTACCTGCAGACCCGCTGAGCGTCAGCGGTAGACGTCGATCCGGTCGCCGACCGAGATCCAGCTGTAGATCGGCACCGCGTCGGGCACCGGCACGCGCAGGCAGCCGTGGCTGGCGTTGTAGGTCGGCACCGACGCGTAGCCGTGGATCGCGTAGCCGCGGATGAAGTACGACGAGAAGACCATGCCCTTGGCGTTCGTGCCGGGCGTCTTCATGTAGAAGCGGAACGAGCCGAGGACGGTCGGCGTGGCGGGCGCGCCCGAGGACGTCGGGTAGATCCGCTCGACGCGGCCGCCGCGGATGAGCGCGAGGACCTGGCGCGAGAGGTCGGCCTCGATGTGCTTGCCGTGGTGCGGGAAGCGCACCTTGAAGCGCCCGGCCCCGCGGGCGAGGCGGCGGAAGACCTCCTCGGAGGCGTCGGTCGTGCGGGCCATGCCGCTGACCTTGCGGAAGGCCAGGACGGCGCGGGCGGTGCGCTCGTCGTAGGTGCCGCGCCGGCCGACGACGTAGCCGAGCCGGTCCAGGCGCTGCTGGAGGATGCGAACCGCCAGGCCGCGGGAGCCGGGACGCGCCCGCCGCGGCAGGACGGCCACCCGGTGGGCCTTGGCGACGAGCGTGTCGAGCTTGGCGGTCCGCCGGTGGCTGGCGCGCACGGTGATCGTCCCCGGGGTCCTGGAGGAGAAGCCGAGCGCGAAGCGTCCGTGGCCGCCAGCCTTCTGCGGGGTGACGCTGCGCGCGGCGACCTTGCGACCGTCCCGGTAGAAGCGCACGACGACCTTCTCGCCCGCGACGTACGGGGTCACGCGCCCGCGCACGCGGAAGCGGTCGCCGGCCAGCACGGCCCGGGCGCTGCCGTTGACGCGCTCGAGGACGAACGACAGCGTGCCCGACGCGGGCGTGGGCGTGGGCGCGGCGGGCGGTGCCGGGGTCGTCGCCGGCAACGTCGTCGTGGCCGGAGCGGTGGTGGTGGCCGGCGGCTCCTGGCCCTGCGCGGCGGCGGGGGCGAGGGTGAGAGCGGCAGCGGCGGCGAGTGGCGTCAGGGCGCGAACCATGGCGGCGGGAATCGTACTCAGGCGCGCTGAGCGACCGCGGCCGTCGCGGCGATGAGCGCCAGGGACCCGGCGAGCACGACCGGGATCTGCCAGCCCCAGTCCATCGTCGAGCCCAGCGCGAGCGAGTTGTTGACGCAGTGCAGCGCCATGCACGGATAGAGCGAGCGGGTGCGCGCGTAGAGCAGACACAGGGCGAAGCCGAAGAACGCCAGCGGCAGCAGGAACGCGATCGGCGAGCCGAGGACGTGCGCCCCACCGAACAGCAGGCCGGTGACGGCCGCGCCGCCCCAGAGCCCGAGGCCGTTGCGCATGGCGCCGAAGATGAACCCGCGGAAGAACAGCTCCTCGACGAACGGGGCGACCGCGCAGACGAGGATCGCGATCGCGACGGCCGCCGCGGTGCTGCTGTGGATGCCGAGGTCCTCGGGCAGCGAGTCCTTCGTGTCGGACTGCCCGATGAGGTGCAGCCAGACCTGGGCGAAGAGCCCGAAGGCGAGCAGGGCCACGACCGCCCAGCCGACGGCCGCCCAGACGCGGCGCGGGCGCACGAGGCCGAACTGCCGCGGCGTCGGCCGGGCGACCATGCGGGCGAAGAGGACCGCGGCGCCGACGAGGCAGAGATCCTGGGCGATGATGGTGGCGATCGACACGCCCGCCGGGGTGTCGCCGGTGTCGACGCCGAAGCCGAGCGCGATCAGCACGATGAACATCGCGCAGACGGTCGCCGCGCCGAAGCCGGCCAGCAGGGCGGCGATGCCCATCCACGGCGACCAGGCCGGCCGGCCGTCGGCGGCCGCGGACGGTCGCTCGGGAAGGTCGGGCGGCGGGGCGAGGCTCGTCATGCCGCCAGTGACGATAGAGCGCGCAGGTCGGCGATCGCGCCCGGGGGCGGACGTCCGTCCCGGACGACGAGCATGGCGGACAGGCCGGCCCGCCGCGCGCCCTCGAGGTCGGCCTCGAGGCTGTCGCCGACGTGCAGCGCCTCGGCAGGCGCCGCCTCGCCGGCCAGCTGGAGCGCCGCGGCGAAGATCGCCCCGTCGGGCTTGGCCGCGCCGACCTCGGCCGACGTCACCGCGCCGTCGACGAGCGCGTCCAGGCCGGTCTCGCGCAGGACGTCGTGCAGCGAGACGTCCCAGTTGGAGACGACGACGAGCCGCTTGCCGGCGGCGCGCAGGTCGGCGAGCACCTCGGCGACCTCGGGGTAGGGCCGGAAGCGCAAGCTGGCCAGCAGGGCGCCGCGCAGGTCGTCGACGCCGCGCGCCTCGGCCGGCAGCGCGTCGCGCAGGACCTCGGTGCAGCGGTCGCGCAGCGCGTCCAGCGCGGCGGCGTCCACGGCCTCGTCGTGATGGGCGCGGTAGTGGACGATCTCGGCCTGCAGGGCGCGGCGCGCCGCGTCGGCGCTCACGGTCGCGCCGCGGGCGCCGAGCGCGGCGACCAGGCGCGGCACCGGGTCCTCGAGCGCCAGCAGCGTGCCGAGCGCGTCGAGCGTCACCGCCCTCATGCGACCCAGTGCCAGGTCGACGACAGGGCGCTGAAGCTCGCCAGGCCGACCGCGAAGAGGCCGAGGACGATGCGGCGCCGCCACGGACCGCCACGGGCCAGCCACCAGCCGAGCCACAGGAACAGCGGGTAGAGGACGGCCAGGAAGCGCGGCAGCGACATGAGCGGCTGCGGCGCCACCGGGTAGGAGAGCGGCAGCAGCAGCGCGCAGACCGCGTAGGCGCTGTGGGCGGGCCGCAGGCGCCGGACGGCGCCGGCCAGCAGCGCCAGCCCGACGAGCAGGAAGCCGAAGAGCATGAGGTTGTGGCGGGCGACCTCCATCGGGTCGCCGCCCGCCTTCGTGAAGTAGACGGGCTCGGGCGCGCCGTGCAGCAGCTGCCGGACGCCCTGCCACGCGGCGACCGTCCCGTCGGCGATGCCGCCCCACGGGCCCGCGAGCGAGCGATGCCAGGTGTCCTGGGCCGAGAACGGTGCGTCGAACCCGGGGCCGTTGATCGCGAGGTAGACGCAGAACGCCAGCAGGCCGGCCGGGACGATGCCCAGCCAGGCGAGGTCGGCGGGCCGCGCGGTGCCGGCGCGGGACGCGTCCCACCACAGCAGCGCCAGCGGCACGAGCAGGACGATGCCCGCGCTGCGGGTGGCGGTCGCCAGGGCGCCGAGGAGGCCCGCCCACGCCCAGCGCCGCTCGCGCGCGCAGAGCACCGCTCCGACCGAGACCGCCAGGAACAGCGCCTCCGAGTAGGCCGACGAGAACCACAGCGCGCCCGGGAAGAGCGCCAGCGCGACGACCGCCCAGCGGGCTGCCTCCGGGCCGACCTCGAGCTCGGCGAGCCGGTGGAACGCCGCCAGGCCGGCGAGAAAGCAGACGCACGAGAGCAGGATCGCCCCGGCCAGCGGCCCGGTGAGCCAGCCGACGAGCGCGACGAGCGCCGGGTAGAGCGGGAAGAACGCGGCCCGGTCGGGGTCGCCGCCGTAGCCGTCGTGGGCGATCGACAGAAACCAGGTGGCGTCCCACCGCGCGGCCGGCGCGACGAGCAGGTCGCCGACGGGCCCGAACGGGCGCGTCAGCCCCTGGGGGTCGAAGCCGTGCGCGTGGGAGGCGTTGACGCCCCAGATGGCGATGGCCGGCAGACCGCCCGCCCACACGACGAGCCGGGAGACCAGCAGCGCCCGCCAGGCGGCGGCGACATGGGCGCGGACGGCCGTTCGCGCGCGATCGCGCGTGCCGAGCACCTCGATAGCGTCCGCCGCCTCGATGCCTCACATCGTTGCAGCCGAAAGCTGGTTGTCGCGCAACAGCGGCGAGATCGTCGGCGTCGCGGTCCCGCTGCTGGTGGCCGCCGCGCTTGTCGTGCTGCTGGACCGGTTCCTGCTCCGGCGCGCCGCCCGCCTCGCGCTCGCGGTCACCGGCGGCCAGGGCCCGTCGCGGGAGGCGCGCACCCGGCTGCGGTTCGCCCGCCGGGCGCTCGAGGCGCTCATCATCCTCGTCGCCGTCGTCGTCGCGCTCTCGCAGGTCGACGGGCTGCAGACGGTCACGAGCACGATCCTCGCGTCGAGCGCGATCACCGCCGCCGTGCTCGGCTTCGCGGCCCGCCAGACGGTCGCCAACGCGATCGCCGGGATCATGCTCGCGATCGTCCAGCCGGTGCGCATCGGCGACCTCGTCACGTTCGAGGGCGAGACCGGCACCGTCGAGGACGTCGGGCTCACCTACACGTGGCTGCGCACGGGCGCGGACGCGCGCATCCTCGTCCCGAACGAGAAGCTCGCCGCCGGCATGATCCGCAACGACTCGATCCGCTCGGCGACCGTCGCGACCGAGGTGTCGGTGTGGATCGGGGCCGACGCCGACGTCGACCGGGCGCTGGAGGCGGTCGAGGGCCTCGGGGTCCGCGCCCGCCTCGCCGAGATGACCGCCGACGGCCTGCGGGTCGTCATCCTCGGCGAGCCCGGCCCGCCCGCGGAGCGCCTCGCCCGCGAGGGCGAGCTGCGCGTCGCGGCGCTGCGCGCGCTGCGCGACGCGGACGTCCGGTAGAGGAGCGCACGGACGCAGCTAGAATTCCGGGTTCGGGTGCGTGCCCTCGCGCGCGCCCGCCGATCTCCATGTCCCGCCTCCAGCGACAGCGCCGGCGACGGAGCAGCGGCGGCCCCGCACGGCTGCTGCTCGTCTCGTTCGCCGTCATCTGCACCATCGCGCTGCTCGCCGCGGCCGCGGCGGTCGCCTGGGTCGTGTCGGTCGCCAACTCGGGGCCGACGATCGACGAGCTCAAGCCCAAGCCGCAGGGCGCCGCCTCCGAGGTGCTGGCCGCCGACGGCACCCGGCTCGGGTTCATCACGACCGACATCCTGCGGGTGCCGATCCGCTCCAACAAGATCCCCCAGCGGATGCGCGACGCGACCGTCGCCATCGAGGACCGGCGGTTCTTCGAGCACAAGGGCGTCGACTTCGAGGGCGTCGTGCGCGCCGCGCTGAAGAACCTCGAGTCCAAGGACGACGTGCAGGGCGGCTCGACGCTGACGATGCAGCTCGTCCGCAACCTCTACACCCAGAACACGACCCGCAAGGGCATCGAGGGCTACAAGCGCAAGATCCGGGAGGCGAAGCTCGCCGAGGAGCTCGAGAACGAGCATCCAGGCCGCCGCGGCAAGCGCTGGATCCTCAACCAGTACCTCAACAACGTGCCCTACGGCACGGTGGGCGGCCAGACCGCGGTCGGCATCCAGGCGGCCGCCCGGGTCTTCTTCAGCAAGAGCCCGAAGGAGCTGACGCTCGCCCAGACCGCGCTGCTGGCCGGGCTGCCGCAGGCGCCGTCGCTCTACAACCCGTTCCAGAACCCCGAACGGGCGCGCGCCCGCCGCGACGCCGTGCTGCACGCGATGGCCGACCAGGGCTACATCACCTCGTCGCAGGCCGAGCAGGCGACACAGCAGGGCCTCGGGGTCGAGCACAGCGGCTACTACTCCAAGCGCCGCGAGAGCTTCTTCTTCGACTACGTCCGCCAGCAGCTCATCAAGGAGTACGGCGCGGAGCGCGTGCGCGCGGGCGGCCTGCGGGTGTACACGACGCTCGACCTCAAGCGCCAGCAGGCGGCGCGCAAGGCAGTCACCGAGGCGCTCGCCGGCACCGACCGCTCGGGCGCCGTGGTGTCCGTCGACCCGCGCAACGGCGAGATCAAGGCGATGGCCAGCAACGCCGACTACGGGCAGCTCAAGTACAACCTGGCCTCCCAGGGCGGCTACGCGGCCGGGTCCACGTTCAAGGTCATGGTGTTGATGGCCGCGCTGCGCCAGGGGGTCGACCCGAACTCGACGACCTACACGTCGATGCCGCTGAAGTTCAACGACCCCAAGTGGGGGCCGATCGACGTCCAGACGTACTCGCACACGTACCTCGGGCGCGCGAACCTCGTCAAGGCGACGCTGTCGTCGGACAACTCGATCTACCAGCAGCTCGACCTCGACATCGGGCCGGCCGAGGTGGCGCAGACCGCGCACGACATGGGCATCAAGAGCAAGGTCGACGTCCTGCCGTCGGCCGGGCTCGGCGGCCTGACCCACGGCGTCTCGCCGCTGGAGATGGCCAACGCCTACGCGACGATCGCCTCGGGCGGCTGGCGCAACCGGGTCACCGGCGTCCGACGGGTGTGCTTCCCGACGAGCACGAGCCGCTACGACTGCAGCGACCTCAAGCCCCACCGCCACAAGGCGTTCGAGGACGGCGTCACCTACGAGGCGACGAAGATCCTCGAGAAGAACGTCCAGGGCGGCACCGGCACCCGGGCGCAGTTCGGCTGCCCGGCGGCCGGCAAGACCGGCACGGTCGACGACTTCACCGACGCGTGGTTCGTCGGCTACACGCCGCGGTTGTCGACCGCGGTCTGGGTCGGGCACGCCACCGAGCGCCGGACGCTCGGCGGCGGCGCCGCCGGCGGTGAGGTCGCGGCGCCGATCTGGGGCCAGTACATGAAGACCGCCCACGGGGACTTCTGCGGCGAGTTCCCGCAGCCCAAGCAGCCGTTCGAGTCCTCCCCGTTCTTCGGCAAGTACGCGACGACGGGCGTGAAGGGCAACAAGGGCGGCGACTACGAGACCAACAGCTCGGGCGCCGGCGCCCAGAAGCTCGAGACCGGCGACGCCAACGGCACCGGCACGGGCGACGGCGGCTCGAAGTACCCGCCCGACCAGTACGCCAGCCCGCCCCAGAAGGCGCCCGACGTCACGACGCCGCCCGCGGCGGGCGGCGGGCCCGGCGGTGGCGGCGGCGGCAACGCCGGCGCGGGCGGCAACGCCGGCGCGGGCGGCAACGCGGGC
>JBDZVZ010000065.1:0-19270 GCA_040255945.1 Solirubrobacterales bacterium | reverse complement strand
GCCGCGCCGGCCGCGCCGCGGCGTCCGGGCGACGTGCGCGTCCAGCGCGGCCGTGGGCGCAAGCGGGCGCTGGCGGCGACCGTGGCGCTGCTGGCGATCCCGGCGGCGGCGATCGCGATCTGGGCGCTGGGCGACGACGAGCCGGCGCGGCCGTCCGGTCCGCTGCGCAGCAGCGAGGTGCGCGCGGTCGCCGAGACGTTCGCGACCGCCTACAGCAACGAGAACGCCGGCACGCTGCGGCGGCTGCTGGCGCCCGGCGTCAAGCGCGTGAGCGCCAGCGACGCCCAGCAGGGCCGTGCCGCCGTCGTCGCCGAGTACCAGCGCCAGTTCGACAACGACGACGTCCAGCGCTACTCGCTCACCGGCCTCGAGGTGACCGGCGGCCGCGTCGGCCGGGCGGAGGGCACCTACACGGTGACCCGCGGCGGCCGCGGCCCGCTGCGCGGCCGGCTCGTCCTCGGCGTCGTGCGCCGCACCGGCGGCGCGGCCGCGATCGAGCTCATCGTCACCGAAGCGCGCCCGTAGGGGCGGGCGCGGGCGCGGCGCGGGCGGGACCTCTGTCGAGTTTCGTCTCGCTATGAGACGAAACTCGACAGAGGTCCCATGGAGACGACGGTTCGGCCCCCGGTTTCACGCCCCGAGACCCCGGGCACGATCACGGGACCCAAACGGACGGAGGGGAAGCACATGGAATGGTTCTGGCTCATCATCGTCGGCATCATCGTCGGGCTGCTCGGGCGCGCGTTCCACAAGGGCCGCGACCCCATCGGGTTCCTCGCCACGATGATCATCGGCGTCGCCTCGCTGCTGATCGCCGGAGCGATCTTCTCGGCGACCTGGCTCGAGTTCGTCGTCGGCGTCATCGTCGCGGTCATCCTCGTCGAGCTCTACGAGCGGTTCATGACGGGCCGCGAGGGCGGGCACACCCCCGCCCGCGCGATGTAGCGCGCCCGTCAGCAGCGGCGCGAGACGGTCAGGGTGACCGTCTCGCCCGCTTCGACGCGGGTCCCCGGCGACGGCTCGGTCGCGCAGACGGTCGGGTCGCCGCCGAAGACCTTGTCGAAGATGTCCTCCTCGCGCCGGACGTCGGCCTTCAGACTGCGGCGCGACAGCGCATCCGACGCGTCGCCCGGCGACTGCCCCACGACGTCCGGGACGACGACCGTCACCGGCCGGCGCACCCGGACCGCGGCCAGCGCGGGCCGGCGCGGCCCCGCGCTCGCGAGGACGTCGACGACGTTCGTCCCCTCCTGGATGTCGACGCTCGCCGCGAACGCACCATCCGACACGGCGGTGCGCTGACCGTCCACGAGCACGACCGCGTCGCCCGGGCTCACCGTCCCGTGGACCTCGACGCGCTCGTCGCGCACGAGCTCGCCGTCCGACGGCGCGGTGATCGACAGCCTCACCGGCGCGGGTGCGCGCCGCTCGCCCCCGGCGTCACCGCCGCAGGCGCTCAGCAGGACGACGAGGGCGCACAGCGCGCCGGCGGCGACGGTCGCTCGCATGCGGCCCCCAGTATGGCCGCGCCGCCACGCACCCGGTTAACGCCTGAGGCCCCGGTGCGCTGCACCGGGGCCTCAGGGCGGGAAGACGAGGCGTCAGAGGAGGAGGAGACGCGAAGCTCGTTGTGCCCTGTAGTTCGACAGAACGCGCGCCGACCTTGAGTGGCACCGGTCACACGGCGGACGGGCTACGCCGATTCGGCCGCGATGAGCCGGACCGTCCGTCGGCCGCCGGCGATCGCCTTCTGCCACGGGCCGTCGCCGTCGAGCTCGATGCCCGCGTCGAGCAGCAGCGCCGCGAGCGTCAGCGCGTCCTCGCGCCCCTGCGGCGGCGACGCGTAGACGCGGCGGTGATGGCGGCCGGCCAGGCCGGGCGCCACGTGGTCCTCGACCTCCACCGTGTAGTGGGGGCCGAGGGTGAGCGAGAGCTGCGGGTCGGTCGGGGCCACGGCGGAAGCGTGCCACGAACGGCACGCCCCCGCCGCGACGAACCCGCCTGCTACCCGCAGGCCGGCCAGGGCGCGGTGCCCTGCTGGGCCAGCAGGGCGGCGGCGCGCCGGTCCTGCTCGGCCTCCGGGGCGGCGGCCGGGTCGCCGCTGCCGCCCATCGCGCGCCAGGTCGCGCGCGTGAACTGGTACTTGCCGCGGTACTGGCCATCGGCCGACACGGCGGTCGGATCGCCGCCGGACTCGCAGGCCGCGATGCGCGCCAGCGTGCCGGAGCCGGAGCCGGCGACCGCCTCCCGCGCGCCCGAGCCGCCGCCGGCCCCGAGGCTCAGGCCGAGCGCACCGGCGGTCTGCGGGCCGACGATGCCGTCGACCGCCAGGCCGTTGCGCCGCTGAAAGCGGAGGACCGCCCGGCGGGTCGCCGCGGTGAAGCGCCCGGTCTGGCGGATGCCGAGCGCCGCCTGCAGCTGCGACACGGTGCTGCCGCTGCTGCCGGCCTTCAGGATCTTCGGGGTGGGCGCCTGCGCGGTCGTCTGGCCGAACGCCAGCGGGCCGCCGAGCGCGAACATCGCGACGATCGCGGCGGCCGAGGTCGAGCCCGACCGGCGGCGCCGGCGGCGCCGGACCGCGGCGAGGCGGAGGGCCGCCAGGCGGCGGCGGGAGCGCGAGCGCTGAAGCGAGTCGGCGCACGCGCGGTGCACGTCGTAGGACATCGTTGGGGGAACTTCCTTTGCTCTTCACGCCTACGGGGTTAGCTGACGGGCTCGCGCGAGAAGAGCTGCGCTACGCCGGAAAGCGCCCGGCGATTCGCCCCGTGGCGGCCGCGTCTGGCAGCGGCCGCCGATCGGTTCCCCCGTCCCGCACGCGCGGTCGCGCACGGGTTCGGCTGGGTTATGTCGTCCCCAAGGCAAGCACATGACGACGTCGAATGTCTTGTTCGGGGCCGACCGGTCGGTCGCGCGTCATACACTCGCACCACACCGATGCCGCCCGAGCCGAAGACCCCCCGCCGGGGCTCCAGCGACCAGCCGACGCCATGGCGGGTCGAGGGCGGGCCGCCGCCGACCCCGAACCGCTCGGGCCGCATGCCCAGCGCGCCCGGCGGCATGGGCGGCGCACGGTTCCTGTGGATCGTGCTCGCGCTGCTGGCGCTGAACTTCATCATCGCCTCGTTCATCCCGAGCAAGCCCGAGCGCATCGAGGTTCCCTACACGCAGTTCTTGGCGCAGGTCGACAAGAACAACGTCAAGGAGGTCTTCTCCAAGGGCGACAGCATCCAGGGCACGTTCAAGAACAAGGTCGACCCGGAGGAGTCGGACCATTCGCCCGCCACGAAGTTCGAGACGTTCCGCCCGGCCTTCGCGCCCTCCAACGACGACCTGCTGTCGACCCTGCGCAAGAAGGGGGTCATCGTCACCGCCAAGGCGCTCGACCAGGGTCGCTCGCTGGTGGCCGACATCCTGCTGTTCTTCGGCCCGACGATCCTGCTCGTGCTGCTGTTCGTCTTCCTCATGCGGCGCGCCGGGGGCGGCGCCGCGGGCCTGAGCGGCCTGGGCCGCTCGCGGGCCAAGCGCTACGAGGCCGGCTCGACGCGCACGACGTTCGCCGACGTCGCCGGCATCGACGAGGCCGAGGAGGAGCTCGAGGAGGTCGTCGACTTCCTCAAGGACCCCGACAAGTACCGCAAGCTCGGGGCGATGATCCCCAAGGGCGTGCTGCTCAGCGGGCCTCCCGGCACCGGCAAGACGCTGCTGGCCCGCGCGGTCGCCGGCGAGGCCGACGTGCCGTTCTTCTCGATCTCGGCCTCCGAGTTCATCGAGATGGTCGTCGGGGTCGGCGCCTCGCGCGTACGCGACCTCTTCACCCAGGCCAAGGCGGCCGCCCCGTCGATCATCTTCATCGACGAGCTCGACGCGATCGGCCGCAAGCGCGGCGGCTCGGGCTCGCTGGGCGGCCACGACGAGCGCGAGCAGACGCTCAACCAGATCCTCACCGAGATGGACGGCTTCACCGGCTCGGAGGGCGTCATCGTGCTGGCGGCGACGAACCGACCCGACGTCCTGGACTCGGCGTTGCTGCGACCCGGTCGCTTCGACCGGCGCATCGTCGTCAACCCGCCCGACGTCGAGGGCCGCGAGATGATCCTCAAGGTCCACACGCGCTCGGTGCCGCTGGCCGACGACGTCGACCTGAAGTCGATCGCGGCCACGACGCCCGGCATGGTCGGCGCCGACCTGCGCAACCTCGTCAACGAGTCGGCGCTGCTGGCCGCCAAGAACGGCCACCGCGAGGTCCACTCCTCCGACTTCTACAACGCGTTCGAGAAGATCGTGCTCGGGACCGAGCGGCGGATCACGCTCAGCCCGGAGGAGCGTGAGCGCACCGCCTACCACGAGGCCGGCCACGCCCTGCTCGGCATGCTGGAGCCGGGCGCCGACCCGGTCCGCAAGGTGTCGATCGTCCCGCGCGGGCGGGCGCTCGGCGTGACGTTCCAGGCCCCGCAGAGCGACCGCTACGGCTACGACACCGGCTACCTGCTGGGTCGGATCGTCGGCGCGCTCGGCGGTCGGGCGGCCGAGGAGATCATCTACGGGACGATCACCACGGGGGCGGAGTCCGACCTCGAGCAGGTCACGAACATCGCCCGCGCGATGGTGGGCCGCTGGGGCATGTCGGAGGAGATCGGGCTCGTCTCGGTCATCCCCCAGGACGGCGAGGCGCCGTTCACGGCCACCGCGACCTCGGAGGCGACGCGCGAGCTCGTCGACCGCGAGGTCCGCCGCATCGTGGAGGAGTGCTACGACCGCGCGCTGGGCCAGCTGCGCGCGGAGCGGTCGCGGCTCGACACGCTCGCCCGCTCGCTGCTCGAGCACGAGACGCTCGACGAGCAGGCCGCCTACGAGGCCGCCGGCTTCCAGAAGGGCGAGGCGCCGGGCGACCGCCCGCCGCACGGAATGCTCAAGGAACCCTCGGCGCGGACGACGACCGCGGACGAGGACGCGCTCTGAGCCACCCCGCCGTTCGACGGTACGGCTAGCCCCAGCGCAGGACACCGGCCCGCCCCCGCGAACCGTAAGGGCGGATGGGGTTGGATCCGCATACCAACGACGTGCATCACCCCGTTCGCCGGGTACACCGCCATCGAACCCCGATCTGCACCACGACCATGTACGCCACGGAAGTCCGCCAGCAGCTGCTCCTCCTCGGCGAGGAGCGCGTCCTGGCCCACGAGGCGGGCCTCGACCACGACCGCGCCTACATGGCCGACCTCGAGGACGAGATCGCGCAGGTGCGCTCGGCCTACGTCGGCGCGGCGGTGACGGAGATCGCGATGCTGCGCGCGCGGCTCGACGGGACCCTGAAGGGGTGACCGGCCGCATCGGACGCGCCCGCCCCCTCGCGGGGCTGGCGGCGGCGCTCGTGCTGACGGCGCTCGGGCCCGCGCTCGCCCGGGCCGAGACCCGAACGGCGACCGGCGGCCAGACGACCGCGACGCTGACGTTCGCGCAGACCGAGGAGGACGGGCTGCCGCACTACACGGGCCTGCGCCTCGCGATCGCGCGCGCCGGCCAGGCGGCCTACGACGAGCCGCTGGCGATCAAGGGCTGCGAGGAGCCGTTCTGCGCGCCGCTGGCCGCGCTGCCGGGTGGCCCGGGTGCCGGCTCTCCGGACGGCCTGGCGGTCGCCGACCTCGACGGCGACGGCGAGCCCGAGGTCATCGCCGACCTCTTCACCGGCGGCGCGCACTGCTGCCTGGTGTCGCAGATCCTGCGCTGGGACGGCAGCGCGTACGCGGCCGGCGAGCGCGTCTGGGGCGACCCCGGCTACCGGCTGCGCGACGCCGACGGCGACGGCCTGCCCGACTTCGTCACCGGCGACGACCGCTTCGCCTACGCCTTCGCCTCCTACGCCGAGTCGTTCATGCCGGTGCGGGTGCTCACCTACCGCGCGGGACGCTGGCGTGACATCACCGCCACGGTGCCCAAGCTCGTGCGCGCCGAGGCCCGGCAGCTGAAGAAGACCTACCTGAAGCTGCGCCGCGGGCGCAGCTCGCTGGGCGTGCTTGCCGCCTGGGCCGCCGACGAGTACCGGCTCGGCCACCGCAAGATGGTCGGCCGCTACCTGCGCAGCGAGCTCCGAGCGGGCCGCCTGCGCGGCTGGCCCGGCACGGCGCAGCGCCGCGCCTTCATCCGCACGCTCGAGCGGCGGCTGAAGGCCTGGCGCTACTGAGCACCGCACCCGCCTGCCCCCACCTGTAAGACTTCCGGTGTGGTTCGGCCCAGAACGATGATCGTCGCCCTGGCGTCGGCCGCTGCCGTCGCGTCGCTTCCGGCGGGCACCGGGGCGGCGGCCGCGCCGAGCTGCGCGCATGCCGAGGAGCGACCGCAGGGCTCCGAGACGCTCGCCGACGCGCGCGCCGCGCTGCTGTGCCTCATCAACGCCGACCGCCGCGCCCACCACCGTCGCGCGCTGCGCAACGACGTGCACCTCCACCGGGCCGCCCAGTCCTACGCGGCCGCGATCGACCCCGACGCGCCGCTCGTCCACGTCGGCAAGGACGGCCGGACGCTGCGCGCCCGCATCGTCGCCTCCCGGTACGCGAAGACGTTCCTCTACGCCGAGGCGCTCGGCCGCTCGCGGGGCCGCTCGGCGACGCCCGAGGCCCGGGTGCGGGGCTGGCTGACGAGCGGGTCGACCCGGTCGGTGCTGCGCTCGGCGCGGTTCAAGGACGCCGGCATCGGCCTCGCGCAGACCGGCGACAAGCTCACGTTCGTCGTCGTGCTCGCCGCGAAGGCTCAGACGTCGTCGAGGCGGACCGCGAGCGCCAAGGCGAAGCGCTCCTCCGGGTCGTCGAGCCGGGCGCCGAAGAGCTCGCGCAGCTGACCGACCCGGTAGCGCACGGTCTGCGGGTGCACGTGCAGCCGCCCGGCGATCCGCGTCACCTGCCCGGGCTCGTCGAGCCACGCGCGCAGCGTGTCCTGCAGGCGGGCGCGGGCCGCCGGGCGCAGGTCGGCCATCGGCGCCAGCGCCCGGGTCGAGAGGTCGGCGGCCAGGACCGCGTCGCCGAAGAGCAGCAGCTCGGTGAGATGGTCGTCGGCGGCGGTCGGCCCGTCGCCGCCCGACAACAGCCCCTGCTCCAGCAGCCCGAACGCCGCCTGGGCGCGCGCCAGCGAGCGGGCGGCACGCTCGGGCGCCACGGCCGGTCCCAGCGCGGCGGGTGCGTCGCCGACCGCGCGCTGGAGCGCGGCCCGGCGGCCGGGCGCCTCCGGGTCGGGCACGAACGCGAGCGCGACCCCCTCCTCGGCGATCGCGATGGCGTGCCCGCCGAGCCGGGCGGCGAGCCGGTCGCCGTCGTCGGCCCGGGTCACCAGCCCGGCGAGCGTCGCGGGGCGCGGCCACGCGGCGAGCGTCGCCAGGTCGAGGATCTCCTGGGCGCCCGCGTCGTCCCGGGCCAGCAGGCGGACGAGCGCTCGGCGGTGCCGCTGGCGCTCGGCGAGCGCGACGGACTGCTCGGCCGCGTAGCCCTCGACCGACTCGGCCGAGATCCGGTCGATGTAGGAGAAGATCGCGCTCGCCAGGGCGAAGAGCGTCTCGGGCTCGTGACCGGCCGCCCGGCCCGCGGCGCACATCCGCTCCCACGCCAGGCGGGCGCCGATCCGGTAGGCGGCCAGCAGGACGTCGAGCGAGCGGCCGGCGCGCATCTCGCCGCGCCCGAGCTCGACGTAGAGCGCGCGCGACTCGGGGTCGACGCGGTCCGGATCGTCGAGCGTGTCGAGAAAGCGCCGCAGCGCCCGCTCGACCCCGCGGCGCAGGTTGGCGCCGAACGGGCCCTCCAGCGGCCGCGCGTAGTCGGGGACCTCGCGGCCGATCGCCGCGATCGTGTCGTCAGCGAGCTCGGGGAGGACCGGGGCGAGCGCCTCGGCGAGGTCGTGCGGCAGGCGCTGCGGCGACATTTGTCATGAGGCTACAGAGAAGTCCGTAGGGCGTGACGTCGGCTGCGCAGCGAGACGGGCCGGTTGTGTGCGAGGCTCCAGGCATGAGCCGTGCCCAGCGCTACACGAACGTCGCCGCCGTCGTCCTGCCCTTCGTCGCGTTCCTCGTCGCCGTCGGGCTGCTGTGGGACAAGGCCGTCGGCTGGCACGACCTCGCGCTGCTGGCCGTCTTCTACGTCCTGAGCGGCCTCGGGGTCACCGTGGGCTTTCACCGGATGCTCACCCATCGCTCGTTTCAGACCTCCAAGCCGGTGGAGGCCGTCTTCGCCGTGCTCGGCACGCTCGCCGTCCAGGGCCCGGTCATCAACTGGGTCGCCGACCACCGCAAGCACCACGCCCACACCGACCAGGAGGGCGACCCGCACTCGCCGCACGCCGGCTACGCGGGCGGCGGCGTCACGGGCACGATCCGCGGGCTCGTCCACGCCCACGTCGGCTGGATCCTCACCGAATCCGGCGGCGCCCAGCGCACGAAGTACGCGCCCGACCTCATGGAGGACCCGGTCATCCGCACGGTCAACCGCCTCTTCACCCCGATCGTCGTCGTCTCCCTCGTGCTGCCCGGCCTGCTCGGCCTGGCGATCACCGGCGAGGTGAAGGGCTTTGCGACCGGCGTGCTGTGGGGTGGGCTGGTCCGGATCTTCCTCCTGCACCACGTCACCTGGTCGGTGAACTCGATCTGCCACTTCTTCGGCTCGCGCCGGTTCGACGTCGACGACCACTCGACCAACGTCGCCATCCTGGCCCTGCCGAGCTTCGGCGAGGCCTGGCATCACAACCACCACACCTTCCCGCGCTCGGCCGAGCACGGGCTCGCGCGCTGGGAGCGGCTGCTGGACCCCAGCGCGCTGGTCATCGCGGCGATGGAGCGCCTCGGGCTCGTCTGGAACGTCGTGCGCATCACGCCCGAGCGCCAAGCGGCCAAGCTGGCCGCTGGCGACCGGGTCCTGACCGGGAGCTGAGGTTTCCCCAAGCGTGCCGTAAAGCGGTGCGATCATGGGACTCGTGCACGCGTGCGAGCCGACAGCCGATGCCGCCTGGGGCACGTGGTTCGTGCGCCGCATGTTCCACGACGACGGGTTCACCGACGAGGGCGAACGGGCGGCGGTCGAGCACCTCGACGGCGCGCTCGACGGCGCACGGGTCCTTGATCTCGGGTTCGGGACCGGGCGTACGACGAGCTGGCTGGCGCCGCGCGCCGGCGGCTACGTCGGGATCGACGTCAGCCCCGGGATGGTGCGCGCGGCGCGCCGGCGCCATCCGGGCGTCGACCTGCGCCTGGGCGACGCGCGGCGCCTGGACGGGATCGCCGATGCGTCGGTCGACCTCGTCGTCTTCAGCTTCAACGGCATCGACGCCATCCCGCACCGCGAACGCGGCGCGACGCTGCGCGAGCTGCGGCGGGTGCTCGCCGACGGCGGACGTGCGCTGCTGTCGATGCTCAACCTCGACGAGGAGGGTGCCGCCACCGCCGCTCCGTCGCTGGCCGCCGTCGCCCGGCCGCTCGTGCACGAGGCGCCGCGCCACCCGCGGATGGGCGTCACCCACGCGTTGGAGGCGGCGCTGGGCTTCGTGCACTACCCGCGCACCGCGGCGCGGGCCGAGGCCGGCGAGGATTGGGCGTGGCGGCCGATGCGCGAGCACGAGTTCCGCTTCCTGGCCCACTACACGCGCTTCGGCGCCGCGATGCGCTCGCTGCGGGCGGCGGGGCTGGTGCCCGAGGCGGCGTGGTCGTCGACCGGCATGGCGCTCGAGCTCGACGCCGAGCGCCACCCCTTCCCTTACGCGCACGTCGTCTGCCGCGCAGGCTGACGCTCCGAAGATCTCAGCCTTCGTCGCTGAGATCGGTGGTACAGTTGCACGAGCAACTACCACCACGGCCGGAGCTTTCCCCATGTCCTCGCTGCTGCTCATCCCCCTCGACGACACCGTCGTCTTCCCCTCGATGGACGTCACGCTGCCGGTCGACGCCGGCGACGACGACCGCGTCCTGCTCGTCCCGCGCCACGAGGGCGAGTACGCGAAGGTCGGCACGATCGCGACCGTCGCGCAGCGGATCCGCCTGCCCGGTGGCGGCCACGGCGTGCGCCTCGAGGGCGTCGCGCGCGGCATCGCCGGCGCGGCGAGCACCGACCACGCCGGCCGGCTGCGCGTCGAGGTCGAGGAGCGTCCAGACGACGCGCCCATCGACGGCCGCACCCGCGAGCTCGAGCGCGAGTACCGCGCCGTCGTCGAGGAGCTGCTCGAGCTGCGGGGCGACGACGGGCGCATCGCCGCCTGGGTCCGCGCGATCACCGAGCCGGGCACGCTCGCCGACACGTCGGGCTACGCGCCCGACCTCACGTTCACCCAGAAGGTCGAGCTGCTGGAGACCGTCGACGTCACCGAGCGCCTCGAGCTCGCCCTGCGCTTCCAGCGTGAGCGGCTCGCGGAGCTGCAGGTGCGCCGCCGCATCCGGGAAGACGTCGAGTCCGGCGCCGCCAAGCAGCAGCGCGAGTACGTGCTGCGCAAGCAGATGGAGTCGATCCGCCGCGAGCTCGGCGAGGACGACGGCTCGGTCGTCGACGAGTACCGCGCCAAGATCGAGGCCGCCGGCATGCCCGACGCGGTGCGCGAGCAGGCCGAGCGCGAGCTGGGTCGGCTGGAGCGCAGCGGCGAGCAGTCCGGCGAGGCCCAGACGATCCGCACCTACCTCGACTGGCTGGTCGCCGTGCCGTGGAGCGAGCGCTCCGAGGAGACGCTCGAGCCGCAGGCCACCCGCGAGGTGCTCGACGCCGACCACGCCGGCCTCGACGACGTCAAGGACCGGATCGTCGAGTACGTGGCGGTGCGCAAGCTGCGCGCCGAGCGCCAGGTCGCGACCGACCAGCGCAGCGGGACGATCCTCACGCTCATCGGCCCGCCCGGCACCGGCAAGACCTCGATCGGCGAATCGATCGCCCGCGCGATGGGCCGCGAGTTCGTGCGCATGTCGCTCGGCGGCGTGCGCGACGAGGCCGAGATCCGCGGCCACCGCCGTACCTACATCGGCGCGCTGCCCGGGCGTCTCGTGCGCGCGTTGCGCGACGCGGGGACGATGAACCCGGTCATCCTGCTCGACGAGGTCGACAAGGTCGGCGCCGACTGGCGCGGGGACCCGAGCTCGGCCCTGCTGGAGGTGCTGGACCCGGCCCAGAACTCGACGTTCCGCGACCACTATCTCGACGTCGAGCTCGACCTGTCCGAGGTCGTCTTCATCGCCACCGCCAACCAGGCCGAGACGATCCCCGGGCCGCTGCTCGACCGCATGGAGGTCATCCGGTTCGACGGCTACACGGTCGCCGAGAAGGTCGCGATCGCCCGCGACTACCTCTTCCCCCGTCAGCGCGAGCTCCAGGGCCTGCGCGGCGACGAGGTGACGATCGACGACGCGCTGCTGCAGACGGTCATCAGCGAGTACACGCGGGAGGCCGGCGTGCGCCAGCTCGAGCGCGAGCTCGGCACCGTGCTGCGCAAGACCGCCACGCAGATCGCGGCCGGCAGCGCGACGGCGCCGGTGGCGCTCGACCTCGACGCCGTGCGCGCCGCGCTCGGCCGCCAGAAGGTCTTCCACGAGGCCGCCCAGCGCACGGCCGTGCCCGGCGTGGCCACCGGCCTGAGCGTCACCGGCACCGGCGGCGACGTCCTGTTCATCGAGGCCAACGCCACGAAGAGCTCGAAGCCGGGCCTTCAGCTCACCGGCCAGCTCGGCGACGTCATGAAGGAGTCGGCCCGGATCGCGCTGACCTACGTGCGCGCCCACGCCGAGGAGCTCGGCATCGAGGACGACCTGTTCGAGGCGCGCGAGTTCCACGTCCACGTGCCGGCCGGCGCCATCCCGAAGGACGGGCCGAGCGCGGGCATCACGATGACGACGGCGCTCGCCTCGCTGCTCACCGGCCGCGCGGTCAAGCACACGGTCGGCATGACCGGCGAGGTGACGCTGCAGGGCCGCGTCCTGCCGATCGGCGGGCTGAAGCAGAAGGTGCTCGCCGCCCACGCGGCCGGCCTCACCGACGTCATCCTGCCCGAGCGCAACCGCGGCGACCTCGAGGACGTGCCCGCCGACGTGCGCGAGGCGATGACGTTCCACCCGGTCATGACCGTCGGCGAGGTGCTCGAGCTCGCGCTCGAGCCGAGCCGAACGGTGGCGGAGACCGCGCGACCCGCATAGCATCGCGGCCGTGGGGGGCCGTGGTCGACGTCCGTTGGGGCCGCTGATGCCGCGGTCGCGGGCGGTCGCGGCCGGGCTCGCGCTCATCGTGCTGATCGCGGTCGCCGACCTGCTGATCTCGCGGCACACGATCCTCATCCCGCTGCTCGTCGTCGGCCCGCTCGTGGCGGCGGTCCGGGCGGCGCCCCGGCCCGTCGCCGCCGTCGGGCTCGTCGCGGTGGCCACCGGGGTCGGGCTCGCGTTCCGCGACCGCGCGTGGCACGACGCCGACGGCCCCACCGCGATCATCGCCGTCGCCAGCGGCTCGCTGCTGGCGATCGCGGTCGCCCGGGCCCAGCGAACCCTCGCCGGGACCGCCCGGGCCCGCGGCGCCGAGCTCGTCGCCGAGCGGGCCGCCCGGCGGCGCGCCGACCTGCTCGCCCGGCTCACCGGGCTGCTCGAAGGGCCGCAGGAGCTCGACGTCGCCCTCGAGCGGATCGCGGCGCTGCCGGTCGGCGAGCTCGCCGACCTCGTCATCGTCGACCTCCAGCGCGACGACGGGCTGCTGGCGGGCGCGGTCACCGGGGCCACCGACCCGCAACTCGCCGAGCGGCTGCGGGAGATGCGCCGGCGCTTCCCGCTGGACCCGGCCGGCCGCCACCCCGTCGCGGTCGCGCTGCGCGACGGCCACGCCCAGATGCTGCCCGAGATGACCGAGGCCGAGCTCGGCGGGTTCGCGGCCAGCCCCGAACACCTCGAGCTCATGCTCGAGACGCGGTACCGATCGGCGCTCGTGCTGCCGCTCATCGCCCGCGGCCGCACGTTCGGGGTCCTTTCGATGCTGCGTCTCGCCAACCGCGAGCCGTTCGGCCAGGCCGACTTCGAATTTGCGCTCGACCTCGCGGCGCGGTCCGCGCTCGCCCTCGACAACGCCCGGCTCTACGGCGACCTGGCGACGAGCGAGCAGCGGCTCGAGACGATCGTCACCAACCTGGGCGAGGCGGTCGCGGCGCTCTCGCCCGACGGCAAGCCGCTGTTCGTCAACGAGGCGACCGCCCAGCTGCTCGGGGCGCCGTCCAGCGAGGCGGTCATGGCCGGCGAGGTCGGCGACCTGCAGACGATCATGTCGCGCTACATCGTCCTCGACGAGCACGGGCGCGAGGTCCCGGTGACGGGCCAGCCGCTCAGCGAGGCGCTGGCCGGCGGAGAGCCCGAGCCGCGGCTGCTGCGAACGATCGAGCGCGGCGGACAGCGGCGCGACCGCTGGATCCTGGCCCGGGCGGCACCCATCCGCGACAGCGCCGGACGCCTGCAGCTCGTCGTGTCGGTCATCGAGGACGTCAGCGCCGTCAAGCGCCAGGAGATGCGCGAACGGCTGCTGTCGACCGCGACGAAGCTCATGACGTCGACGCTCGACGTCGCGATGACGATCGACAAGGCGGCGTGGGCGGTCGTGCCGGAGCTCGCCGACTGGGCGCGCGTCGACCTCGTCGACGATCGCGGCGAGCTGCGCCAGGCCGCCGTCGCCCACCGCGACATGGCCAAGCTCGAGCTGCTGCACGAGTGGCGCCGCGACTACCCGCCGTGGCGGGAGGACCGCCGCGGGCCGGCCGAGGTGCTGCGCTCCGGCGCCCCGATCGTGTGGGAGCAGGTCCGTCCGCAGGACATCGAGCGCTACGCCCAGACCCCGCGCCACGCGGAGCTCATGCGGCTCATCGACACGTGCTCGGTGCTCATCGTGCCGATGATCGCCGGCGGCCAGGTCATCGGGACGATGGAGCTCGCGACGACCTCCGACAGCCACCGGATGCTCGGGCGCGGCGACCTGGAGCTCGCCGAGGAGCTGGCGCGCCGGGCGGCGATCGCGGTCGTCAACGCCCGGGTGCACGCCGAGCGAACCCATGTCGCGACGACGTTGCAGCGGTCCTTGCTGCCGCCGCGGCTGCCGGAGCTGCCCGGGCTTCAGCTCGCCTCGCGGTTCCGTGCCGCGGGAACGGCGTCGGAGGTGGGCGGGGACTTCTACGACGTCTTCGCGGGGCGCGACGGCTGGATCCTCGTCGTCGGCGACGTCACCGGCAAGGGCCCGGAGGCGGCGGCGATCACGTCGCTGGCTCGCAACACGCTGCGGACGACGGCGCTCTACGAGACCGACCCGACGGCGATGCTCAGCCGCCTGAACGAGACGCTGGCCACCGACCCGGAGCGGCGCCAGATCTGCACGGCGGTGCTCGTCGAGCTCGCGGCCGCCCCGGCGATCAACGGGGCCGGCGTCCGGCTGCGGGTCTCCCGGGCGGGGCATCCGCCGCCGCTGCGGATGTGCGCGGACGGGACCGTCGAGGAGATCGGGGCGTCCGGCTCACTGCTGGGGGCGTTCGCCGAGGGCCACTGGGAGCCGTCGCAGGTCGTGCTGGCGCCGGGCGAGCGGCTCGTCCTCTACACCGACGGGGTGACCGACACGCGCGGCGACAGCGGCCGCTACGGGGGCGCGCGCCTGGCCGAGCTGCTGCGCGGGATCGGGCCGGGCGCGGCACCGGACGTCATCGCGGCGCGCATCGACGAGGCGCTGGGCGCGTTCGGCGAGCAGCGCGACGACGTGGCGTTGCTCGTGCTCGCGGCCTGAGCGGCATCCGTCCGCGCCGTGCGAGAGGGTCGCGCTGCCATGGAGCGCTCGCTGCCGATCTTCGTCAGCACCGCGTCGCGTCGCCGCCGCCGGCTCACGCCGGGGGTCGCGGTCGTCCTCGCGCTCGTCCTCGCGGTCGTCCTCGCGGTGGCGTTGCGCACGATGTTGTGACGAACGGGTGCTCGTCCGTGACGCGCGGCGCGACACGGTGGCGTCGTGCCGAACGAAGATGCCTCTCAGCGCAAGCAACGTTCGTCCATCGACGAGCGGATCGTGGCCGCGGCGCGCAACGAGCGGTGGGTCCTGTGCGCGGGCGAGTTTCGTGCCATCGGCGTGAGCGAAAGCGCTGTGCACCGACGGGTGAAGTCAGGGTGGTTGACGGTCGTCTTCCACGGGGTGCATCTCGTGGGCCGCTCGAAGCCCACCCGCGACGAGCTGCATCGCGCGGCGCTGAAGGCGTGTGACGGGCTGGCGCTGGGCCGGCGCAGCGCGGCGGTCGTCCACGGCGTCATGGAACGCTGGGACGGGCCGATCGAGGTCCACGTCGCGAAGAAGCGGCGCAAGCAGAAGGGGTTGCTTCCGCTGGAGCGCGACCTCGCGCCCAACGAGATCACCTGGCGCAACGGGGTCCCGGTCGCAACCCTGGCCGTCGTGCTCTGCGACCTCGCGGAGGTGCTTGGGCCTGCCGAGCTCGACCGCGCCGTCCACGAGGCGGAGTTCCGCAGGAAGCTGAAGATCGCCGCGGTCGAGCGCGCGATGGCGCGGCGGCCGGCGCGCCCCGGCTACCCCGCGCTGGCCAAGCGGCGGCGCGCCGTCGACGGCCGGCTGGACTCCAAGCTCGAGCGCCGCTTCCACCGGTTCCTCGAAGGGCGTGGGTATCCACCCAGCGAGCCGAGTGGGGGCTCACCGTCCTGCGCGTCACCGAAGAGGACCTCGACGACCGCCCCGACGAGCTCGACGCCGAGCTCCGCGCCGCCCTGCGCCGTCGTGAGGAACGTTCCTCGCGCTGAGCGCAAGGAACGTTCGGCCGGCCGCGCCGCGTGGGGCCGCCACCGCCCGCGCCCCGCTACGCCGCCGCGGTCTCGCGCGGCGCGGCCGCCGGCGGCGCCTCGGGCACCGTGGCGCGCACCGGGCGGCCCGCGGCCAGCAGCACCCACACGAGCGTGCCCCACAGGACGGTGACGATCGTGATGTGAACCCAGACCAGGCCGGCCGGATAGCCGAGCACGTGGTACTGCAGCGTGCCGACGAGGCCCGCCAGCGCGACCATCACGCAGACCGCGGTCAGCGGCGCGCGTAGCTCGCGCAGCCCGCGCCGCCAGACGTGGAGCCACAGCACGACGGCGGCGATTCCGAACGCCAGCGCGATGCGGGAGTGGAGCGCGATGAGGTCGAGGAACGTGTCGCCGCCGAAGATCGTCAGGCGCGCCACGTCGTCGCCCGTGCCCGAGCCGCCCGCGTACGGGCCGGAGGCGGTCGTCATCGACCCGACGAGCACGACGACGGCGCCCAGCACCACCAGCGCCCGCACCAGCCAGACCGCGACCGCGTCGTGCTCGGGCCGCTCCGGCCGGCCGCGCCGCTCGCGCATGACCCGCCACACGAGCATGCCGCAGAAGACGATCGTCACCATCGACAGCAGGAAGTGCCCCATGACGATGGTCGCGTTGAGCTCGGTGAGCACGGTGATGCCGCCGAGGATCGCCTGGGCGAGCACGCCGACGACGAGCAGCGCACCGAGGACGGTGAAGTCCCGCCGGTAGGGCCGGCGCAGCAGCGCGAAGAGCAGGCAGGCGACCGCGGCGATCGACACCGGCGTCGTGACGAGCCGGTTGCCGAACTCGATGAACCCGTGCCCGGTCGTCGGCGTCACCGACACGCTGTTGCAGCGTGGCCACTCCGAGCAGCCGAGGCCCGAGCCCGTGAGGCGCACGGCGGCGCCCGAGCTCACGATGAGCGAGAAGAAGACGAGCGCGAACCAGGCGGCCGCGGCATGCAGGCGCGGCGACACCGGGAAGCGCTCGCGCAGGCGGTCCAGCAGGGTCATGCGCACCACAGGATGGCAGGCACGCCCCGACTCAGCCCCGTGGCCGGCGCAGCGTCGTCAGGCACAGCACCCCGGCGGCGATCATGAACGCTGCCGAGACGACCATCGCGCGGTGCAGCGCGAGCGCCGACGCCGCGTCCGAGGCGGCCTCGTGGCCGCTCACCGCCACGAACGGCCGCCGCCGCGCCGCCTCGAGCAGCGCGTCGCCGGCGCCCGGCACGCGGCGCTGCAGCTCGGCGGCGAACGCGGCGGCGACGAACGCGCCGACGACCGCGATCGCCAGCAGCCCGGCGACGCGGGCGACCGCGTTGTTGACCCCGGAGGCGATCCCGGCGTGCTCGGCCGCCGCGCTGCCGAGCACGGTGGCGGTCAGCGGCGCCACGGTCAGTGCCATCCCGAGGCCGAAGACCGCGACCGCCGGCAGGACCTGGGTCACGAACGGCGCGTCGGAGCCGATCCGCAGGAACAGCAGCAGGCCCGCCCCGGCGACGAGCGGCCCGCCGCCCATGAACCAGCGCGGGCCGACCCGGGCGCTCAGCGCACCCGCCCGGCTCGAGAGCGCGAGCAGCAGCAGCGAGATCGGCAGCATCGCCAGTCCGGCCTCCAGCGCCCCGTAGCCGGCCACCTCCTGCAGGAAGATCGCCAGGAAGAACGTGGCGGCGCCCAACCCGGCGTAGATGCCGAGCGTCGCGAGGTTGCCGATCGTGAACGTGCGCGAGCGGAAGACGCCGAGCGGCAGCATCGGCGCCGGGTGCCGCGCCTCCCAGGCGACGAACGCCGCGAGGGCGAGCACGCCGCCCACCAGGCCGACGACGACGCCGGGCGCGGACCAGCCGACGTCGGGCTGGCGGATGAGCGCGAAGACCGGTCCGCCGAGCCCGAGCGCGCACAGCACACCGCCGACGACGTCGACCCGCGGCCGCGGCACCCCGGGCGGCCGCACCGGGTCGGCGGGCAGCCGGCTGAGCGTCAGCCACAGGCAGACCGCGATGAGCGGCAGGTTGAGGGCGAAGACCGCCCGCCAGGAGATCGTGTCGACGAGCAGGCCGCCCAGCGGCGGGCCGAACGCGATCATCGCCGACGTCCAGGCGGTCCAGGCGCCGATGGCGGCCCCGCGCTCCCGCCCCGAGAACGACGCGGTGATGATCGCCAGCGAGCTGGGCACGAGCAGCGCGCCGCCGAGGCCCTGCAGCGCCCGGGCGCCGATGAGCAGCTCGGGCCCGGGCGCGGCCGCGCACAGCGCCGAGGCGGCGCCGAAGCCGGCCAGGCCGGCGGCGAAGATCCGGCGCCGGCCGAAGAGGTCGCCGAGCGAGCCGCCGACGAGCACGAGCGACCCGAGCAGCAGCAGGTAGGCCTCGACGATCCATTGCTGCTGGGCCAGCGTGGCGTGCAGGTCGGCGCGCAGGGCGGGCAGCGCGACGTTGACGACGGTCGAGTCGATGAAGACGACCGCCGATCCGAGGATCGTCGCCGCCAGCACCGCGCGCCGCGTCGCGGCGTTCATCGCAGCGCCGTGTGCAGCCAGCGGGCGAACGCGGGACCGTCGAGGTCACCGACCGCCAGGCGCGGCAGGGCGTGGCGGTCGGTGCCGGCGCGCACGAGGCCGGGCGCGTTGACCGTCGCCGCCGTGTAGCCGGCGGCCCGGGCGGCCGCGGCCGTCACCGGGTCGACGTCGACGCCCGGCACCCCGAACGGGTAGGAGAAGACGGTCGGCCGGACGCCGAGCCAGGCCTCGAGGTCATCGGCGCTGCCGCGCAGCTCGGCCGCCCGGACCTCGGGCGGCGCCCACGCGAGGCTGAGGTGGGTGCGGCCGTGGGCCTGGACGTCGAACGGGCCGGCGGCGGCGAGCGTGCGGAGCTCGTCAACGGTGAGCGGGCGGTCGCGCTCGGGCAGCGTCAGCGGCCGGCTCGCCCAGGCGGCCAGGGCGGCGAGTGCGTGCTCGATCGTCGCCGCGTCGCGCGTCTGCAGCGCGGCGTGGACGTGGGCGCGGACCGCGTCGCGCTGGCCCGGGGTGCGCGGCGCCCAGGCCCGCGGGCCCTCGGGCAGCGGCAGCTCGAGGATCGCGCCGTCGCCGTCGGCCTCCAGCAGGCGGGTGACCGCGTCCCACCAGTAGCCGGTGCCGGTGGCGACGTGGCCGGTGGAGACGAAGAGCGTCGCCGGCACGCCCACGGCCTGGAGGGCGGGCAGGGCGTGGAGCAGGTTGTCGTGGTAGCCGTCGTCGAAGGTCAGCGCGACGGAGACCTTCCCGCCCACCCCGCCGCGGCCGGCGAGCAGGTCGGCCAGCGTGACCGGCCGGAACTCGCGGACGAGCACCTCGAGCTGGTCGGCGAAGTGCTCGGGGCAGACCGCGAGGCCGAGCGGGTCGGGGCCGCCGCCGACGACGCGGTGGTAGAGGAGGATCGCGCCCTGGACGGGACCGGCCGGCCGCCCGGCTCCCGCCGCGGGGCGGGTCCGCCCTCCGCGCGCCGCCGGTCGCGGGGCGGGCGGC
>JBDZVZ010000012.1:0-64229 GCA_040255945.1 Solirubrobacterales bacterium | reverse complement strand
GTCGTCAGGACTCGGACGGCGGTCGTCTTGCCGGCGCCGTTGGGGCCGAGCAGACCGCAGACCGAGCCGCGCGGGACCTCGAGGTCGACGCCGGCCAGCGCGAGCTTCTCTCCGTAGCGCTTGACCAGGCCGCGCGCCTCGATGGCGTAGTCGGTGGTGGTGATGGTGGTGGACATCGGCGCGGGAGGGTTGCAGATTTTGCACTCGGTGTAAAGTTCGCCTTGATGCAAGGCCTTCGTGAACGCAAGAAGGCGGCGACGCGTCAGGCGATCTCCGACATCGCGACGCGGCTCTTCGAGCGCAGTGGGTTCGAGCAGGTCACCGTGGCCGAGATCGCCGCGGCCGCCGGCGTGTCGGTCAAGACGGTGTTCAACTACTTCGGCAGCAAGGAGGAGCTCTTCTTCGACCGCGAAGAGGAGCTGCTGGAGAACATGCTGTCGACGCTGCGCGACCGGCCGGCGGGGATGACGCCGACCGCGGCGATGCGCTCGGCGGTCCTCGGCGGCCCGATGCCGTTCATCACGTGCCGCTGGGCCGAGCTGCGGCGGCCCGAGGTGTATGCGGGCATCCGCGCGTTCCTCGCGTGTGAGCGGGCGTCGCCGGCGCTCACGGCGCGGCGGTTCGTCATCGCCCAGACGTGGGTGGCGCCGTTGGCGGCCGAGGCGGGCTCGGCCGCGTGGGCGGCGATGTTCGTCGGCGCGCTGAACCTCCGGGCCCAGGTCTTCGGCGACGCGATGCTCGAGCGCCGCACGCCGGGAACGGTCGAGAAGCGCGTGCGCACCGAGGTCGGCCCGGCACTCGACGCGCTCGAGCGGGGGTTCGCGGCCTGAGGCTTCGCCGCCGGCGGGCTCAGCGCGCGCGGACGAAGCCCGTGGAGGCCAGCCGCACCCGGGCCACGTCCACGCCGTAGACCTCCTTCGCCCACGACCGGAACTCGGCGCGAGCGGCCGTCTCGGAGACCGTGTCGCCGGCCTGCCGCGCCCCGACGAGGCCGCTGATCAGAAAGATCGTGCGCAGCTCGCAGCTCTCGGCGACCCGCTGCTGCTTGGCGTCCGAGAGCCGGCGGACGGAGGCGTCACGGGCGAGGTCGTCGCCGACGGCGCGCCGCAGCCACGCAAGCCCGCGCTTCGGCGGCCGGTCGACGCCGCGCACGTGGGAGTAAGCCTGCAGCAGGCCGAAGGCGAGGACGTCGCCGAGGTCGCGTCCGCTCCAGCGCAGCGTCTTGGTCAGCACGCGCCGCAGCTCGGTGCGGGCGCCGTCGAGTTCGGTCGTGACGAACGCCAGGTCATGGCCGGTCCGAGCGGCGACGTCGGCGTAGATCGCTTCCGTGATCGACGGCTTCGGCACGAAGCGCAGCGTGCGGCGCTGCTTGGCAGTCGGCCGCTTGGGCGCCTTCGGCTTCGAACGCTTCTTGCCCTTCGACGGCTGGGTTCCCTTGTTCGTGCCCGTGCCCGAATCCGCCAGCCCGATGCCGATCGTGTGCAGGAGCGGGTCGTACAGGCTGAAGTCCATCGGCGGCAGGTTCTGGGCGCGAGCGTCGGCGGTAGTGGCCAGCGGCAGGGCCGCAGCGAAGGTGATGGTGAGGGCGGCGAGGCGACGAAGAGCCATCGGGCCATCGTGGCGCATCACGACGTGCTACGGGCCGCCGGCGGGCCGTCACGCGCGAGGATCGCCGTTTTCCGCAGCGCGGCGCGCGCGCACGAGCCTCAGAACGCGCTGGCCAGCGCGAACGGGAAGACCGGTCCGGAGCCCTTGCGGCGCAGCTGGCCGGCGAGCATCGCCAGCGTCCAGCCGCTGAAGCGCAGGTCGTCGACGAGCAGGCACGGCCCGTCGAGCGGCACGTCGCTGACCGCGAACGCGCCCCGGACGTTGGCGACCTGCTGGGCCGTGTTGGCCATGTCACGCTGCGGCGCGCGCTCAGCCACCCGCGCCAGCACCGGCCGGAACGGCAGCCTCAGCGCCGCCGCCAGCCGCGCCGCGAAGTCCGGCGTCAGCTCGCCGGTGCGCGACGACGGGACCGCCGTCACCCAGGCGACGGGCGCGCCCCAGGCGCGCACCGTCTCGGCCGCCGCGGCCACGAGCTCGTCGTCGAAGCGCCCGCCGCGCCGGCCGGCCTGCACGAGCGTGTCCCAGCCGCCGTCGCCCAGACGGGCCAGCGCGCGGCCCTCCTCGGCGCGTACGTCCTCGGCGATCTTCGTCAGCCGGCCGTCGGCGCCCGGCGCCATCTTCTTGACCTCCAGCACGACCGGCCGGGCGCGCAGGTGCACCGAAGCGTCGCGCACGAGCGCCGACTCGAGCGGGCCGTCGAACCGCGGCGCCGTGCACACGGAGCAGCGCCCACAATCCTGGACACCATCCCCACCCACGCCGTCGAGCTCCTCCTGCAGCGCACGCATGAGGCAGCGACCGTCGTCGCCGAAGCGCGCCATCGCCGCCTGCTCGGTCCGGCGCAGCTCGGTGATGCGCGCGTAGCGCGGCCCGTCGTACTCCCAGGTCGACCCGGGCCGCAGCACCCAGCGCGAGCCCGCCTTGCCGACCGCGCCCTCGACGTCCAGGACCTTCATGAGCCCTTCGATCCGTCCCCGGCCGAGGTTGACCTGGGCCATGAGCTCCTGCGTGCTGGCCCCGTCGCCGCCGACCGCGCCGAGGTGGGCCAGCACGGCATCGACGACCTCGCGGCGCGGGAACGCCTGCTCGATGAAGAAGTCCTGGATGCGCCGGTCCTCGGCGCCGCGCAGCAGCACGACCTCGGCGCGCTCGATGCCGCGGCCCGCGCGCCCGACCTGCTGGTAGTAGGCGATGACCGAGCCCGGCGACTGGTAGTGGACGACGAACCCGAGGTCGGGCTTGTCGTAGCCCATGCCCAACGCGCTCGTGGCGACGACGGCCTTGAGCTCGTTGCTCAGCAGGCGGTCCTCGACCTCGATGCGCCGCTCGCTCTCGAGCTCGCCGCTGTAGGCCTCGGCCGGGATGCCGCGGGCGGTCAGCCACGTGGCGACGAGGTCGGCGTCGCGCTTGGTGAGCGTGTAGACGATCCCCGAGCCCGGCAGCTGCGGCAGGTGGGTGGCCAGCCAGGCGAGCCGCTCGGCGGGCGAGGGCAGGTCGACGACCTCGAAGCGCAGGCTCGAGCGCCCGAGCGGCCCGCGATACGTGCGCAGCTCGACGTCCTCGCGGCCGGCGCGCAGCTGCTCGGCGACGTCGGCGACGACGCGGTCGTTGGCCGTCGCCGTCGTGCACAGGACGGCCGCGCCGGGCGCCAGCCGCTGCAGCATGTCGCCGATGCGCCGGTAGTCGGGCCGGAAGTCGTGGCCCCAGTCGCTGATGCAGTGCGCCTCGTCGATGACGAGCAGGCCGACGCGGGCGGCAAAGACGGGCAGCAGCTCCTCGCGGAAGGTCGGGTTGTTGAGCCGCTCGGGGCTGATGAGCAGCAGGTCGACGGCGTCGTCGCGCAGCAGGCGGCCGACCTCGTCCCACGCGCCGCGGTTGGTGGAGTTGATCGTGTGCGCGCGCAGACCCAGGCGCCGCGCCGCCTCCAGCTGGTTGCGCATGAGCGCCAGCAGCGGCGAGACGATGAGCGTCGGGCCCGCGCCGCGCTCTCGCAGCAGCGCGGTCGCGACGAAGTAGACCGCCGACTTGCCCCAGCCCGTGCGCTGGACGCAGAGCACGCGCGCGTGGTCGTCGACGAGATCGCAGACCGCCTCGAGCTGATGCTCGCGGAAGCGGGCGTCGGGACCGGCGAGGGTCTGCAGGAGCGCTTCGGCGCGAGTGGTCATCGTCGTGGCGGACATGGCGCTCCACGGTACGAGGGCGCCGGATGGAACGGGCCCGCCGTCACAGGATCACCACGGTCTGGCGCCCAACTCGGAGCAGACCGCGCGCGCCTCGTCACACATCACCGCGACGATCTCCGCCGCCCGGGCCTCGCGCGCCAGCGGATACGCCTGGCCGGCCCAGAGGTTGACGAGGTCGGCGTCCCCCACGCCGCGCCCGTGAGCACGCAGCGGCGCCGTGAGGTGATGGACCTCCGGGTAGGCGCGCGGCGCGCCCTCCGTGAACTCGGCCTGGAAGCCGTTGACGATCCCGCGCGCCAGCCGGCCGCTCCACGCCCGCGTCAGCGCCGTCGGCGCCGCCCCCGCCGCCAGCGCGGCCCGGTGCACCGGCGACGTTCCCGCCTCGGGGCTCAGCAGCAGCGCAGTGCCGAGCTGGCCGGCCGCCGCCCCCGCCGCCAGGACCGCCGCCAGCGCCGGCCCGTCGGCGATCCCGCCGGCCGCCACGATCGGCACGTCGACGGCCGCGCGCACGAGCCGCAGCAACGCCAGCAGCCCCAGCGGCTCACGGCCGGCCACGTCGTCGAACGACCCCTGGTGCCCGCCGGCCTCGGCGCCCTGCACCACCACCACGTCGGCGCCCGCCGCCACCGCGGCCCGCGCCTCCGCGACCGACGTCGCCGTCACCCACACCTCGCACCCGGCCCGCCGCAGCCGCCCCACCACGGGCGCCTCCGGGCAGCCGAACGTGAACGACACGACGTCGGGCGCCTGAGCCTCGACGAGCGCGAGCTTCGCCGCCCAGCCGTCGTCGTCGAAGCGGGCCTGGCCGAGCGGCACGCCCCGCGCGTCCGCCCGGTCGCGCAGCCGCACCGCGTAGGCCTCGACCTCGTACGGGTCAGCGGCCCCCGCCGAGCCCGGGACGAAGAGGTTCACCGCCACCGGCCCGTCGGCGAGCGACCGCGCGGCCGCCAGGGCGGCCGCCACCTCGTCGACGGTCCGGTAGCCGGCGGCCGTGAATCCCAGGCCGCCGGCCCCCGTGACCGCCGCCGCCAGCTCCGGCGTCGACGGCCCTCCTGCCATGGGCGCGCCGATGACCGGCCGGCGCAGCCGCTCGAGAACGGTCACGAGCGGCGACGCTACCCCTTCAGGAACGGCGCAGGGACAGCGGCGGGTCGTAGACCGACGCGAGGCGCGCGAGCGTCAGGGCGCCGAGCATGAGGCCGAAGTCGCGCAGGGCGATGTCGTAGAAGCCCGAGTAGGTCAGGAGGTTCAGGACGATGCCGGCCAGCCAGCCGACCACCAGCCAGGCGCCGTAGCGGGGCTTCAGCGCGACCGCGATGCCGGCGAGGATCTCGACGACGCCGACGACGTACATGAAGTCCTGTCCACTGCCGGGAATGATGTCGTTGACCCACGGCGCCAGATAGTTCGGCCAGTCGACCATGACGTTGAAGAACTTGTCGAGCCCGAAGGCGATCGGGGCGACGGTGAAGGCGAGGCGCAGCAGGGCGAAGGCCTGGTAGCGGGCGTCGGACCAGTCGGTGGTTGCGGCGGCAGGTGCGGTGGAAGCAGCGGGGGCGCCGACCGGTGCCTTCCCGTTCTCGGTTGCAGGGATCGTCGTGGATGCCATAGCGGGGCTCCTTCCGGGTGGGTTGCGTTCACCCCGTTGGCGTCCCCTGCCGCGCGCGTCTTACCTCACGCGACGCTGCCGGCCGCCAGCTCGTCGAGCTCCACCCCCGGGTCGGCGAGCCGCTGCACGTCGACGACGGCACGCGAGCGGATGAGCCGTTCGATCGGCTCGGTGACGTCCCACACGTTGACGTTCATCCCCGCGACGACGTGCCCGGCCAGGTCCACCCAGAAGGCGATGAACTCGCGGCCCGCCAGATCGCCGCGGATGACGACGCGGTCCTCCGGGTGCGAGAACCCCGTGTACTCCATGCCGATCTCGTACTGGTCGGAGAAGAAGTACGGCAGCCGGTCGTAGACCGCGTCCTCGCGGCCGAGCATCGACCGGGCCGCGACCGGCCCCTGGTGCAGCGCGTTGGCCCAGTGCTCGACCCGCACCCGCTCGCCGTAGAACGGGTGAAACGCGTTGGCGACGTCACCGGCGGCGAAGATCTGCGGAGCGCTCGTGCGCAGGTGCTCGTCGACGAGGATGCCGTTCTCGACCTCCAGGTCCGCGTGCTTGGCCAGCCCGACCCGCGGCTTGACCCCGATGCCGGCGACGACGAGGTCGCACGCCAGCTCGCTGCCGTCGCCCATCCGGACCCGCTGGGCGCGGCCGTCGCCGTCGATCTCGGTGACGCCGCTGCCGAGGACGAACTCGACCCCGTGCTCGACGTGCACGTCGCGGTAGAAGCCGCCGAGCTCCGGCCCCAGGACCCGCTCGAGCGGCACCGACATCGGCTCGACGACGGTGACGTGCGCGCCGAGCTGGCGGGCCGAGGCGGCGACCTCGCAGCCGATCCAGCCGGCGCCGACGACCACGACGCGCCGGTCGGGCCCGAGCTGCTCGTGCAGCGCGTCGGCGTCGGCGACCGTGCGCAGCAGCAGGACGCCGTCGAGGTCGCCGCCGCGGACGCCGAGCCGGTTCGGTTGGGCACCGGTGGCGATGAGCAGCTTGTCGTAGGCGAGCGGCTCGCCGCCGGCCAGGTGCAGGGTGTTGGCCTGCACGTCGAGGCGCTCGGCGGTGCAGTCGACGCGCAGCTCGATGTCGTGCTCGGCGTAGAAGCCCTCGTCGAGGACCGCGAAGCTCGCGCGCTCCGCCTCGCCGCGCAGATAGTCCTTGGAGAGCGGCGGGCGTTCGTAGGGCGGCTCCGGCTCGGCGCCGACGAGCACGACGCGGCCGTCGAAGCCCTCCTCGCGCAGCGTCTCTGCCGCCTTGGCACCGGCCATGCCGGCGCCGACGATGACGAACGTCTCCGTGCTCGGCACGATCGGTCCCTCCTGGTTCGGGTGCGGTGACCATTGGCTACCTGACCACGCCGGGTCTTACCGCGCAAGCCGCCAGGTAAGGCCGGGGCGCCGGCGGTCGCTCACGGGCCGATGACCCTCTGCCCGCCCACGGTTCTCCCGCGCGCTGCTAGCGTCGGCGCCGCGGCGCTGATGACCGAGCTTCCTGCATCCGTCGATGCACCCGGCCCCGACCTCGAGTCGCGGGCCTGGGTTGCCGCGCTCGCGGGCGACGGGGTCACGCGTGAGCGGGCGGTCGAGCGCCTCCACGGGCTGCTCGTGCGCGGCGCGCGCTTCGAGATCGGCCGCCGGCGCCAGGCGCACACCGGCGGGCTGCGCACCGGCTCGATCGACGACCTCGCCGTGCAGGCCGCCGACGACGCGCTCATGGCGATCCTGCGCAAGCTCGACACCTACCGGGGCGACAGCCGCTTCACGACCTGGGCCTACAAGTTCGTCCTGCTCGAGGCGTCGGTGAAGCTGCGCCGCCGCGCGTGGCAGGACCGCGAGATCCCGCTCGAGGAGGACGGCCTGGCCTGGCTGGAGCGGCGCGCCTCCGGGTCGCCCGGCGTGGAGCTGGAGACCGCGGAGCTGCTCGGCGCCGTCGGCGAGGCGATCGCCTCGGCGCTGACCCCGCACCAGCGCACGGTGCTCGTCGCGGTCACGCTCAACGACGTGCCGATCGACGTGCTCGCCGAGCGGATGGCGACGACCCGCGGTGCGCTGTACAAGACGCTGCACGACGCCCGCCGCAAGCTGCGGGCCCGGCTGGCAGAGGTAGGGCTCGCGCCCGACCCGGGAGGACCCTCATGAGCGCCCACGACCGTTCCAGCGACCTGCTCGGCCGCCTGTTGGGACCGGGCGAGCCGGAGCTCAGCTGCGAGGCGTGCTTCGAGGAGCTCGACCGCTACGTCGACCTCGCGGTCACCGGCGGCGACCCCGATGCGGCCGTGCCCGGCATGCGCGCGCACCTCCAGGGCTGCCCGGCCTGCCACGAGGACTACGAGAGCCTGCTGGCGCTCGTGGGCCACGAGCGAGGCTGAAGGCCCGGCGGCGCGCCCGGACGGGCGCGCGGGCGCCCGGGGGCGCGCGTACGCGCCCGCTGCTCAGCAGGCGGGCACGACGCCGCCCACGGAGCACTTCGGGCCGGGGACGCGCCCGCGCACCCGCTCCCGGACGCCGCGAAGCTTGGCTCTCAGCCGCTGGCTCATGGCCGGCGAACCGCTTGCTCACCGCTCCGTCGCGGTCGCTTCGAGCTGATGGCTCTCAGCCCCGTCACCGGCCCGGATGGCGATCGTCTTGGGCCGCATCCGATCCGGCTTGGGCACGATGAGCGACAGCACGCCGTTGTCGAGGCTGGCGGCCACGGCCCCCGCGTCGACCCCGTCGGGGACCTTGATGCGACGCTCGAACCGCCCGAAGGCGCGCTCGCGGTGCGCCAGGTTGACGCTGTCACCGAGTTGCGGGGCCGTGCGCTCACCCCGCACCGTGAGGTAGCCGTCCGACAACTCGATCGACAGGTCGTCGTGCTTGAGCCCCGGCACGTCCATGGTGAGGACGAGGTCGCCATCGCTGACCGTGAGGTCGGCCGCCGGCAGGAACGCCGGCGAACGGGTCAACTGGCTCACAAGCGGCTCGAAGGGGTCGATGTTCCACAGCATTCGGTGAGACACCTCCTGACGTCGATTCCGTTGGCGGGATGCTTCGCCCGCGCCCGTGTCAATAGGCCGTCGGCGGGCGCTTTCAACCCCGGTCACTGTTTCCTATGGTCTGCAGCCATGGACGACCGCGCGGCGTCGACCGCTCCCGCCGACGACGCCCCGGCCGACCTCCGCAGGGCCGTCGAGCGCGGGCAGCTGGCTGACCGCGAGCTCGCCGGCGCGCTGGGCCGCCGGAAGCCCGTGCGCTCATCGGACGCCGGCCGCTACGCGCAGTCGCTCGAGCCGCGCCCCGCCCTGTCGCGGGTGCAGGAGCAGCGACTGATCGCCGCCGCCCGAACCGGTGACCAGCAGGCGCGCGCCCAGCTCGTGGAGGTCTACCTGCCGCACATCGCCTCCCTGGCCCGGACCTACCGGAGCGGCAGCGTCCAGCGTCAGGAGCTGTTGCAGGAGGGCGTCGTCGGCCTGCTCCGTGCGCTGGAGCGCTTCGAGCCTGCGCGCGGCGTCCCGTTCTGGGCCTATGCCGGCTGGTGGGTGCGCCAGGCGATGCAGCAGCTCGTGTCCGAGCTGACGCGACCGATCGTGCTCTCCGACCGCGCGCTGCGCAATCTCGCCAAGCTCAAGCAGGCGCACCACGACACGCTTCAGCGCACGGGGCGCCAGCCCAGCGGCGCCGAGCTGGCCGTCCAGACCGGCCTGGACCGCAGTCAGGTCGACGATCTGCTGGCCGCCGAGCGCACCCCCCGAGCGCTCGACGCACCGGCCGGCGGCGAGGAGGACGAGGTCGGGACCTTCGGCGACCTGCTCGTCGATCCGCTCGCCGAGGACGCCTACGAGCGGGTGCTTGCCGCTATCGCGGTGGAGGAGCTGCACGGCGTGCTGGCGGGCCTCTCCGAGCGCGAGCGCCGCGTCCTGCGGGAGCGGTATGGCCTCGACGGTCCCGAGCGGACGCTGCGCGAGATCGGCGAGGAGCTCGGGCTCAGCGCCGAGCGTGTCCGCCAGATCGAGCGCCGTGGGCTGGCAAAGCTCGCGTCGGTCATGGCGACGCCCGAGAGCTGAGGCCCCACAGCTCGCGGGCGGTCGTGCTGCGGGCCTCAGCGACTCCCCCGCCCCGGGCCGCGCAGCGCGACGAACACCGCGGCCGCGAGCAGCAGCCCGGCGGCGACCAGCAGCGCGACCGACGTCGCGTCGACGAACGCCTGCTGGGCGTCGCCGACCAGCCGCGCCCCGGCCGGCCCGAGCGCGTCGACCCGGGCGTCGCCCACGAAGGCGATCGACTGGCGGGCCCCGGCGGCAACGGGCTCCGGCAGGCCCGCGAGGGCGTCGGCGATGCCGGCGCGGTAGCGGTCGTTGAGCACGCTGCCCAGCAGCGCGATCCCGAGCGCGCTGCCCAGCTCGCGCGAGATGTCGTTGACCGCGGAGGCCACCCCCTGCTTGGCGGACGGCAGCGACGAGATGATCGAGGTCGTCGCCGGGGTCGCGGCGAGCGCCATCCCGGCGGCGAACACGACGAGGCCCGCCGCGAACAGCCCGTAGTGGAAGTCGACGCCCTGGCGCGACAGGATCGCCAGCCCGGCCGCGATGAGCACCAGGCCGACCGCCCCGAGCCGGCCGATGCCGACACGCTCGGCGATGCGCGGCGCCCGCCGCGCCAGCGGGACCATGACGACCGGCATCGGCAGCATGGCCAGCGACGCCATCAGCGGCGAGAGCCCCGCGATGAACTGCAGGTACTGCAACATGATGAAGAAGAACCCGAACGCCGCCAGGAACTGGACGGTCAGCGACAGCGCCCCGGTGCCGAACCCGGGCAGCCGGAAGAGGCGCGGGTCGAGCATGGGCTCCGGCTGCCGGAGCTCCCAGGCCACGAGGCCGGCCAGCGCCGTGAGACCGCCGGCGAGGCCGGCGACGACGAGCGGGTCGCCCCAGCCGCGCGTCGGCCCCTCGATGATCCCGAAGACGAGCGCGACGACGCCGACGAACGAGAGCAGCCCGCCGACCGGGTCAAGACGCGGCGGGTCGTCGGCGCGCGAGCCCGGGATGACCCACAGGGTCCCGGCGACGGCCAGCACCGACAGCACGACGTTGAGCGCGAAGAACGAGCTCCAGGAGAAGAACTCGAGCAGCAGCCCGGAGCCGAGCAGGCCGATGACCGCCCCGCCGCCGGCGACGCCGACCCACAGGCCGACGGCACGACCCTTCTCGTCCTCGGGAAACGACGTCGTGATGATCGACAGCGTCGTCGGCATGACGAGCGCCGCCCCGACGCCCATGAGGCCGCGCAGGCCGATGAGCGTCTCCGGGGAGCTGACGAAGACCGCGGCCGCCGCGGCCGCGCCGAAGACGGCCAGGCCGGCGAGCAGGATGCCGCGGCGCCCGAAGCGGTCACCGAGCGCGCCGGCGGGCAGCAGCAGGCCGGCGAAGACCATCGTGTAGGCGTCGACGATCCATTGCAGCTCGCCCTGACTGGCGCCGGTGTCGCGCGCGAGGCTCGGCAGCGCGACGTTGAGGCCGCTGACCGCCGAGACCACCATCATGAGCGCGAGGGCGACGACGGCGAGCACCGCGCGGCGCCGACTATAATTCAACATGCGATGAATTCTACAAGCGAGGAATTCCCGGTCAACGTCCGTCCGAGCAGCGCATGACCTCGCGCGGACGCCCCAGCGGACGCCGCCCCGGAGACAGCGGCACGCGGGAGCTCATCGCGACGGCCGCGCGCCGCCGGTTCGCCGAGCAGGGCTACGACCGCACGTCGCTGCGCAGCGTCGCGCTCGAGGCGGGCGTGGACCCCGCGCTCGTCACGCACTTCTACGGGTCCAAGCAGCAGCTCTTCGTCGCGGTCGTCGAGCTGCCGTTCGACCCTGCCGAGGTACTCCCCGGAATCGTCGCCGGCGACCGCGACGAGCTGGGCCTGCGCGTCGCGCACTTCCTCGTCGGCGTGCTCGAGTCCCAGGAGGGCCGGCGACGCGTCACCGGCCTCGTGCGCTCCGCCGCCTCCGAGCCCGAAGCCGCGCGGCTCGTCCGCGAGCTCATCAGCACCCGACTGCTCGTCCCGCTCGCCGAGCTGCTCGGCGCCGACGAGGCCGTCCTGCGGGCGTCGTTCGCCGGCGCCCAGTTCGTCGGGCTCGTCATGGCGCGCTACGTCGTCGCCGTCGAGCCCTTGGCGTCACTGCCGCCCGAGCGCATCGCGGCGGTCATCGCCCCGAACCTCCAGCGACTGCTGACCGAGCCCCTTCCCGGGCGCTGACACGGCGAGATCCCGGCGAGTTGAGGCCCGTCCAGGGGCCTCAACTCGCCGGTCTCTGTATCGGGGCGCCGAGATTTGAACTCGGGACCTCACCGACCCGAACGGTGCGCGCTACCAGGCTGCGCCACGCCCCGAAGAGACGTCCAGTGTACCGATGCGACCGCGCGGCGCGCGGTCAGCGCCGCGTGCCGCCGAGCAGGCCGCCGACGACCTGGGTCGTCGTGCCGGTGACGCCCTTGACCGTCGTGTCGACCGTGTCGGTCACGCCCTTCAGCGTGCCGCCGACGACCTTCGTCGTCCCGTCGACCGTCTGGCCGAGCGTCGTGCCGACGTCGGTGACGACCTTGCCGGTCGTCCCACCCACCGTGCCGCCGAGCGTGTCGGTGACGGTCGACACCGTCTCACCCACGGTCTGCGGCGCCTTCTGCGGCGGGGTCACGAGCGTGCCCGGCTCCGGGTTCACGAGCGGCGGCAGCGTCACCGACGGGGTCTGCACCGGGGCGGAGGCGGTCGGCGAGGTGCCCGTGGGCGCGGACTGGCCGGCGGGCTGGCTTGCCGGCGCGGAGGGCCGGGGCTCGCTGTTCGCGCCGCCGGCGCTCCCGGCCGTCGCCGCCGGGCTCACGCCGGACGCGCCGACGCCGTGCTCGGCGCCGGCGACCGGCGCAGACGGCAACGTGCCGACGGACCCGCCGGCACGGCCCGACGTCCCGACGGCGGCGCCGCCGGAGCCGGCGCGGCCCGTGCGCTGCGCGACCGCCGGATGGCTGGTCAGCGGCGGCAGGGCCGCCGTCGAGCTCCCACCCGCGGGCAGCACCGCCGGCGCGCCCGCGTCCTGCAGGAACGAGGGCACGCTGCCCCGGGGGGCGTGGTCGTCGCCCGCGCCGGCGCGGTGCTCGACCCCGCCGGCGACCCCCGCCGCGGCGATCGCCGCCGCAGCGACGACGGCCTTCAGCCAGCCCGCGCCCGCGTCGCCATAGGAGGCAGCGGTCGCCGACAGCTGCGCCGCCTGCTCGCCCGCGCCGAAGAAGCGGCGCCGCAGCACGAACGGCAGCGGGAAGAGCGCGGCAAGCTTCTCGCGCACCGGGCGGCGGGCCATCGCGGCCGCGTCCAGCCCGGCCAGGCGCGCCTCGCGGCGGCACGTCTGGCACGAAGCGATGTGGCTGCCGACCCGACGCTGGTCGCGCACCCCCAGCGCGCGCGCCCCCGCGCCCTCGATGATCTCCTGGATGCGCAGGCAGCGCTCGCCCGAGACCAGCTCGCTGTACTCGTCGCTCAGCCGGCGCCGCGCCCGGAACAGCGTCGACTCCACCGCGGGCCGCGTCATGCCGAGCCGCTCGCCGATCTCCCGGTAGGACAGTCCGCCGAACTCGCGCAGGACGAGGATCTGGTGCTGGGTCTCCGACAGGCCGTCGAAGGCCCCTCGCAAGTGGTCGAGGTCCTGCTTGGCGGCGACCTGGGCGTCCGGGGTGGAGCTCACGAGCGCGAGGCGGCGGTGGTCGGCGGCGCCGAGCCCGTCCTCGGCGTCGTAGCTGACCTCCTCGGCGCGGCGGGAACGACGGAACGCGTCGATGCACGCGTTCTTGGCGATCTCGTAGATCCACGCCTTGAACGCGATCTCGCGGTCGGTCTCCCGCATCCGGCGCAGCGCCGAGAGGAAGACCTCCTGCGTGACGTCCTCCGCGCGGCCGTGGTCCTTGACCATGCCGAAGACATAGGCGCCGATCCGGCGCCGGTAACGGTCGTAGAGCACCTCGAACGCGCGGTCGTCGCCGGCGCGAACCGCGGCGACGAGCTCCTGATCCGTGGCGTCGGTGCGCGGCCGGACGATCGTCGGCGCACCTGCGGCAAGCGTTGCCAATTCTCGTTCCCCTCCTGGCTGCCGGCATTCCATTGCTGGCGTGCGTGCACGAACTGTACCGTTGCTGTCCAGTCCCATGCCACCGACCTCCGCGCTCACCCACCACCTCGACGAGCTGCTCGAGGTCGAGCGCTTCGGTGACTACGGACCGAACGGCCTCCAGGTACCCGGGCCCGACGAGACCCGAACGGTCGTCACCGGCGTCTCGGCACATGTCGATCTGCTCGAGCGCGCGGCGGCCGAGGGCGCCGACCTCGTCGTCGTCCACCACGGGCTCTTCTGGCGCGGCCAGCCGCTCCAGGTGACGCCCGCGATGCACCGGCGCTTCAAGCTGCTCTACGGCCACGACATGGCGCTCGCCGCCTACCACCTGCCGCTGGACGCCCACCCGCAGCTCGGCAACAACGCGCTCATCGCCCGCGGCCTCGGCCTCGGCGGCGTCGAGCCGTTCGCGGAAGCGCAGGGCCGGCCGATCGGCGTGCACGGGCGCGTCCCAGACGGCGGCTGGACGCTCGAGGAGCTGACCGCGCGCGTGCGCGAGCTCGTCGGGGGCCGCGAGCCGCTCGTCGTCGCCGCCGACACCGACGACCCGGTCCGGACGCTGGGCATCGTCTCCGGAGGCGGCACCGACTTCCTGCCCGACGCGATCGCGCTCGGGCTCGACGCGTTCCTCACCGGCGAGCCGGCCGAGCGCGCCTACGCGCTGGCGCGCGACAGCGGCATCCACTTCCTCGCCGCGGGCCATCACGCGACCGAGACGTTCGGGATCCGCGCGCTCGGCGACGAGCTCGCCGCCCGGTTCGGCGTGCGGCACGTCTTCGTCGACGTGCCGAATCCGATCTGAGCCCGCTCATTGCGAGGTCTTCGGTCCGACATGGGGCGGATCGGTTGTGACTGTCCGGGGGCAAGGGTACGTTGCATCCGTCACAACTCCCCGTCACAGGAGGCAACGCCGATGGCCATTCATCTCACGCCGACCGAACTGGCTCGGGAGGCCGGGCTCGAGCGGCGCGACGTCATCGCCAAGTGCATGGAGCTGGGCGTCCCCATCTTCCAGGGGCGCATCGACAAGACCCTCTTCCTGGCCACCCTGCAGGACTCGGCCCCCGTGCGCCCGCGCCGAACCCGGGCCGCCGAAGCGTCCGCCTAGCGGCGCGACGACAACCCGCGCACCGGCATCCGCGCGGGACATAGACTCCGGCTGACACGCTGTCGAAGTTTCGCTGGAGGAGATGAGATGGAGGCACGGACGACGCCCGTCGGCGGCACGGGTTCGGCGACGATCGCGGATCTCTGCGCACGCGCGGCGCAGCGCTACGGCGAGCACGCCGCGATCCGGCGCAAGATCGACGGAACCTGGAGCGACATCACGTTCGCCCAGCTCGGCGACATCGTCAGCGAGGTCGGCCGCGGCCTCGTCGCGCTCGGCCTGCAGCCCGGCGAGCGCGTCGCCATCCTCTGCACGACCCGCCCGGAGTGGAGCTTCGCCGACTTCGGGATCATGGCCGCCGGCGGCGTGGCCGTGCCGGTCTACCCCACGAACTCCCCGGAGGAGTGCGAGTGGGTCGCCGGCGACTCGGGCTCGGTCTACGTCGTCTGCGAGGACGCCTCCCAGGTCGCGAAGATCACCGCGGTCCGCGACCGGCTGCCCGAGCTGCGCGGCATCGTCGTCATCGACCCGGCCGGCGACGTGGCCGACGCGATCTCGCTCGAGGACCTGCGCGCCCACGGCCGCGAGCTCGACCCGTCCGTCCTCGAGGAGCGCACCGCCGCCGTGCGCCCGGAGGACCCGCTGACGTTCATCTACACGTCGGGGACGACCGGCCCGCCGAAGGGCTGCGTGCTCACCCACGGCAACTACCGGTCGGTCCTCGACATGCTCGCCGCGCGCAGCTCGTTCGTCCAGGACGAGGACCTCATCTACCTCTTCCTGCCGCTGGCGCACTCCTTCGCGCTGCTCATCCAGCTGGCGGCCGTCGACCAGGGCGTGACGATCGCCTACTACGGCGGCGACATGAAGGCGATCCTCGGCGAGCTCACGGAGGTCCACCCGACCTACCTGCCGTCGGTGCCGCGCATCTTCGAGAAGCTCTATGCGCTCGCCCAGGGCCAGCTGTCGGCGCAGGAGATCGAGCTCATCCGGGCCGTCGGCGGGCAGATCCGCGACCTCGAGGTCCGGGGCGAGGCGGTGCCCGACGAGCTGCGCGAGCGCTTCGCCCCCGTGGCCGACAAGGCGGCCTTCGTCGCCGGGCTGTTCGGCGGGCGGCTGCGCGAGGCGGTCACCGGCGCGGCGCCGATCGCCCGCGAGATCCTCGAGTTCTTCTGGGGTTGCGGCGTGCCGGTGCTCGAGGGCTACGGCATGACCGAGACCGCGACGGTCGCCACCGCCTCCACCCCGGAGGAGCACCGCTTCGGCTCGGTCGGCAAGCCGCTGCCGGGCGTCGAGGCCCGGATCGCCGACGACGGCGAGCTGCTGCTGCGCGGCGCGAACATCTTCCGGGGCTACCACGGCAACGCCGACGCCTCGTTCGGCGCCATCGAGGACGGCTGGCTGCACACCGGCGACATCGCCTCGATCGACGACGACGGCTTCGTCTACATCACCGGCCGCAAGAAGGACATCATCATCACCGCGGGCGGCAAGAACCTCACGCCCGCCAACCTCGAGAACGACCTCAAGCAGACCCCCTGGGTCTCCCAGGCGATCATGCACGGCGACCGGCGGCCCTACCCGGTCATGCTGCTCACGCTCGACGAGGAGGCGATCGTCCCGTGGGCGCAGGCCCAGGGCATCGCCGACACGTCGCTGCCGGCGTTGGCCCGCGACCCGAAGGTCCACGAGCTCATCCAAGGCGAGCTCGACAAGGCCAACACGAAGTACGCCCAGGTCGAGCAGGCCAAGAAGTTCATCATCCTCGACCACGATTTCTCGCAGCAGACCGGTGAGCTGACGCCGTCGCTGAAGGTCAAGCGCAACGTCGTCAACGAGAAGTACGCCGCGCTCTTCGACGAGTTGTACGCGTCCTAGCCCGCAGATCGGAACTCCACGGAGCGACAACCGGCCGTCAACACCACGCTGACGGCCGGTCAACTCCGCCGGCGTACACCTTCCGGCGTCGGAAACGTCGACCCACCAGGAGGACCGACACCATGCGCAACCGCGCTCTTGCCATCGCCACCGCGCTCTCGATCGCGCTGACGCCCGCTGCGGCATTTGCCGTTCCGGCGCTCGCCCAGACCAAGCCGCCGACGACGACCCACCATACGACCAAGCACCACACCAAGAAGCACAAGAAGGCGCACCACAGCAAGGCCATGAAGAAGCGCGCCACCACGAAGAAGGCCGGCAAGAAGTAGCCGTCCGGCGCTGGTGCCAGGCACCACGGTGCCTGGCACCGGCGCGGCGGGTAGCCGGGGGCCATGGCCCTCTACGCGGACCGCCGCCACGCCGGACGACGCCTGGCCGAGCAGCTGGGCGCCTTCCGGGGCAAGCCCCGCACCGCCGTCCTCGGCCTGCCGCGCGGCGGCGTGCCGGTCGCCGACGAGGTGGCCGTCGCCCTCGACCTGCCGCTCGACGTCTTCCTCGTGCGCAAGCTCGGGGTGCCGGGCCACGAGGAGCTCGCGTTCGGCGCGATCGGATCGGGCGGCATCCGGGTACTCGACGGCCGGGTCGTCGCGGCGGCCGGGCTCGGCGACGACACGGACGCCGCGGTCACCCAGGCCGAGAACGCCGAGCTTCAGCGCCGCGGGCAGCGCTACCGCGGCGACCGGCCGGCGCCGAACCTCGCCGGCTGGACCGTGCTGCTCGTCGACGACGGCGTGGCCACCGGCTCGAGCGTCCGGGCGGCGATCGCGGCGCTGCGCGCGGGCGGCGCCGGCCGCATCGTCGTCGCCGTGCCGGTCGCCCCCGCCGAGACCTGCACGCTGCTCTCGCGCCTGGCCGACGACGTCGTCTGCCTCCACGCGCCGAGCCGCTTCCGAGCCGTCGGCTCGTTCTACGAGGACTTCGGCCAGACCACCGACGACGAGGTGTGCGCGCTGCTAGGCGGCGCGCAGCCGATCCGCCGCACGTGACGCGAGCGCCATGACCGTCAGGGCCGGGTTCGCCGAGCCCTGGGTGGGCATGACGCTGCCGTCGACGATGAAGAGGTTGTCGACGCCCCAGGCCCGATGGTCTGCGTCGACGACGCTGGACTCGGGCGCGGTGCCCATCCGGCAGCCGCCGACGAGATGGGCGTACCGGTCGATCGTCAGCACGTCCTGGGCGCCCGCCGCCTCCCAGATGTCGTGCAGCGTCTGCTTGGCCATCGCGATGTTCGCGCGGTCGTTGTCGCACTGGGTGTAGTCCATCCGCGCGACCGGCATGCCGTGCACGTCGGTCTCGTCGGCGAGCGTCACCCGGTTCTCGGCCAGCGGCAGCAGCTCGCTGAGCGCGCCCAGCGTGAACCAGTGGTTGTAGTCGCGCATGTACTCGCGCAGGGCCGGCCCCCAGTGCCCGTCGGCGAGCACGTGCTCGGCCCAGGCGATCGGCTGCGGCCCCACCGTCTGGATCGAGAACCCGCGGGCGAACCCGCGCGACAGGTCGGTCTCGTAGAAGTGCTCGGAGCTGATCTCCGGCGGCGGCGCCTTGTACATGTGCATGCGCTCGGAAAAGCGCCCGGCGACCTGCGGCGCGCCCTGGACCATGATGTAGCGGCCGACCTGGTCGTGGTCGTTGGCCAGGCCGTTGGGCCAGCGCGCCGAGGTCGAGTTCAGCAGCAGCCGCGGCGTCTCGATCGAGTAGCCGCAGACCGCGACGGCCGCCGCCGGCTGAAAGCGCAGCGCGCCGCCGGCGTCGTAGCTGACCCCGGCGCAGCGGCCGCGGCCGTCGACCTCGATGCGCACGGCATGGCTGTCGGCCCGAACCTCCACCCCGTGCTCGATCGCGTCGGGCAGGTGCGTGATGAGCGGCGAGGCCTTCGCGTTGACCTTGCAGCCCTGCAGGCAGAAGCCGCGGTAGATGCAGTGCGGCCGGTTGCCGAACGCGCCATTGGGGATCGCGACCGGGCCGACCCGCATGCCGATGCCGAGCCGGTGGGCGCCGCGCATCGCCTGCTGAGCGCCGCCCGAGACCGGGTGGGCGTTGTACGGGTAGCGGTGCGGGTCGCCCCATGGCCAGTCCTGGCCGGAGACCGGCAGCTCGGCCTCGACGCGCTCGTAGTGCGGGCGCAGCTCGTCGTAGGTGATCGGCCAGTCGGCCCCCACCCCGTCCTCGGAGAAGACGCGGAAGTCGGACGGATGGAAGCGCGGCGCGTAGCCGGCGAAGTGCACCATCGACCCGCCCACCCCGTGGCCGCTGTTGTTCTTGCCCAGCTCGACCGGGTCCTGGCCGCCGATGACCCGCGGCGCCGTCCAGTAGATCTTGTGGGACCCGGCCTCGTCGGAGACCCAGTCGCGGTCCGGGTCCCAGAACGGGCCCGACTCCAGCACGACGATCCGCCACCCGCGCCGGGCCAGCCGCTGGGCGAGCGTGCTGCCGCCCGCCCCCGCGCCGACGATGACGAGGTCGACCTCGGCGTCCAGGTCGTAGCGGGCCATCCGGTCGCGGTTCGGCAGCCCGCGCCGATGGGGGTCCAGCAGGTAGCGCGAGTCGTTGTCGGCCGGGCCGAGCGCGCCCTTGGCCAGCGCCCGTACGGGGCGCTTCACGCCGACCCCCGGTCGCTCGTCTCCCGGACCGGGTCGGCGGCGTCGACCTCGCGCGCCATGTCGGGCTCAACCGCCCCGACCCCGAGCCGCTGGTAGCCGCGCGGGTAGCGCGGCCCGCCATAGCCGATCTCGTTCCACACCCACGGGTGCGAGTAGAACGCGGCGAGGATCGCGCGCATGACGACGCTGAAGGCGCGCGAGCACGGCAGCTCGTCCCAGACCCCGCCCTCCAGCTCGCCCTGGCTGAAGCGGTCGACGATCGCGTGGCGCTCGTCGTGCCCCAGCGCGGCGAACGAGCCGCCCGCCACCTCGTCGAGGCCGGCGGCGACCCGCTTCCAGGTCTCGGGGTCCTCGGGCATGTCGGCGTAGCGGAAGCCGTCGAGCTGACCGGCGGCGAGCTTGGCGTCGACCATGTTGAGCACCGGCACGCGCGGCTCGCGGTCCTGGGCGAGCACCATGTCGCAGAACGCGCCGAGCGTGCGTGCCTGCGCCTCGTCGAAGAAGCGGATCGGCGGCACGTCGTGGACCCGTGACAGCACGACCTCGCGCGTGACCTCGTCCCAGTGCGAGGCGTTCTCGAGGATGTCGTAGTCCGGGTAGCGGCCGCGGCCCTGCGGCGTGGTGCCCTGCCGGCCGCCCATCACCACCGCTCCCGACGCATGAGCGCGGCGACGAGCCCGATCCCGCCGACCATCGTCAGCGAGCCGGGGGCCAGCAGCGGCGGACCCTGGATGAGGTTGTAGCTGGGTTCCGACCAGCCGCCCGGCTTGCGGGCGATGCCGCGGGCGTGGAAGTACTCGCCGGCCAGGCCGTTGGCGGTCACGAGCGCCGCCGCGCCCGGCAGCCAGGTTCTCGCGGCGCGCTCGTCGACGACGCCCGCGAGCCCGGCGACCCCGAGCGCCGGCAGCAGCGCGACCGGCGACCACATCCACTTGTTCGCGAACGAGCCGCCGTAGTGGTTCATGAACACCTCGATGCCGAGGGGCAGGGCGGAAGCGGCGGTCGCCGCGCAGAACATCTGCTGGGCACGCCCGGAGCGCAGGTTGCGCAGGGCACGCACCAGCGGGCTTCGGCGCCTGGGCGGACGGGGACCGCGCATCAGCGGTTGAGGAACTCCGCGAGCTTGCCCCGCACCGACTGCTTCATGAACCGCGGCGCGGCGGCGTCGCCGGCGCGCAGCGTGCTCGCCAGCTCCTTGACCTGCTCGAAGCGGATGTGCGGCGGCAGCGGCGGCACCTCCGGGTCGGTGATGAACTCCAGGACCGCGGGGCGACCCGCGGCCAGCGCCGCGTCCCACGCGCCGCCGATGTCCTCCGGGCGGTCGACGCGCACTCCGTGCAGCCCGAGCAGCCGCGCGTAGCCGGCGTAGTCGAAGTCCGGCAGCACCTGCGAGGCGTCGAGCTTCGGGTCGCCCGACATGACGCGCTGCTCCCAGGTGACCTGGTTGAGGTCGTTGTTGTGCAGGATGCAGATCACCAGCTGCTGGTTGGCCCAGCGGTCCTGGTAGTGGGCGATGTCGATGAGCGCGTTGATGCCGAGCATCTGCATCGCGCCGTCGCCGATCGACGCGATGACCGGACGGTCCGGGTGGGCGAACTTCGCCGCCAGCGCGTACGGCAAGGCCGGGCACATCGTGGCCAGCGTGCCGCTCAGGGCGGCGTCCATCCCGTCGCGCACCTTGATCTGGCGCGCCCACCAGTCGGTCGCCGACCCCGAGTCGGAGGTCAGGATGGCCCGGTCGGGCAGCCGCTGCGACAGCTCGTGGAAGACGAGCTGCGGGTTGATCGGGTCGGCCGGCTGGTGGGCCCGATCCTCGAGGATGGCCCACCAGCGCTGCACGTTCTGCTCGATCGACTCGCGCCAGCTGCGGTCGGTCTTGCGCTCCAGCAGCGGGATGAGCGCGTCCAGCGTGTCGACCGCGTCGCCGACGAGGTTGACCTCCATCGGGTAGCGGGTGCCGATGAGCCGCGCATCGATGTCGATCTGCACGCCGCGGGCCGAGCCGGGCTCAGGCAGCCATTCGCTGTAGGGGAAGCTCGACCCGACCATGAGCAGCGTGTCGCAGTGCTCCATGAGGTCGTAGGACGGCTTCGTGCCGAGCAGGCCGATCGAGCCGGTCACCCACGGCCGGTCGTCGGGCAGCACGGCGCGGCCGTTGAGCGCCCGCGCAGCGCCCGCGCCGAGCAGGTCGGCGACCTGCTCGATCTGGGGCAGCGCGCCCTTGGCGCCCTGGCCGACGAGCAGCGCGACCCGCTCGCCGGCGTTGAGGATCTCGGAGGCCTCGCGCAGCGACGCGGCATCGGGCACGACCTGCGGCTTGCGCACCGCCACCGACGAGGACGGCACGGCGCCGTGGCTGCGCGGCGGCTCGCTGTAGGGCAGCTCGCCGACGTCGTTGGGCACGATGATGCAGGTCGGCGAGCGCGTCGACTTCGCGATCCGCATCGCCCGGTCGACGAGATGCGCGGCCTGCTCGGGCACCATGCACGTCTGCACGAACTCCCCGGCGACGTCCTTGTAGAGCGAGTTGAGGTCGACCTCCTGCTGGTAGTCGGAGCCGAGCGACATGCGGGCCTGCTGGCCGATGATCGCCACGACCGGCTGGTGGTCGAGCTTGGCGTCGTAGAGGCCGTTGAGCAGGTGGATCGCGCCCGGTCCGGAGGTCGCCATGCAGACGCCGACCTCGCCGGTGAACTTCGCGTGCGCGCAGGCGGCGAAGGACGCGATCTCCTCGTGGCGCACCTGCGTGAACTCGAGCCGGTCGCCCACGTGGTGGAAGGCGCCGATCAGCCCGTTGATGCCGTCGCCCGGGTAGCCGTAGATCCGCTTGATGCCCCAGTCGTCGGCGAGGCGCTCCAGGATGAACTGCGCGGTGGTCGGCTGAGCCATCACTGCCCTTTCGCGTGGTCGGTTGCGCGTGGTCGTCGCGTTCGTCCGTGCGGCTACCCGCGCCGATGCACAGCGGCCACCGGGGACGTCAGGCCGCTGTCATGGATGCCCGGAGGCGGCCCGGGGTATTCCGGCCGCGGGATGGTCGACAACGTGCGCGCCTTCGTCAGCTGGTGGGTGCTCTGCGCCGCCCTGTGGCTGCTGCTCGTCGACCGCACGGCCACCGACGAGCTGCTCGTCGGGGCCGGCGTGGCGCTCGCGGCGGCCGGCGCGGCGACGGCCGTGCGCCGCCAGCGGATCGGCGTCGGCCGCCCGCGGCCGAGCTGGGTGGGCAGCGCGCTGGTGCGCCAGAGCGTCGGCCTGCTCGCCGACCTGTGGCCGCTGGCCCGCACGCTCGTGCTGCGCGGGATCCTGCGCCGGCCCGCGCCCGGCGGAGGCGACGGCCTGTCGCTGGTGCCCTACGCGCGCGTCACCGACGACCCGGGGGACCTCGCCCACCGGGCGCTCACCGAGACGCTCGGCTCGCTGGCGCCGAACACGATCGTCGTCGCCATCGACCGCGACCGCCGGCTGCTCGTCGCCCACCAGCTCGAGCTCACCGACGACGTCGCCGCCCAGGCCAGTCCGCTGCCGGAGGACCTGGCGTGAACTCGTGGCTGTGGATGGTCGCCGTCCTGGCGGCGCTGCTCGTCCCGCTGCTGGGGGTCGCCGTGCGGGCCCGGCTGCTGGAGGGCGTCGTCGCCATGGAGGTCGGCGGGACGATGAGCGCGATCGCGCTGCTGCTGCTGGCCGAGGGTACGAACCGCCAGCCGTTCGCCGACCTCGCGCTCGCGCTGGCGATCCTGTCGTTCGCCGGCTCGCTGGCGTTCCTGCGGTTCCTGGAACGGGCGCGGTAGCCGATGCGCGAGGTCGTCGTCACCGCCCTGCAGATCGCCACGATCGTCCTCGCCGTCCTGTCGGTCGCCGGCGTCGTGCTCATGCGCGACGGGCTCGACCGGCTGCACTACACCGCCCCGATGGCGCTGGCGGGCGTCTGCGCCGGGGCGGCGGTCTGCGTCCAGGGCGGCCCGTCGCTCATCGGGACGCGGGCGATCCTGCTGGCCGCGATCCTGCTGGGCACCGCGCCGGTCCTGGCCCATGCGACGGCCCGCACGATCCACGAGCGCCGCGAGCGGGAGGGCGGGGCGTGACCGTCCTGCAGGTCGTGGCGCTGCTCGTCGTCGCCATCGCCGGCACGGCGACCGTCGCGGTGCGCAACCCGGCCCGCCAGGTCATCGTCGCGAGCTTCCACGGGCTGGCGCTCACCATCATGTTCTTCGTCTACGCCGCGCCGGACGTCGCGCTCTCGCAGCTGACGGTCTCGACGATCGCCGTGCCGATCATGGCGCTGCTGGCGCTCGCCAAGCTGCGCCGGCAGGGAGAGGACGAATGAGCCGCCTGGCCCGGACGCGGCTCGTCGCCGTCACCGTCCTGCTGGCCGGGTTGGGCGGGCTGCTCGTCGCCGCGCTCGCCGAGCAGCCGGCGCCGGATGCACCGCCGCCGCCCAGCGCGAAGCTCAGCACGAGCGTCGTCGTCCACGAGCGGCACGCCACGAACGTCGTGGCCGGCGTGACGTTCGACCTGCGCAGCCTCGACACGCTCGGAGAGGAGCTCATCCTCTTCGCGGCCGCGGGCGGCGTGTCGCTGCTGCTGCGCGGCCAGCGCAAGGAACAGGAGGCCGCGCAGGCGCGCGAGCGCGCCGACGCGCGCCGGCAGGAGCTGCCGGCCGCGGTGCGCGCGACCGCGGCGATCCTCGTCGGGCCGCTGCTCGTCTTCGGCGCCTACATCGTCAGCCACGGCCAGCTGACGCCCGGCGGCGGCTTCCAGGGCGGCGTCATCATCGCCGCCGTCCTGCTGCTCGCCTACGCCGGAGGGCAGATGCTCGCCGCCGGCGGGCTCGACCCGACGAAGCTGCTGGAGGCGCTGCACGCACTCGGCGCGGCCGCGTTCGCGCTCGTGGGGCTCGCCGGCCTCATCTTCGGCGGTGTCGCGCTGGTCAACGTCGTCGCGCTCGGGGTCAGCGGCCAGCTGCTGTCGACCGGCACGATCCTCATCCTGGAGGTCGTCGTCGGCATCGAGGTGGCGGCGGCCATCGCGCTCATCTTCAGCGAGCTCCTCGACCAGGCGCTGCTGCGGGGGTCCTGACCCGGTGCTCGCCTATGTCGTCGCGGTCTGGCTGCTCGTCGTCGGGATCGTCGGGATCGTCACGAGCCGCCACCTCGTCCACCTCGTCCTCTGCATCACGGTGACGCAGTCCTCGACCTACGTGCTGCTGCTCGCCGTCGGCTTTCGCGAGAACGGGACGGGCCGGGCGCCGATCTTCGCCGACCTGCCACCCGGCACGCCGGTCGTCGACCCGATCGTGCAGGCGCTCACGCTCACCGACGTCGTCGTCGAGGCGACCGTCACCGCGCTGCTGCTCGCGCTGACCGTGCAGGTCGCCAAGCGCTTCGGCACCGTCGACCCCGACGAGCTCGGGGCGCTGCGCGGCTGATGCTCACGTCGCTCGTCGTGCTCGTGCCGATCCTGTCGGCGACCGCCCTGGCCGCCGCCTCGCCGTTCCTCCCGGGGCGGCGCGGCATCAGCGCGGTGGCCGCGGTCGCCGGCTGCGCGGGGCTGACCGCCATCCTCCTCGCCCGGACCGGGACCTACACGGTGACGTGGTTCGCGGGCTGGCACCCGCGCGGGGACGCGGCGATCGGCATCGCGTTCGCCGTCGACGGGATCGGCGCGGGGCTGGCGCTCTTCGTCGGTGCGCTCGGCGTCGTCGCGCTCGTCCTCTCCGCCCGGCTCGTGCAGGCCGAGACGTTGCTGTTCGACGCGCTCGCCGTCCTCTTCGTCGCCGCCATGGTCGGCTTCTGCCTGAGCGGCGACATCTTCAACATGTTCGTCTTCTTCGAGCTCATGAGCGTGAGCGCGTACATCCTCGTCGGCTACGAGGTGCGCCAGCGCGCCCCGCTGGAGGGCTCGCTGACGTTCGCGGTGACGAACACCGTCGGCTCGATCCTGTTGTTGTTCGGGATCGGGTTGCTCTACAACAAGACAGGGGCGCTGAACCTCGCCCAGATCGGGCGGGCGCTCGAGCACGGGCCGCTCGACCTCGGCGTGGTGGTCGCCTTCGCGCTCATCACGGTCGGGCTGCTCGTCAAGGCGGGGGTCGTCCCCTTCCACCTGTGGATGGCCGACGCCTACGCGGTCGCCCCGACGCCGATCTGCATCCTGCTGGCCGGCGCGTTCTCCGAGCTCGGGCTCTACGCGGTGTTCCGGATCCTGTGGACGGCGTTCGGCGGCGCCTTCGCCGGCCAGGAGGACGCGCTGCGGGCGGTCTTCGTGGGGGCCGGGGCGCTGACCGGCGTCGTCGGCGCCGCCATGTGCCTGCTCCAGCACCACCTCAAGCGGATGCTGGCGTTCGCGACGATCGCCCAGGTCGGCATGTTCCTCGTGGGGTTGGGCCTGCTGACCGCCGACGGGACGGCGGGGGCGGCCGTCTGGGTCGTCGGCGACGGGCTCGTCAAAGCGGCGCTGTTCGCGCTCGTCGCGGTCGTCCAGCACCGGGAGGGCAAGGTGACCGAGGCGGCGCTGCACGGCCGCGCCCGCGATCTGTGGCCGCTCGGCCTGGCGTTCGCCTTCGGGGCGCTGACGATCGCGTCGGTGCCGCCGACCGGCTCGTTCCTGGGGCGGTCGATCGTCGAGGACGCCGCGCTGAAGCTCGACGGCTACCGCTGGGTGCCGGCGCTGCTGGCGGTCGTGACCGCGGTCGTCGGCGGGGCGCTGCTGCGGGCGGCGGCGCGCGTCTTCGCCGGCTGGGGGCAGCGGGCGCCCGACGACCCGTACGCCGAGGACCGCGACGCCCAGGACGAGCCCGACGAGCGCGACGGCGGTGCCGACCGCGCCGACCCGTTCCTCTGGGTGCCGGCCGTGCTGCTGCTGGGCGCCGCGGTCGTGTGGGGCGTGCTGCCCGGGCTGCGCGACAGCGTCGCCGGCGCCGCGGCCGCGTTCGTCGACACCGACGCCTACGCGGCCGCCGTGCTCGACGGTGCCCACCACGCGGTCCACGCGCCCACGATCCACCCGCCGAGCATCACCGGCTACCTCTACGCGGCCGGCTCGGTCGCGGGCGCGCTGGCGATCGGAGCGGCCGGGATCGCGGGCCTCGGCGGGCGGCTTCCGCGCGCGGTCCGGGCGACCGCCGACGGGGCCCGCGCCCTGCATTCGGGCCGGCCGACGGACTACGTCGCCTGGCTGGCCGCGGGCGCCACCGCGCTCACCGGCGTCCTCGCGCTCGTGCTGACCTGACCCCTGCCTGACCGCCGTTCCCCCGTGCGGGGGACCGGGGGCGCCGGCCGTTCCCCCCTACGTGGGAGCCGGCGTTTCGGGCCTCGCCGCATCCGGTCGACAGTGGCCCCATGTCAGTTGTCTACAACGACTCCCAGCCACTGCTGCTCGACGACCGCGCGCCCTCCACCGGCGTCGGCACCGTCGCCGTCGTCGGCATGGGGTACGTGGGCCTTCCGACGTCGCTCGGCCTGCGGGAAGCCGGCTTCCCCGTGCTCGGGATCGACATCTCCGAGGCACGCCTGGACGCCATCCGCGCCGGCGACGTCGACCTGCTCGACCGGGACCGCCCCCGCCTGACGCAGGCACTCGAGTCCGGCCTGCTGCGCCTCAGCCCCGACCCCTCCGCGCTCTCCACCGCCTCCGCGGTCATCATCGCCGTCCCCACCCCGGTCGACGAGGACCTGTGCCCCGACCTGCGCGCCGTGCGCTCCGCCTGCGCCTCCGCCGTCGCGCACGCCCGCCCGGGCCAGACGCTCATCCTCACCTCGACGACCTACGTCGGCACGACCCGCGACCTGCTCGTCGAGCCGCTGCGCGCCCGCGGCTTCCAGCCCGGCGTCGACATCCACGTCGCCTTCGCGCCCGAGCGCATCAACCCCGGCGACGCGCTCTGGGAGCAGGCCGCCGTCCCGCGCGTGCTCGGCGGGCTCACGCCGGCCTGCGCCGACCGGGCGGCCGCCGTGCTCGACGCCACCGCCGCGCAGCTGCACCGGGTCTCCAGTCCGGAGGCCGCCGAGCTCACCAAGCTCCAGGAGAACACGTTCCGCGCCGTGAACCTCGCGTTCGCCAACGAGATGGCTGCTGCCGCCGACCACTACGGCGTCGACCCGCTCGAGGTCGTCGAGGCCGCCGCCACCAAGCCCTACGGGTACCTCAAGCACCTGCCCGGCCCGGGCGTCGGCGGCCACTGCATCCCGGTCGACCCCTACTACCTGCTCACGCCGCTGCGCGCCGCCGGCGTCAGCGCCCCGATCACCGAGCAGGCGATGGCCGCGGTCGCCCGCCGACCGGTCGACGTCGCCAAGCGGGCGCTCGACCTGTGCGCCCAGCGGGGCATCGCCGCCGCCGACGCGCGCATCCTCGTCGTCGGCGTCGCCTACAAGCCCGGCGTCGAGGACTTCCGCGAGTCGCCCGCCCTGCAGATCCTCTCGCAGCTCGGCCGCAGCGACGCCACCGTCGAGTACTACGACCCGCTCGTCCCGCGCGTGCGGATCGTCGGCGTCGGCCCGCTGGAGAGCGTCGCGCAGCCCGACCCGGCCGACTACGACCTCGTGCTCGTCGCCGTCGTCCACCCGGGCCGGCCCTACGAGTTCCTGCTCGACGTCGAGCACGTGCTCGACGCCACCTACCGGACGCCCGGCGGCAAGGTCCGCCACGCCCTCTAGGTGCCCGAGACCGTGGACGAACGACTCGCCCACCTGCGCGTCCGGCCGACCTTCGTCGACCGCGTCGTCCGGCTGCTGGCCGTCGCCTACCTCGTGGCGCTGCTGGCCGCCGTCGTCGCCTACAAGGGCGCGTTCCTCGACGCCCTGACGACCGACCCGTGGTTCACCGCCTACGGCATCGTCGTCAGCACCTACATCGTCTCGCGCTTCGCGTTCAGCCTCTTCTACCGGACCGGCAAGGACCGGGGCATGGAGCCGCACGTGGCGATCGTCATGCCCGGCTTCAACGAGCAGGAGGCGATCGGCAGCTCGCTGCGCTCGCTGCTCGCGCTGGACTACCCGGCCCACAAGCTCGAGATCGTCGCCGTCAACGACGGCTCGACCGACAACACGCTCGCCGAGATGCGGGCGGTGGCCGCCGAGGCCGACGGGCGCGTCCAGGTCATCGACCTCGGCGTCAACCAGGGCAAGCGCGCCGCGATGGCCGCCGGCATCCGGGCCACCGGAGCGGAGATCATCGCCTTCGTCGACTCCGACTCGGTGCTCGAGCCCGACGCCCTGCACCGTCTCGTCCAGGGGTTCGCCGACCGCAAGGTCGGCGCGATCTGCGGCCACGCCGACGTCCTGAACCTCCGGGAGTCGTGGCTGACGAAGATGCAGGGCGTCCGCTACTTCGTCGCGTTCCGCGTCGTCAAGGCGGCCGAGTCGATCTTCAACGCGGTCACCTGCTGCTCGGGCTGCTTCTCGGCCTACCGGCGCACGGCGATCCTCCCCCACCTCGACTGGTGGGAGCACCAGACCTTCCTCGGGCGCCCGTCGACCTTCGGCGACGACCGCTCGCTGACGAACTGCGTCCTGCGCGACTGGAAGGTCCGCTACGAGGCCACGGCGATCAGCCACACGATCGTGCCGACGACGTTCAAGCAGTTCATGACCCAGCAGCTGCGCTGGAAGCGGTCGTGGACGCGCGAGTCGCTCATCATCTCGACGTTCATCTGGCGCAAGAAGAACCCGCTGGCGTCGATCGCGGTCTACGTCGGGGCGATCCTCCCGCTCGTCGCGCCGTTCATCGCCGTCCGCACGCTGCTGTGGCAGCCGATCATGGCGGGCGCCGGCTTCCCGGCCATCTACCTGCTCGGCGTCTACGCCATGGCGGTCGCCTACGGCCTCTACTACGTCGCCCGGCGCCCGCGCTACGACGGCCTGTGGGTCTACGGCATCGCGTTCTGCTTCTTCTACCTGTTCTTCCTGCTGTGGCAGACCTACTGGGCGATCGCCACCGCGCGCTCGTCGTCGTGGGGCACGCGCCCGGCGACCGCGGGCATGGAGGACATCCCCGTCATGACGGCCGCCGAGCGCGCCGCCGTCGAAGAGCGCCGGCTCGTGGAGGTGGCATCGTGAACCGCCTGAAGCGCACCCTGCGCGACCGCGTGCGGCTCCTGCTGCTGCCGCTGTCGGTCGCCCCGTTCATCGCGGCGGGCCCGGCCGTCATGGCGTCGCACGACCGCTACCTGCGCAAGCACGACAGCGGCCCTCTGCCCGCCCCGGTCGTCGCCCTGTCGGCCGCCGAGCAGCAGCGCTTCGCGAAGCTGCCCGCGGCACCCGGCCAGGTGCCGGTGCTCGTCTGGCACGGCATCCGCAACGGCAACGACGGCGTCTCGACCACCCAGCGGGCGTTCGCCCGGCAGGTCGCGCTGCTCAAGCACCTCGGCTTCACGGCGATCAGCACGCGCCAGTGGTCGGACTTCCGCGCCGGCCGCCCGGTCACGCTGCCGGCCCGGCCGATCCTGCTGACATTCGACGACGGCTGGCTGGACGCCTACCGCGGCGCCGACAAGGTGCTGGCACGCAACGACATGCGCGCCGCGATGTTCGTCATCACCGGCGCCATCCACAGCGGCGACCCGGACTACCTGACCTGGTCGGAGCTGCACGGCATGCAGAACTCGGGCCGCTGGGACATCGAGCCGCACGCCGCCGAGGGTCATCGTCAGATCACGGCCGCGCCGGACGGCACGCAGGCGCCGTACTACGCCGCCCGCAAGTTCACGCGCTCGCAGGGCCGTGAGTCGCTGGCCGACTGGGAGCGCCGCGCCGGCGACGACCTGTTCGCCCTGCGCAAGACGTTCGAGGCCCAGGGCATCACGCCGCACGCGTTCGCCGTGCCGTACAGCGACTACGGCCAGGGCGTCCGCAACGACCCGGAGATCCCGGGCCTGCTCGCCAACCTGCTGACCCGGCAGTTCGGCAGCTTCTTCGTCCAGAGCTCGGACGCGGCGTTCACGACCCCGGGCCGTGGCCTGGCGCAGCGCTTCGAGCTGCGCTCGGGCATCGGGCTCGACCAGCTCTACGCGTGGCTGCGCCGGCACTCGCCGGCGGCGTCCAGCACCGCGGCGGCGACCGCCCCGCAGCGGGCCCGGCCCGCGGTCCGCAAGGAACGCACGCGCGCCCACCCCGGGCGCGCCCAGCACCAGCGGGTGCAGCGCAAGCGGGCGCACCGCAAGCGGGCGCACCGCAGCCACGCCCGTCACCCCCGGAACACGACGACCAAGAGGTAACGACATGTGCGGCATCGTGGGATACACGGGAGCGCGCCCCGCGCGCCCGCTGCTGCTCGACGGGCTGACCGCCCTCGAGTACCGCGGCTACGACTCGGCCGGCATCGCCGTCGGCCACGCTGATGGTCACGTCGACACCGTGCGCTCGGTCGGCAACCTCGCCGCCCTGCGCGCGGCGGTCGCCGAGCGCGTGCCGCTCCCGGCCGCCGGCGGCGGCGTGGCCGTGCTCGACGCGATCGAGGAGATCGCCGAGCCGACCGCCGGCATCGGCCACACCCGCTGGGCGACGCACGGCGGCGTGACGGAGGCCAACGCGCACCCGCACGCCGACAACGACGAGCGCGTCCACATCGTGCTCAACGGCATCGTCGAGAACTGGCTCGAGCTGCGCACCCAGCTCGAGGCCACCGGCGCGGTCTTCACGTCGGAGACCGACGCGGAGGTCGTCGCACATCTCGTCGCCGACCTCTACGACGGCGACCTGGCCGACGCGGTCCACCGTGCCCGCCGCCGGCTGCGCGGCCACTTCGCGATCGTCGCGATGGCCGCCGACCAGCCGGGCGTGCTCGTCGGCGTGCGTCGCGAGTGCCCGCTCGTCGTCGGCCTGGGCGACGGCGAGTGCTTCATCGCGTCGGCCGTCGCCGGCTTCGCCGGCCAGACCCGCCGCGTGCTCGAGCTGGCCGACGGCGAGCTCGTCGTCCTGACGCCCGAGGGCGTCGAGGTCGCCGGGCGACCGGGCGCCGCCGCCGAGGCCGTGCTCGCCGCCGCCGACCAGGGCACGCCCGACAAGGGCGGCTACGACACGTTCATGCGCAAGGAGATCGCCGAGCAGCCCGACGCGGTGGCCGCCACGATCTTCGAGCACCTGCACGACGGGCTCGGCCCCGAGATCGGCATCGACGACGCCGACCTCGCCGCGCTGCGCGGTGTGCGCATCGTCGCGTGCGGCACCTCCTACCACGCCGGCATGGCGGCCCGCGACATCATCGAGACGTGGGCCGGCCTGCCGGTCGAGGTCGACGTCGCCTCCGAGCACCGCTACCGGGCCGCCCCCGGCGCCGACGGCGAGCTGCTCATCGGCATCACGCAGTCGGGGGAGACCGCCGACACGCTGGCCGCCATGCGCGCCGCCCAGGCGCGCGGCAACCGCGTGCTGGCGCTGACGAACGTCGCCGAGTCGCAGGCCGCCCGGGACGCCGACGCCGTCATGCTGACGTGCGCCGGCACCGAGATCGGCGTCGCGGCGACGAAGACGTTCACCGCGCAGGTCGTCGCGCTCGCGACGCTCGGCCTGCGTCTCGCGGGCGCCCGCCGCAGCCTGTCGCTCGACCACCATCAGGCCGCGGCCGCCGAGCTCGCCGCGCTGCCGGACCTCATCGAGCGTGCCATCGCCGCCGGCGACCCGTGGGCCGCCGCGGTCGCCCCGTCGTTCGCCGACGCCCCGATGGTCATGTTCCTCGGCCGCCAGGGCGGCGCGGCGATCGCCATGGAGGGCGCGCTGAAGCTCAAGGAGGTCAGCTACATCCCGGCCGACGCCTACCCGGCGGGCGAGATGAAGCACGGTCCCATCGCGCTGCTGTCCGAGCAGACGCCGGTCGTCTGCGTCGCAACCTCCGGCCCGCTGCAGGACAAGCTGCACTCCAACATGTCCGAGGTGCGGGCCCGCGGGGCGTGCGTGCACGCCATCGCCTGCGAGCTCGACCACGAGGCGCCGGTCCACGCCGACGCCGTGGTCCGCGTCCCGGCGACCTCGCCGCAGCTGCAGGCCCTGCTGGCCGTCGTGCCGCTGCAGCTGCTCGCCTACCACGTCGCCGTCGCCCGCGGGCTGAACGTCGACCAGCCGCGCAACCTCGCCAAGACCGTCACGGTCGAGTAGCCCGACCCACCACGGAGATCCCAACCATGACCTCCCGCTCCCTCCTCCTCGGCGCCCTCGCGGCCGCCGGCGCCGTGCTCGGCGCCGGCACCGCCGCGGCCCCCGCCTCGGCGGCCGGCTGCGCCACCGTCCGCCCCACGAACGTCAAGGTCGCGCCGAGCGCCTCCGGCGACCGCGTCACGGTGACGTGGCGGGCGCGCAGCCGGTCGAGCCGGCTGGCGTTCCGCGTCAGCCGCGACGGCGCCGTCGTGGGCCAGACCCGGTCGCGCCGCTACAGCGTCGCCCTGGCACCCGGCGCCAAGGCCAGGATCACCGTCGCCGCCGTGCTCGGCAGCCGGCTGACCCGCTGCCGCACCACGGTCCGGGCCAGCGGTCCGGCCGCCGGCTCGCGCCAGACGCCCTCGGCGGTCACGGGGATGGCCGCGCGCCCGTCCGGCCGCCGGGTCGTGCTGACCTGGGACCCGGCCAAGGCGGGTCGCAGCCCGCTGGCCGGCTACCGCGTCCTGCGCAACGGCCGCACGCTGAAGCGCACGAAGGCGCGCCGGCTCACGGTCACGCCGACCCGCCGCGCCGTCCGCTACCAGGTCGCCGCCTACGACCGCAAGGGCCGCCTGGGCTCGCGGTCGAGCGTCGTCACGGTCAAGAAGGGCCACGCGGCGCCGAGCGCGCCGCAGGGCGTCGGCTACCAGCCGGCCTCCGACACCCGCGTCACGCTGACGTGGGCGGCGGCCCGGGCGTTCGGCAGCCGCATCGCCGGCTACCGGGTCGTGCGCGACGGCGTCACCGTCAAGGCGGCGACCGGCACGACGCTCGAGCTGCCGGCCACCACCGCCCCGAAGACCTATCGCGTCGTCGCCATGGATGCCGCGGGCTACGCCTCGGCGCCCTCGGCCCCGGTCGTCATCAGCCGGCCGGGTGCCGGCGCCGGCGCCACCGGAGGCCGGATGCAGCGGGCGCCCGCCGGACCGCCGTCGACCCCCGGCGCGCCGCGGGCCACCGCGGTCGCCGACACGACGGTGACGCTCGCCTGGGACCCGGCCACCGTGCCGACCGGCGGTGCGCTGCGCGGCTACCGCGTCATGCGCGACGGCCAGGTCGTCGGCCAGGTGCCCGACCCGTCGACCACCGTCGGCAACCTCGCGCCCAAGACCGCCTACAGCTGGAGCGTCGCGGCCGTCGACACCCAGGGCCGCGTCTCGGACCCGTCGGCGGCGACGACGATCGTGCAGGCCGACCCGCCGGCCGCCGAAGGCAAGGTCCATGCCTTCCTGCTCGCCTCCACCGACGCCTCCTATGCCGCCTTCCGCAACCACTACCGGCGGATCGGCACCGTCTACCCGACGTTCTACGACTGTGTCCGCCCGTCGGGCGCCGGCCAGGGCCAGATCGAGGGCACCAACAACGCCGACATCGTGCGCTTCGCCGCCGACCGCAAGGTCCGGGTGTTCGCCCGCTACAACTGCCAGGACCCGTTCGTCCTGCACCGGATCTTCACGGAGCCGGCGCTGCGGGCCACCTGGATCAACCGCATGGTCGCCGACTCGGTGGCCTACGGCTACGACGGCGTCAACGTCGACTTCGAGGCCGGTTTCCCGGGGGACCGCAACCTCATGACGAGCTTCGTCTCCGATCTGTCCGACGCGCTGCACGCGCGCGGCAAGCTGCTCTCGCAGGCGGTGTCGCCGAAGACCACCGACAACGTGAACCATCCGCGCGGCGGCATCTTCGACTACCCCGAGCTCAGCAAGTACAACGACGTCGTCTTCGTCATGGCCTGGGGCCTGCACTGGGCCACCAGCGACCCCGGCGCCCAGGACCCGATCGACTGGGTCACCCAGATCGCCGACTACGTCGCCGCCCAGCCGCGCAAGGAGAAGTTCGTGATGGGCAGCATGTTGTACGGGATGGACTGGCCCGACGGCGGCGGCCTGCTCAACGAGGCCGACGGACGCTTCGCATCGGAGATCGCCCAGCTCGCGGCCCGGCCCGGCGCGACGAACACCTACGACGCGGCGACGGCCTCCTGGCATCTCGCCTACACCGACGACGCGGGCCGCCCGCACGACGTCTGGTACTCCGACCCCGACGCGCTCGCCCTGCGCATCCAGATCGCCCGCCAGCGCGGCCTCGGCGTCGGCTTCTGGCGCCTGGGCCAGGAGGACGAGCGCATCTGGTCCATCCCGACCCTCCCCTGAACACGACGATGACCATCACCATGACCCCCAGCACGATCGCCCCGCCTCCGACGCCGGTGCGCACCCTGTTCGGGACCGACGGCGTCCGCGGCCGGGCCGGCGAGAAGCTCACCGGCGAGCTCGCCTTCGCGCTCGGCCGGGCCGCCGGGTCGCTGAGCACCGGCCCGCGCACCCGCGCCCTCGTCGTCCGCGACACGCGCGAGTCCGGGCCGATGCTCGAGGCGGCGCTGGCGGCCGGGCTGGCCGCCGCCGGCGTCGACGTCACGATCGGCGGCGTCGCGCCGACGCCCGCGGCCGCCGTCGCGATCGTCCGCGAGCGCTACGACCTGGCGGCGGTCGTCTCCGCCTCCCACAACCCACACCACGACAACGGCATCAAGTTCTTCGGCGCCGACGGGCACAAGCTCACCGATGCCGAGGAGGCCGAGATCGAGGCGCGGCTCGACGCGCCGCCGTTCGCCCCCAGGTTCGGGGAGATCCGCCACTCCGACGCCCCGGCGCGCCGCTACGGGCAGGCGCTGCTCGAGCGCTTCGCCCGGCTCGACCTGCGCGGCCGGCGCATCCTGCTCGACTGCGCCAACGGCGCCAACCACGCGGTCGCCGTCCCGGTCTTCGAGGCGCTCGGCGCGCGCGTCGTGGCCGTGGGGGACCGCCCGGACGGCCGCAACATCAACGCCGGCTGCGGCTCGACGCACCCGGAGGGGCTGCAGGAGCTCATGGCCGCCGGCGACTACGACGCCGGCTTCGCGTTCGACGGCGACGCCGACCGGGTCGTCGCCTGCGACCGCACCGGACGGCTGCTGGACGGCGACGACCTCGTCGTGCTCGCCGCCCGGCACCTGCAGCGCACCGGCCGCCTGCGCGGCGGCGGGGTGGCCCTGACCGTCATGAGCAACTTCGGCGTGCGCGCCGCGCTCGCCGACGCCGGCATCGCGATCTGCGAGACGCCGGTCGGAGACCGTCACCTGCTCGCCGCGCTGCGTGAGCACGGCTGGGCGCTCGGGGCCGAGCCGTCCGGCCACCTCATCGACCGCAACTTCGCCCCGTCGGGCGACGGCACCGCCGCCGCGCTGCTGTGCCTGGAGGCGCTGCGCCGGGGCGACCTCGCCGACGTGCGCGGGTTCGACCGGCTGCCCCAGGTGCTGCGCAACGTCCCGGTCGCCGGGGCGGCGCGCGAGGTGGCCGCGCGGCTCGACGTGCTCGCCGCCGTCGAACGGGCCCAGGCCCGGCTCGACGGCCGCGGCCGCGTGCTCGTGCGGCCCTCCGGCACCGAGCCGCTCGTCCGGGTCATGGCCGAGGCGCCGTCGACCGACGAGGCCGAGGCGGTCGCCGGCTCGCTGGCCGACATCGTCGTCGCGGCCGTCTGAGGTGGCCCGGGGCGCGGCGATCGCCGCGGCGGTCGCCGTGCTGCTCGCGGCGCTCGCCGTCGCCGGGCTGGCCTGCGCGGCCGGCGGGTCGGGCGGGCGCCCGGCCAGGCCCGGCCCGCCTCCACGGGTGTTCGCGTTCGTGTCGGACCTCGGCGGCGCCGAGCTGGCGCGCCTGCGCAGCGTCGGCGCCCGCATCGACGTCGTCGCACCGAACTGGTACGAGCTCACCGACCTCGCCGGCGGAACGCTGCGCGCGCCGCACGCCGGGCGCGCATCACGACTGCAGGAGGTCGCCCGGTCTCGCGGCGTCGCCGTCTGGCCGGTCGTCAACGGGCGCACCGGCGGCAGCGGCGCGTGGACGGCACCCGCCGCCCGTGCCCGCATCGCCGCCGCGCTGGCCGGGGTCGCCGCCGCCCCCGGACACGCCGGCGTGACCCTTGACCTCGAGGAGCTGCGCCCCGATCAGCGGGCCGCGTTCACCGCCCTCGTGCGCCAGACCGCGGCACGGGTCCACGCGGCCGGCCGCCGGTTGGCCGTCTACGTGCCGCGTGGGGCGGGCGGGGCCTACGACTGGCGGGCGCTCGCCGAGCGGGCGGACCTCCTGCTGGCCTCCGGCTACAACGAGCACTGGGCGGGCGGCGCCCCCGGCCCGATCACGACGAGCGCCGGCTTCGACGACGTGCTCGACCGGGGGCTGGCCGCCGCGGGCCCGCGCCGCCTGGCCCCGGTCCTCGGCGCGTTCGGCTACCGCTGGTCGGCCCCCGGCCGCGGCCGGCTGATCTCCAGCGCCGACGGTGAGGCGCGACGCCGCGCCCGCGGCGGGGCCGCCCGGCGCGCCGACGGGGCCGTCCGGTTTCGCGACGGGTCCGCGACCGTCGTCTACGAGAGCGCGTCCGGGCTGCGCCGGCGCGCCGCCGCCGCCCGGGCCGCGGGCGCGCGGTGGATCGCCCTGTTCTCCCTGGGCCGTGAGCCGGTCACGTTCTGGCCCGGCCTGCGCACCGCACGCAGCGTCCGTGCACAACCCTCGGTCCCGAACCTCCACGGAACCTCCACCACCCCGCCGCCCCCTGCCCCGGAGGTGCAACGCTGAGCGAGAGCGGGTAGGTCCAGACCGCCGGGCCCGGCAGGACAGGAGGAGGGAGGCGGCCATCGTGAAGCGTGTGCTCGTGGTCGACGACCATCCGGTCGTCGCGCTCGCCGTGAAGGCCGCCTGCCGCGCCGACGGGCGGTTCGAGGTCACCGCGACCGCCGCCACCGCGCGCGACGCGCTCGGCCTGCTCGAAGGGCTCGACGCGGTCGTGCTCGATCTCAACCTCCCCGACCTCCAGGGTCCGGACCTCGTCCGCGCCTTTCGCGCTCGCGCGCCGCACGTCCCGCTCGTCCTGCACTCGGCCGACGACGAGACGCCCCAGGTCCAGGCGGTGCGCCCGCTCGTCGACGCGGTCGCGCCGAAGTCGCGGTCCGGCGACCTGCTGCGCGCCCTTCGCCGCCTGACCGGGGCCGCGTAGGTGGCGCCGTGCCCGCGTTCGCGACCGACCCGTGGGGGGCGGCCGCGGCCGCGCTGGTCCCGCGGTTCGGCGCCGCCGCCGTCGAACTGCGCTACTACCCCCGGCGCGAGGTCGCCGCGGTACGGGTGACCGCCCAGCCGCACCCGGTGCTGGCGCGCCACGCCGAACCGCCCGACCCGCCCGCACCGTGGACGGCCACGGCCGCGTGCGGCTCGGCCGTCGGCTGGGTGCTCGCCGAAGGGCCGCCCGACGATCCCGACGCCGTCGATGCCGTGCTCGTTCGCGCCGTCGAACGGCACACCGCCCTGCGCCTCCAGCAGCGCACCGGCCAGGCGCGCGCGCTCGGGGCCGACCTGCTGGAGAGCCTGACGCACCGCCTGCTCACCGACGTCGTCACGCTCGAGTCGGTGGCCGACGGCGCGCTGACCGGGGCCTACGACGGCGAGGAGACCGAGGACATCCGCCATGGGCTGCGCCAGCTGCGCGAGGCGGCGCTGGAACGGCTGGCCGGCACCCGCGACGTCATGAACTCGCTGCGCCCGGACGCCCCGTTGCGGCCCGAGCCGCTCGTGGCGGCGCTCACCGAGGAGTTCGCGATCCGCGACGTCGCGCCGCGACTCCACGTGCCCCCCGGCGAGGTGCCGACCGTCTTGGTGCCCGGGGTCGGATGGGCGACCTGCGCGCGCCTGCTGGCCGACGCGCTGGCGACCGACGAGCGGCTCGGCGGCGCCGACGCGACCGTGTCGGTCGCCGCCCACCCCGACGGCTGGTGCGTGCGGGCCGGGCCGGCGGGCGCGGCCCCAGCGCCCAACGACGAGTCACCGCCCTGGACCGAGACGATGGTCGGCGACCTGCTCTACGCCGGGGACCTCGCGGCGATGGCCGGCGGGGCCGCGGGCGCCTACGCGCTGTCAGACGACGGACTCCTCGTGGAGCTCCTCGTGCCCGCAGCGGCCTCAACGTGAACAGAGCCGCTGCCTCAGGGCGCGACCCGTGCACCGTTGGGTAGGACTCCAGGATGGCCCCGGACACCGTTCGCGTCCTCGTCGTCGACGACCACCCCATGGTGGTCCTCGGCGTCCGGACGCTCTTTCACAACCGTCCCGAGGTCGAGGTCGTCGCCTACGCCAACAACGCCGACGACGCGCTCGCCGCCTGCCGCGAGCACCACCCGGACGTCGCCGTCCTCGACGTGGCCCTCGAGGGGTCGCGGATCAACGGCGTCCAGCTGTGCCGCCTGCTGCGCACCGAGCAGCCAACCGTCCAGACCGTCTTCTACACCGGCATCGGGGCGATCGGCCTCGCCAAGCGGCTGTTCGGGGCGGGTGCGGTCGGCGTGGTCTCCAAGGGCGACCGCTCCGGGGACCTGCTGCGGGCGGTCCTGTTGGCCGCGCACGGCCGCGGCTACACGTCGCCCGCGTTCGCGGCCCACGCCGACCAGGCCACGTTCTCCGGCCTGTCGCCCAAGCAGCTCGCCGTCCTGCGGCTCGTCGCCCAAGGGCTCGAGCGCAAGCAGATCGCGGAGCGCATGGGCATCGGCGAGGAAACCGTGAAGAGCCACCTCACCGAGGTCCGGCGCAAGCTCGGCGCCACCACGTCGGCCCAGGCCGTGGCGATCGGCCTGCGCAACGCGCTGTTCGAGCACGAAGAGGACGAGCCGCAGCGCAACGTCCCGGCGCCGCGCGCCGGGTAGCGGCGGTCGCCGGTCCAGCGGTCGCCGGTCCGGCGGTCAACCGACCGAGGTGCCGTGGTCGGAGCCGTCGTCGCCGACCTTCGTGTGAGCGGGCCGCGCGTGACGGCCGGTGCGCTCGCCGGGCTCGGCGGTGACGTCGCCGCCGGGCGTGCTCTCCTGACGGTGGCGGACGCCCGCACCGACGCCGGTGAGCATGACGACGGCGACCGCCACGACGACGATGACGACGAGGATGAGGAAGATGGCTCCAACGCCCATGGTCATGGCTCTTCCCAGCCGGAGTGGCCGCTACACGTCGGGCGGGCGCCGCACCGTCCCGCGCTGAGCCGCACGACGCCGGGGTACCTCCGCCGCGTGCCATCCCTCCCCATCGCGTTCCGGGCCGGCCGTTGAGCACCGCGGCGGGTGAGCGCTCACTGCGCCGCGGCGAGCGGCGGACGCTCGCCGTCCTGGGCATCCCGAGCCTCGCCCTGGCGCTGGCGACCACGGTCGTCACGACCTACCTGCCGGTGCGGCTGCACACCGGGCGGGCGTCGACGACGACGATCGGGCTGCTCATCGGCACCGAGGGGCTCGTGGCGCTCTTCGTGCCGCTCATCGCGGGCGCCTGGTCGGACCGCCTCCAGCGGCCGCTCGGCGGCCGGCTGCCGTTCGTCCTCGGCGCCGCGCCGGCCCTGGCGGTCCTGCTCGTCCTGCTGGGCTTCGTCGAGGCGCTCGGCGTCGCGGCGATCCTCGTCGCCCTGTTCTTCGCCGCCTACTACGTCGCCTACGAGCCCTACCGGGCGCTGTACCCGGACCTCGTCGACGACGAGATCGCCGGCCGCGGCCAGAGCACCCAGGCGCTGGCCCGGGGCCTCGGCACGTTCCTGGCGCTCGTCGGCGGCGGCGTGCTGCTGGCCCTCGCCAAGCCCGCGCCGTTCATCGCCGCCGCGGTCATCGTCGCCGGCGCCCTCGGCGCGTTCGGGTACGTCACCGCGCGGATCGGCGCACCGCGGTCGAAGGACCCGGGCAGCCGCAGCGTGCGCGAGGACCTCGCCCGGGTCCGCAAGATCGTCCGCGATCGGGCCGACATCCGGCACTTCCTGGCGGCCAACGCGCTGTGGGAGGCCTCGCTCGGGGCGCTGAAGACGTTCGTCGTCCTCTACCTCACGGTCGGCCAGGGCGTGTCGGTGGCGACCGCCTCGCTCATCATCGGCGGCGTGGCGCTGCTGCTGCTGGCCGCCACGCCGATCAGCGGCAAGCTCGCCGACCGGCACGGGCGGGTGCGGGTCATGCGCTGGGCGCTGGTCGCCTACGGGATCGGGCTGCTCATCCCGTTCTTCGTCGCCGACCAGGCGATCATCGCCGTCGCCGTCCCGTTCATCGCGTTCGGCGGCGGGGTCGTCATGACGCTGCCGTTCGCGGTGCTCATCGGGCTCATGGACGACGAGCAGCACGGGGCGCTGTCGGGCCTCTACAGCTTCAGCCGCGGCATCGGCACCGCGGCGGGCCCGATCGCCGCGGGCGCCGCGATCAGCGTCTCGTCGGGCGTGTTCGGGGCCACGCAGGGCTATCAGGCGGTGTGGGGCGTCTGCGCGGCGGCGATCCTGCTGTCGCTGTGGCCGCTGCGGGCGCTACGCGGCGTCGACTGAGGCGGCTACGCGCCGGCCGTCGCCGGGCGGGCGAGCCCGAGCCGGCGGCGGCCGAACCAGGCACCGGCTGCCGCGGCAACCGTGGTCGCGAGCAGGACGCCGCCGGTGATGAGCGCCGGCGTCGACGTCGGATCGAGCAGCGTGGCGCCGACCATCGTGTAGAGGACCGCGCGCGGCGTGCCGCCCAGCGCGATGCCGGCCGTGAAGTGCGCCAGCCGGATCCGCGACAGCCCGCCCGCGTAGTTCAGCAGCGTCGCCGGCATGCCCGGCGCGATCCGCAGCAGCGCGACCGCGAGGATCGGGCGGCGCTCGATGCGGCCCTGGACGGCCTGCAGGCGCTCGGGGCCGAAGTCCTGCCGGGGCCGGGCCAGCCGGGCGACCAGGAACGCGCTGGTCGCGCCGACCACCGCGCCGATCACCGAGACCAGCAGGCCGCTCGTCGTGCCCAGCAGCAGGCCGCCGGCGGCCGCGAGGACCGTGCCGGGGAACATCGCCGGGGTCAGCAGCGCCCAGGCGGCGAGGAGGGCAAGGGGCGCGAACGGGCCGAAGCCGGCCATGAGGGCGCGCAGCCCCTGCGGCGAGTGCGGGCCGACGAGCGCGATGAGGCCGGCCGCGGTCGCCACGAGGCCGACCAGCAGGGCGAGGCGCAGGCGGGTGGAGGCCATGAGCCCCGACGGTAGCGCCGTCCGCCAGCCGCGTTCCGGTCGGTGACCGGGGTAGGACCCTCGGAGATGGTCGAGCTCTCCTGCGTGTTGCACGTCCATTCGACCTACTCGGACGGGACGGCGACCGTGCCCGAGATCCTCGCCGCCGCCCGGGCCGCCGGCGCCGACGTCGTCGGCCTGACCGACCACGACACGCTCGGCGCCAAGCACGACGGCTGGGAGGGCGAGCACGACGGCGTCCTGCTCGTGATCGGCATGGAGATCTCGCCGCGCGGCGGGCATCTGCTGGCGTTCGGCATCGACGACGAGGTCGCCCACGACGGACGCACCGAGGCGGAGTGCTGTGCGGCGGTCGCGGCGGCCGGCGGCTTCGGCATCGCCGCCCACCCGTTCTCGCTCGGCTCGCGGATGTCGACGACGATCGGCCGTCCGCACCCCTGGCCGGCGCTCGAGGACCCGTGCCTGACCGGCGTCGAGGTGTGGAGCCTGACGACCGACCTGGCCGAGAGCTGGCGCTCGCCGCTTCACGCGGTCCGGTCCCTGCGCCGCCCCGAGGCGCATGTCGACGGCCCGCTCGGCCGCCGGCTCGCCGCCTACGACGCGCTGCTGGGCCGCCGGCGCCTGGTGGCCATCGGCGGCCTCGACGCCCACCAGCCCGGCCTGCGCGTCGGCGGCCGCGTCCGGACGATCATGGCCCACGAGCGCTGGTTTGCGATCCTGCGCACCCATGTCCTCGCCGAGGCGCGGACCGTCGACGGCGTCCTGGGCGCCCTGCGCGCCGGCCACGCCTTCCTGGCCCGCGTCGACCTCGGCGACCCGCGCGGCTTCCGCTTCGACGCAACCCACGCCGGCGGGTCGCACGCCGCGATGGGCGACGACCTCCCCGGCGGCGGCCCTTGGACGCTGCGCGTCGACTGCCCGTCGCCGGCGGACCTGCGCCTGGTCAGCGGCGGGCGGACCGTCGCGCGCGCCGAGGACACCACGACGCTCGAGCACGTCGTCGAGACCGCCGGCGCCTACCGCGCCGAGGCCCACCTCGACGCCCACGGGGCGCGGCGGGCGTGGGTGCTGAGCAACCCGATCCGCCTGCTGCCCTGAGCGACGCCGTCGGGCGGTACGCTCGCCCGTAGCGATGCGGACGGATCCGACCGACAACGGCGGCCTCTTCGTCGGCCGCCGCCCGGGCACCGCGCCGACGAGGTACCGCACCCCGCCCGAACGGGGCAGCGCGGGCCGGCGGCGCGCCGACGCCCTGCTCGCCCACGCGCTGCTCGCGCTCGAGGTTCTCATCAGCCTCGCCTTCTGGGGGCCGGTGCCGGTCGGCTCGCTGTGGCTCGCCTCGCGCGTCCAGTACTGGACCGACAACGTCGGGGTCGGCATCCTCGTCGGCTTCGTCGCGCTCGTCGCCGTGCTGCTCGCCGGCCTCGTCCTGCTCAAGCGGGTCGACCAGGCCTGGGTGCTCGTGCGCCGCGCCGCGGGCATCGACCAGCGCCACGGGGTCATGGCCCAGGTGTTCGGGATCACGGCCGCGGTCTGCGCCGCCGCGTTCACGCTCTGGTTCGTCGTCATCAACGGCCCGGGCTCGTCGACGATGCCCGGCCAGGGCGGCTGATGGCGCGCCGGCGGCTGCTCGGCTACTACCGCCAGTTCGACGGGCTCTCCGAGGAGGAGGTCAACGCCGGTCTGCGCGCCCAGGCCGCCGAGCGGCGCGCGCACGAGCTCGCCCGGCAGGCACCGCTGGACCTCTCGCAGACGACGTGGCCGGAATACCCGCACCCGGCGGTCGTCAACGCCATCACCTTTGCGGCGCGCCGCGGCCTGCACCGCTACCTCGACCGCTCCGGCGGCGAGCTGGCCGCCGAGCTCGCCGCCCGCCACGGCGTACCGGCCGGGCGCGTCGTCGTCGGCGACGGCGCCGCCCAGCTGCTGAGCGCGGCGGCCACCGCGCTGCTGGAGGCGGGCGACGAGCTCGTCACGCCCTGGCCGTCGTATCCGCTCTATCCGCTCATGGCCCGTCGGGCGCGGGCGGTCGCCGTGCCGGTCGCCGGCTTCTCGGTCGAAGCAATGCTCGCCGCGGTGACGCCGCGCACGCGGATCGTCGCGCTCTGCAACCCGAACGACCCGACCGGCGAGCTGCTCGGCGTCGAGGCGCTGCGCGCGCTGCTCGCCGCGCTGCCCGAGCGGGTCGTCGTGCTGCTCGACGAGGCGCTGCGCGACTTCGTCGACGACGAGCCGCTCGACGCGGCGCTCGCGCTGCTGGACGACCATCCGCGCCTGCTCGTCTTCCGCACGTTCTCGAAGGTGTGGGGGCTGGCCGGCCTGCGCTGCGGCTACGCGCTCGGCGGCCCCGAGGCCGAGACGCTGCTGGGGCTGCTCGCTCCGGAGCTGGGCGTCAACGAGCTCGCCCAGGCCGGGGCGCTGGAGGCGGTGCGCAGTGTCGGGACCCTCGTGGAGCGTCGCCGCCGGGCGGTGGCCGTGGAGCGCGCGCGGCTGGCCGCCGAGCTGCCGGGCCTCGGACTCGACGCGCCGCGCTCGCAGGCCAACGTGCTGTGGCTGCCGACGGGCGGCGGGCTGTCGGCGGCGCTGCAGCGGTCGGGCATCGTCGTCGCCCCCGGCGGGCCACTCGGCGATCCGGCGCGCGTGCGCGTGACGGTGCCGCACCGCTCCGAGGACGCCGACCGGCTCCTGGCAGCGCTCGAGCGCGCCGGGCAACCCTGACGGTGCCAGGCACCGTGGTGCCAGGCGGCGCCGTCAGCCGAGCGTCGCCTCGATGCCGCGGACGTCGCCGTCCTCGTCGGCGAGGGCCGTGACCGCCCGGAAGCCGAGCCGGTCGAGGTCGGCGGCGAGCAGGTCGCCCTCGTCGCCGCCCAGCTCGAGCAGCAGCGTGCCGCCGGGGTGCAGGAAGCGCGCGGCGCCCGCGACCGCCCGACGCAGGATCGTGGCGCCGTCCGACCCGCCGTCGTAGGCCAGCGGGCTCTCGAACGTGAACGTGTCGCGCTGCAGCAGACGCAGCTCGGGCGTCGGGACGTAGGGCACGACCCCGACGACGACGTCGACGCCACCCGCCAGCGACTCCGGCAGCGGGGCGAACAGGTCGCCCGCATGGGCGTCGACGCCGTTGGCGCGCGCGCAGGCGACGGCGCGCTCGTCGAGGTCGGTGGCCAGGACGCGCGCACCCGGCCGGGCGGCGGCCAGCGTCGCCGCGACCGCGCCGCAGCCGGTGCACAGGTCGACCGCGACGCCGTGCTCGGGCAGCCGGTCGGCGGCCCGCCGGGCAAGCGGCTCGGTCTGCCAGCGCGGCACGTAGACGCCCGGGTGGACCTCGAGGTCCAGGTCGCAGAACCGGACGGCGCCGGTGATCCAGGCCAGCGGCTCCCCGGTCAGACGCCGCTGGACCAGACCGGTCAGCCGGTCGCGATCGCCGTCCGCGGCGGCCAGCAGCTCCTCGGCCTCCTCCCCGGCCGCGACGAACCCGGCCCCCGCCAGCAGCGCCGCGAGGCCCGCCGCGTCGTCGGGGACCGGCCCGGTCAGCGCCCGCCCACCTTCAGCATGCGCGAGCGGCCGATCGCGTGCGCGCCGCCGTCGTTCGGCACGGCCGCGACGCGCACGGTCATCGTGCGGGCGCGGCGGCGGACCGTGACCGCATAGCGGCCGTCGGCGCGCAGCCTGGCGCGCGCGATCCGCACCCAGCGGCCCGTCGTGCTGCGCCGCTGGAGCGAGACCGTGCCGTGCTCGGTGCCCGGGCGCACCCGACCGCCGATCCGCACCCGCCCGCGGCCGTCGCGCCGCACCGACGTCACGCCCACGCGGGCCACGCTGAAGACGTCGACCGGCCGGCTGAAGACCGGCAGCGCACCGTCGGCGACGACGATCGCCCGCACGCTCTGGGTCAGCGACGCGATCGTGAACCTGTAGGTGCCCTTGCTCGACGACAGCAGCGGCCGGCCCGCCGCGACGAAGTCCGTCGTGAACGGAAACGGCCGCGTCAGCAGCTGCACCAGCACGCGCGAGGTCCTGCTACCGCTCAGCCGGCCGGTCAGCACGAGCGGCCGCCCGTAGTCGACGCGGACGCTGTCGGCGGTCAGCGTCGCCGCCGTGGGCGTGCCGCCGGTGACGAAGGACCGGTCGCCGCCGTAGGCCGTGCCCGCCGCGTTGGTGGCGACGAGGCGATAGTGGTAGCGGGTCTTGGGCGACAGGCCCTCGGCGCGGACGCTCACGCCGACCGACCCCGAGCCGCCCCCGGCGTCGCCGACGCCGGCGACCGACCCGTAGGTCTTGGTCAGCCCGTACTCGAAGCGGTACGTCGTCGCGGCACCGCGCGGGCGGACCGTGCCGATGAACGTCGCGCCCGTCGGCGTGACGGCCCGGGCCGCGCCGGTCGAGGCCGACGGCCGCGAGGGGACCGCCGCCGTGCGGAACGTCACGTCGCCCCCGCGGACCGTCCCGGCCGCGCTCGTGGCGACGACCCGCACGTGGTAGGTCGTCGACGGCGTCAGCCCCTGCACCGGGATCGAGACGTCGACCGCCCCGCTGCCCGCCCCGACGTCGCGGCTGGCGGACTCCAGCCCGTAGCTCGTGCTCGTCCCCAGCTCGAACCGGGCCGTCGTCGCGCTGGCGTGCGCGTCGACGGTCGCCGTCAGCGTCGCCTGCGTCTGGCCGACCGCGACCGCCGCACCGGTCTGGACGGCCGGCGGGTCGGCCGCCAGCGCGGTGGGTGCCGCCACGGCGGCGGCCGCGAAGAGAGCGAGGACGGGGGCGAGGCAGCGCATCGCCTTGACGAACACGCGCGCCGCCGCAACGTTGCGATGGGGCTACGTCGAGCCGCCTCCGGATTGCCGCAGCAGCGTGCCGGTCGTCGAGACGACCTACGTCGAGCCGCCTCCGGATTGCCGCAGCAGCGTGCCGGTCGTCTGCTCGAGGATCTTGCGCCAGGCGCGCGTCTTCTCCTGCTCGGCCGCGAAGTGCTTGACGACCTTGCGCACCCGGGTCGCGGAGATCTCGATCCCGTGCCGGTCGCAGACGGCCTTGAACCGGTCGTAGTCGGCGGCGAGCTTGAACGTCACCGACTGGAAGCCGTGGCGCGCGATGTCGGTGCGCTTCGTGAAGTTCATGATCGACGTCTGGAACATGAGCTCGTCGTCGGGCTCGGGCTCGATGAGCACGATGTCGACGCCCGGGTAGCGCTCCTCCCACCGCGCGGCCATCTCGTGCAGCCGCTGGTAGGCCATCATCTTGAACGCCTGGTAGCCGATCTGCGGCAGGCCCATGTCGCTGACGTGCCGCGGCCGCGAGCCGAGCAGCCCGTTGACCCGCTCGGTGAAGTCGTTGACGTAGGGCACGAGCGGGTTGACGACGACGATGAGCTTGGCGCCCGCCTCGACGGCGATGTCGAGGTTCGTGGTGGACACGATGCCGCCGTCGATGAGCTCGCGGTCGCGGAGCCTGACCGGCTTGTAGACCATCGGCAGCGCCGTCGACGCCTGGACGGCCTCCGAGATCGGCACGTCGTCCCAGCCCTCGGCGCCGAAGACGATCCGCTCGCACGTGTCGAGGTCGGTGGCGGCGAGGTAGAGCTCGTGCTCGAGCTCACGGAAGTCGTTGGAGCGGTCCGGGTCGGAGAGGACGGTGCGCAGATAGCGCTCGATGCCGGCCCCCGAGTAGACGCCGGACGGCAGGCCCTCGGCGAGGCCGAGCGCGACGTCCATGATCGACACCTGCCCGAGCTGCGGGGCGAGCTCGCGCAGCACCTGGAGCGCCCGCCAGGGCAGCGCGACCCCCTTGCGCAGGTACTCGCCGACGTTGGGCCGCAGGAGCTGGCCGAGGTCGATGTCGCGAAACGGCGTCGGCACCTGCTGGTTGACGATCCGCATCATCTCCTCGGGCGTGATGCCGTTGGCGGTGAGCGCGGCGACGAACGCCCCGGCCGACGTGCCGACGTAGACGTCGAACTCGTTGACCGTGCGGTTGACGGAGAGCAGGTCGAGGGCGCGCAGGGCGCCGATCTCGTAGACGCCGCCGGTCAGGCCGCCGCCGCCCAGGACGAGCGCCGTGCGCGAGCTGCGCCGCCGGCGCCGGCGCGTCGACGACGCGCGCTTCTGGGGTCCGGTGGACTGCAGCTTGACGACCTGGCCCATCACCCTGATCGTAGCCGTGCGGGCGGCCGGTGAACCCCGCCATCCGGCGCGTCGTCTGCCGCAGCGTCGCTAAGGTCGTGCGCCGATGCGCCGCTTCTGCCTGCTGCTGCTCATCTGCGTGGGCGCGCCCGCCCTGCTCGCCCCGACCGCCCAGGCCGTCGACCGCGCGACGCTGCGCTCGACGCTCGCCACGCTCCACGCGCGGATGGGACCGTCGGCCGGCGCCCAGGTCATCGACCTGCGCACCGGGGAGACGCTCTACGCCCACCGTCAGGATCTGCCGCTGACGCCCGCCTCCAACGAGAAGCTCTTCGTCACCGCCACGGCCCTGCTGCGCTTCGGCCCCTCCGAGACGCTGCGCACCGAGGTGCGGGCGGCGCCCGGGGTCGAGATCGACGAACGCGGCGTGCTGCGCGGCAACCTCTACCTCGTCGGCGGCGGCGACCCCACCCTGGGCGACGCCGGTCTGCGCTCGCTCGTCACCCAGCTGCGGGAGGCCGGCCTGCGCCGGATCAAGGGCGCGGTCGTCGGCGACGAGTCGTGGTTCGACGCCCTGCGCGGCGGCCCGGATTCCCGCTACCGCTACGACTGGGACGTTGGCGGCGGGCTGAGCGCGCTGAGCTGGGCGCACGGCCGGATGGTGTCCGGCAGCCCGGCGCAGGCGGCCGCCCGGCGCTTCGGCGCGCTGCTGAAGGACCGCGGCGTCCGCTACGAGCGCCGGCCGCGCTCGGGGAGCCTGCCGACGCTCGGCGGGGCGACGGCGAGCACGCCGCTGGCGACGCTGCCCTCCCCCGCGATGCGCGCGCTCGTCGCCGGCACGAACATCCCGTCGGAGAACTTCTACGCCGAGATGCTGACGAAGGCCCTGGGCGCCGAGTTCGGCGGCAGCGGGTCGACCGCGGGCGGGCTGAAGGTCGTCGCGCGGTCGCTGCGCGCGTTCGGGGTCAAGCCGCGGCTGGTCGACGGCTCCGGCCTGTCACGCGCCAACCTCACGACCGCCAGCCAGGTCGTCGCGCTGCTGCGCCGGATGGACGGCGAGCAGGTCGCCCCCGCGTGGCGGGCGTCGCTGCCGGTCGCCGGCCTGTCGGGGACGCTGCGCAAGCGGATGCGCGGCACGGCCGCCAGGGGCCGCTGCCGGGCGAAGACCGGCTCGCTCATCGGGGTCAGCGCCCTGTCGGGCTACTGCACGACGACGGGCGGCGCCGAGGTCGCCTTCTCACTCATCGAGAACCGGGTCTGCAGCTCGTGCGCGAAGAGGCTCGAGGACCGCATGGTGTCGGTCATCGCCCGCTGGGACGGGTAGACGGCGCGGCGGCAGGGCAACCGGTCACGGCGCGCGGCCGCCGTCCAGCAGCGCGCGCAGCGCGGCCTCGTCGACGACCGGCACCCCGAGCCGGGCCGCCTTCTCGAGCTTCGCGGCCCCCGGCTCGGCGCCCGCGACGACGTAGTCGGTGCGGCCCGAGACCGACGACGTGACGCGGCCGCCGGCGGCCACGATGCGCTCCGTGGCCTCCTCGCGCGTGAGGTCGGGCAGCGTCCCGGTGAGGACGATCGTCGTGTCGGCCAGCGGGCGTTTGCCGGGGGGCGGTCCCTCCTGGGCGAAGCGCAGCCCGCGCTCGCGCAGCGCCGCGACGAGCGCGCGCATCTGCGGGTCCTGCAGCTGGGCGTGGATGCGAGCGGCCATCTTCGGCCCGACGCCCGGCACGGCGCGGATGTCGGTCTCCGAGGCGTCCAGCAGCGCGTCGACGTCGTGGAAGTGCGCGGCGAGGTTGCGGCCCGTGACGGCGCCGACCTCCTCCAGCCCGACCGCGTAGAGCACGCGGCCGAACGGCCGGGCGCGCGACGCGTCGATCGCGTCGACCAGTCGCCGCGCCGAGACCTCGCCGATGCCCTCCAGGGCGACGAGCGCGCCGACGGTGAGGTCGTAGAAGTCGGCGACGGTGCGCACGAGCCCGGAGCGCTGCAGCACCGCGACCTGCCGCTCGCCCATGCCGGCGATGTCCATCGCGCCCTGGCTGGCGAAGTGCTTGAGCAGCTGCCACTGGCGGGCCGGGCAGACGACGTTCGGGCAGCGCGTGAACACCGTGCCCGGCGGCTTGACCGTCGGCGTGTCGCAGGCCGGGCAGCGCGCCGGCGGCCGCGGCACCGGCTCGCGCCCGGGGCGCTCGACGGCGTGCGGCGCCGGGGAGACGACCTGCGGGATGACGTCGCCGGCGCGCATGACGATGACGTCGTCGCCGGGCCGGATGTCCTTGCGGGCGAGGTCCTCCTCGTTGTGCAGGGTGGCGAGCTTCAGCGTGACGCCGCCCACGGCGACCGGCTCGAGCGCCGCGAACGGGTGCAGGTCGCCGAACTTGCCGACCGTCCACATGATGTGGTCGAGATGGGTGACGGCCGTCGTCGGGGCGAACTTCCAGGCGACCGCCCAGCGCGGGTCGTGGCCGGTCACGCCCAGGCGGCGCTGGAGCGCGAGGTCGTCGACCTTGACGACGACGCCGTCGATCTCGAAGTCCAGGGCGCCGCGGCGCCGCTCCCAGTCCTCGCACTGGGCGATGACCGCGTCCTCGTCGTCGTGGCGGGCGATGTCGCCGTTGACGCGGAAGCCGTGGTCGGCCAGCCAGGCCAGCGCCTCCGAGTGGCGGGTGAAGGTCAGGCCGTCGGTGGCGCCGACGCCGTAGCACCACATCGACAGCGGGCGCTGCGCGGCCAGGCGCGGGTCGAGCTGGCGGATCGTGCCCGCCGCGGCGTTGCGCGGGTTCATGAACGTCGACTCGCCGGCCTCGGCCCGTCGTTCGTTGAGCGCCTGGAAGTCCGGAAGCGACATGTAGATCTCGCCGCGGACCTCCAGCAGCGGCGGGACGTCCTGCGCGGGGATCCGCAGCGGGATCGCCGGGATCGTGCGCAGGTTGTGGGTGACGTCCTCGCCGACCTCGCCGTCGCCGCGGGTGGCGCCGCGCTCCAGCACGCCGTCGCGGTACCGCAGCGAGATCGCCAGGCCGTCGATCTTCGGCTCGCAGACGTAGGCGAACGCCGGGTCGGCGATGCCCTCGCGCGCGAGGTGGTTGCGCATCCGAGCCACCCAGGCGCGCAGCTCGCCGGCGCTGCGGGCGTTGGCCAACGACAGCATCGGCTGCAGGTGGGTGACCTTGCCCAGGCTGGACACGGCCCCGCCCACCCCGCCGCCGACCCGCTGGGTCGGCGAGTCGGGGGTGACGAGCTCCGGGCGGGCCGCCTCGAGCGCGCGCAGCTCGTCGAAGAGCGCGTCGTATTCGTCGTCGCCGATCTCGGGGTCGTCGAGGACGTAGTAGCGGTGGGCGTGGTGGTGCAGCTGCTCGCGCAGCGCGGCGGCTCGGGCGGCGGGTAGGTCGGAATCCATCACGTGCCCTCGCGGGGGAGCGCCAGCGAGTTCGCGTTGCGGGACGGCGAGCCGCTAGGCGAGCTCTTCCCCGAGTTCGTGGGCGGCCGGCTCGAGCATGCGATCCAGCGAGGCCATCGTCAGGGGGCCGATCCCGTCGTGCTGCGTGAGGTCGAGGTGCATCGGCGTGACCGCGATGCGTCCGGCGGCGACCGCGGTGAGGTCGGTGCCCGGATCGTCCTCGTAGCTCGGCTCGGCGCCGTAGATGAAGTAGGTGCGCCGCCCGTCGGCGTCCTCGGCGCCCTGCGGCTGCAGCCGGTCGCGATAGATGCGCTTGCCCAGCCGCGTGACCTCGACGCCCTCGGGTTCGCCGGCGGGTGCGTTGACGTTGAGCATCGTGCTCGGCGGCAGCGGCACGTCGGCGAGCTCCTGCACGAGCCGGGCGACGAAGCGGGCCGCCGGGTCGAAGGCGAAGTCCCGTCCGAGGCGGAAGTCCATCTCGCGCTTCTCGGACTGCTGGGAGACGGCGATGGCCGGCAGCCCGAGGATCATGCCCTCCAGCGCGGCGGCGACCGTGCCCGAGTAGGTGACGTCGTCGCCGAGGTTCGAGCCGTGGTTGATGCCGGAGACGACGAGCTCGGGCTGCCAGCCTTCGACGAGGCCGAGGCTCGCGAGGCGGACGCAGTCGACCGGGGTGCCGTCGGTGGCGAAGCCGTGGGTGCCGTCACCGAAGTCGACGCGCTCGACGGCGAGCGCCCGGCGGGTCGTGATGCTGCGGGCGACCGCCGAGCGGTTGCCGTCGGGGGCGACGACGGCGAGGTCGATGTCCTCGATCGCCACCAGCGCCCGCCGCAGGCACTGGAGCCCTTCGGCGTCGATTCCGTCGTCGTTGGTCAGCAGGACGCGCATCGCCTCCCAGCGTAGCCGGGGACGGAGCGAGGGCCGTCAGCGCCCGTAGTCGACGCGGGCGAAGTAGAGGCCGTGCGGCGGCGCGGTCGGGCCGGCCTCGGCGCGCGGGCGCCCCTCCAGCAGGGCGGCGAACCAGGCGGGGTCCCGGCGTCCGCGGGCGACCCGCAGCATCGTGCCGACGAGCACCCGGTTCATGTGGCGCATGAACGCGTCGGCGGTGATCCAGAACTCGAGGACGTCGCCGCGGTCGATCCACTCCGCCCGGACGACGTCGCGCTCGAAGCGCACGTGGTCGGTCTCGGTGGGCGTGAACGCGGTGAAGTCGTGCGTGCCGGGCAGCAGCGCGGCGCAGGCGCGCAGCGCGTCGCGGTCGATCGGGTACGGGACGTGCAGGGCACGGCGGTGCTCGAACGCCGAGGGGGCGCGGCGGGCCAGCAGCCGGAAGCAGTAGGTGCGTGCGGTGGCGTGGCGGCGGGCGTCGAACCCGTCGGGGGCCGGCGCGCAGTCCAGGACGGCGATGTCGTGGGGCAGCAGCGCGTTGAGGCCGCGCGCCGAGACGGGCTCGTCCGGATAGGACGCGACCTGCCCCCAGGCGTGCACGCCGCGGTCGGTGCGCCCGGCGACCGTGACGTCGATGTGGTGGCCGCCGCGGACCCGTGCCAGCGCGACCTCGAGCTCGCCCTGGACGGTGCGCAGCCCGGGCTGCCGGGCCCAGCCGGCGAAGGCGGTGCCGTCGTAGTCGATCGTCAGGCGCGTGGCGGCCATCGCGGCCGGCGACGCTACCAGCGCCCCGCGTGCGACCGGAGGAACGTTGCTTTCGCTCAGCGCAAGGAACGTTCCTCTGGCGAGCGCCTATCGCTCAGACGAGCTCGAGGAACACCATCTCGGTCGCGTCGCTGCGGCGCGGCCCGAGCTTCAGGATGCGCGTGTAGCCGCCGGGCCGCTCCGCGTAGCGCGGGGCGACCTCCTCGAAGAGCTTGTGGACCGTGAACTTGTCCTGGCCGAGGGCCGACAGGGCCTGCCGGCGGGCGTGGAGGTCGCCGCGCTTGGCGAGCGTGATGAGCTGCTCGAGCTCCGGCTTGACGGCCTTGGCCTTCGCCTCGGAGGTCTTGATCCGCTCGTGCTGGATGACCTCCTTGCAGAGGTTGGCCAGCAGCGCCTTGCGGTGCGCGCTGTCGCGGCTGAGCTTGTGACGGGTCTTCTGGTGGCGCATGTCGAAAGTCCTTGCTGTTACCTGGGGCGCGGGAGCGAGCCGCCAGGCGAGCTCCCGCTTAAAGGCACCTGGCCCCCTGGGCCAGCGTTCCTAGTCGTCGCGGAGGGCCAGCCCGCGCGCGTTGAGCGTCTCGATGACCTCGTCGATCGACTTCTTGCCGAAGTTCGGGATCGCGGCCAGCTCGCCCTCGGACTTCGAGATGAGGTCGCCGACGGTCTGGATGCCGGCCCGCTTGAGGCAGTTGTAGGAGCGGACGCCGAGCTCGAGCTCCTCGATGAGGATGTCGTGCATCGGGCCCTGGGCCGGGGCGCCCGCGCCGTTGACGCCGGCGACCTGGCCGGCGTCCAGGGCGCCGCCCGGGCCGGCGCGCAGCTCCTCGATGCGGTCGGCGTCGGTGAAGATCGCCAGCTGCGAGATGAGGATCTCGGCCGCCTCGCGCAGCGCGGCCTGCGGGTCGATCGACCCGTCGGTCTCGATGTCGAGCGTGAGCTTGTCGTAGTCGGTGCGCTGGCCGACGCGGGCCTGCTCGACCGAGTAGGCGACGCGCTTGACCGGCGAGAAGATCGAGTCGATCGGGATGACGCCGATCGGCTGGTCGGGGGACTTGTTCTCCTCGGCCGGGCGGTAGCCGCGGCCGCGCCCGATCGTCATGTACATCTCGAGCTTCGTCTTCTTCTCGAGCGTGGCGATGTGGACGTCGGGGTTGAGGACCTCGACGCCCGCGGGCAGGTCGATGTCCTTCGCCGTGATCTCGCCGGGGCCGGTGACGACGAGCGGGGCCTCGATCTCGGTCGCGTCGGAGTGCATGCGGCAGACGATGCCCTTGAGGTTCAGGACGATGTCGGTGACGTCCTCCGTGACGCCCTTGATCGTCGAGAACTCGTGGGCGACGCCTTCGATCCGAACGCTGGTCACCGCAGCACCGGCGAGCGACGACAGCAGCACACGGCGCAGCGAGTTGCCGAACGTGTAGCCGAAGCCGCGATCGAGGGGCTCGATGACGAACGAGCCGCGGTGCTCCTCGATGGTTTCGCTGGTGATGCGAGGGATCTGGAAGTCGAGCACGTGAGGTCCTGGTTTCTGGGTTGCTCCCGGTGCCGGGTGGCGGTCCACCGGGTCCTGCGCGGCGCTCGTCGGGGAACGAGCGCTCGCCGCAGGTGGGTCTACTTCGAGTACAGCTCGACGATCAGCTGCTCCTGCACCGGCGTCGTGATCTCACGACGCTCGGGCTTGCGGAGCACCTTCGCCGTCAGGCCGTCATGGTCGGCCTGAAGCCACGCGGGCACCTGGGCGGTGAGCTCGGTGGCGTCACGGATGATGGCCTCGGCCCCGGTGCCCTGCTTGACGGCGAGCACGTCGCCCTCGCGCACCTGGTAGCTGGGGATGTCGACGCGACGGCCGTTGACCGTCCAGTGACCGTGGCGGATCATCTGGCGCGCCTGGCGGCGCGAGGCGGCGAAGCCGAGGCGGACGACGACGTTGTCGAGCCGGGACTCGAGCAGCATGAGCAGGTTCTCGCCGGTGACGCCGGGCTGGCGCGACGCCTTGTCGTAGTAGCGGCGGAACTGCGTCTCGAGCACGCCGTAGTAGCGGCGGGCCTTCTGCTTCTCGCGCAGCTGCAGCCGGTACTCGGACTGCTTCTGGCGGCCGCGGCCGTGGTCGCCGGGCGGGTAGGCGCGACGCTCGACGCCGCACTTGTCGGTCAGGCAGCGCTCACCCTTCAGGAAGAGCTTCTGACCCTCGCGGCGGCACTGCTTGCACTGGGGGCTGGTGTCACGAGCCATGAAGTGGGTACCTCAGACGCGGCGCCGCTTGCGGGGGCGGCAGCCGTTGTGGGCCTGCGGGGAGACGTCCTTGACGCCGGTGACCTCGAGACCGGCGGCCTGCAGCGAGCGGATCGCGGTCTCGCGGCCGGAGCCGGGGCCCTTGACGAAGACCTCCACCTTCTGGAGGCCCTGCTCGATGCCCTTGCGGGCGGCGGCGTCAGCCGTCACCTGGGCGGCGAACGGCGTCGACTTGCGGGAGCCCTTGAAGCCGGCGCCGCCGGCGGACTCCCACGCGATGACGTTGCCCTCGCGGTCGGTGAGGGAGACGATCGTGTTGTTGAACGAGGTCTTGATGTGCGCCTGGCCGATGGGGATGTTCTTCTTCGGCTTGCGGCGGCCGCGCTGGGGACGCTTGGGGGCGGGCATCGACTACTTCTTCCCTGCCTTCTTCTTGCCCGCGATCGACATGCGCTTCGGGCCCTTGCGCGTGCGAGCGTTCGTCTTGGTGTTCTGGCCCCGGACCGGCAGGCCGCGCCGGTGGCGCAGGCCGCGGTAGCAGCCGATCTCCATGAGGCGCTTGACGGCCTGCGAGCGCTCGCGCCGGAGGTCGCCCTCGACGGTGAGCTCCTCGACGGCGTCGCGCAGCTTGCCGACCTCGTCCTCGGTCAGGTCGCGGACGTAGGTGTCCGGGTGGATCCCCGTCTGGGCGAGGATGGTGTTCGAGGTGGAGCGGCCGATCCCGTAGATGTAGGTCAGGCCGACCTCGACGCGCTTGTTGAGCGGGACGTTGATCCCGGCGATGCGAGCCATCTAGTGGTTCACCCCTGACGCTGCTTGTGGCGGGGGTTCTGGCAGATCACGAGGACCGCGCCGTGGCGACGGATGATCTTGCACTTCTCGCACATCGGCTTGACCGACGGTCGTACCTTCATGATCCCTTTCCAGCGGTAATTGGGCCCGGTGACCGGCTCTGGCTGCCGCGGAGGCCGCCGACGCCGATGTCACGGATGGTCGTGCGCAGGGGCGCGCGCACGCACGGGCAGAGCACGATAGCAAAGGGCCCCAGGCGGCGTTCGGTCGTGAACCGCCGGCGCCCTACAGGGCGTCCGGACCCTCATGCCAGGGCGTGAGGATCCGCGGCCCGTCGGCGGTGACGGCGATCGTGAACTCGAAATGGGCGGCCAGCGAGCCGTCCTGCGAGTAGATCGACCAGCCGTCGTCGCCCATGCGGACCATGTGGCGGCCCGCGGTGGTCATCGGCTCGACGGCGAACACCATCCCCTCCTCGAGCACCGGCCCCTTGCCGGGCGGCCCGTAGTTGGGGATCTGGGGCTCCTCGTGCATCTCGCGGCCGATCCCGTGGCCGACGAGCGACCGCACGACCGACAGGCCCGCGCCCTCGACGCGCTGCTGGACGGCGTGGGAGACGTCGCCGAGCCGGTTGCCGGGCCGGCACTGCTGCGCGGCGTCCAGCAGCGACTGGCGTGTGACCTCCAGCAGCTTGGCGGCGACCGGCGTGATCGTGCCGACGCCGAACGTCACCGCCCCGTCGGCCACCCAGCCCTTGTAGGTGACGCCGATGTCGATCGAGATGATGTCGCCGCCCGCCAGCCGGTACGGACCGGGAATGCCGTGGACGACCATCTCGTTCGGCGACGCGCAGATCGAGCCGGTGAACCCGTGGTAGCCCTTGAAGGACGGGACTGCGCCCTCGGAGCGGATGAACTCCTCGGCGGCCTGGTCGAGCTCAGCGGTCGTGACGCCCTCGCGGACGAGCCCGGCGAGGAGCTTCATCGTCTGGACATGGATGGCGCCGGCGGCCGCCATCTTCTCGATGTCGGCCGGAGACTTCTTGATGATCACGGCGATCGACGTGACGCGGCCTACAGCTCGTCCTCGAGCCGCAGGGTGGCGACGGTCGCGCGGATGTGGTCGTGGACCTCGGTCGGCGTCCGGGTGCCGTCGAAGCGACGCAGCAGGTCGCGGTCCTCGTAGTACTGGACGAGCGGCTCGGTCTGCGCGTGGTAGACCGCGAGCCGCTTGCGGATCGTCTCCGGCTTGTCGTCGTCGCGCTGGATGAGCGGCGAGCCGTCGATGTCGCAGCGGTCCGGATGCTTGGGCGGGTCGAACTCGACGTGGTAGACGCGGCCCGAGCGGCTGACGCGCCGGCCCGAGATGCGCCGCTCGATCTCCCCGTCGGGCACGTCGATGAGCAGCACGGCCGTCAGCGCGCGGCCGACCTTCTCGAGCGCCGCCCCGAGCGCGTCGGCCTGGGGGACCGTTCGCGGGAAGCCGTCGAGCAGGAAGCCGTCGGAGGCCTCGTCGGCCTCGAGCGCCTCGAGGATGACCCCGATGATGACGTCGTCGGGGACGAGCTCGCCGGCGTCCATGTAGCCCTTGGCCTTCAGCCCGAGCTCGGTGCCCTCGGCGACCGCGGCGCGCAGGATGTCGCCCGTCGCGAAGTAGGGAAGGCCGAAGTCCTCGGTCAGCCGTTCGGCCTGGGTGCCTTTTCCGGCGCCCGGAGGGCCAAGGAGGATGAGGTTGAGCTCGGTCACGCGGGCACTCGAGAGGTCGAACGTTTCCCCGTCGGCGCCGCTGTGGGCCGGACCGGGAGGCGCGAGGTCGGCCATCCTACTTCAAGAACCCTTCGTAGTTGCGCATCATCAGCTGCGCCTCGAGCTGCTTCATCGTGTCCAGGGCCACGCCGACGACGATGAGCAGCGACGTGCCGCCGAAGCGGAACGTGCTCGACGCACCGGTCAGCGCGATGAGCAGCGTCGGCAGGGCCGCGATCGCGGCGAGGTACAGCGCGCCCGGGAACGTCAGGCGGGCCAGGATGCGGTCGAGGAACTCCGCGGTCGGCCGGCCCGGTCTGACGCCGGGGATGAAGCCACCGTACTTCTTCAGGTTGTCGGCCTGGTCGACGGGGTTGAACGTCACCGCCGTGTAGAAGTACGTGAAGAGGATGATGAAGATCGACTCGCCGAGGACGTAGGGCGCGTTGGACGGGTTGAAGAAGTCCGCGATGTCCTTCGCGAAGCCCGAGTTGACGAGCTGGCCGACGGTGGGCGGGAACGCCATGATCGACGCGGCGAAGATGACCGGGATGACGCCCGCCATGTTCACGCGCAGCGGCAGGTAGGTCTGCCCGCCGCCGCTCATCCGGCGGCCGATGACGCGCTTGGCGTACTGCACCGGGATCCGGCGCTGGCCCTCCTGCATGAAGACGACGCCCGCGGTCACGGCCAGGGCGAGGAACGGCATCATCACCTTGAAGACCGGGTCCGGGCTGTTCCACCACACCGAGATGCCGCTCGGCAGGCCGGCGAGGATCGACGCCATGATCATCAGCGAGATGCCGTTGCCGATGCCGCGCTGGGTGATGAGCTCGCCCATCCACATGAGCAGCACCGTGCCGGCGGTGAGCGACAGGACGATGAGGAAGACGTGCGCGACGTCGAAGCTGCTGACGACGTCCTCGCCGGTGTTGCTGAACGAGCGGAAGAGGAAGACGTAGCCGATCGACTGGGCGAACGCGAGGCCGACGGTGAGGTAGCGCGTGTACTGAGTGATGCGCGCCTGGCCGACCTCGCCCTCCTTCTGGAGCTTCTCGAGCGATGGCACGACGACCTGCAGCAGCTGCAGGATGATCGACGCGGTGATGTAGGGCATGATCCCCAGCGCGAAGAGCGCGATCCGGCTTAGCCCGCCGCCGGAGAAGGTGTTCAGCAGGTTGAGGATGCCTCCTCCGCCGAACTGCTCCTGGACGTCCTGAACGGCCTGGACGTTGATGCCCGGGACCGGAATGTGGGAGCCGAGCCGGTAGAGCCCAAGCAGCAGCGCGGTGAACGCCAGCTTCTTGCGGATCTCCGGCACGGTGAACGCGCTCAGGATCGTCGAGACCATGGGAGCGGGAAGGGTAGCCGTTTCGGGGGGTCCGCCGTTGAGCGATCGGGACCCGGAACGACGAACGCCCCGGCGGACCGGGGCGTTCGACGAACCGAGAAGCGGGTGCGTCGTCTACTCGACGACCACGACCGTGCCGCCGGCGGCCTCGATGGCCTCCTTGGCGGCCGCGCTGAACTTGTGGGCGTGGACGGTGAGCGGCTTGGAGATCGAGCCCTTGGCGAGGACCTTCACCGGCACGTCCTTGCGGGTGCCCAGGCCCTTGTCCTTCAGCGCCTCCAGCGTGACGTCCGCCCCACTGTCGAAGCGGCGCTCGAGATCCTGGAGGTTCACGGCCTGCGTGTGCGTCCGGAACATCTCGAACGGCATCGACTTCTTCATGTGGGGGCCGCGCAGCTTGCCCATCCGCATGTGGATCGGCATCTGGCCGCCCTCGAAGTTCGACCGCGACTTGGAGCCCGAGCGGGATCCCGCGCCCTTCTGGCCGCGACCGGACGTCTTGCCGGTGCCCGAGCCCTCGCCGCGCCCGACGCGCTTGCGCGCCTTGCGGCTGCCGGGCGCCGGGGCCAGCGTGTTGAGGCCGACCGGCTGGTCGGTCGTCGTCTTCTCGTCGGCCATGTCAGTCCTCCTGCACCTTGATGAGGTGGCGAACCCGGTGCAGCATGCCGCGCGTCTGCTCGTTGTCGGAGACCTCGACCGTGTGGCCGATGCGCCGCAGGCCGAGCGAACGCAGCGTGTCGAGCTGCTTCTGGTTGGAGCCGTTCTTGCTCTTGATCTGGGTGACCTTGGGCATCAGGCCTGCGCCTCCTCGGGCACCTCGGCCTCGCCCTCGGCGCCTTCGGCGTCGGCCTCGGCCACCCCGCCGTCGAGCGTCTCGGACGCGCGCGCCTCCTGCGAGAGGCCGAGGACCTCGGCGATCGACAGGCCGCGGATCGCGGCGACCTCGTCGGGCATGCGCAGGTCCTGAAGACCGGCGACCGTCGCCTTGACGAGGTTGATCGGGTTCTGGGTGCCCAGCGACTTGCTCAGGATGTCGTGGATGCCGGCGAGCTCGAGCACGGCACGCACGCCGCCGCCGGCGATGACGCCGGTACCGGGCGAGGCCGGCTTGAGCAGCACGTGACCGGAGCCGAAGATGCCCTCGACCTGGTGGGTGATCGTCGAGCCGTGCTTCGGCACGCGGAACAGGTTCTTCTTGGCCTGCTCGACGCCCTTCTGGATCGCGATCGGCACCTCGTTGGCCTTGCCGTAGCCGACGCCGACGACCGACTGCTCGTCGCCGACGACCACGAGGGCCGTGAACGAGAAGCGCCGGCCGCCCTTGACGACCTTCGCGACGCGGTTGATCTCGACGACCCGCTCCTGCAGGTCGAGGCCGACGGCGCTGACGGCGCGGTCGGCGAAGCTGTCATGCCTCATACGGCGATGCCTCCCTCGCGGACGGCCTCGGCGAACGCCTTGACCCGCCCGTGGTACTGGTAGCCGCCGCGGTCGAAGACGGCGCGCTCGATGCCGGCGGCCTTCGCGCGCTGCGCGAGCAGCTCGCCGGCCTTCGTGGCCTGCTCGGCCTTGCTCAGACCGCGCAGCTCCGGCTCGGTCCACTGGACCGCGGTGATCGTGCGCCCGGCGTCGTCGTCGACGAGCTGGGCGAAGACCCCGCGGTTGGAGCGGAACACGGAGATGCGCGGGCGCTCGGCGGTGCCGGCGACCTTCGCGCGGACGCGACGGCGGCGCTTCAGGCGCCGCTTGGGTGCGGAGATGGTGCTCATCAGGCTCGCTTGCCGACCTTCCGGGCGACGTACTCGCCCTCGTAGCGGATGCCCTTGCCCTTGTAGGGCTCCGGCGGCCGCTGCTTGCGGATGATGGCGGCGATCTCACCGACCGCCTGCTTGGAGTTGCCCTTGACGACGATGCGCGTCGGCTGGGGCACCTCGAACTCGATGCCGTCCGGCGCGTCGATCGCGACCGGGTGCGAGTAGCCGAGCGCCAGCTCGAGGTTCTTGCCCTTGAGCGTCGCGCGGTAGCCGACGCCCTGGATCTCGAGAACCTTCGTGTAGCCGGCGGTGACGCCCTCGACCATGTTCGCCACGAGCGAGCGCGTCAGCCCGTGCAGGGCGCGGTGCTCGCCGCGGTCGGTCGGGCGCGTCACGACGAGCTCACCCTCGTTCTGCTCGACGGTGATGTCGCGGTGGATGCGCTCGCTGAGCTCGCCGCGCGGCCCGTTGACACGGACCAGCTCGGGCTCGATCGACACGGTGACCCCTGCGGGCACCGGGATGGGCTTTCGTCCGATTCGGCTCATGCTGCTACCAGACCTTTGCGACGACTTCGCCGCCGATGCCCCGGCGGCGGGCCTCGTGGCCGGTCATGACGCCCTGCGACGTCGAGATGATCGTCGTGCCCATGCCGCCCAGCACCTTCGGGATGCCGGTGGCGGGCACGTAGTAGCGCTGCCCCGGGCGGGACGCGCGCTGCAGGCCGGTGAGGACCGGCTTGCGCTGCTCGGTGTACTTCAGCTGGATCCGGATGAGCTCACGCGGCTGGCCGGGCGCGGGCGGCTCGGTCTCCCAGCCGTCGATGTAGCCCTGCTCGGCGAGGATGCGGGTCATCTCGCGCTTGAGCTTCGAGGCCGGGATCTCGACGATGTCGTGCTGGGCCTGGATCGCGTTGCGAATCCGGGTGAGGTAGTCGGCGACGGGATCGGTCATGGACACGGTCGTTCAGCCCTCCCCTACCAGCTCGACTTCGTCATGCCGGGGATGAAGCCGTTGTGCGCGAGCTCGCGCAGGCAGATACGGCACACCCCGAACTTCCGGTAGACCGCGCGCGAGCGACCGCACTTGCGGCAGCGCGTGTACTCGCGGGTCTTGTACTTGGAACCGCGCTGCTGGCGGACCTTCTGGGACGTCTTGGCCACGGTCTAGCTCTCCTTGGTGGCGCCGTCGGCGTTCACGTACGGGTTGCCCTCACGGCTGAAGGGCATGCCGAACGCCTCGAGCAGCGCGTAGGCCTCGGGGTCGGACTTGGCCGTCGTGGTGATGGTGATGTCGAGACCACGGACGGCGTCGATCGCGTCGTAGTCGATCTCGGGGAAGATGATCTGCTCGCGCAGGCCCATCGAGTAGTTGCCGCGGCCGTCGAACGACGTCGGCTTCAGGCCGCGGAAGTCGCGGACCCGCGGCAGGGCGACCACCGTGAGGCGGTCGAGGAACTCGTAGGCGCGCTCGCCGCGCAGCGTGACGCTGACGCCGACGGGCATGCCGTCGCGAACCTTGAACTGGGCGATGGACTTGCGGGCGCGGCGGACGTTCGGCTTCTGGCCGGCGATCGTCGCGAGCTGCTCGATCGCGGCGTCCAGGAGCTTGGAGTCCTGCTTGGCGTCACCGACGCCCATGTTCAGGGTGATCTTCTCGAGGCGCGGGGCCTGCATGACGGTCGAGTAGCCGAAGCGCTCGATGAGCGCGGGTCGGATCTCCTCGAGGTACCTCGTCTTGAGGCGCGCGGTCTGGGTGGCGGCTTCCATGATTCCTGCCGGACTAGTCGAGCTTCGTCCCCGAAGCACGCGTGACGCGGTTGCGGACGCCGCCCTCGCGGGTGACGCCGGCGCGCGTGCGCTGCTTCGTCTGGGGGTCGATGAGCATGACGTTGCTGATGTGGATGGGGCCTTCGCGTTCGATGACGCCGGCCTCGGCTTGCGGCGCCATCGGGCTGGGCCGCTGATGGCGCTTGATGATGTTGATGCCCTCGACGACGACCCGCTCCTTCTTGGGGTCGACGCGGAGCACCTTGCCGGTCTTGCCGCGGTCCTTGCCGCTGATGACGACGACCTCGTCGTCGCGACGGATCTTCAGGGCCATGGTCAGAGCACCTCCGGGGCGAGCGAGATGATCTTCATGTAGTTGCGGTCGCGCAGCTCGCGGGCCACGGGCCCGAAGATGCGGGTGCCGCGCGGGTTGCCCTGCGCGTCGATGATGACCGCGGCGTTCTCGTCGAACGAGATGTAGGTGCCGTCCTCGCGCCCGAACTCCTTCTTCGTGCGCACGACGACGGCCTTGACGACCTCGCCCTTCTTGACCGTGCCCTGCGGCGCGGCCTGCTTGACGGTCGCGGTGATCACATCGCCGATGTGCGCGTAGCGCCGCTTGGAGCCGCCCTGCACGCGGATGACGAGGATCTCGCGGGCACCGGTGTTGTCGGCGACCTTGAGGCGGGATTCGTTCTGAATCATGCCGTCACCTCTCGAGTGACCGCAGCGGTGGCCTGACGGAGCAGGACAATCACTTCGCACGCTCCAGGATCTCGACGAGGCGCCAGCGCTTCGTCGCGCTCAGCGGACGGGACTCGATGAGACGCACCACATCGCCCGGCTTGGCCTCGTTGGCCTCGTCGTGGGCGTGCAGGGTCGTCGAGCTGCGGACGATCTTCTGGTAGCGCCGATGCCGCCGGGCGACGTCGATGCGGACGGTGATCGTCTTGTCGGCCTTGTCGGAGACGACGGTGCCCAGGCGCTCCTTGGGCTGGCCCGACCCGTGCTCGGCCGTCGAGACGGTCTTCGCGGGACCGGGCTCGCCGCGCTTCTCGTTGCGCTTGGTGCGCTTGTTGGCGCGGTAGCGCGAGCGCGCGGCGGCCTTGGCCTTGCGCTGCTCGGCGCGCTCCTCGGGGCTCGAGGGGCGGCGCAGCCCGCGGCGGGCGCGCGTGGCGGCCTTGCGCTGCTTCGGGGTCTCTGGAGCGACCGGCTCGGCGGCCGGGGCGTCGGCCTCGGCGGCGGGGGCCTCGGCGGCCTCCGTCGCCTCGGGCGCCTCGGCGGCCTCGGGAGCAGCGGTCTCCTCCGCGGCCGTCTCCGGCGCGGGGGTCTGCTCCTCGGTCGTGTCGGGGGTCTCGTCAGCCATGGCTACTTCTCGATCTGGATCCCGCGCTGGCGCGCGATGGTCAGGGCGCGAGCAAGGTCGCGCTTCGTCGTCTGGAGGCTCGCGCTGTTCTCCAGCTCGCCGGTGGCGTGCTGGAAGCGCAGGCCGAACAGCTCACGCCGGGCGGTCGTGATGTGCTCGACGAGCTCGTCGTCGTGCAGGTCGCGGATCTCCTTGGCCTTCATCAGAGCTCGTCCTCCGCGGTCACGATCTTCGTGCGCACCGGCAGCTTCATGCCGGCGAGGCGCAGCGCCTCGCGCGCCAGCGGCTCGGGGACGCCGGCGAGCTCGAACATGACACGGCCCGGCTTGACGACCGCGACCCAGCCCTCCGGGTTGCCCTTGCCGGAGCCCATCCGGGTCTCGGCGGGCTTCTTCGTCACGGGCTTGTCGGGGTAGACGTTGATCCACACCTTGCCGCCGCGCTTGATCTTGCGGGTCATCGCGATACGCGCGGCCTCGATCTGGCGGTTGGTGAGCCAGCCGGCGTCCAACGCCTTGATGCCGTACTCGCCGAACTGCACCTTCGTCTGGCCGCGCGACAGCCCGGCCTTGCGGCCGCGGTGCTGCTTGCGGTGCTTGACACGCTTCGGCGAGAGCATCTAGCGACCTCCCCCGTAACCGCCGCCGCGATTGCCGCCACGGCCGCCCGGGCCGCCCGGCCCGCGACCACCGCCGCCACGGCCGCCCGGGCCGCCCGGCCCGCGCCCGCCGCCACGG
>JBDZVZ010000064.1:7389-20318 GCA_040255945.1 Solirubrobacterales bacterium | reverse complement strand
ACCTGACTGATGCCGTAACGACCGATGTCACGGGCGGCCTGCAGCGCCCGGTGGATGTCGTCCTCGGTCCCCGCATCCAAGACACGCCCCGCCACATCGCCGTCGTCGCGGACGCCAACGAGGATCACGCCGCCCCGTGCGTTGGAGAACGCAACGGCCGAGTCCTGGATCTGCTCGCCGGACACCCCCGTCTTGAACTCGACGACATCGCTCTCACTCGGGAACGCCCGTCGAAACTCCTGCCCACTCATCGTCAGCGGGGAGGCGGCGCGGCTCTGAGGATGAAAGAGAGGCTATGACAAAGTTGCGTCCGCTGTTTGAGAGCGGATGCAAGTTTGGCATAAGCCGGCGACGGCGTCGGGCCGTCGTGCTCCGCCGGGCCGACTTCCTCGGACGGTGAAGCCACTCGCCGAAACCCCATGACGACGGGCATCCCCAACGTCGGGAGGCACCTTGACCCCCGGTCACCGCACCTACGGGTCAAACCGAGCCCAGAACCGCGAGAACCCCAGCAATTGGAGGGGTTCCCAAGCGCGCCCGAGAGGATTCGAACCTCTGACCTTCGGTTCCGTAGACCGACGCTCTATCCAGCTGAGCTACGGGCGCAGCGACGGTCCATTCTAGCCGCCGCGCCCGCGCCCCGTCGGACGGCGCTCAGCTGCCCTTGTGCTCGACCTTGTTGCCGTTGGTGCCGACGACGTACCACTCGGCCCCGAACGCGTCGAGCCCCTGCCCCGTCGTGCTGCCGGGCCGTCCGCGGTCGCCCACGAACGTGTAGAGCGGATGGCCGCCGTAGGTGACCTGCGTCGTGCCGTCGGACCGGCGGGTCGTGCCCAGCAGGCGCGCCCGCACCCCGTGTCCTGCGACCTTCGGCCTGCCCCCGGTCACCGACGGCGGCCAGTTCCGCGCGCACGCGCCCGAGCAGGCGCTCCTGCCGTGGCGGTCCTTCTCGAAGAGGTAGAGCGTCTGCCCCTTGGCGTCGACGAGGATCGTGCCGAGCTTCGTGTGACGGGTGCCGACCTTGGCGGCGGCGGCCTTCGACGCCGTGGGCGAGGCGGTGAACGCGGCCGGCACGACGACCGCCGACGTTCCGCCCGCCGCGACGAGGGCGGCCAACGCGATGGCGATGCGCGGATGCATCGGGGTCCTCCTTGCCGGTGCCGGGGCCCGATGCCCCGGATCTACCCCCAAGGACGCCGCGGCGCCGCGATCCTTCCGCGCGACGGAGAGGGAGGGATTCGAACCCTCGATACGGTTCTAAGCCGCATACTCCCTTAGCAGGGGAGCGCCTTCAGCCACTCGGCCACCTCTCCAAGAGCAGGCGCCAGTGTAACTGCCCGCCCCACCGACCATCCGCTCGGAGCTACCGTAGGTGGGCCATGCGCTTCTTCGGTCACGACAAGCTCACCGTCCCGAGCGCCGAGGAGGCGCTGCCGGGCCGCACCATCGAGATGCCGGTCGCGGGGACCCACGCGGTTCTCGGCACGCCGCTGCGCCCTCCGTTTCCGGAGGGCATCGAGGTCGCCTCCTTCGCGCTCGGCTGCTTCTGGGGCGCCGAGCGCCTCTTCTGGACGCTGCCCGGGGTCTACACGACGGCGGCCGGCTACCAGGGCGGCCACACGCCGAACCCGACCTACGAGGAGGTCTGCTCCGGGCGAACCGGACACGCCGAGACCGTCCTCGTCGCGTTCGACCCCCAGCAGATCGGCTACGACCAGCTGCTGAAGGCGTTCTGGGAGGGTCACGACCCGACGCAGGGCATGCGCCAGGGCAACGACGTCGGCACCCAATACCGCTCGGCGATCTACACGACCGGCGACGCCCAGGCGACCGCCGCGCAGGCGTCAAAGCTGCGCTACGAGCAGGCGCTCACCGAGCGCGGCCTGGGCCCGGTCACGACGGAGATCGCGCAGGCCGGCCCCTTCTACTACGCCGAAGACGACCACCAGCAGTACCTGCACAAGGTGCCCAACGGCTACTGCGGCCTGGCCGGCACCGGCGTCGCCTGCCCGGTCGGGCTCGGCACGCCGGCGCCGTAGGTCGCCGCCTCAGGCGGCGACCGGCTGGACCTCGGCGACGACCGCTTCGGGGGCGGCGCTGGGCCGGGCGGCCGGGATGAACAGCACCGACACTGCCGCGACGGCGGCGCCCGCCGCGCCGACGAGGAACGCGATGACGAAGCCGTTGTCGGCGGGCAGCCCGTGGGCGGCGACGTGGCTGGCGATGACCGTGCCGGCGACCTGGGCCCCCACGGCCGAGCCGATGTTGCGCACGACCGTGTTCGTGCCGGTCGACTCGCCGGTCTCGTGCGGGTCGACCGCGACGACGATGAGGTTCGGGATCGCGGCGAAGGCCGAGCCGATGCCCGCGCTCATGAGACAGCACCAGAGGATGACCAGGGCCACCGAGCCGTGGGCGAACGCCAGACCGGTCAACGCGCCGGCGGTGAGCAGACAGCCGGCGAAGAACGGCGCCTTCGACCCGCTGCGCTCCCCGACGCGCCCCACGATCGGCGCGACGAAGAGCATGAACAGGCTGCCCGGCGCGAGCAGCAGGCCGGCCTCGGTGGCCGACAGCCCGAACCCGACCTCGCCGCCCTTCGGCAGCTGGGCGAGCATCGGGACGAGCACGAACGTGCCGATCATCGCCGAGCCGATGAGCAGCGTCGAGATGTTCGTCGTCAGGACCGGCCGGCGCGCGAACGTGCTCATGTTGATGAGCGGCTCGCGCGTGCGGCGCTCGAAGAGGCCGAAGAGCGCGAGGACGACGAGCCCGGCGGCGATGAGCCCGAGCGTCCGGCCCGAGCCCCAGCCCCAGTCGGCGCCGCGCGAGATCCCGACGAGCAGCGCGGCGAGGCCGACCCCGAGGATGCCGGCGCCGGGCAGGTCGATCCGGCCGGGCCTGCGCACCGGCGACTCGGGAACGAAGAGGTGCGTCGTGATCGTCGCCAGCACGCCCATGATCGCCGCGACCCAGAAGATCCAGTGGTAGCCGGGGCCGTCGACGAGGATGCCGCCGAGCGGCAGCCCGATGCCGGAGCCGATCGCGGCGATCGCGCCGAGCATGGCGATGCCGGTCGGCACGCGGTGGGCGGGGAACTCGTCGCGGATGATCCCGAAGGCGAGCGGGAAGACGCCGCCGCCCAGGCCCTGCAGGCCACGGCCGACGATCATGAGCCCGAGCGAGTCCGACAGGGCGCAGACGGCCGAGCCGGCCGCGAACGCGGCGAGCGACAGCGAGAGGAAGCGCTCCTTGCCGAACATGTCGCCGAGGCGCCCGAAGATCGGCGTGGCGATCGACGCGACGAGCAGGTAGGCGGTGACCATCCAGGCGATGCCGTTGGCCGACGCGCCGAGCTCACGCTGGAGGTCCGAGAGCGCCGGGATGACGGTCGTCTGGGCGAGGACGAACGCGAGCGTGCCCGACCCGAGGATGAGGAGGGTCCGGGTCGGCGACTGCCGTTCGGCGGCGTGGGTGGAGGCTGGCATTCCGAAGTCCTGACTGCGGTTGACGGTGAGGCAGGGTAGCGAAACGAAGTCATGACTGCGTTATCGTGATGTCCGATGCCGAGCACGCCCCAGCAGCGCCCCGCGCGTCGCGACGCCCTCCGCAACCGGGCGCGGCTCGTCGCGGTCGCCGCCGAGGCGTTCCGCGAGGAGGGGCTCGGCGCGAGCGTCAACGCGATCGCCGAGCGCGCCGGCGTGAACGTCGCGACGCTCTACCGCCACTTCCCTACGAAGGAGCAGCTCATCGTCGCCGTGCTCGAGGGCGTCCTCGAGCCGCTCGAGGAGGCGCGCGACCGGGCGCTCGCGAGCGCGCCCGCCGGCGGCACGCTCGCCGCGTTCGTCGCCGAGTCGCTGCGCCATCAGGGTGAGCACCGCGGGCTCGTCGACGCGCTCGGCCGCGCCGCCAGCCCGGAGGTCCGCCGTGGGCTGCGCGACCGCGCCGTGGCGATCGTGGCGCCGATCGTCGAACGATCCCATGAGGCCGGCGAGCTGCGGCCCGAGCTCGACAGCCGCGACGTGCTCCTCGGCCTGCGCATGCTCACCGAGCTCGCCGCCGCGCCCGGGCTCGAGCCCGAGCGGCTCGAGCGCCAGGTCGCGGTCGTCCTGCGCGGGCTGCGCCCGGACTGACCGTCGCGCAGCGGAGCGGGAGGGATTCGAACCCCCGGACCCCCGCAAAGGGGTCGGCTGCTTTCAAGGCAGCTGCAATCAGCCGGACTCTGCCACCGCTCCGGGTCCGCCCATCGTATGTGGTGGTCGGTTGAGCGTCGACGCCCCGGCGCGGCACAGCTAACGTGAGCTGCTCGTGGGGAGCTTGCGTCCGGTCCTGATCGCGTTCGTCGCCGCTGCGCTGCTCGCCGGCCCGGCGGTCGCGACCGCCGCGCAACCGGACCGTCCGCTCGACGTCCGCGACGAGCTGCGCACCGCGGCCACCGCGGCACCGACGCCGTCGGTGCGCCGCACCGAGCGCCGCGCCGCCGCGCTCGCCGACGCCACCGGCGGGCCGACGCGCGTCCAGGTCGACCCGCTCACCGGGACGGTCGCGCGGCTGCAGCGCCTCGACGGCGCGCTGAGCCGCCCGTCGGGCGCGCCGCCCGCCGCCGTGGCGCGCGGCTTCGTCGCCGACCACGCGACCGCGCTCGGTCTCGGCGCCGACACCGCCGCCGGGCTGACGGTCGAGCATCAGGTGCGCTCCCCCACCGGGTTGACCGTCGTGACGCTCGGCCAGGACGTCGACGGCGTACCGCTCTTCGACGGCGGCATGCGCGTGGGCGTCGACCGCGCCGGCCGGGTGCTCACGCTGGCCGGCGCGCCGCACGACGACCTGCCCGCCGACCTGCCGCCCGCGACGCTCAGCGCCGAGCAGGCCATCGCCCGCGTCGCGCCCGGCGCGACGCCGGCCCGCGACGACCTGCGCCGCCTCGTCGTCTTCAGCGTCCGCTCGCCGCGGCTGGCGTGGCACGTCACCCACCGCCAGGACAGCCGCCACTGGTGGGAGGCGGTCGTCGACGCCCGGACCGGGCGGCTGCTGTACCGGGTCAACCTCGTCAAGTCCGTCAGCGCCGACGTCTTCGAGAACCATCCGGGCTACGCGCCGCCGGTGACCCACGACCTCGACCCGTACCTCGACCCGGGCGCGAGCGCGATGGTCGGCCCGTACGCCTACGCCTTCGCCGACCTCGACGACAGCGACACCGTCGACGGCGGCGAGAACACCACACCGCCGTCGGCGCCCGGCGACTACCCGCTGACCACCGGCCCCGGCGCGTCGTGCGACGCCGGGCACCTCTGCACGTGGGACGGCACGCCCGCCACGGCCACCCAGAACCAGGATCAGAACGTCGTGCAGACGTTCTGGTACGTCAACAACTTCCACGACCACCTGGCGGCGCCCCCGATCGGCTTCACCCGCGCCCAGGGCAACTTCGAGGGCGTCGGCGACCGGGTCATCGTCAACGCGCTCGACGGCGCGGACACCGGCCCGGACGCCAACCACGTCAACAACGCGAACATGGCCACGCCGCCCGACGGCCAGAACCCGTGGATGCAGATGTACCTGTTCACGGGCCCGTTCCGCAACGTCAACGGCGGCGACGACGCGGCGGTCGTCTACCACGAGTACACGCACGGGCTGACGAGCCGGCTCGTGACCTACACGGGCGGCAGCGGCGCGCTCAACAGCGACCAGTCGGGGGCCATGGGCGAGGCGTTCAGCGACTTCTACGCCATGGACTACCTCGCCGATCAGGGCTTCGTCACCGACAGCGTCGCCCCCGGCGAGGTCTACCTCGGCCGCTACACCGACCCGCAGGTCGGCCTCATCCGCTTCCAGGCGCTCGATTGCCCGGTCGACACCAGCGACAACGCGAGCTGCCACAACACGGCGACCGGCTCGGCGGGCGGGTTCACCTACGCCGACTTCGGCCGGGTCTGGACCGGCCCCGAGGTCCACGCCGACGGCGAGATCTGGGCCCAGACCCTCTGGCAGCTGCGCCAGGCGCTCATCGGCCGCCTCGGCGCGGTGACCGGCTCGGACGCGGCGAAGGCGCTCGTCACCGACGCGCTGCGGCTGTCGCCGCCCGAGCCCACGTTCCTCGACATGCGCAACGCGATCCTCGCGGCGGACCTCAACGCCAACGGCGGCGCCAACCGCACGCTCATCTGGTCGGTGTTCGCGCAGCGGGGCATGGGCTACCTCGCCGCCACCACGACGAGCTCCGACGTCAACCCTGTGGCCGACTTCCAGCCCGCGCCGGCCGCCGACGCGCCGCGCGGCACGATCGCCGGGACGGTGACCGACGCGCGCACCGGCCTGCCGGTCGCCACACCGCACGTCTCGGTCGCCGGGCTCAGCAGCCAGATCGGCAGCGAGGACCGGCTCACCGCGGACGGCGGCAGCGACGGCCGCTACACGCTGGCCGACGTCCCGGCCGCGACCTACCCGCGGCTCGGCGTGTCGGCCCCCGGGTACTCGGGGCGCACGATCGCCGTCACCGTCCCGGGCGGCGGCACGGTCGCCGGGGACGCGACGCTGACCCGCGACTGGGCCGCGGCGGCAGGCGGCGGACAGATCGCGCCGGGCAGCGACAGCAGCTACGCCGGCTGCGGCGCCGACGAGGCCATCGACGGCCGCGCCGACAGCGGCTGGTCGGAGGACTGGGACGGCAGCCACACCCCGAGCCTCACGGTGGCGCTGCCGACGACGATCACGCTCAGCGGGCTCGGGCTCGACCCGTCGGCGGCCTGCGGCGACCCCCACACGGCCGCGGTCAAGGACTACAAGATCGAGACCTCGCCCGACAACGCCACGTTCACGACCGTGGCCACGGGCAGCCTCACGCTCGCCGGGCACGGCCGCGTCAACCCGATCACGGTCAGCTCGCCCCGGGCGGGCGTGCGCTACGTGCGCATCACGCTGCTGGCGCCCCTGGACCCCGCCAGCGAGTACATCGACCTGTCCGCGCTCGAGGTCTACGGCGAGGGGCCGAATGCGTTGCCGTCCGGCGTGCTGCGCGTGTCCAACGCCGCGCCCATGATCGGCGACGCCGTGACGTTCGACGCGTCCTCGTTCCGTGACCCCGACAGCGTCATCGCCGGCTACCGCTGGGACTTCGACGACGACGGCGCCATCGATGTCGCCACGGCGGGCCCCACCGTGACCCACGCCTACGCGACTGCGGGCGGACGGACGGCGCGCGTCCACGTCGACGACGTCGCCGGCGGGTCCGGGACCGCGACGGCCGGCGTCGCGGTGCAGACCCCGTCGACGCCGCCGCCACCGCTGCCGCCCGCTCCGCCGCCGGTCCTGACCAAGCACAAGCCCTCGCTGACCATCCCGAGGACGAACCGCAAGTGGCGCATCGGTGTGAAGGTCCGCTGCCGCGACGCCTGCCGGCTGAGCGGCAAGCTCACGATCTCGACCCGCCAGCGCCGCCAGCTGCGCCTGCCCCGACGCACCGTCGCCACGCTGAAGACCCGGACGATCAAGGGCACGCAGCGGGTGACGCTGAAGCTCACCACGCGCACCGTGCGCGCCCTGCGCCGCCACCACCGCGGCCGACTCACCGTGACGCTCTCGCTGAAGGCGCGGGTCAGCGGCGGCCCGACCGTCACGGTCCGCCGGCACGTTGGAATCCGTCGCTGAGCACCGGCGCGGTTGACAGGCCGCCTCGCCGCGGGCGAATGTTGCCCCATGTCGTTCCGTGTGCCGCAGTTCCGGCTGACCGACCGAGTTCTCACGGATGGGACCGCGGTCGTCGAGGTCGCCGGCGAGATCCACGTCAGCACCGCCTCCGAGTTCGGCGACCACCTCAAGGGCGTGGAGCGCGAGGGGCACCGGGCCCTCGTGCTCGACCTCAGCGCCGTCGAGTTCATCGACTCGACCGGCCTCGGCGTGCTCATCACGTCGGTGCGGCGGCTCAGCCGCGCCGGCGGCCGCATGGCGATCGTCTGCGCGAACCCGACCGTGCTGCGGCTCTTCGAGATCACCGGCACCGACCGCACGCTCGACATCCGGCCCGAGCTCGCGCCCGCGCTGGCGCTCGTTCAGGCGCCGGCGGCCGGCAGCGACGCCGGCATCCCGTAGCCCTGCAGGCACTCGGGCATCGCGATCGTGCCGTCGTCGCGCTGGCCGTTCTCCAGCAGCGCGATGATCGTGCGGCCCACCGCGACCGCGGTGCCGTTCAGCGTGTGCAGATGCTCCGGCTTTCCGCCTTCCGGCCGCCAGCGGATGTCGAGCCGCCGGGCCTGGAAGTCCGTCGTGTTCGACGTGGAGGTCAGCTCGCGGTAGCGCCCCTGGCCCGGTAGCCAGGCCTCGCAGTCGTACTTCTTGGCGGCGCTGGCTCCGAGGTCGTCGACGGCGATGTTCACGACCCGGTAGGGCAACCCGAGGGTCTGCAGGATCTCCTCCTCGATGCTCAGCAACCGCTCGTGCTCATCGGCCGACGCGTCGGGCGTCACGAAGCTGAACATCTCGACCTTGTCGAACTGGTGGACGCGGAAGATGCCGCGCGTGTCCTTGCCGGCGGCGCCCGCCTCACGGCGGAAGCACGGCGAGAAGCCGGCGTAGCGCAGCGGCAGGTCGGCGCCGGCGAGGATCTCGCCGGCGTGCAGTGAGGCCAGCGCGACCTCCGAGGTGCCCGCGAGGTAGAGCGGGTCGTCGGCCAGCCGGTAGATCTGCTGCTCGGTGTCGGGCAAGAAGCCGGTGCCGAAGAGCGCCTCCTCGCGCACGAGCACGGGCGGGACGACCGGCTCGAAGCCACGCTGCGCCAGCAGGTCCAGCGCCCACGAGACGAGCGCGAGCTCCAGCCGCGCGATCGAGCCGCGCAGGTAGGCGAAGCGGGAGCCCGACAGGCGCGCGCCGCGTTCCATGTCGATGCGGTCCGGCCCGGCGAGCTCGAGATGGTCCCGGGGTGGGTGGGACGGCATCCACGCGTCACCGACCTCGCGGATGACCGTGTCCTGGGGGGCCGCGTCGGGGTCGGGCAGGTTCGGCAGGGCCGCCAGCGCCGCCTGCAGCTCGGCGTCGACGCGCGCGAGCTCCTCGTTGAGCGTCTTGACCTCGGCGGCGACCTCGCTCATCCGCGAAAGCGCCGCCCCGGCGTCCTCGCCGCGCTGCTTGGCGGCGGCGATCTCCTGGCCGGCGCGCTTCTGCTCCGCGCGCAGGCCCTCCTGGCGGGGCAGGATCTCGCGGCGGCGGACGTCGAGCGCGAGGACGCGGTCCAGGCCAGCGTCGGAGGAATCCCCGCGACGGGCGAGCGCCGCGCGCACGGCGTCCGGATCGGACCGGATGAGCTTGAGGTCGAGCACGGCGCCGGAGCCTACCTCCGGCGGCGCGCGGCTACTTGCCGCCCTTGCCGGCGTAGGCGGCGAGGAACTCGGCGACCTGCTGCGCCTCCTCGCCGACGACGATGTCCTGCGGCATGATCGCGCCGGAGAACCCGCCGTTGCGGACCGCGTGCAGGACCGACTCCACGGTCTCCTTGCGGACGTTGAAGTCCGGGCCGTCGGTGCGCTCGCGCCCGTTGACCTTCAGCGCGCCGCCCTCGGCCCCCACGACGTCCATCGTGTGGCAGCCCGAGCAGCGTTCGACGAAGAGCTTGGCCCCGGGCCGGTATTGCGCGCTGATGTCGGTCATGACCCCGTTGAGGTTGCTGACCGGCTGCTTGACATCGTTGTTCGATTGGCCGCAGCCGACGGTGACACCGGCGACGGCAAGCGTGGTGAGGGCGACCAGGACACGACGAGGCATGCGGCCGGGCATCATACGGGACCCTTCATGCGCAGGCTGTCCGCCCTCCTTCTCCTCGGCGCAGCGGCCCTCGCGGGATGTGGCGACGGCACGAGGTACGTCCGGGCATCGGACGGCGTGCTGCGCGTCACGCTCGACGAGTACCGGCTGCGGCCCACGAACCTCGAGGTCCGTGCCGGACGGGTCCATCTGCGGGCGGTGAACACCGGCCGGCTGACCCACAACCTCGTCATCGAGTCGTTCACCCGCGAGAGCGGTGAGGAGCCGCATCTCTACGGGCGCACCGACACGCTGCACCCGGGCCAGACCGGCTCCGAGCGCGAGCCGATCGTCCTCAAGCCCGGCAAGTACCGGCTGAGCTGCACGATCGGCAACCACGACGACCTCGGGCAGTGGGGCGAGCTGAAGGTCCTGCCGGCGCGCGGGAAGCAGGGATCGTGACGGTCGGCGCGAACTTCTCGCCAGACACGGGCGCCGGCCACGACACGATCGCTCCCAGCCTGTTCTGCGCGATCGCTCTCGATACGGCGGCAACCGGGTCGGCGCCCGTGTCCGACTTCGCCGGCCAACTAGCCTTTCGCCCGTGATGGAGACGCCGGCCGCCGTCGACCCCGCCCGCTTCCGCAGCGTCATCGGCAGCTTCGCCACCGGGGTGGCGATCGTCACCGCCGACGGCGCCGACGGCCCGGCCGGCCTCACGACGAACGCGGTCAGCAGCCTGTCGCTCGACCCGCTGCTGCTGCTCGTGTGCTTCGACAACGCGTCACGGACGCTGCCGGTCGTCCGCGACGCGGGGCGCTTCGCGGTCAACGTGCTGCGCGCCGGCCAGGAGGAGCTCGCCCACGTCTTCGCCTCCAAGCGGGTCGCCCGCGAGAAGTTCGAGGCGGTGACGCACACGGTCGCCCATGGTGTGCCGGTGCTCGACGACGCGCTCGCCTGGCTGGCCTGCGATCTCGAGGCGCTGCACCCGGCCGGCGACCACACGATCGGCGTCGGCCGGGTCACGCACCTCGACGACGACCCCGACGGCGAGCCGCTCGTGTTCTTCCGCGGTGGCTTCGCCGCGCTCGGCTAGGTAGAGCTCCGACGAGTCGTCCAGGAGTTTCCCGCGAGTTTCGCCCCCTGGGCGAACACTCGCTGAGGGAAACCGAGCCTCTAGGCGAGGGTTCCCCACGCCCGCAGTGCGAGGAACGCCGCGACGAGCGCCGCGGCGGCCATGACGCCGAGCTCCCGGCGCAGGATCTGCAGGACGACCGAGCGCTGCTCGTCGGCCGGCAGCTCGCCGACGGCCTGCGCGTTCTCCAGGCCGCGCGCGTCGAGCACGGTCTGCGCGGAGGCCAGACGGAGCTGTTCGGCCACGAACCCGACCGCGACCGGCAGCAGGGCGTAGAGGGCGTAGAGCCCGTCGTCGGGCCGGTGTCCGGTCGCGTAGTAGATCCCGGCGACGACGGCCTGGCCGACCGCCACGGCCTGGCCGGCCCGGATCCCCCACCACGCCCACGGTTGGGGTCGCACCGTCCACCAGAGCAGCGCGGACACGAGCCCGGCGACCCCGTTCACCGAGGCGACAACCAGGGCAGTTACCTCGGCAACGCTGTTCACCGGGACCCCCGGCAAGTGGCGGCAGCCACTTTGTAGCAGCGAGTTACAAGGTCGTGATAGAACGCAGGAGCAGTGCTTCGGACGTACCTTCCAGCCATCGTCTTCCTCGGTCTCGGCACGGTCGTGGGAGCCCTCTTCGTCGCGGCGAGCAGCCTTCTCGGGCCCAAGCGCCGGACGCGCCCCACGACGTATCAGGGTGATCCCTACGAGAGCGGGATGCCCTCGGAGATGCAGCAGGGGTTCCGCTTCGGGATCAGCTTCTACCTGATCGCGATGCTCTTCCTGCTCTTCGACATCGAGGTCGTCTTCCTCTACCCGATCGCGGTCGAGCTGCGGTCGTTCGGAACGTTCGCCCTCATCGAGACGATCGTGTTCGTCGCGCTGCTCATGGTGGCGTTCGTGTACGTCTGGCGCCGCGGCGCCCTCGAGTGGAAATAGGACGGAAGACCGCAGTGGCAAAGATCGTCAAGCGCGAGAAGGTCGGCGACGCCGAGGACTTCCGCATCCGCCAGCTCCGGGCCCGCGACATGCTGCGCGGCGACGTCGACGACGCCGACCTCGAGGCGTACGTGCAGGAGCGCGTCATCACGACGACACTCGACCGCGCGGTCGGCTGGGCCCGCGGCAACTCGCTGTTTCCGGCGACGTTCGGCCTCGCCTGTTGCGCCATCGAGATGATGTCCATCGTCGGCGCCCGCCTGGACATCGCCCGCTTCGGCTTCGAGGCGTTCCGCGCCAGCCCCCGCCAGGCCGACCTGCTCATCCTCTCGGGCCGCATCTCGATCAAGATGGCGCCGATCGTGCGCCGCATCTACGACCAGATGCTCGACCCGAAGTACGCGATCGCGATGGGCGCCTGCTCGTCGTCGATGGGCATCTTCAACAACTACGCGATCGTGCCGGCCGACAAGTTCCTGCCGGTCGACGTCCACGTGCCCGGCTGCCCGCCGCGCCCGGAGGCGCTCATGTACGGGATCCTCAAGCTGCGGTCCATGGTCCAGCTCGACCCGGCGATGAGCTGGCGCGAGCGCTATGGCGCCGAGCGCACCGTCGAGCTGCTGCCCGAGGATGCAGAGCGCTTCGCCCAGGAGACCGCCATCAACGTCTTCAAGTCCGGGGACACCGCGGGTGCCTGACGCCGCCGGACTGGAGCTGCTCGCCCAGCGGGTGCGCGACGCGCACCCCGATGCCGTGACCGGCACCGAGTTCTTCCGCGGCAAGGGCGCGTTGCAGGTCGCGCCGGCCGCGATCGTCGACGTCCTCGAGCTGCTGCGCGGCGAGGGCTTCCGCTCGCTCATGAGCGTCCACGGCGTCGACTACTACCCGCAGGAGCCGCGCCTCGGCGTCCACTACGAGCTGCTCGACATGACGAAGGTCGACCGGCTGTCGGTGAAGCTCCGGGTCGGGCTGGAGGCGCCGAACGTCCCGTCGGTGACGCCGCACTGGCCGACCGCCGACTTCCAGGAGCGCGAGGTCTACGACATGTTCGGCGTGGTCTTCGAGGGCCACCCCGACCTGCGCCGCATCCTCATGCCCGAGGACTACGAGGGCCACCCGCAGCGCCGCGACTTCCC
>JBDZVZ010000064.1:0-7289 GCA_040255945.1 Solirubrobacterales bacterium | reverse complement strand
GCCGCATCCTCATGCCCGAGGACTACGAGGGCCACCCGCAGCGCCGCGACTTCCCCATCGGCGGCGAGCCGGTGCTCTTCACGTTCAACGAGGACCGCGGGACGGCGTACACGCGATGAGCAGCACGGACCTCGACTACCGCGGCGCCGAGGCGCAGGTCGACGTCTCCCAGCACGTGCAATCGCTGGGAGCGCCGGCGCCCGACCAGGAGCTGCTGACCCTGAACATGGGTCCCCACCACCCCGCCACGCACGGGGTGCTGCGCCTGCTGGTCACGCTCGAGGCCGAGGTCGTCCGCGACCTCAAGCCGATCATCGGCTACGTCCACACCGGCATCGAGAAGACCGCCGAGGACAAGAGCTACTGGAAGGCCATCCCCGTCGTCGAGCGGATGGACTACCTGGCCTACTACTTCAACGCGATGGCCTACTGCGGCGCCGTCGAGACACTGCTGGACGTCGAGGTGCCCAAGCGCGCCCAGTACCTGCGCGTCATCCATCTCGAGCTCAACCGGATCATGAGCCACCTCGTGTGGCTCGGCACATCGATGCTCGACCTCGGCGCCGTGACCGTCTGGTGGTACTGCTTCCGCGAGCGCGAGACCGTCCTCGACCTCTTCGAGTACTCGTCCGGCCAGCGGATGCACACGCGCTACATCCAGGTCGGCGGGGTCATCGAGGACATCCCCGACGGCTTCGAGGCCAAGCTGCGCAAGTTCCTCGCGGAGATGCCCTCGCGCGTCGACCAGTACCTCGACCTGCTCAACCGCAACGAGATCGCGCTGCGGCGGCTGAAGAACACGTGCATCGTCGACGAGCCGACCCTCCTGGAGCTCGGCGTCACCGGGCCGCTGCTGCGCGCCGCGGGCAACCCGTGGGACCTGCGCAAGGCCGCGCCGTACTCGTCCTACGACGACTTCGACTTCAAGATCCCGATCGGCGAGCGCGGCGACAACTGGGACCGTTTCGCCGTGCGCATGCAGGAGATGAAGGAGTCGGTGAAGATCATCGAGCAGGCGCTCGACGGGCTGCCCGAGGGTCCGCACATCACCGACGACCGCAAGGTCGCCCTGCCGCCGCGCCACGAGCTGGCGACGTCGATGGAGGCCCTCATCCATCACTTCAAGCTCGTCACGGAGGGCTTCCGGGTCCCGCCGGGCGAGGTCTACTACCCGATCGAGGGCCCGCGCGGCGAGACGGGCTGCTTCGTGCGCTCGGACGGCTCGAGCAAGCCGGCGCGCGTCCACATGCGCGACCCCTCGTTCGTGAACCTCCAGATGACGCTGCCGATGGTCAAGGACCATTACATCGCCGACCTCATCGCCGCGCTGGCGATGATCGACCCAGTCCTGGGTGGTGTGGACCGCTAGATGAGCATGGACGTCGCCCGCTTCGGGCACGGCTCCCGCGTCCCGGGCTGGGACGAGGCCCCCGAGCTCCCGAAGAACCCGCAGGAGATCCCGGACCCGGCCACGACGCCGGTGCCCGAGGCGCTGCGCGCCGAGATCGAGCAGCACATGGCGAAGTACCCGGACCGGCGCAGCGCGGCGATCCCGGCGCTGGCCGCCGCCCAGCGGCTGCACGGCTGGTGCTCGCCGGAGGCCTTCCGCCAGGTCGCCTGCGTCATGCGGCTCACGCCCGCCTACCTCGCGGCGGTCGCGACGTTCTACGACATGCTCGACACGCGGCCGGTGGGCCGCAAGCGGGTGTACGTCTGCACGAACATCTCCTGCTCGCTGTGCGGCGGGCGCGAGCTGCTCGACAAGCTCGCCGACGCGGTCGGCGACGACACGGACGTCCAGGTGCGCGGCTTCGAGTGCCTCGGCGCGTGCGACATCGCGCCGATGGTCTCCGTCGACGGCGTCTACGTCGGCCCGGTCGCCGACGACGAGGTCGACGAGCTCGCGCGCCAGATCCGCGACGGCGACGACCCCCTTCCCGACAAGCAGCTCATCCGGCGGCGCTCGGTCGACCCCCAGGCCAACCAATGACGCAGCATCTTCTCTTCAACAACATCGACGAGCCCGGCCTCGACACGCTCGACGTCTACCGCCGCCGCGGCGGCTACGGCGACCGCCTGCGCAAGGCGCTGACGATGCCGCCCGAGGCGCTCGTCGAGGAGCTCAAGGCGTCCGGCCTGCGCGGCCGCGGCGGCGCCGGGTTCTCGATGGGCATGAAGGCCTCGTTCATGCCCAAGGGCGCGATGGACAAGTACCTCGTCTGCAACGCCGACGAGTCCGAGCCCGGGACCTTCAAGGACCGCGAGCTCATGCAGAAGAACCCGCACCTGCTCATCGAGGGCATGATCATCGCCGCCCACGCGGCGGGTGCGAACCGCTCGTTCATCTTCATCCGCGGCGAGTACGACCAGCAGGCGACGATCCTCGAGGCCGCCGTCGAGGAGGCCAAGGCCGCCGGGCTGCTGGGCGACAACATCCTGGGCACCGACCACTCGCTCGAGCTCTGGGTGCACCGGGGCGCCGGCGCCTACATCTGCGGCGAGGAGACCGGCCTGCTCGACTCGCTGGAGGGCAAGCGCGGCAACCCGCGCCTGAAGCCGCCGTTCCCGGCCAACCAGGGCCTCTACCAGGGCCCGACGCTCATCAACAACGTCGAGACGCTGGCGACCGTCCCGATCATCGTCGAGCTCGGCGGCGCGAAGTACGCCGAGATCGGCGCCGAGGGCTCCACGGGCACGAAGCTCATCTCGATCTCGGGCAACGTCAAGCGGCCCGGCAACTACGAGATCGAGCTCGGCACGCCCTCGCGGGAGATCATCTACGGGCTGGCCGGCGGGCCGCCCGACGGGCGCGAGATCAAGCTCTGGTTCCCGGGCGGCTCCTCGTCGCCGGTGCTGACGAAGGACGACCTCGACCTCGCCTACGACTTCAACACGCTCGCCAAGGCGGGCACGATGCTCGGCTCCGGCGCGATCATCGTCGTCGACGACTCCAACTCGGTCGTCGACGTCGCGCTGTGGACCGCGCAGTTCTACCGCCACGAGTCCTGCGGCAAGTGCACCCCGTGCCGCGAGGGCACGAACTGGACGGTGAAGATGCTCGAGCGCATCCAGACCGGCCTGGCGACCCCGATGGATCTCGACATCATGGCCTCGGTGTGCGAGAACATCATCGGCAACTGCCTCTGCGTCCTGGGCGACGCGATGGCGATGCCGATCGGCTCGATGATCAGGAAGTTCCGCGGCGAGTTCGAGGAGTACATCGAGGCGGCGCGCGAACGCAACCCCATGGTCACCGACGAGCCCGCGCCCGAGCAGAGCCTCCTCCAGGGGGCGCTCGTCTAGTGCCGCGCCCGGAGGTCAAGCAGGTCACCTTCACGATCGACGGCCGTGAGGTCACCGCCCCCGAGAACATCATGTTGGTCGACGGCGCCAAGTACGGCGACGTCGAGATCCCGGTCTTCTGCTACGAGCCCAAGCTCGGCCAGCCGGTCGGCGCCTGCCGCATGTGCCTCGTGGAGATCGAGGGCATCCCGAAGCTCCAGACCGCGTGCTCGACGCCGGTCAAGGACGGCATGGTCGTCCACACCCAGACCGACCGGGTCAAGCAGGCCCAGGAGGCGGTCGTCGAGTTCCTCCTGCTCAACCACCCGCTCGACTGCCCGGTCTGCGACAAGGGCGGCGAGTGCCCGCTGCAGGACATCTCGTTCGGCTGGGGCGCGGGCCGGTCGCGCTTCATCGAGCCCAAGCGCCACTTCGAGAAGCCGATCGCGCTCTCGCCGCTCATCGCCATCGACCGCGAGCGCTGCATCCTCTGCTACCGCTGCGTGCGCTTCAGCCAGGAGCTCAGCGAGGACTACCAGCTCGTCTTCCAGGAGCGCGGCGCCCACACGTTCGTCTCGACGTTCGACGGGCATCCGTACGTCGCCCCGTTCAGCGGCAACATCATCGAGCTGTGCCCGGTCGGCGCGCTCACGTCGCAGCCCTACCGCTTCCGCGCCCGGCCGTGGGACATCGAGGGCTCGGGCGGCATCTGCACGTTGTGCCCGAGCCAGTGCAACGTCACCTTCACGGTCCGCGACGAGCGCGTCCTGCGCGTCCTGGCGCGCGACAACGCCGAGGTCGACGACGGCTGGCTCTGCGACCGCGGCCGCTTCGGCTACCAGGCGATCCACGTCGACGAGCGCATCACGCGCCCGATGGTCCGCGACGGCGGCGAGCTGCGCCCCGTCTCCTGGGAGCGCGCGCTCGACGAGGCCGCGGCCGCGCTGAAGCGCGCGGCCGGCAAGGTCGGCGTGCTCGCCGGCGGGGGCACCTCCAACGAGGAGGGCTTCCTCGCCCAGCGCCTGGCGCGCGAGACGCTCGGCACCAACGACCTCGACTCGCGGGTCTACGACGCGGGCGGCCGTGACGCGCTGCTGGCCCTCGCCGACCCGGCGCTGCAGGCGACCGTCGGCGACCTCGAGTTCGCCGACACGGTCCTCGTCCTCGGCACCGAGCCGGTCGACGACATGCCGATCGTCGACCTGCGGATCCGCAAGGGCGTCCGGCGCCGGCACGTCAAGCTCGCGATCGCTTCGGCGCGGCCGTCGGCGCTCGACGCCAACGCCAAGGAGGTCGTGCGCTTCGCGCCGGGCGACGAGGCACGCGCCGCCGCGCTGGTCGCCGACGCGCTCGACCCCGCCCACCCCGGCGAGACACCTGAGCAGCTCGCGAACCTCGTCGCGCTGCTGAAGGACGGCGGCGAGGACGTCGTGATCCTCTACGGCGAGCGCGTCCTGGCCGACGAGGCCGGCGCCGCCGCGCTCGTCGCGATCGCCGACGCCCTGAACCTGCGCGGCCGCGCGGGCGCCGGGCTGCTCGGCGTCCCGGCGACGACGAACGGCCGCGGCCTGCGTGAGGCCGGCGTCCTGCCGTTCGCCGGCCCCGGGCTGGCGCCCGCCGCCGCCGGCCGCTGCACCGCCGAGATCGCGGCGGCCGCCGCCGACGGCGAGCTGGCCGCGCTGTGGCTGCTGGACGTCGACCCCCTGGAGACCCACCCGCAGCGCGCCACCTGGGAGCGTGCGCTCGACCGCGCCTCGACCGTCATCGCCCACGCCGGCTATCTCACCGAGGGCATCGCCGCGCACGCCAACGTCGTCTTCCCCGCCGAGTCGCACGCCGAGCACGACGGCGTCATCACCCACCCCGACGGCCGCCTGCAGCGCCTGCGCCAGGCGATCGCGCGCCAGGGCGAGACCCGGGCGGGCTGGTGGATCCTGCAGGAGCTCGGGCGGCGCCTCGGCGCCGACCTCGGCGTGCTCGCCGGCCCGATGGCCTCCCAGCAGCTCTTCGCCGCCGTCCCGTTCTACGCGGGCGTGTCGCTCGACGCGATCGGCGGCAAGGGCCTGCGCTGGGCCGAGCTCGAGGGCAACGCCGCCGCATGGCCCGCCCCGGCCGCCGCGCCGGCCCGCAGCACGCCGGAGGCGGCCGCGTCGACCGACGGCCGGCTGCGCGTGGGCACCTACCGCTCGGTCTGGGCCGGGCCGGAGGTCGCCGCCTCGCCGGCGCTCGCGTTCCTGCGCAGCCGCACGCGCGTCGAGCTCAGCCCCGCCGACGCGAAGCGCCTCGAGCTCTTCGACGGCGACCGCGCCGTCGTCGCCGCCGACGGCCAGACCGTCAACGCGCTCGTCAGCGTCCGCGCCGCGGTGCCCGCCGGCAGCGCCTTCCTCGAGGGCAACGCCGTCGACGGCCCGCTCGTCGACGTGCGCAAGGCGTCGGCGGCCGAGCCGGCGCTCGTGGGTGGGCCGGAGACCCCGCCGGCTCCCGACGACGAGAGCCGCGGCGGCGTGACCCCCGCCGACCGCTTCCCGACCGACGCCGACGTCCGCCGCTCCAACCCCTAGATGCCCTCCGTGCTCGCCAACGTCGCCTACTACGAGCCGTGGTGGATGCAGGTCGTCAAGTCGATCGTCATCTTCGCCGTCGGCCTCCAGCTCGTCCCGATCGCCCTGCTCGCCGACCGCAAGGTCATGGGCCGCATGCAGAACCGCTACGGCCCCAACCGGGTCGGGCCCTACGGCGTGCTCACGCCGGTCGCCGACATCGTCAAGCTGCTCACCAAGCAGCAGTTCCGGCCCACGAACGCCATCGGCTGGCTGTTCGTCCTCGCCCCGCTGCTGTCGATCGCCACTGCGGTCGCCGCGCTCGCGCTCGTCCCGTTCGGCGACGTCCACGACATCTTCGGGACGAAGACCGGCCTCTACGGCATCGACGTGACGATCGGCCCGCTCTACCTCTTCGCGTTCGGCTCGGTCGCCTTCTACGGGATCATGCTCGGCGGCTGGTCGTCGGGCTCGAAGTACTCGTTCCTCGGCTCGATGCGCGCCGCCGCCCAGCTCATCTCCTACGAGGTGTCGCAGGGCCTGGCGCTCGTCGGCGTCGTCATGACCGCCCAGACCCTGTCGCTCGTCGGGATCGTCCACGCCCAGGAGGGCATGTGGTACGTCATCCCGCAGTTCGTCGGGTTCATCGTGTTCCTCGTCGCCTCGTTCGCCGAGACGAACCGTCCCCCGTTCGACCTCGTCGAGGCCGACGGCGAGATCGTCGGCGGCTACAACACCGAGTACGGCGGCGGGCGCTTCGCGACCTACTACTTCGCCGAGTACCTCAACGTCATCGTCGCCTCGGCGATGCTCGTGACGTTCTTCCTCGGCGGCTGGCACATCCCGGGCGTCGACGTCCCCGGCTGGGTCGAGCCGCTCGTCGTCATCGCCAAGACGATGCTCGTCGTGCTGTTCTTCGTCTGGGTGCGCGCCACGCTGCCGCGGCTGCGCTACGACCAGCTCATGTCGCTCGGCTGGAAGATCCTCCTGCCGCTCGCGACGCTCAACGCCCTCGTGACCGCGATCATCGTGGTGGTGACCGACTAAGTGCCCTGGCCCCCTTCCGCTGACGAGCTGCACGTCGTCAAGGGCCCCGAGCCCGGCGGCGCCGGCGGCTTCTACCGCGCGTTCGGCGAGACGCTGCGCGGCCTGAAGACGACCCTGCGCGAGAGCGTCAAGCCCGTCTCCGTCGTCTCCTACCCGGAGGAGAAGATCCCGGTCTATCCGCGCTGGCGGGGCCGGCATCGCCTCCACCGCTTCGAGGACACCGGGCTGGAGAAGTGCGTCGGCTGCTCGCTGTGCGCCGCCGCCTGCCCGGCCGACTGCATCCGCGTCGTCGCCGCCGAGAACACGCCCGACCACCGCGTGTCGGCCGGCGAGCGCTACGCGGCGGTCTACGAGATCAACATGAGCCGCTGCATCTTCTGCGGCTACTGCGAGATCGCCTGCCCGTTCGACGCGATCACG
>JBDZVZ010000063.1:0-20671 GCA_040255945.1 Solirubrobacterales bacterium | reverse complement strand
TCGATCGGCTCGAACGGGGTGAGCTCGAGCCCGCCCGCGTCTCGCGCCGGCTGCTCGACGCGCTCGGCGACCTGCTGGGCCTCAGCGGCGCGTCGCTGGCGGACGCGGGCGGCTTCGGCGTGCGTCTGCGTCCGCCGGCCGCGGCGGCTGGTGGCACGCTCCTGCGCGCCGACGGCCCCGCCGGCGACGCGGTCCTGCGCGACCTCGAGGTGCTCTCGCGCGCCGCGACGACGCCCGCGCCCGCGCCGATGGACGAGGTCGACCGGCTCTTCACCGGCGGGCCGGAGGGATGACGGGCGCCGCCGGGCGCGCTCACGGCGCCTCGAGCGCGACGACCGCGTCCTGCAGCTCGTCGCTCGCGCAGCCGGCGGCCCGCGCCGCCGCCTCGACCGACACCGCGCCCGCCAGCACGCCCGCCAGCGCCGAGCCCTCCAGCGCGGGCGAGAGGTAGGGCAGCGCGTCGATCCGGGCCAGCCCGTCGTCGAGCGCCGGCACGTCGAGCTTCTCGGCCAGCTCGAGGTGCAGCCCCTCTTCGAGCTCGTCGCGCAGCCGCCGGCTGTGGTCGGCGCCGAGGAGGGCGGCCGTCTGGCAGCGGAAGAGCGCCACCCACGCCGAGACCCCGTAGTGGGCGGCGAGCACGACGAGCTCCTCGAGCGACGGGTCGCGCCCGACCACCCGCGCGACGGCCGCGCGCGGCACGAGCAGCTCGGCCGCGAACGCGTTGGCCTGGACCTCGTAGGCGTTCGTCGGCGTGCCGTTGAGCGTCTCGACGGTGTCGACGGCGACCGCACCGTCATGACCGCACCACGCGTGGCCGAGCTCGTGGGCGAGCGTGAAGCGCTGCCGCGTGACCGGCTGGGCGCCGTTGACCCACAGCAGCCGCGTGTCGCCGCACGGCACGCAGGCGCCCGCGACGTCTTCGGGCAGCCGCCGCACGACGACCGGCAGCTGCGCGCGTGACTCGACGACCTCCAGCAGGCAGCCGAGCGGCGCCTCGGGGTCGAGGTCGAGCTGTGCGCGCGCCTCGCGGGCGCGCTTGGCGCCGCGGTTGACGTCCAGGCCGGCCATCGCGGCCCAAGGCATACCGGTTCCGGCAGCGAGGGGCCAGGACGACCGGCGCGCTGGCGGCCGCCGTCGGCGGGTAGGCCCGTCGGAATGCGCGAGATCCTTCCCGGCGTTCACCACTGGAGCGCCCACCACGACCCGATCGGCGCCCGCGTCAGCTCGTACTTCGTCGAGCCGGCCGGCATCGTCGTCGACCCCAAGGTGCCCGAGGAGGAGGGCGGCCTCACCGCCCTGCCCGGCACCCCGCAGCAGATCGTGCTCACGAGCGGCCACCACGACCGCGACGCCCAGCAGTTCGCCGACGCGTTCGGCATCCCGATCCGCGCGTCGCGCGAGGCCGACGCCTACCTCGGCGGCGCCCTGACGATCGAGCCGTTCGCCGACGGTGAGGAGATCGCGCCCGGCGTGACCGCGATCCACATCGGTGTGCTCTGCGACGACGAGGGCGCGCTGCATCTCGCCGTCGCCGACGGGGCCATCGCGTTCGCCGACGCGCTGCATCACTCCGGCGATGGGCTCGGCTTCTTCCCCGACCACCTGCTCGGCGACGACCCGGAAGCGGTCAAGACCGGGCTGACGGAACGCTTCCGGGACCTGCTGGGCCGCGACTTCGACAGCCTGCTCTTCGGCCACGGCGACCCGCTCGTCGGCGGCGGCAAGGCGGCGCTCGAGGCGTTCGCGGCGCGGTAGCGGACCGGTACCGTCGACGGTGATGGCGTTCCCCGACCGCATCACCGTCGCCACCTGCATCGGCTGCGGGATGATGGAGCGCGCCGGCACCTGCGCCGGCGGGTGTCGCGAAGTGCGCTTCGACCTCGTCCCGGCCGCCGACGTCGACGAGCTCGCCGCGGTGGTCGACGCCTGGGAGCGGTGGGCCGAGGCGCTGCGGCCGGTCGTCGCGGCGCTCTGCACCGGGGACCCCGCCGTCACGCCGATCGACAGCGAGGCCGACGCGGAGGCGGCGTTTCGCGAGGCTCGCGCAGGCGCCCGGGCAGCGCTCGTCGCGCTCGGCGCGCTCGGCGCACCGCCGCCGTCGGCGGGCCTCGACGAGGAGCCGCTCGAGCCGGTGACGACCTGGTGGTGTCCGGACTGCGGCGGCCTGGACGCACCACAGCCCTGCATCGGCATCTGCATCCGCCCGCAGCTGACCTGGGCCAACGCCGCGCTCTACGTGCCGCTGCGCGAGCGGGCGCTCGCCGCGCGCGGGTCCGGTCGGGAGCTCGAGGCGATCGTCCGCGCGCTGGCGACGGTCACACCCCGGGAGGGCGCCTGGCGGCGCAACTGGCAGGCGATCACCGGCCGTGCGCGGGCGGCGAACGCGGAGCCCTCCTGATTGCGGGTTTCCCGCAGAGTCGCTGCGGGGTCTCCGCATGATCGCCGCCGGCCCCTGTGAGACCCCGGCCCTCCGCGGCTAACGTTCGAGCGCACGATGCCCGATCCCGCCGCCGTCACGCTCTCCGCCCCCGCCGCCGACAAGCTGCGTGAGGTCATGGCCGCCCAGACCGCGTTCCCCGAGGGCGCCGGCCTGCGCGTCGGCATCCTCAGCGGCGGCTGCTCGGGCTTCCAGTATCACCTGTCGCTCGACGTCGCCGGCGACGACGACAGCGTCTTCACCCAGGACGAGCTGCGGGTGCTCGTGGACCCCGAAAGCCTGCACTACGTCGAGGGCTCGCAGATCACGTTCGTCGACGAGGGCGACCGCACGGGCTTCATCGTCGACAACCCGCGCGCCGTCGCGCGCTGTGGCTGCGGGTCCTCGTTCGTCATGCGCGACGAGGCGTGAGCCTGCCGGTCGCCGAGCCGCCCGCCGGCGCCCCCGCCGGACGGCGCAGCGGCTCGAGCGGCGGTCGCTGCCCGCGCAAGCCGCTGCCGCCCGGCGGCCAGCGGCCGTCCGACGTCCTCGTGCGGTTCCTGCTCAACGCGGTCGGCTACCTCGCGCTGGCCGCCGCCTCGGGGGTCGTCTCGACGCTCGGCGACGATCAGCGGTGGCACTGGCTGGCCCTGCACCTGGCGTTCGTCGGCGCGATCTCGCTCATGGTCGTCGGCGCCGCCCAGTTCTTCGCGACCGCGTTTCTCATGACGACGCCGCCGTCGCGCAAGCTCGTGCGCGCGCAGCTCGCCACCTGGAACGCGGGGACGATCCTCGTCGCCTACGGCTACACGCAGGCCCACCCGCGCCTCACCGAGGCGGGCGCCGGCCTGCTGGTCGCCGGCCTGGCGCTCTTCGCGCTGTCGCTGCGCGGGCTGACGCGCCGCTCGCTGCAGCGGTCGCACTGGGCCGTGCGCTGGTACCTCGCCTGCGCCGCCTTCCTGGCGGTCGGCGCCGTCGCCGGGGCCGCGCTGGCGACCGGGCACTGGATCGACGGCGGCAGCCTGCTCGGCGCCCACATCGCGCTGAACGTCGGCGGCTGGTTCGGGACGTCGATCGTCGGGACCCTCCACACGTTCTATCCGTCGCTCACGCACACCCAGCTGCGCCATCCGCGGCTGCAGGCGCCGACGTTCGCCGCCTGGTGCGCGGGCGCCGTGCTGCTGGCGGCCGGCTACGGCCTCGGGGTCGGCGCGATCGTGGCGCTCGGCTGGGTCGCGCTGCTGGCCGCCGGCGGCATGCTCGCCGTCAACCTCGTCGCCAGCCGCCGGGCGGCGACGGACCTGCGCCTGCCGGCCCGACTCATCGGCGCCGCCCAGCCGTTTCTCGTCGCCGGCCTGGCGGTCGGGTTCGTCGGCGCGCTGCGTCACGGCGAGCTCGCCCCGGTCGCCGGCGACGAGCGCACGACGCTCGCCTACCTGCTGCTGGCCGGCTGGGTCGGCATGACGGTCGCCGGCTCGCTGCTGCACCTCATGATGGTCCTCGCGCGCGTGAGGACGCCCGGCCGGGCGCTGCCGCCGCCCACCGTCGCGCGCGACGTCGCGGTGACCGTCCTGGCGGTCGCCGCGGTCGCGGCCGGCGCGCTGGCGCGGTCGGTCGGGCCCGAGGCGCTGCTCGGCCCGGCGCGGGTCGGCCTCGTCGCGGCAGCGGTCGCCGTGGCGGCGCTCATCGCGCTCGAGATCGTCGAGGTCGTCCGGTCGCTGCGGCGTCCGGCGAGCCCGGCGGGACGCTCGTCGGCGCGGGGGCGCGCTGCGCGGGGCGCGTCGGCCGGGGGCTAGGCCGCCCGCAACCTGGCGCCGTCGGGGGCCAGAACCGCCTCGGCACGGACCTTGACCCGATCGGCGACGACGAGCCGGCCTGCCTCGCGCAGCGCCCCCCAGCCGAGGTCGAACGCGGTGCGGCTCAGCTCACCCTCGGCGACGAGCCGCAGCGAGCCGCCGGGGAGCACCTCGCGCGTGACGCGCAGGGTCAGCGGCCGGGTCATGGCGCGGATCGTCAGCTCGCCCTCGAGACGGTCGGCGCCGTCGGCGAGCGTGCCGGTGAAGGCCATGTGCGGGAAGCGGTCGGCCTCGAAGAACTCGCCGCGCAGACGGCTGTCGCGGATGTCGTTGCCGGAAACGACCGACGCCACGTCGACGGTCCCTTCGATCCGCAGGCCGCCGTCGGCGCGTTCCACGTGCGCGCAGCAGCCTGAGAACGTCCCGCGAACCGTCGAGATGCCGAGGTGTCGGATGCGGAAGCCGACCGCCACGGCCGCCAGCTCGGCCGCCGACGGAGCGGACGCGGAGGGCGAGTCGCGGTGGGAGAGGGCGGCGGCGGGGTTCATCATCTCCATGATCGCCCCGGCCGGACGATCGTCCATACGTGGACTTCCGTACACCGAATGCGGATCCTCCCTGGTCGGCGCCGGGAAAGCACGGTACGCTCAGCCGGTGACTGGGGGAGCCATGATTGCGATTGTCGTCCTCAGCGCGCTGGTCGCCGCGACCGGCGTCGCGCTCGCGGCACGGATGCACGTCCACGTGCCCAAGGGGCTGGCGCCCGCGCGCTGGTTCGCCGCTCCGGTCCCGGTCCTGCTCGGCGTGGTCGTCGTCTGCCTGGCGTCCGGAATGGCGGCGGCCGCCGCACCGCTCGGGGCGGCCGCCGTCCTGTGCGCCGCCGCGGCCTGGACGGTCGCCCCGACCCGGCGCGGCAACTTCGCCCGCTTCGAGCACGAGTTCTGGCTGCACGTCGCGAGCGCGGACCCCGAGCAGCGCGTCCACACCGGCGCCCGCCATTAGACGGCGGGCGTCCGCCCGGTACGACGCGCGGGAGCGTGGTTCTGCCGTGCGGCGCGCGTGGGGGCTCGGTCGTGCGGTCGTCCTGACCGTCCTGCTGACCCCCGTCGCGGTCGCGGTCGCGGTCGCGGTCGCGCCCGCCGCCGCACGCGCCGACGTCGCCGCCGTCTTCCGCGCCGGCGCCACGCCGATCGCGTGCGTCGAGCAGCCCGACCCCGGCCCCGCCGCCGGCCAGCGCTTCTGCTCGGGCACCCCGAGCACGGTGGCCAGCTGGGACGGCACGCCGATCGACGTCGCGGTCACCCTGCCGGCCGCGCGTGCGGACGGGCCCGACGGCGGCTACCCGGCCATGGTCGTCCTCGGCGGCTGGACCGACGCCAAGGAGGCGCCGGTGCCGTGGGACGGGTCCGACACCCAGCGCTGGGCGCGGCGCGGCTACGCCGTCGTCAGCCTGACGCCGCGCGGGTTCGGCGCCTCGTGCGGCCCCGACGCCGCCGACCCCGGGACGTGCGCCCATGGCTACACCCACCTCGGCCATCGCGCCTACGAGGTGCGCGACGTGCAGGACCTGCTCGGCCTGCTGGCCGACGACGGCGTCATCGATCCGCAGCGCATCGGCGTCTGGGGCTACTCCTACGGGGGCGCGATCGCGCTGCAGCTCGGCGCGCTGCGCGACCGCGTCGAGCGCCCGGACGGGACACGTGAGCCCTGGGTGCGCGCCGACGGGACGCCGCTGCGTGTCGCGGCGACGCTCACCGAGGCGGCCTACACCGACCTGCCCGCGACGCTGGCGCCCAACGGCAGCACGCTCGACTACCTCGCGTTCTCCCCGTACCGCGGGCCGCTCGGCGACCGGCGCTTCGGGGTGGAGAAGCAGGACTGGTACGAGGGCCTCGTGAGCTACGGCGAGACGAAGGGCGTCTACGCGGCCGAGGGGACCGATTCGAGCGCCGACATGCTCGGCTGGCTGCACGTCGCGCAGACCGGCGGCCCCTACGACGTGCCGGCCGCGCAGGTTTGGGTCGACGAGCTCTCGGGCCCCCACTCGGTCGTCTCGGCGCCCCACGACCGGGCGCCGGCCCCGGCGCTGCTGGCCGCCGGGCTGGACGACGACCTCATCGGGGTCGCCGAGTCGATCAGGTACTACAACATCGTCCGGGCGTTGCATCCCGACGCGCCGATCAGCCTCTTCGCGCTGGACTTCGGGCATCAGCCCCGCGCCCGGGCCGTCCAGCCCGACGACCTCGCCCGGCTGCGGGCGGCCGAGGACGCGTGGGCCGATCACTACGTCGCCGGCCGCGGCGGCGCGCCCGCCGATGCCCAGGGCGGGGTGGAGGTCCTGACGAGCGTCTGCCCGCTCGACGCGCCCGGCGAGCCGCTGCACGCGCCGACGTGGGCGGCGCTGGCGCCCGGCGAGCTGCGGCTCGTCGACGACGCGGCCCAGACGGTCGCCGCGCCCGGCGGGGCGGCCGCGCAGCCGTTCGCGGCCGGCACGACCGTCTGCACGCAGGCGCCCGACGTGGCCGAGGCCGGTACGGCGCGCTACGCGCTGGGGCCGCTGCCGGCCGGCGGGGCCTTGCTGGCCGGGGCGCCGACGGTCATCGCGCAGCTGACGACGACCGGTGCCAACGACCAGCTCACCGCCCGGCTCTACGACCGCGACCCGGTCGCCGGCAGCCGGCGGCTCGTCGCGCGCGGCGTCCTGCGGCCGACGGAAGCCGACGCCGCCGGCTCGGGGTCGAGCTCGGAGGTCTTCCAGCTCGGCGTGCAGGCGATGCGGATCGCCGCCGGCCACGAGCTCGTCCTCGAGCTGCGCGCCGCCGACCCGCCGTTCCTGCGCCCGGCCTCGGCCGCCGCGCCGCAGGAGCCGATCCGGGTCGACCGGCTCGAGCTGCGCGTCCCGGTCCGCGAGGCGCCGGGGGCACTCGGCGGGCTCGTCCGCGCCCCGGCCGAGCGGGTCCTGCCCGCCGGCGGGGTGCTCGCCCACGATCTCGCGGTCCCCGCCGACCCGCCGTCCGCCGACCCGCCGTCCGCCGACCCGCCGTCCGCCGAGCCGCCGCCGTCGCCCGAGCCGTCGCTGCCGGCCGCTGACCCGCTGCCCAGCGACCCGGCGCCCCGCCCGGCCCTCCTGCCGTCGCCGTCGCCCCTGGCCGACGGGCTGCGCTCCACGCCGCCGCCTGCGGCCGCCGCCTCCGCCGAGCGCCTCCTGGGCCGGGCCGGACGCCGCGTCCGCCTCGCCTGCTCGGCGACCCGCCGCTGCCGCGTCACCCTCGACACCGCCCGCGGCGCCCGGGTCGCCGTCCTGCACGGCCGCACGCTGCGGGCCACCGGGGTCGTCGCCCGCCGCCACCGCGCCGCCTGGCTGCGCGTCCGCGGCTCGCTGCGGCCCGGCCGCTACACCGTGCGCGTCACGACGACCGCGGGCCGCCGCCACCACCAGCTCGCGCTACGCCGGCGCGGCTGAGCGCAGGCGCTCGGCGAGCGCCTGGGTGCCCGCGTCGGGCGTCACCTCCGCCGGCAGCACGAGCTCGTAGGTGCGCAGGAACCGCAGGCCGGTCACCGGCACCGCCACGAAGAACTCGCCGAGCACGTGGCGGGACAGCAGGACCGGGGCGTTGTGGGCGAGCGCCTGCTGGCGGGCCGCCGTCGGGGTGGCGGCCTGCGCGAGCGGCGGCGCCATCTCCAGCCCTTCCCGCTTGAGCATCGAGTCGACCGTCCAGCGCGCGTTCGACGACGGGTCGCGTACGACCATCGGCGTGCGCAGGAAGTCCTGGCGGCTGATCGACTGCCGCTGCGCCCACGCATGGCCGCGCGGCACGCCGCACACGACCTCGTCCTCGCAGAGCGCCTCGGTGACCAGGCCCGGGTTCGGGGTCCCTTGCGGGCGGGCGGCGCAGACGCCGAGGTCGGCGCGCCGGTCACCGACCATCGACCGGACGACGATGCTGTTGGCCGTGACGAGCTCGACGGCGAGCTCGCGCTCCTGCGGGGCGTGCTCGTTGAGCGCGCTGGTCACGAACGCCTCGGCCGCCGAGTGGCTCACCGCGAGCCGGACGGGCGCGACGTCGTGGCGCAGCTGGACGACGACGTCGTCGAGCGCCGCGGCCTGCGCGAGCAGCGGCCGGGCCTGCTCGTAGAGGCGGCGCCCGGCGGCCGTGAGCTTCACCCCGCGCTGCGAGCGCTCCAGCAGTGGTGTTCCCACGAGCTGCTCGAGCCCGTTGAGACGCTTCGTCAGCGCCGGCTGGGAGATGTGCAGCCGCAGCGCGGCCCGGCCGAGCGTGCCCGAGTCGGCGGCCTCGACGAGGCTTCGCAGCTCGGTGAGGTCGGGGGTTCGCAGCGACGCGGGCATGTCCGGACCGTAGCGACGGGATCGGCCGCAGTTCGGGCGGGCCGGAATCCGGGGTTTCTACGGACCCATCACCGGAAGGAATGAGACCCCAGCGGTATTCGCATGCCTCCTGGCCGACAAACGCCCGTATCGGGCCGCAGGACACCGAAGATCCGTGCAGCAAGACCCCAATCGCAAAACCGTCGCGAAGGACTGCACTCTCATGAATCCCATCCTCGATACGCGCAAGCCGCCGGAGGCCGAGCAGATCGGCCATGTGGCGGAGAGCCCCGAGACCGTCAAGCGCGAGTGGCTCGCCGTCGGCCTCGGCCTGGTCGGCCTGCTGTCGCTGCTCGGCCTCATCGTCGCCGTCGTGGCGGTGGCCACGGGCGGCGGCAAGGGCGAGACCGTCACGAGGACGGTCCAGGCCGCCGCCCCGGCCGCCGCGGCCGCCGACAAGCCCGGCCCGACGATCGAGCAGGCCAAGGGTGTCGCCTTCGAGAAGTACGAGGAGGTCGACCCGACCCTGCCCGCCGTTCCGGCCGGTGCGGTGAAGAAGTTCACCGTCGACGTCAACGAGCACGTCGTCCAGGTCGACCCGGCCCTGGCCCCGACGAAGGTCTGGACCTACGCGGTCAACGGCAAGACCTACAAGGGCACGGCCGCCTCGCCGCCGATCGTCGTCACCGAGGGCGACAAGGTCCAGATCACCCTGGTCAACGGCAGCACGAAGGCGATGAACGTCTCGATGCCGCACTCCATCGACTTCCACTCCGCCGAGGTCGACCCGGGCACGCACTACGTCGACATCGCCCCCGGCGCGAAGAAGGTCATCAACTTCACCGCCAAGCACCCGGGCGTCTTCATGTACCACTGCGCGACCGCGCCCGTGCTGCTCCACACCGGCAACGGGATGGCGGGCATGATGGTCGTCAAGCCGAAGAAGCTCGCTCCGGTCGACAAGGAGCTGTGGATCAACCAGGGCGAGTTCTACCTCGGCAAGCCCGGCCAGATCGGCGACATCGACAAGATGAACGCGATCCGTCCCGACGTCATCGCCTTCAACGGCTACGCCAACCAGTACAAGGACCACCCGATCACCATCAAGAAGGGCGAGCGGGTCCGCATGTACGTCCTGAACTACGGGCCGTCGAAGTGGACCGCCTTCCACGTCATCGGCACGGTGTTCGACAAGGCCGTCGTCGAGAACACGGCCTTCCACAGCAGCCAGACGATGAGCCTGGCCCCGTCCCAGGGCGGCTACGCCGAGTTCACGCTCGACGAGGAGGGCAACTACCCGTTCGTCGACCACGCCTTCGGCGACATGGTCAAGGGCGCCGCCGGCGTCCTGCAGACCCCGGGCGCCAAGGGCTCCGGCGGGCATGACATGGGCACGCCCCCGGCCCACGCCGCGGCCGGCCACGAGAAGGCGGCCGCCGGCGCCAACGCCGTCGACCTGACGATGGGCGAGATGTTCATCAAGACGAACACGCCGACCGTCAAGGCCGGGAAGGTGACGTTCAACATCAAGAACACGGGCGCCGCGATGCACCAGTTCGCCATCGGGAGCGACCCGCTGAAGATGAAGGGCTCCGAGCCCGACCTGTCGGCCGCGATCGCGAAGGGCGACATGCTGGCCGGCGGCAAGACCGAGACGATCACCGTCGAGCTCAAGCCGGGCAAGTACACGCTGTGGTGCCTGATGGCCGGGCACTACATGGCCGGGCAGAAGATGGCCTTCACGGTCCAGTAGCCCGAGCACCCGGCTCCACCCCGTCCCCGCGACGGACGATCACGCGCCGCCCGGTTCGCCCACCGGGCGGCGTCGTGCGTTCTGGGGCAGCGGATACGGTGCCGCCCATGTCCGCACGCAAGATCGTCGCCGGGATCGACGAGGCCCACGGGGCACGCGACGCGGCGGCGCTCGCCGCGGCCGTCGGTGACGCGCTGGCCGCCGACGTCGTGCTCGTCGCCGCCTACCAGGACCCGCTGCTGCCGTTCCCGCCGACGTTCGGCAACGACCGCCGGCTCGACGAGGCGCACGCGCGTCTCGCGGCGGTCCGTCCCCAGTGGGCGCCCCGCGCGCGCACCGAGGTCGTGCCGGACGTCTCGGCCGCCCGGGCGCTGCAGCGGGTCGCCCGCGAGGAGCCCGCCGACCTGCTCGTCCTCGGCCCATCCTCCGACGCCCCTGCCGGCTGCGCCCGGGTGGGACGCATCGGCCGCCAGGTGCTCCACGCCGCGCCGTGCCCGGTCGCCATCGCCGCCGCCGGGCTGCACGAGCAGGAAGCCGGGCTGCGGTCGATCGTCGTCGGCCTCGACGAGACGCCCGAGTCCGAGGCGGCGCTGGCGTTCGGCCTCGAGCTCGCCACCGCCGCAGGCGCTCGGCTCACGGCCGTGGCGGTCGCCGAGGACGTCCTTCCGGTGTCGCCGACGCCGTGGACGATGCTCGTCGAGGTCGCCCGCTGGGATGAGCTCATCGCCGCTCGCCGCGCCGCGCTCGACCAGCGCCTGGAGACCGTGCTCGCCGACCATCCCGAGGTCGCCCGCGAGCTGCGCTCCGGCGACCCGACCGAGGAGCTCTGCGCCGCGGCCGCCGACGCCGACCTGCTCGTCGTCGGCTCGCGCCGCTGGGGCCCGCACGACGTCGTCTCGCTGGGCACCACCGCCGAGGCGCTGAGCGTTGCGTCGCCCTGCTCGCTGGTCGTCATGCCGCGGGCGCGCTGAGCGTCGCCGCGAGATCTTCCCGAACGCTTACCCGCGCCCTGCAAGGCTGGCGGGATGCTCCACCTCTCCGAGCTGCACGGCGCGGCGACGCATCTCGCCGTCCTCGCCATCCCGGTCTTTGCGGTCCTGCACCTCCTGCGGCGCCTCGGGCGCGGCGGGACGGTCGTCACCGAGGCCGAGCCATGGGCGCTCGGGGCGGCCGTGGTGGGCGTCGTGTTCGCCGGGGTCAGCGGCCTGCTCGTGTGGGGGCAGGCGCAGACGACCCTGCGCGGCCAGCACTTCCGGGTCGGCACCGCGCACTTCTGGATCGGGATCGCCATCGCCGTGCTCGTCACCGCGGCGGTCGTCGACTGGTACCGCGTGCGCCGCGTGCACGGCACGCGGCGCCATCCGCCGATCGTGCCGGCGCTGGCCGCCGTGCTCGTCGTCGGCGTCGGGCTGCAGGGCTACCTGGGCGGGCGCATGACCTACGACCAGGGGGTCGGCGTCTACGACGGCGGCCAGCTCACCCAGACCGGGGTGGGCGCCGGTCGTCTGCACGTCGCGCTGGCCCGCGGGGTCGACCCGGTGGCGGCGGGGCGCCAGGCGTTCTCCGCCGAGGGCCTGGGCTGCGCGCGCTGCCACGGCGACCGGGCGCAGGGCCTGCGCGGGCCCAGCCTGGCCGGCGGCCGCGAGCTGCCCGACTTCCGCGAGGTCCACGAGCACGGCCTGTTTCCGGACCGGCTGGTGACCGACCGGGACTTCGGGGCGATCGACGCCTGGCTGAAGACGCTCGGGCCGGCGCGCGACCACTGAGCGTCAGCCGACGCTGTCGACGAGCAGCAGCGCCACGCAGGCGAAGACGGCCGCCATCCCGACGATCACGACCGCGTGCTGGCGCGGCCCGATCGCGTGCTCGCCCAGGACGGCCCGGTCGGTCGCCAGGGCCCGCACGTGCCACAGGATCGGCAGCAGCAGGATCGCGTTCAGCGCCTGGGTGAGGAAGAGGACCGGCACGAGCGGCACACCCGGCACGAGGACGATGCCGGCCGCCAGCACGACGCTGCCGACGTACGTGCCGTAGAACGCGGGCGCCTCGCGCGGGGGCGTGTCGAGCCGTCCGGCGTGGCCGCGCGCCTCGGCGACCGCGTAGGCGGTCGCCAGCGGCACGACCGCGGCGGCCAGCAGCGCGGCCCCGAGCAGCCCGGCGCCGAACAGCAGCGCGGCCAGGTCACCGGCCAGCGGGGCCAGGGCGGCGGCCGCGTCGCGCGCGTCGTCGATCGAGCGGCCCTGCGGGTGCAGCGTGGCGGCGCACGCGATGACGATGAACAGGCCGATGACGCCGGTGAGGATCGAGCCGACGACGACGTCGATGCGCTCGTAGCGCAGCTGGCCGGGCCCGAGCCGCTTGTCGGCGACGTAGGACTGCAGGAACGTCAGGCCCCAGGGGGCGAGCGTCGTGCCGACGCAGGCGACGATCGCCAGCGCGGCGTCGTGGCCGCCCGGAACCGACGGGACGACGAGCCCGCGGCCGGTCGCGCCCCAGTCCGGGTGGGCGAGCAGCCCGGCGCCGACGTAGGCGACGAAGACCGCGCTGAGCGCGAGCAGCACGTGCTCGATGCGATGGAAGCTCGAGCCGAGCACGAGCCCGGTGACGGCGCCCGCCGCCAGCGGGACGGCGATGCCGCGCGGGATGTCGGCGAGGCCGGCGGCCGCCGCGACCCCGGCGAACTCGGCGCACAGCGTCCCGAGGTTGGCGGCCAGCAGCGGGACGAGCAGCAGGTGCGCCGCGCGCGGGCCGCGGACGTCGCGGATGAGGCTCAGCAGGCCGCGGCCGCTGACGACGCCCATCCGGGCGGCGAGCAGGTGGAAGACGACGAGCACCGCGGTCGAGGCGGCCAGGGCCCACAGCAGCCGGTAGCCGTGGTCGGCGCCCAGGATCGAGTACGTCGTGATCCCCGCCGGGTCGTCGTCGGAGAGCCCGGCCAGCAGGCCGGGGCCGAGGACCGCGAGCGCCGCGAGCACGCCGCCGCGGCGGCGCAGCTCATGCCGGCGGAGGTGGTGGCGGCGGGCCCGCCGGCCGTGGAGGAACCGCATGGGCGGGGCGTACTGTAGAACCCTCACCGTGGCCGAACCGACCCGACGCACCCGCAACGTCCGTGGCGAGGCGCGCCGTCAGGAGCTCCTCGATGCCGCGCTGCGGGTCGTCGGCCGCGACGGCGTCGCGGCGGTGACGCACCGCGCCGTCGCGGCCGAGGCCGACGCGCCCGTGGGCCTGTTGACGTACTACTTCGGGTCGATCGACGGGCTGCTGGAGGCGGCGCTGAGCTCGTTTGTCGAGCGGGAGATCGAACGGGTCACGGCGCTGACGGAGGCGCTGGGGGAGACGCCCGACGTCCAGCTGGCCGAGACGGTCGCCGAGGGCACGCTGGCGGCGTTTCGCGCGCAGGGCGTCGCGCAGGTCGGCCAGTTCGAGCTCTACGCGACCGCCGCGCGGCGCGCCGAGCTGCAGGCGGCCGCCCGCCAGTGCATCGACGCCTACGTCGCGCTGGCCGAGTCGGTCCTCGTCCGGCTGGGGGCCGAGAAGCCCAACGAGGGCGCCCGCGCGCTCGTCGCGATCATCGACGGCTTCACGCTGCACCGCCTGGCGGCCGGGGCGGACGAGGCCTTCGACCACGACGTCGCCGTGCCGGCGATCATGGCCGTCGTCGGCGCGTACGCCACGGTGCCGGTGTAGGGCGCGCGGCCGCCCGCCGTACGCGCTAGATCATCCCCGGAGAGCGGAGCGTCAGTACGCACGGACCGTCGTCTCGGCTATCGGCACCGCACCACGGCGACCCGCCAGGGTCAGCTCTCGGCTGCCTCGCTCGAACCAAGGCGTCTCAGCTTCGGCCGTCGCGATGACAAAAGCCCTGCTTTCGACGTCGACAAGGCACTTGGCAGACCCGGCCGTCACCTCGGTGATCGGTGGCTCGGCGGTGCCCCAGACTGCAGATGCGAAGCCAGCGTCTCTCTCTGCGCCTATCCAACCGAGCCAGGCCAACGGGAGTCGCCGCAACTCCCACTCGTCTTCAGCCTCGGCGAGCAGTCGCCACGTTCCAGCGAATTGCTCCAACAGGATGACTGCCGCGGACGCGCGGTGCCCTCGGTGTCTACGGAGGTACAGGGCCGCGGCGACGTCGCCACACAAGCATGTCGCATGCGGAGTGGGCTCGTCGTGGCTCGGATCTGCGGCTTTCGATGCCCGTGACCGGTCCGAGCTCAGGTACCGGATCGCGCAATCGACCAGCGAATTCATCGCCAGACTGCTCGGCAGCCGCCGACGTTCTCGGTCGCCCGCCAGTATTTGTCCACCTTCTGCCCGCTAGGAAGAACGATAGTCCCGACGAAGATGCCCTTACCTTCCCACGTGATAGTCGCGTGCCAGTGAAAATAGGTATTGACTCGGAAATGGGCATTCATATGTGCGTAGTACTTCGTCTTACAGCTCCGTCCCCATCGCGCCGTCCGTCTGCCCATGTCCCCTCCGTGGGTTGGTGTCGCATCGCCGGTGTCCCGACTCGTATGCTCATCGGTCCTGAGCGATGGGCGCTTGAGGCGCCATGGACAGGTGCTCGATGCTCGGCGCGCGCCCTACGACGGGCCCAGTCCGATGAACTTCAGCAGCGCCGACGTCACCGGCTCCGGCTTGCCGTCGTTCTGCTTGGCCGCTGCGGTGAGGACGTCGAGGTGGTTGTAGCCCGCCGCGACCGGTGAGCCGGGCGGGGTGGAGGCGCCGCCGAGGTTCGGCCCGTCGCCGGCGATGATGTCGACGATCGGCCGCGCGGTCAGCCCCTCGGGGTGCACCGAGTCGCGGGTGCCCAGCGCTGCGTCGACCGCCAGCTGGGTCGGGAAGTAGAACTCGACGAAGTTCATCGGCAGCGCGGCGAACGAGCGGGCCAGGTCGCGGATGTCGGTGACCTCCTTGGCCGGGCTCGTGTACGGCACGCCGCTGCCGTTGAGCGGCACCGTGCCGAGCTGGTCGTAGTCGATCCACCGGTACAGCGGCCCGCGCCTGAACCACGCGCTCTGCCCGGTCGGGATCGCCAGCGTCCCGCCGAGCGTGCCGAACGGGAACGCCTTGTCGGCCACCGGCCCGCCGCCGAAGAACCCGCTGCTGGCCTGGACGATCGACAGCGGCATCGAGTTGTCGTCGGTGAACACACCGAAGAGCGCGGCGTTCGTGTAGCGCGTGTTGCGCAGGCTCGGCGCGGTCAGCGCCTCCCACCAGCTGCGCGAGTGGTAGAGCCGGTAGGCGAACTGCACCGCCGGGTCGGCCGGCAGGTAGCTGACGAGGTCGGACTCGCGGTCGGGCGCCCGGTCGGCGGCGGCACCCAGGCCGCTGAGCAACCCCATCAACTCGGGGTCGATGACGCCCGGCACCGAGATGAAGTGCCAGGCGCTGCCGGCCTTCAGCTGCTCGTTGAGTTCCGGCCCCAGGTCGCCGAGGTCGAGCCCGAGCAGCGCGGTCATCGGCTTGTTCGTCACGAGCGTGTCGAGGCCGAAGAAGCCGGCGCACTGCTCGTAGCCGGCGTCGGCGGTCGTGGCCGGGTTGCCGTCGAAGTCGGCGGTCGCGTAGGCGCCGGTGATGAACCCGCCCAGCGAATGGCCGCCGCAGTAGACCTTCGCGCGCCGCACCGCCGGGTCGGGGATGCCGCGCGTGATGACCGCGTTGAAGTCGTCGATCGTCTGGCGCATGCCGACGTGGCCCAGCCAGGCGGCGTCCTTGACCGGGTCGAGGAAGCCGGCGAAGCGATGCCCGTCGTAGGGCGTGCCGCGGTAGTAGTAGTCGACGAGGTCGTGCAGGTCGCCGGTGCGCCGGGCCAGCCGGAAGCCGTCGAGGTCCTCCAGGCAGTTCGAGCGCCGGTCGACCGCCCACAACTCGATGTGGCGGCCGGTCTCCTCCAGCGCGCGCGTGACGAGGTTCGCGCCGACGTTCATGAACGCCGAGGCGCCCTCGAAGATGCCGGGCTGGGCGATGAGGACGCGGTCGGCGTCCGACGGGTCGGCCGGTCCGTCGGCGGCGCGGATGCGCAGGACGTGCAGGTCGTCGCAGGCGGCCGGGTGGTCGCCCACCGAGGCCGGCAGCGGCGCGTGGAACGTCAGCGCGCTCATGACGGTGCCGTGCAACGAGCGGCTCTGGGTCGCGGTCCCCTCGGTGATGCCGGACCCCGATGCGGGCCACGATGCGGCGACCGCGGACGGGGCGGCCAGGACGGCGGCCGCGAGCGCGGCGGCGAGGGCACAGACGAACGCACGCGTCGGCATCGGCCGACGCTACGCGACCCCGCGACCGCGCCGCGGGGAGAAACGTCACCTCAGCGGGCGACGTCGCTCGGCACGTAGGCCAGCGTGCCGTCGGTCGTGCGCACGAGCGTCTCGGCCGCGGGCTCGTCGGCGCCGAACGCCTCGCGCAGCAGGGCCAGCGAGCCGCGCGCCGTCGCCGGGATCGCCAGCCCCCAGGCGACGAGCGCCGGGACGGCCGCGACGAGGAAGATGAGCGTCAGGGTCCCCATGACCCAGGCATCGGCCGGCGCGACGCATGGGTGCTGCCCGATCGCCCCGGACTGGCCGACCGTCCGATGGCGTCCGACGTTCGTGCACGATGCTTGCCAGGACTGGGGTACTTGTATACAAGAGGCCGATGCGGCTTCCGATGCCGGAGCGCACCCCCCGCCTCACGACCCGCGACCGCGTCTACGCGGCGCTGCGCGAGGCGATCGTCAGCGCCGAGCTGGCGCCCGGCCGCCGCCTGTCGGAGAACGAGCTCGCCGAGCGCCTCGGCGTCAGCCGCACGCCCGTCCGCGAGGCCCTGGCCCGCCTGCGCGACGAGCGGCTCGTCGCCGTCGTCCCGCAGCGCGGCACGTTCGTCTGCCTCATCGACCCGGACGCCGTCGCCGACGCCTCGTTCGTCCGCGAGGCGCTGGAGTGCAACGCGATCCGGCTCGCCACCGCGCGGGCCGCCGCCGCCGACCTCGACGCGCTGCGCGAGAACGTCGCCGCCCAGGAGCGCGCCGAGGCCGCCGACGACACCGAGACCTTCGACACGCTCGACGAGGAGCTCCACCGCCGCCTCTGCGCGCTGTCGGGTCGCGAGATCGCCTGGCGGCTGAGCCAGCGCGCCCGAGGTCAGCTCGACCGCGTCCGGCGATTGAGCCTGCCGGAGCCCGGATACCGGGCCGAGATGATCGCCGAGCACCGGGCCGTGCTCGAGGCGGTCGCCGTGGGCGATCCGGACACCGCCGAGCGCGTGCTGCGCCACCACCTGCGCATGGTCCTGTCGAGCATGCCGGCGCTGCGCGCCGCCCACCCCGAGTACTTCGAACCCGACCAGGAGAGCGCCTGATGGCCCAGGCCCCGGACATCGACCCCGCCGAGAGCGCCGAATGGCTCGACGCGCTGCAGGCCGTCGTCGAGCACGACGGTCCCGAGCGGGCCCGCGAGCTGCTCGAGCACGTCTTCGACACGGCGCGGCTGCGCGGGCTGCACGTCTACGAGGACCTCAGCACCCCCTACATCAACACGATCCCGCCCGAGGCCGAGGACCCGATCCCCGGCGATCAGGAGATCGAGCACCGCGCTCGCTCGCTCGTGCGCTGGAACTCGATGATGTTGACGCTGCGGGCCAACAAGGAGTCCTCCGAGCTCGGCGGCCACATCGCGAGCTTCCAGTCGGCGGCGACGCTCTACGAGGTCGGCCAGAACCACTTCTGGAAGGGCCCCGACCATCCCGACGGGCCCGACCTCATCTACTTCCAGGGCCACTCGGCGCCCGGCTTCTACGCGCGCGCGTTCCTCGAGGGGCGCCTGAGCGAGGAGGAGATGGTCGCCTTCCGCACCGAGACGGAGCCCAAGGGTGGCGCCCCGCGCGGGCTGTCGTCCTACCCGCACCCGTGGCTCATGCCGGACTTCTGGCAGTTCCCGACGGTGTCGATGGGCCTCGGCCCGCTCATGGCCATCTACCAGGCGCGGTTCATGAAGTACCTGACCGGCCGCGGGATCAGCGACACCAGCGGACGCAAGGTGTGGGCGTTCATGGGCGACGGCGAGATGGACGAGCCGGAGTCGATGGGCGCCATCTCCCTTGCCGGTCGCGAGCGGCTCGACAACCTCATCTTCGTCATCAACTGCAACCTCCAGCGCCTCGACGGGCCGGTGCGCGGCAACGGCAAGATCATCCAGGAGCTCGAGACGAACTTCCGCGGCGCCGGCTGGAACGTCATCAAGGTCATCTGGGGCCAGCGCTGGGACCCGCTGCTGGCCGCCGACGTCGACGGCCGGCTCGTGCGGCGCATGGACGAGTGCGTCGACGGCCAGTACCAGACGTTCAAGTCGCGCGACGGCGCCTACGTGCGCGAGCACTTCTTCGGCGTCGACCCGGAGCTGGCGCGCATGGTGGAGGACTACAGCGACGCCGACATCTGGCGGCTGAACCGCGGCGGCCACGACCCGCACAAGGTCTACGCCGCCTACGCGGAGGCGATGCGCACGACCGGGCAGCCCACGGTCATCCTCGCCAAGACGATCAAGGGCTACGGGATGGGCGAGTCGGGCGAGGCCCAGAACATCACCCACCAGCAGAAGAAGATGACCGAGCAGGCGCTGTTCGCCTTCCGGGACCGGTTCGACCTCGACCTCTCCGACGACGAGGTCCGGGCGGCCGCGTTCTACCGCCCGTCGGAGGACACGCCCGAGATGGCCTACCTCCTGGAGCGCCGGCGCGAGCTCGGCGGCTCGCTGCCGCAGCGCAGCGCCGACGCCGCGCCGCTGCCGATCCCGCCGCTGGAGACGTTCAAGGGCCAGCTCGAGGGCAGCGGGGAGCGCGAGATCTCGACGACGATGGCGTTCGTCCGGATCCTCTCGGCGCTGCTGCGCGACAAGCAGCTCGGGCGCCACATCGTCCCGATCGTGCCCGACGAGTCGCGCACGTTCGGCATGGAGGGGATGTTCCGCCAGCTGGGCATCTTCAGCCAGGTCGGCCAGCTCTACGAGCCCCAGGACGCCGACCAGCTCATGTCCTACCGGGAGACCAAGAGCGGCCAGATCCTCCAGGAGGGGATCAACGAGCCGGGCGCGTTCGCGTCCTGGCTGGCGGCAGCGACGTCGTACACGAACCACGACGTCAAGATGGTGCCCTTCTACATCTACTACTCGATGTTCGGCTTCCAGCGGGTCGGCGACCTCGCCTGGGCGGCCGGGGACTCGCGGGCGCGAGGGTTCCTGCTGGGCGGCACCGCGGGCCGGACGACGCTCAACGGCGAGGGCCTGCAGCACGAGGACGGCCACTCGCACGTCCAGGCCGGGCTCATCCCCAACTGCGTCAGCTACGACCCGGCCTACGCCTACGAGCTGGCGGTCATCATCCACAGCGGGCTGCAGCGGATGATGGTCGACCGCGAGGACGTCTTCTTCTATCTCACGGTCATGAACGAGAACTACGTCCAGCCGCCGATGCCCGACGGAGCGCAGGCGGGGATCCTGCGCGGCATGCACGTCGTCGCGGAGGCCGACGACGCCGAGGTGCAGCTGCTGGGCTCGGGCACGATCCTGCGCGAGGTGCTGGCCGGCGCGGAGCTGCTGCGCGCCGACTGGGGCGTCGGCGCCGACGTGTGGAGCGTCACCTCGTTCAACGAGCTGCGCCGCGACGGGTTGGCCGTCGAGCGCCGCAACCGGCTCCATCCGACGAGCGAGCCGGAGCTCGCCTACGTCGAGACGGTGCTCGAGGAGCGCAACGGGCCCGTCGTCGCCGCCACCGACTACGTGCGGACGCTCGCCGACGGCATCCGGCCGTGGGTCCATGCGCCCTACACGGTGCTCGGCACCGACGGCTTCGGGCGCAGCGACTACCGCCGCGCGCTGCGGCGCTTCTTCGAGGTCGACCGCCACCACGTGGCGGTCGCCGCGCTGCACGCGCTCGGCCGCGACAAGGAGGCGGCCGAGGCGATCACGAAGTACGGCATCGACCCCGATCGGGAGGCCCCGTGGCTGACGTGAAGACCGTTGAAGTCCAAGGGACCGGAGGGGCCGGGACGTGACTGATCTCGAGACGGTGAGGATCCCCGACATCGGCGACTTCACGGACGTGGCGGTCATCGAGGTGCATGTGGGTCCGGGCGACACCGTCGCCGAAGAGGACCCGCTCGTCACCCTCGAGTCCGACAAGGCGACGATGGACATCCCGGCGCCCACCGGCGGCGTCGTGCAGGAGGTGCTGCTGAAGGTCGGCGACACCGCCCAGCAGGGCACGCCGGTCCTGACGATGACCGCCCAGCCCGACGCGGCCGTGCCGGTCGAGGCCGCGGCCCCGGGCGCGGTGCGCAGCGCGGTGCGGGCCGAGGCGTCGGCGCGGCCGCGGCCCGAGGAGCAGCGGCCGCCGGCGCCCAAGCCACC
>JBDZVZ010000062.1:7961-20852 GCA_040255945.1 Solirubrobacterales bacterium | reverse complement strand
CGCCGTGCTGGCCCCGCGCGACGCGGAGGCGCACGGCACCGCGCGGCTCGTGTTCTTCGACCGCGACGTGGTGCCGGACCGGGCGACGCTGCGGGCGCTGCGGCCGGGCCGGGTGCCGTCCGCGCCGGTGCGAGCCGCCCAGCTCGTGCGCCGCCGCCGCGGCGGCTACGCGTTCGAGCGTGCGGTCGCCGCGCCGCTGGACCGCGTTCGCCGCCGCGTCCTGGGCGAGGCGGCCGCCGGGCCGCCCCGGGTGCTCGTCCGCGTCGACGAGTTCCCGCACTACCTCGCGGGCGACGACCCGGGCCGCTACGGGACCGAGGCGTTCCGGCGCTTCCACGCGATCCTGGCCGAGGCCGGCGTGCCGTACCTGCTCGCCGTCCCGCCGCGGGTGAGCTTCGCGCCGCTGGACCCGTCCGGCACGCAGTGGCGCGGACTGCAGGACCCTGAGCAGGAGATGCTGCACGGCGTGGTGGGCGAGGGGGTGTCGCTCGCGCTGCACGGCCACGACCACCGGACGCGGCACGCGCTGCCGCGGCGCCACAGCGAGCTGTCGGGCCTCGACACGGCGGCGACCGCGGCGCTGCTCGACCGCGCGCTCGAGGAGCTGGCGGTCATGGGGCTGCCGCGACCCGAGGTCTTCGTGCCGCCGTTCAACCGCTTCGACGCGGCCCAGTACGCGGCGCTGGCGGCGCGCTTCGCGGTCGTCTGCTCGGGGCCGGAGACGCTGGCGACGATGGGCTTTCAGTTCACACCGCAGGCGCGCGGCGGGGCGATCCACCTGCCGTCCTACGCGCCGCTCTACGGCCGCGCGCGCGAGGTCGCGCCGGCGCTGGCGGCGCTGCGCGACGCCCAGCGCGCGGTCTGGGCGCCGGTGACGCTGCACTGGGGCTGGGAGGCCGATGAGGGCTGGGCGGCGCTCGAGGCGCTCGCGCCACTGCTGGCGCAGCTCGCGGTGCCGTGGGACGAGCTCATCGCGCTGGCCTGACGGACTGACCCGCGGAAAGGTCTCCCATATGGAGCCATTTCCGCGGTTCAGGTGAGCAGGGTCTCGATGCGCGCCGCGATGCGTGCGCCGTCGTAGCGCTCGATGGCCAGCGCGCGGCCCGCGGCGCCCTCGCGCACGACGCGCTCCGGGTCGCGCTCATACTGCGCCAGGCAGGCGGCCAGCGCGGCGTCGTCGTGCTCGGGCAGCACGATCGCGCCGGTGCCGGGCTCGATCATGTCGGCCACGCCCTCCGGTCCGCTGGAGACGACCGGCCGCTCGGCGAGCATCGCGTAGATGACCGCGCGCGGCGCACCCTCGGTCGGGCTCGGGCAGAACACCGACACGTCGAGCGCCGAGAGCACCTCGCCGATCCGCCGGTGGGGCGTGGGGAGGAAGTGCGCGCGTTCGCCCAGCGGTGCCGCCAGCGACCGCAGCGACGCCTCGGTCTCCCCGTCGCCGGCGATGACGAGATGGGTGCCGACGTCGAGCCGCTGCACCGCGCGCACGAGCACGTCGAGCGGCTTCTTCGGATGCAGGCGCGAGACGCAGCCCACGGTGAAGGCGCCGGTCGGGATGCCGAGCTGCCCACGCACGGCGGCGCGGGCCTCGGCGTCGAAGACGACCGCGTCGGGATCCATGACGTTCGGCACGACCTCGATGCGCGCGCCGTCCAGCCCCGCCGCCACGAGCGAGTCGCGGGTGCCCGCCGACACCGCCAGGACGACGTTGACGTCGCGCGCCGAGCGCCGGTACAGCGCCCCCGCCGGACCGGAGCGCAGCTGCCGCGGCACCGGGCCCCACTCGGCCCACGCGAGCTTCGGCCGCAGCCGCGGCGGCAGCATGCCCGCCAGCAGCTGCTCCTTCTTGTAGTGGACGAGCAGCACGTCGTAGGGCGCCTCGCGCTCCAGCGCTGCGCGCAGCGCACCCAGCAGCCGCGGCGCCCGCAGCACGAGCGAGACCGCGGTGCGCCGGCCGAGCTTCGGCCCCAGGTCGATCGGCCGCACCGGCACCCGCGTCCCGGCGGTCAGCTCGCCCACGTTGCTGAGCATGACGCAGTCGTGCCCGCGCGCCGCCAGCGCGTCGAGCAGGTCGGCGGCCGCATACTCGCCACCGCCGCGCGCGGCGGTGGTCATGACGCTCACGATCTTCAGCGGCCGCACCTCACGGCCGCGCACGCTACCGGCGCGGCCGACCGCTCAGCCTGCCGATGCCGGCGCCGACGGCGTGACCTCGGCCGTGCAGAACGCGCAGCGGCGCGCGGCGACCGGGATGTCCGACAGGCACTCGGGGCACGACCGCTGCTCACCGACCTCCTTCTTGGGCGCGTAGCGCTCCAGCAGCGCCGCCACCGGCTTGACGACGAAGAAGTAGACGACGGCCGCGATGATGAGGAACGAGAGCAGCGCGTTGATGAAGTGCCCGTAGGTGAACCGCGAGCTGTTGATCGTGAACGAGAGGTTCGAGAAGTCGGGCTTGCCGCCGATGGCCGCGATGAGCGGCGTGATGAAGTCGGCGACAAGCGCCGTCACCAGCGCGCCGAACGCGGCACCGATGACGACCGCGACAGCGAGGTCGACGAGGTTGCCCCGCAGGATGAACTCGCGGAATCCCTTCATGTGACACGTACCCCCTGGAGCGTCGGTTGCCGTTGGCGCGACCGTAGTGTCCCGGCCCCTCCGGGTGCAATCCTGGGCGCTGGCTTGCCTCCGCCCGCCCCATGCGGCAGAGTAGGAAGTGGCACGTCCCACTTTCCACCTTGGAGCGAGCGTGAGCCTCGAGGATCCCGTCGTCATCACCTGCGCCATCTCCGGCGCCATCGCCAACCGCGAGCAGTGCCCCGCCATCCCCTACACGCCGGAGGAGTACGCCGCCGAGGCGCGCCGGATCGTCGACGAGGGCGGGGTCCACATCCACATCCACGCCCGGCGCCCCGACGGCACGCCGAGCTACGAGGTGGAGGACTTCACCGCGATCCACGACGCGATCCGCGCCGAGGTCGGCGACGCCGCGATCCTGAACTTCTCGACCGGCACCGTCGGCGTCTCGGTGCAGAAGCGCATCGAGTACCTGCGCGCCTGCCCGCCCGAGGTCGCCGCCCTGAACATGGGCTCGATGAACTACGCGAAGTACTCGTCCAAGCGCAAGGACTTCGTGTTCAAGATGGTCTTCGCCAATCCGTTCGACGAGATCATCGAGCTGCTGGAGGCGATGAACGAGCTCGGCATCAAGCCTGAGCACGAGTGCTTCGACCTCGGCCACGTCGGCTCGCTGGCGCCGCTCATCGACATGGGGGTGCTCCAGACGCCCGTGCACGCCGACTTCGTCATGGGCGTGCTGGGCGGGGTGCCGCCCACGGCGCGCAACCTCGCCGCCATGGCGGACAACCTGCCGGAGGGTGACGGCCATCACTGGGGCGTCATCGGCATCTCGCGCGTGCAGTGGACGATGATCGCCGCGGCGCTGTCGCTCGGCGGCTCGATCCGCGTCGGCCTGGAGGACAACCTCTACCTGCCCGACGGCACGATGGCCCGCTCCAACGGCGACCTCGTCGCCCGCGCGCGGCAGATGACGATCGACGCCGGGCGCCGGCCCGCCACCGTCGAGGAGGCCCGCGCGCTCCTGCACGTCCGGCCGCGGGCGAGGGCGGGCGCATGAGCGGCGGCGCCCTGCCGTTCGACGGTCTGAAGGTCCTCGACCTCAGCCGCCTGCTGCCCGGCGGGTTCTGCTCGCTGCTGCTCGCCGACTTCGGCGCCGACGTCATCAAGGTCGAGGACACCGGCATGGGCGACTACATCCGCTGGTCGCCGCCGCAGTTCGAGGGCGCCGAGCCGACGGCGGCCAGCTCCCTGTTTCTGTCGTTGAACCGCAACAAGCGCTCGATCCGCGTCGACCTCAAGACCGACGCGGGCCGCGACGTCCTGCTGCGCCTCGTGCGCGACGCCGACGTCCTCATCGAGTCGTTCCGCCCCGGGGTCATGGACCGCCTGGGCGTCGGCTACGAGCGCCTGCGCAAGGAGAACCCGGGGCTCGTCTACTGCGCGATCACCGGCTACGGCCAGACCGGCCCGTACACGCACCGCTCCGGCCACGACATGAACTACCTCGGCCTCAACGGCCTGCTGGCGCTGACCGGTGACGAGGGCGGCCCGCCGGTGTCGGCGGGTGGGCAGATCGCCGATCTGGGCGGCGGCGCGCTCATGGGCGCCTTCGGCATCCTCGCCGCGCTGCGCGAGCGCGACCGCTCCGGCGAGGGCCAGCTCGTGGACGTCTCGATGTTCGACGGCGCGCTGTCGTGGCTGGCGATGGTCGCCGCCCGGGTCTTCGCGGCCGGCGAGCGTCCCCGGCGCGGCAGCGAGATGCTCGCCGGCTCGCTCGTCTGCTACCGCCCGTACCGCTGCGCCGACGGCTGGGTGACGATGGGCGCCCTGGAGCCGAAGTTCTTCGCCGCCTGGTGCCACGGCGTCGGGCGCCCGGACCTCGTCGAGCAGCAGTTCGAGCGCCCGGGCAGCGACGCGCACCGCGCGATCGAGGAGGTCTTCCTCAGCCGCACACGCGACGAGTGGCAGGCGTTCGCCGACGAGCACGACTGCTGCGTCGAACCCGTTCTCGAGCTCGAGGAGGCGCTGGAGTCCGAGCTCGTCAAGGCGCGCGAGATGGTGCTCGAGTTCGAGCAGCCCGGCGCGGGCACGGTCCGCGGCCTGGGCATGCCGGTCAAGCTCTCGCGCACGCCCGGCGCGGTCCGCTCCGGCGGCCCGTCGCTGGGTGCCGACACCGAGGACGTCCTGCGCGAGGCCGGCCTGGCCGACGACGAGATCGACGCGCTCATGGCCAGCGGCGCGATCGCCGGGGCCGCTCCGTCCGGCGCGCAGGGGAGCTTCCTGTCGTCGTGAGCCAGAACGGCCTGTTGAAGATGAGCGAGCTGGCCGAGCGCAGCGGCGTCTCGGCCGGCACGATCAAGCACTACCTCCGCGAGGGGCTGCTCGGCGAGGGTGCCGACATCGTGCGCACCTCGCGCAACATGGCCTACTACCCGCCCGACTACGTCGAGCGGATCACGCTCATCAAGCGGCTCCAGGAAGACCGCTTCATGCCGCTGAGGGTCATCAAGGGCATGCTCGACGACGACCCGGACCGGGCGCTGGCCCTCGTCGAGCTCGAGGACCGGATCCTCGAGCGCGCGCTCGAGCACGGCGAGTCCCAGCGCGTGTCGGCCGCCGAGATCCGCCGCCGCTACGACCTGCCGGGCAACGTCCTGGCGCGCCTGGAGGAGATCGGCGTGCTGACGCCGACCAGTCGCGGCTACGACCACGACGACGTCGCGATCATCGAGGCGATGGTGCGCTTCCGCGCCGGCGGCTACGACGAGACGCTCGGCTTCACCGTCTACGACACGCTGCGCTACCGCGAGGCGCTGCAGCCGCTCGTCGAGGAGGAGATCCGCACGATGATCGGGCGCCTGGCCGGGGAGGTCGACCCCGACCGCGCCGCCGAGATCATCGCCTCGGGCGCCGACCCGCTGCGCGAGCTGCTCGGTGCCATGCACTCCAAGCTGCTGCTCGCCGAGCTGCGCCGCCAGCGCGGCGAGCGCTGAGGGCGACGGTGCTCCTGGCGGCGGGCGCGCCGCCCTACGACGGGGCGGGCCTGCTCGCGTTCCTCGCGGCGCGCGCGATCCCGGGCGTCGAGGCGGTCGTCGACGGCACGTACCGGCGCTCGCTCGCCCTGCCCGGCGGGCCCGCGGTCGTCGCCGTCACCCCGGACGGCGCAGGCATCGACGTCGAGCTGCTCGCGCTCGCCGACCCGGGCGATGCGCCCGCCGCGCTGGCGGCCTGCCGGCACCTGTTCGGCCTCGACAGCGGAGGTGCGGACGCCGACGCCGCGCTCGGCGCCGACCCGATCCTGGGCCCGCTCGTCGCCGCCCGCCCCGGCGTGCGCGTCCCGGGGGCCACGGACGGGTTCGAGGTCGCCGTGCGCGCCGTGCTCGGCCAGCAGATCACGGTCGCGCGGGCCCGCGACCTCGCGGGTCGGATCGTCGCCGCCGCGGGCGAGCCGCTGCCCTGCGGGCACGGCGAGATCATCCGCCTGTTTCCGACGCCGGAGCGGCTGGCGGGCGTCGACGACGCCGTGCTGGCGATGCCGCGCACCCGCGCCGGCGCCCTGCGCGCGCTGGCCACCTCGAGCCTGCCGCTCGACGCACCCGCCGACGCCGCCGCCCTGCAGCAGCTGCACGGCATCGGCCCGTGGACGGCCGGCTACGTCGCCCTGCGCCTCGGCGACCCCGACGTCTTCCTGGGCGGCGACGTCGTCGTGCGCGCGACCCTGCGGGCGCTCGGGGCATCGCCGTCCGACGCCGAGCGCTGGCGGCCCTGGCGCAGCCTCGCCGTCGTGCACCTCTGGCGCGCCGCCACCGGGGTCAGACCCGTTCCGTTGCAGCCAGGGCGCTGAACCCGCCGCCGCCGCCGTTGGCTGCAACGGAACGGGTCTGACCCCGGTTCAGCCGCGGCGGAGCTTCTCGAGCGCCTCGCGCAGGATCCGCGAGATCTGCATCTGCGACAGGCCGATGATCCGGCCGATCTGCTCCTGCGTGAGGTCCTCCTCGAAGCGCAGGCGCACGACCTCGCGCTCGCGCCGGGTCAGCGTCCGCGAGCGTCGCTCGAGCAGCTCGCGCTGCTCGGCGCGGTGGTAGCCGTCGTCGTCGGCGCCGATGCGCGCCTCGAGCGGGTCCTCGGCGTCGTCGCGGGTCGGTGCCGACAGCGACGTGGCGTGGCGGGCGACCAGCGCCTCGCGGGCCTCGAGCACGAGCTCCTCGGCCAGCCCGGTGTGGCGGCTGATCTCGCCGACGGTCGGCGAGCGGCCCAGGTCGTGCACGAGCGCCGTCGTCGCCCGGTCGACGGCGAGCGCCTGCTCCTGCAGGTCGCGCGGCGGGCGGACCGCCCAGCCGTGGTCGCGCAGATGCCGGCGCAGCTCGCCCGACATCGTCGGCAGCGCGTAGCTGCTGAACGCGTGCGCCTTGGCCGGGTCGTAGCGGTCGATGGCCTTCAACAGCCCGACGCAGGCGACCTGGAGCAGGTCTTCGAACGGCTCGGTCGTCGTCGTCAGGCGGCTCGCCGCGTAGCGGGCCAGCGGTAGATAGCGGTCGACGAGCTGCTCGCGAAGCCGCGGGTCGCGGGTGACCGCGTAGCGCCGAAGGAGCAGCTCACCGCCGTCGCGCGACCACCTCGGTGCCGCGACGGCGCTCATCCGAGCGACCCCCCAACCCTGCCTGCCCTGCTCGTCGAGTACGGCATTCCGGCCTCCTTGTCGGGGCACCGATGCTCCGTCTCATGGGCTCCGCGCGCAGCCTTCCCGGTCAGGGTTCCGACCGCGAGCGTTGCTTTGCAACCGCCTCAGGTCGCCCAGGCCTCGGCAAGCCGCACGATCGTCGCGGCGGCCGAGGCCATGTCGTGCAGCGACGCCCATTCGCGCACCGAGTGGAACTCGTGGCCGCCCGTGAAGAGGTTCGGCGTCGGCAGGCCCATCGCGCTGAGCTGCGAGCCGTCGGTGCCGCCGCGGATCGCGGTGCGGCGCGGGGTCAGTCCCTCGGCGACGATCGCCTGCTCGGCCTTGGCGACGACCTCGGGGAACGGCTCGAGGTGGCGGCGCATGTTCGGGTACTGCGGCGTGACCGCGACCTCCAGGCGCGCGCGCGGCTCGCGGCCGACGACCTCCTCGGCGGTGCGGCGCACGAGCGCGATGTGCTGCTCGAGCAGCACGTCGTCGAAGTCGCGGACGATCGCGCGGATCGTCGTGCGCTTCGCGTCTCCGGCGAGCTCGTAGACATGGACGAAGCCTTCGCGCCCGTCCGTGGCCTCCGGGGTGAGCGCGCCCGGCAGGGCGGCGACGATCTCGGCGGCCAGCCGGGTGGCGTTGACGAGCTTGCCCTTCGCGAAGCCGGGGTGGATGTCGACGCCGTCGACGTGCAGGACGACCTCGGTGCCGGTGAACGTCTCGTCCTGGAGCTCACCCGCCTCGGACCCGTCGAGCGTGTAGGCGCAGCGCGCGCCGAAGCGCTGCACGTCGAAGAGCGTGGCGCCCTCGCCGATCTCCTCGTCGGGCGTGAAGCCGACGCGCAGCGTGGGGCGGGGCAGCTCGGGATGGGCGGCGAGGTGGGCGACCGCGGTCATGATCTCGGCGACGCCGGCCTTGTCGTCGGCGCCGAGCAGCGTGTCGCCGCTGCTGGTGACGAGGTCGTGGCCGGCCTTGGCGGTCAGCGCCGGCATCTCGGCGGGGTCGAGGATCGTGCCGCCCTCGGGCAGGCGGATGGCTGCGCCGTCGTAGTCGCGGTGCACGAGCGGCTCGACGCCGGCCCCGGGCGCGTCCGGGCTCGTGTCGACGTGGGCGATGAGGCCGATGACCGGCGCGTCGTCGACCGTCGCGGGCAGCGTGGCGGTGACGTAGCCGTTGGCGTCGAGCGCGGCGTCGTCGAGCCCGGCGGCGTGCAGCTCGTCGACGAGCAGGCGCGCGAGATCGAGCTGCTTCGGGGTGCTCGGACTCCGGGTGCGTCCGCGCGCCGACTGCGTGTCGATCCGGCAGTAGCGGACGAAGCGCTCGAGCAGGGCGGGGGCGAGCGACTCGGCGAGCGGGGAGCTGTAGGGCGCCGGCATGCGCCCACCCTAGAGCGGGGCTGTCACCAGCGGGCCGCGTGGCGCTCCATGACACCCCAGCCGCGCGCGACCGTCACGCCGCCCGGCAGGGTGCCCGAGAACGTGCCGAACGGCTGGACGTAGTCGCTGGCCAGGAGCTTGAAGTCGTCGGCGCGGGCGCGCCGGGCGCGCTCGGCGAACGCCAGCCGCTCGCCGGCCGGCCACGTCACGCTCGTGAGGTCCTCCGCGATGGCGCCGGGCGGCGGCTCGCTCGCCGCTCCCGCGACCCAGACCGTGCGCTCGCTCTGTGTCGGTGCGTCGTGCAGGCCCTCGACGAGGTTCCAGGCCAGCGGCGTGCCGTCGGACGACTCGCCGACGCCGGCACACCAGCGCCACGCCGTGTCCCGGGCGTGGTAGCCGGCCGACGCGTCGACGAGGCCGCGCAGCTCGACGGGCCGGCCGTCGACCGTCCCGTGCCCCCGAACCGGCTGCTTGCGCGTCCAGATGTAGGAGTCGCCGTGGCGGGAGGCGACCTCCATCGGCTCGCCGTCGGGCTCCAGCACGACGTCGATCGGGCCGATCCGCACCCGCTCGTCATCGACGGCCGCGCCGCCCGGCGCCAGCCGCGTGTGCTCGTGCACGGCGCCCGCCGCGTCGCAGACCGCCCAGAAGGACTGTGGCAGACCGCCGATCGACACGCGCGCCGCGCACAGCATGAGCCGCTCCCCGTAGAGTCCGACGTAGCGCCAGCGCTTCAGCGGCCGCCGGTCGCGCCACCGCGCCATCCGCGCGGGCGGCACCGGAAGGCCGACGGGCCGGTCGCGGGCGGGCAGGTCCTCCAGGGCCGACATGCCGGGGTATGCTCCCAGGTGCGGGTTGACTGACCAGTCAATCTGTCGAGGGAACCTCCGTCACCGTGCGCGCCGCAGCCGTCCAACTCACCGCGACCGCCGACCGCGCGGCCAACCTCGCCACCGCCGACCGGCTCGTGCGTGCCGCCGCGGCCGACGGCGCCCGGCTCGTCGTCCTGCCCGAGAAGTGGTCGGTCCTCGGCCGCCCCGACGACCTGCGCGCCGGCGCCGAGCTCCTCGACGGCCCCGCCCTGCGCTGGGCGCGCGCCGTCGCCGCCGAGCTGCGCATCGACCTCGTCGCCGGCTCGATCGCCGAGCGCCGGGACGGCGAGGAGCGCAACGCGAATACGTGCGTGCACATCGGCCCCGACGGCACCGAACGTGCCGTCTACCGCAAGCTCCACATGTTCGACGTCAAGGTCGGCGGCCGCGACTACCGCGAGTCCGACACCGAGGCGCCCGGCGACGAGATCGTCGCCACGACGCTCGCCGACGGCACCCGCGCCGGCCTGACCATCTGCTACGACCTGCGCTTCCCCGAGCTCTACCGGCGCCTCGCCGTCGACGGCGCCGAGGTCGTCACCGTCCCGTCGGCGTTCACCGAGCCGACCACCCGCGACCACTGGGAGGTCCTCGTGCGCGCCCGCGCGATCGAGAACCAGTGCTTCGTCGTCGCCGCCAACCAGGTCGGCCGCCACGCGCCCGGCCTGCGCAGCGGCGGCCGGTCGATGATCGTCGACCCGTGGGGCCTCGTCCTCGCCCAGGCACCCGACGTCGAGACCCACGTCGTCGCCGACCTCGACCTCGACCGGCTGGAGACGATCCGCCGGGACCTGCCCTCGCTCGCCAACCGCCGCCCGGAGGTCTACGGATAGATGGCCGCATCGCCTCGCAACTCGACCGCCGCCGCCGAGAAGCGCCGCCTCATCCTCGACGCTGCCGTGCGCGTCTTCGCCCGCCAGGGGTTCCACACATGCCGGGTCAGCGACATCGCCGACGAGGCCGGGGTCGCCTACGGCCTCGTCTACCACTACTTCCGCTCGAAGGACGAGGTGCTCGACACGCTCTTCCTCGAGCGCTGGAACGTCATGCTCGAGGCGATCCGCGAGGTCGACGCCCAGCCGCTGCCCGCCCGCGAGAAGCTCGAGGCGATCGCGTCGTTCATCGTGGAGTCCTACCGCCACGACCCCGAGCTGATGAAGGTCATCATCGTCGAGGTCACCCGGGCCGCCAACTCGTTCGGCCAGACCCACCTGGGCAAGATCCGCGAGGCGTTCGACCTCATCGCCGCGGTCGTCCGGCGCGCCCAGGACGAGGGCGAGTTCCGCTCCGACATCTCGCCGCTGTTCGCCGCGATGACGTTCTACGGGGCGATCGAGCAGGTGCTCACCGGCTGGATCTTCGACGCCCTGCCCGGGGCCGACGCGGACCTCGACGAGGCCAAGCGGCTCATCGTCGAGACCATCTGCGGTGGTCTCGACAGCAGCGATCGGTAGAGTCCCGGCGCGATGCAGCAGGACATGGTCAAGCGCCTGGCCTGGTCGGGCCTCCTCGCCGCGTTCGGCGCCCTCGCGAGCCTCGCGGCCACGCGGGTCGCCGCCGTCGCCTACCGCCGGATCTTCGACGAGGATCCACCGGAATGAGCGAGCAGGAGCCCCCCGGCCAGCCCACGCCCGAGGAGGCGGTGCAGGCCGTCGAGGGCACCGAGCCCGTCGCCGAGGCCGCGACGCCCGTCGTCGAGCCTGAGCCCGTGGTGGAGCCCATCGCCGCCGCGCCCGATCCGGAGCCCGCGCCCGACCCGGCCGTCGCCTCGCCGCCCGCCGACTGGCCGCCCGCCGACTGGCCGCCCAGCGCCACCGGCACCGCCGACGACCGTCCCGAGGTCGGGGTCGGTGCGGCGTTTGCGGGCGGCATCGTCGCCGCCTGGCTGTTGAAGCGCCTCGCACGGAGAAAGCACCGCCGCGCATGAGCGACCAGACGAGCATCGCCCAGGCCATCCAGGAGGTCTCCGACCGGGCCCAGGTCCTCGTGCGCGAGGAGATCGAGCTCGCGAAGGCCGAGGTCACCGAGAAGGTCACGAAGCTCGCCAAGGGCGCGATCGTCGCGGCCGCCGCGGGCGGCTTCGTCCTCGGCGCGCTCGTCATGATCCTCTTCGGCCTGGCCGACCTCGCCTACTGGGCGATCCCGTTCCCCGACGGCCAGCCGTTCTGGGGGTTCTTCACCGTCGCCGTCTGCCTCATCCTGCTCGCCGGGCTCGCCGGCTGGCTGGCGGCGCGAGCGTTCAAGGCCGGCTCGCCGCCCGCGCCGACGATGGCCATCGACGAGGCCAAGCGCATCCGCGAGACCGTGCAGGCCGACCACCCCGAGACGACCGTCTAGATGCCCCAGCGCTCCCCTGAAGAGATCCGTGCGTCCATCGAGTCCAACCGCGCCGAGCTCGCGGTCTCGCTGGAGAAGCTGCGCGGCGAGGTCGCCGAGATCACCGACTGGCGCAAGCAGCTGCGCGAGCACCAGCAGCAGGTGCTCATCGGCGCGGCGGTCGCCGGGTTCGTCCTCGGCGGCGGGATGGCGGCGATCGGCGGCATCCTGCGCCGCCGTCGGCGCTACTGACGCCGGCGGCGCCGTCCTCGCCGACACGTAACGTGAGGCTCGGATGATCTCCGGTCCGGACCTATCCGTCCGCACGATCGTGCGCATCGTGGCGGTCATCGTCGCCGTCGCGTTCCTGCTGTACCTCATCTACCTGCTGCGCACGCCGATCGGCTGGGTGCTCATGGGGACGTTCATCGCCGTCGCCCTCTCGGCCCCCGTCAACCGCCTCTCGCGCCACATGCGCCGCGGGTTCGCGATCGCGATCGTCTACCTCGGGCTCATCCTCATCCCGGTCGGCCTGGCCGCGATCATCGTGCCGCCGCTCGTCACCCAGGGCACCGAGCTCGCCAACGACGTGCCCGACTACGCGCACGACGTCGAGAAATGGGTCAACAAGAACAAGCGGCTGCGCGAGCTCGACGACAAGTACGACCTCACCGGCCAGCTGCAGAAGCAGGCGGCGACGCTGCCGACGAAGATCGGCGACGCCGCCCAGGTCCTCGGCGACATCGGCCTCGGCCTCGTGAACTCGGTCTTCGCGTTCGTCAACATCCTCATCCTGAGCATCTTCATCCTCGCCGGCGGTCGCGGCTGGACCGACGCCGCCCTGCGGTTGCGCCCCGAGCACGAGCGAGAACGCCTGCGACGCGTGCTCGACCGAACGGCGGACGCGGTCGCCGGCTACGTCCAGGGCGCGGTGACGATCGGGATCATCGCCGGCGTCCAGACGTTCATCGTGCTGACGATCCTCGGGGTGCCGTTCGCCGGCCCGCTGGCAGTCGTCGCCGGCTTCGCGTCGCTCATCCCGCTCGTGGGGGCGACCGCGGCGGCGATCCTCATCGGC
>JBDZVZ010000062.1:0-7861 GCA_040255945.1 Solirubrobacterales bacterium | reverse complement strand
CAGCAGCTCGGGCGGGATGCCGCCCACGCCCAGCAGGCCCGGGCCGACGTGCGTGCCGATGACCGGTCCGATCTCGGAGACGAAGACCGGCTCGGAGCCGAAGATCTCACGGCAGCGGTCGGCGAGCCGCTCGGCGACGTCGGGCGCCTGGATGTGCTGGATCGCCCACGCGTCGGCGCCGTCGTCGTGGCGGGCGCGGGCGTAGTCCACCATCCGCTCGAACGCGCGCGCCGAGGTGCGGACCCGCTCGATCGGGGTGATCTCGCCGCGGATCGTGAGGATCGGCTTGATCCGCAGCGCGCTCCCGATCCACGCCTGCGCGCCGCCGATCCGCCCGCCGCGGCGCAGGTACTCGAGCGTGTCGACCGCGAACCAGATCTGCGACGTCTCGACCGCCTGCTCGGCCCGCGAGCGGACCGCGTCGACGTCGCCGCCCGCCTTCGCGGCGGCCGCCGCCGCCAGGACGCAGAGGCCGAGGCCGCCGCACGCCGCCCGCGAGTCCACGATCGAGATTCGCCGGTCGGGGTGGCGGGTCAGGGCGTCGGTCGCCGCCTGGCGCGCGCTCTGTACGGTGCCCGAGATGTCGCCCGACAGATGGATCGAGACGATGTCGCGCCCCGCCTCCAAGAACGGCTCGTAGACGGCGAGGAAGTCGCCGATCGACGGCTGCGAGGTGGTCGGCAGCTGATCGAGATCCCGCAGACGCTGGTAGTAGGCGTCGAAGTCCGGCATGTCGGACTCGCGCTCCTGGGTGCCCTCCCCGGTGACGTAGAGCGACACGGTGTGGATGTCATGGGCGGCCAGCAGCTCCCGCGGGAGATAGCCGGTCGTGTCCGTGACCACGGCGACATTCGTCATCGCCTTGCACCCTAACTGCAAGGATGCCCACTGCATGGGAACGACCCTCGTCACCGGCGCCGCCGGCCTCGTCGGATCGCACGTGGCCCGCGCGCTCGTCGAGCGCGGCGACGACGTCCGGCTGCTGCTGAGCGCGGACGCTCCGCTGGAGGCGATCGAGGACCTCGACGTCGACCGGCGCACCGGCGACGTGCTCGACCGTCGCGCGCTGCGACGGGCGTTGCGCGGGGTCGACCGGTTCTTCCACATTCCGGAGCCGACGGCGCTGCGCGCGCGTTGGCGCGAGCTCTACCGGGCCTACATCGACGGCACCCGGCTCGCGCTCGAGGAGGCGATGCGCGCCGAGATCGAGCGGGTCGTCCACACCTCGGCCGCGTCTGCTCTCGGACCGGCGCCGCGCGGCTCGACCGCCGACGAGCGCCAGCCGTTCACCGCCGGGCGCTACGGCCTCAGCCAGCTCGCGGTCCGCCACGCCGCCGAGCAGGAGGTCCTGCGGCTCTGCGCCCAGGGCCTGCCGGTCGTCATCGTCAACCCCGGCCACGTCCTCGGCCGCGGCGACGTCTTCCGCTCCTCGACGGAGCTCGTGCGGCGCTTCCTGCGCCGCGAGATCCCGCTCTACGTCGACGGTGCGATCTGCATCGTGGGTGCCCGCGACGTCGCCCGCGGCCACCTGCTGGCCGAGGTGCGCGGCACGGTCGGCGAGCGCTACATCCTCGGCGGGCGCAACTTCACCTATGACCGGCTCTTCGCCGACCTGGGCCGCCTGTCGGGCGTCGAGCCGCCCGCGCTGAAGCTGCCGCTCCCGGTGGCGCTCGCGGCCGCGAAGGCCGCCGAGACGCTGCCCGGTCGACCCGCGATCACGGTTCAGGAGGTGCGCGCGATGTCGCTGTGGTGGGCATTTCGTTCGACGAAGGCCAAGCGCGAGCTGGGCTGGAGCACCGCCCACCACGAGCAGCCGCTGCTGGACACGATCGACTGGTTCCGCGAGCGAGAGGGCGACGCGGTCGGCCGGGCCGGCGACCGCCAGCCGCTGCCGCTGCGCGTCGCGGGGTCGGGACTGCGCCGCAGCGCCTCGCTGGCGCGCTTCGTCACCGGCCGCTGAGAGGATGCCGACGTGATCGCGCTCGTCCGCCGTGCCGCCTGCGCCGCCGTCCTGCTGTCGCTCGTCGTGCTCGTGCCGGCGGCGCGCGCCGGCGCCGGCGAGCCGACGATGGGGCTCGACCAGGCCCGTCCCGGGATGCAGTGCACCGGGCGCACCGTGCTGCGCGGCAGCGAGATCTCGACGTTCGACGTCGAGGTGCTGGACGTGGTCGCCGGTGGGGGCGGCGCCCAGATCCTCGCCCGGGCGGGTGGGCCGTCGATCGCCGACACCGGCATCGGCGAGGGCTTCAGCGGCTCACCGGTCTCCTGCCCGGGACCCGACGGGACGCCCGCGATCATCGGGGCGGTCGCCGAGGGCACCGGCGACTACGGCAACCGGCTGGTCCTGCTGACCCCGATCGCGACGCTGCTGGGCGAGCCGGTCGACGTGCCGGCGGCGCGACGGCGCGCACGGGAGCTCTCGACGCCGCTGACGTTCGCCGGCGTCTCGGGGCCGGTGGCCGCCGCGCTGCGCACGGCGGGGCGCAAGACGGGGCGGATGCTGCTGACGGCGCCCGCCGCGCCGCGTGCCGCCGCCGGGGCGGAGGCCGCGTCCCCGCCGGTGCCCGGCTCGTCGGTCGCCGTCGGGCTGGCCGCCGGCGACATCGCCGCCGGCGCGGTGGGCACGGTCACCTACGTCGACGGCGACCGGGTGTGGGCGTTCGGCCATCCGCTCGACGCGGCCGGCCGCCGCTCGTTGCTGCTGCAGGACGCCTACGTCTACACGGTCGTCGGCAACCCGATCGACACCGAGGACGTCACGAGCTACAAGCTCGCCGCGCCCGGGCGCATCATCGGCACGCTCACCAACGACGCGCCCGCCGGCGTCGTCGGCCGCCTCGGCGCCGGCCCGGCCCGCTTCCCGCTGCGCGTGACGGCCACCGACACCGACAGCGGCCGCAGCGTGCGCCAGCTCACCTGGATCGCCGACGAGAACGAGGTCGGGCTGCCGACCGGCACGTCGTCGCTGACCCAGGTCGCGCCCGTGGCGATCGCGCAGGCGGCCTACGACGCGCTGCGCGGCTCGCCGGTGCGTCAGAGCGCGAGCATGTGCCTGCGCGTCACGGTGCGCGAGCGCAAGAAGCCGCTGCGGTTCTGCAACCGCTACGTCGGGGGCGCGCCGAGCGCCCCCGGAGCGGGACCGGCCGCCGACGCCGCCACGGCGCTCTCCCTGCTCGACACCTACAACTTCGGCGTCCTGCGCGTCCGGCGCGTCGACGTCAACCTCAAGGTCCGCCGCGGCCTGCACCAGGCCTACCTGCTCGGCGCCCGCGCCCCGAAGCGCGTCCGCCGCGGCCGGCACATCCGCGTGCGCCTCCGGGCCCAGCACGTCCGCGGCGGGCGGTTCACCCGCACGGTCCGGGTGCGCGTGCCGCGCGACCTGCCGCTCGGCGAGCGCGTCCTGACCCTCACCGGCACCCCGGCCGACACGACCGGGGCCGACGGCGGCGACGACCAGGGCCTGTCGGACACGTTCGAGGTGACGTTCGGCGACGAGTCCGACGAGGACGACACCGGCGGCCCGCGCAGCGTCGGCGCGCTGGCCGACGCGTTCGCCGACACCCACCGCGACGACGGGCTGACCGCGAGCTTCCGCTCCCCGGCGGACACCGACGGCGAGCACGCCACCGACGACGTCGTCGTCCTGCGCGACCCGGCGCTGCGCTTCAGCGGCAGCGGCGAGGTCACGCTCCGGGTCGTACGCGGGCGTTAGGTTCTCAGCCCAGGCGGTTCTCGATGCCCAGCGGCTTGGGCTGCGGCTCGGCGACCGTCGCGTCGGCGGGCTGCTCGACGCCGAGCGTCTGCGCCAGCTCGCCGCTCTCGAACATCTCCGTGACGATGTCGGCGCCGCCCACGAGCTCGCCCTTGACGAACAGCTGCGGGATCGTCGGCCAGTTCGACAGCCCCGACAGCTCCTGGCGGATCCGCGGGTCGGGCAGGATGTCGACCGCCGCGAACGGCGCGTCGAGCGCCTGGAGCGCCGCGACGGTGCGCGCGCTGAAGCCGCAGGCCGGCGCGTCCGGCGTGCCCTTCATGAAGAGGATGACGGGGTTGTCGGCGATCGCCTCGGCGATCGCGTCGCGGATGGGGTTGCTGGTCTGCTCGCTCATGCCTGCTCCGGAACCTTCGTGGTTAGCGACAGCGCATGGATCGGCCCGCCGATCTCCGCGCCGAAGATGTCGTAGACGAGCCGATGCTGCGCGATCCGGCTGAGGCCGTCGAAGGCGGGGGAGACGACGGTGGCGCGGAAGTGGTCGCCCCCGCCCGTGTAGTCCTCCACCTCGGCGGCCGCGCCGGGCAGCGCCGCCTCGATCCGCTGTTTGATCTCGTCGGGGGTGGGCATCTCGACAACGGAGGGTATCGGGCTATCCTTTCTGAAGCGATGACCGGAACCACTGTCAGCTACCAGGCCAAGGGCATCACGTTCAGCGAGCAGGGCGCGACGAAGGTCCGGGAGTTCCTCGACTCCCAGGGCACCGATGTCGCGACCGCCGGCCTACGGGTCGGCGTGCGCGGTGGAGGATGCTCCGGCTTCCAGTACCAGCTCGCCTTCGACGAGCAGCGCGACGGCGACCTCGTCTTCGAGGACCACGGGCTGCGCATCCTCGTCGACGGCCCGAGCCTGCCCTACGTCGACGGCTCGACGATCGACTACGTCGACTCGCTGCAGGGTGCCGGCTTCCAGGTCAGCAACCCCAACGTCGTGGCCGCCTGCGGCTGCGGCTCCTCGTTCCGCGTCGCCGACGAGGAAGAGGTCTCGGCCGTCTGATCGGGCGGCGCGCCGCGGCCGTCGCGCTCGCGGCGGCCGTGCTGGTCGCGTCCGGCGGCGCGGTTGTCGGCTGCGGCGGCGGGTCCTCCGAGCGCCCCGCCGAGCGCCCGACGGTCACGCCGAAGCGCGCCGTCCTGCCCGCGCCCGGGCGGCCCGGCCTGTCGGTCGGCCTCACCGCCCAAGAGGCGCCGCTGCTGCGCGCGCCGGTCGGCCGCGCCGCCCCCGGCGACCCGCTGCGTCCCTGGCAGGACCGCGTCAGCGCCCTGCGCCCGCAGCTCTTCCGGCTCTTCGTCGACTGGGCGGCGCTGCAGCCCGACCCGGCCCGCCCGGCCGACCTCGACGCGCCGCGTGACGGGTGCGCTCGCGGCGTCGCGCCCTGCTTCGCCTACCGCGGAGTGCGCGACCTCCTGCGCGCCGTCGCCTCCCAACAGCGGGCCGACCACGGCTTCGCGACGATGGTCGTCCTCTACGGCGTGCCCGACTGGGCGGCCGCGGCGCCGGCGGGCTGCGAGGACGCGGGCACCCAGCCGCGCTCGCGGCCGATCAATCCCGCCGGGCTCGAGGCCTACGGCCGGCTCATCGCCCAGCTCGACGAGGCCGCCCGCCAGGTCGGCGCGCGGGTCGGCTGGTGGAGCCCGTGGAACGAGCCCAACGGCAGCTGGTTCATCTCGCCCCAACGGGCCAGCTGCGACAGCGGCGCTCCGCCGGTCTCGCCCCAGACCTACGCGACCCTGGCACGGCGCATGATCGCGGTGCTCGCGACCTTGCCCGAGCATCCGCAGCTCGTCGTCGGCGAGCTGGCCGGGGTCGAGAACGCCGGCCCGCGCGGGCTGGGCTCCGGCGAGTTCGTGCGCGCGCTGCCCGACGACGTCGCCTGCGCGGCCGACGTCCTCTCCCAGCACGCCTACGTGCGCCTGCCCGGCCAGCGGCGCCTGCCCGGCGACCCGGTGCGGGCGACGCTCGAGGCCGCGGCGGCCCGGCCGTGCACGCGCGACACGCCGCTGTGGATCACCGAGACCGGGGTGGGGGCGCCGCACAACGGCGAGCTGCGCGACGTCACGCCCGCCGGGCTGCGCGCCCAGTGCGCCGCGCTGCAGGACCAGCTCGCGGCCTGGTGGCGCGACCCGCGCATCCAGGCCGCGTTCCAGTACAGCTTCCGCGAGGACGCCGCGTTCCCGGTCGGGCTGGCCGATGCGCCGCTGACGCGGACCTACCCGACCTACGACCTGTGGCGCGCCTGGGGCAACCGGGCGCCCGGCGATCCGCCGCCGGCACTGCCGGCGTCGTGCCGCGGGTGAGCGGGCGCTACGCCTCGACCGCCAGCGCGACGCCGTCGAGCGCGTTGAGCGCACGTTCCAGCGAGGCGGCGATGCACGTGAAGCTCGGCGTGTCGCGCTGGGTCCAGGCCGACGCCTCGGTCGTGCGCAGCTCGTGGACGAGGTCGAGGAACGCGCCGGCGTCGTCGGTGTCGAACGCGACGACGAACTCCTGGTCGTCGAGCCCGAACGAGTACGTCGTGTGGTTGTCGACCGTCGGATACGTGCGCCCGACCTCGATGTGCTCCTGCATGATCCGCCAGCGCTCCTTGGCGTCGATCGTGTACCACTCGCGCCGCTTGATGAACGGGTAGACGAAGAGGTACTTGCCGCGGAAGCGGCGCGGGACGTTGCGCTGCTCCGGGCTGTACTCCGAGCCCTTGCGGATGCCGAGGAACGAGTACGGCTGGCTGGCCCACCGCATGAGGCCGCTCTGGGTCAGCACGACATGGAACTCGTGGATGCGGTCGAGGTTCTCGGCCTCCATGACGAGCATGAGGTCGCTGTCGCCGCGGGTGCCGACGAGCGAGAAGGCCTGGAGGAGATGGTCGGTGCCGAAGTCCTCGCAGGCGGCCAGGAACTCGCGCTTGTGCTCGGCCCGCTCGGCCTCCGGAAGCCGCCGCCAGGCGGGGTCCATCTTCAGAAACGTGTACTTGACGAAGTGGCGTTCGGACATGGCGGATTAACAAGTGTAGATATCCGCACCGATTCGGCGGGTCCGATGGATACGATTCCGCCCGTGCGCATCGCGCTCGTCTCCCCCTACTCGTGGACCTACCCGGGGGGTGTCATGCGGCACATCGAAGCGCTGCAGGGCCAGTACGCCGCCCTCGGCCACGATGTGCGGGTCCTGGCGCCCGTCGATCCGCCCGACGCCTTCTCGGCGCGGCTGCATCGCGGCGCCCGTCCCCAGGAGCGCGAGCTGCCCGACTGGCTCGTCCCGCTGGGCCGCACGTTCGGGTTCCCGGCCAACGGCGCGGTCTCGAACCTCTCGATCACCCCGTACGGCGTGACGACGATGCGCCGCGAGCTCGAGCGCGGCGGCTACGACGTCGTCCACCTCCACGAGCCGGTCGCCCCGACGCTGGCCTGGGATGCGCTCATGTCGTGCCCGGCCCCGCTGGTCGGCACGTTCCACTGCTACTCGACCAACGCGCTGACGAACAACGCCGCGGTCGCCATCGGCGCCCGTCGCCGGCTGAACCGGCTGCGCGTCCGGATCGCCGTCTCGGAGGCCGCCGCCTGGACCGGCGAGCGGTTCTACGGCGGTCGCTACCGGATCATCCCCAACGGGGTCGCCGTCCCGCACGAGGTGCCGGCGGCGAGGGCAGCGGCCGAGGGCGAACCGCTGCGGATCGCGTTCGTCGGCCAGGCGGTCGAGCGCAAGGGCCTGCCGGTGCTGCTGCGCGCCTTCGAGGCGCTGCGCGCTCACGTGCCCGCCGAGCTGACGCTCGTCGGCGCGACCCCCGGGGAGGTCGAACCGCTGCTGCTCGACGGCGGCCAGGGCATCACCGTCCTGGGCCGGGTCGACGACGAGACGAAGACGCGCGTCCTGCGGGAGGCCGACGTGCTCGCGGCGCCGTCGCTGGGGGGCGAGAGCTTCGGCATGGTCCTCACCGAGGCGTTCGCCGCCGGCACGCCCGTCGTGGCCTCGGACATCGCCGGCTACCGAGACGTCGTCCGCCACGGCATCGACGGCCTGCTCGTCGAGCGCGGCGACGCCGCCGCGCTGGCCGAGGCGCTGCGCGGCCTGGCGCTCGACCCCGCCCGCCGCGCC
>JBDZVZ010000061.1:20051-21182 GCA_040255945.1 Solirubrobacterales bacterium | reverse complement strand
CGCGCGGCGAGCGCCCCGCGGAACGCGTGTCGAGTTTCGTCGCGTAGTGAGACGCAACTCGACAGCGGTCCTCAGGCGAGGCGGTCGAGGACCGTCCGGATCTCCGTGATGACCCGCGCCGGCCGGTCGACGAGGTCCCAGTGGGTGTAGGCGAGGATCGTCTCGCCGCGCAGCACGTGCTGGCGGTTGCGGGCGCGGTCGGCCACGAACTTCGCCCGGCCCTGGTGGGTCTCGTAGCCGTCGAGCTCGACGATGAGGCCGTGGTCGGGCCAGCGGCAGTCGATCTCGCGCTCGCGCACCCGGTTGATCTGCGGGCGGGGCAGGCCGCCGTCGAGGCAGAGCTGGAGGATGAGCGACTCGAGGTCGCTACGGGTGAACGTCACGCCGTAGGACGCGAAGTCCTCGACGATCGCCCGCAGCGCGGGCACGCCCGCGCGCCGCGGATGGTCGTCGAGCAGGCGGCGCATCGTGTCCACGGAGATCCCGTGCGTGCGGAAGGCGGCCTCGGCGGCCCGCCGCAGCGTGTGCCGTTCGAGGATCGTCGCCCCGTCGAGCAGCGCCCGGGGCACGGTCGTGATTGGGACGCCGCGCCACGAGGTGGTCTCGCTCTCGCGCAGACCGACGTGGCGGAACAGCCGCGTGCCCTTGCGCTGCCTCACGCCCGCCGCGGTGGGAACGGTGACGTCGACCCACACCGCGGGCGTGTCGCGCAGACCCCACGCGGCCAGCGCGGTCCCGTGGCTCAGCACCGCCCGGTCGCCGTAGGCCAGCACGGCGGCCAGCCAGTGACCTTCGGGCCGCAGCTCGGCGTGGCCGAACGCGTAGACCCCGCGGTGCAGCCGCACGAGGCGACCATCGGCGACCCGCTGGGCGATGGCCCCGGCGCTGAGACCGAGCCGGACGAGCTGGCGCCGCGTGACGATGCCGTGGCGCCGCCGCGCGACCCGTCCGATGGTGACGTCGATGTCCGACACACCCCGTGTAGGTCGCGGGCGCCCGAAATTCGCCCCCTGCCGGGGACGCTTGTCGAGTTTCGTCTCATAGTGAGACGAAACTCGACACAGGTGCTCGGGAGGGCGCCGGGGCGGGCGCGAGCGCCGGGGCGGGCGCGAGCGCCGGGGCGGGCGCGAG
>JBDZVZ010000061.1:0-19951 GCA_040255945.1 Solirubrobacterales bacterium | reverse complement strand
CCGGGGCGGGCGCGAGCGCCGGGGCGGGCGCGAGCGCCGGGGCGGGCGCGAGCGCAGACGCTCGGCGCCCGCGCTCACGCCGACCGCATGTCCAGGCGCCGGCCCGCCACCAGCAGCGAGACCGCCAGCACGCCGACGATCGCGCCCGAGATCTGCAGCGGCAGGCGCCCGTCGCCACCCCAGGCGAAGCCCGCCCACGTCGAGGCCACCAGCGAGCACAGCCCGGTGATCCCGAAGAAGTAGCCCAGGCCGCTGCCGAGCGCACGCTGGGGCAGCAGATCGGAGACCCACGCCTTGCCCACCCCGTCGGTCAGCGCCGTGTAGACCCCGTAGAGCGGCAGCAGCACCCACACCCACGCCGCCCCGTGGACGAGCCCGAGGCCGAGGTAGGCGACCGCGAAGAACAGCAGCCCGACCGCGTAGACGAGCCGGCGCGGCAGCCGGTCGGAGACGATCCCCGCCGGATAGCTCAGGGCCGCATACGCCGCGTTGTAGAGCGTGTACACGAGGATGACGTCGACGAAGCTGAGCCCGATCTCCTCCGTGCGCAGGATGAGCAGCGCGTCGGAGAAGTTCGCCAGCCCGAAGACCGCCAGCACGACGACGAGCTGCCAGTAGGGGCGTCCGAGCGGGCCCGTCGGGCCCTCCGCGGCCACCGGCCGCACCGCCCGTCCCACCGCCCGCGGCGGCGGCGCCGCGCCCGCTCCCGGCGGCGCGTGCTCGCGCACGAGCAGGATGAGCGCGACGCTGACCGCCGCCGGCACCGCGGCCAGGAAGAACAGTGGGCGCAGCTCGTGGTCGAACGCCTCGTAGAGCGCCAGCCCGAGCAGCGGCCCGACGACCGCCCCGGCCGTGTCGGCTGCCCGGTGGAAGCCGAACGCCCGGCCGCGGATCTCCGGCGGCGTGTCGCCGGCCAGCAGCGCGTCGCGCGGGCTCGTCCGCACCCCCTTGCCGACCCGGTCGACGACCCGTCCCGCCAGCGCCACCGGCCAGGCGCCCGCCAGGCCGATGAGCGGCTTGGCCACCGACGACAGCCCGTAGCCCAGGCCGATGAGCGGCCGGCGCCGGAACCGGTCGGCCAGCCGCCCCGACACCGCCTTGCCGACCGACGCCGTCCCCTCCGCGACGCCCTCGATGACCCCGAGGGCGGCCGCCGGCGCCCCGAGCGTCACGGTGATGAACAGCGGAAAGATCGGATAGAGCAGCTCGGAGGCGGCGTCCTGGAAGAAGCTCACCCAGGAGAGCACCTTCACGTTGCGCGGCAGCCGACGCACGACGCAGCACGGTAGGGGCTCCGCGCATGGCCGGGGGCGCCGAGCGGGGACCACGAGGCGTGCCGCGCGTCGCGATCCTCTCGGCCGACGTCGGCGAGGGCCACGCCGCCGTCGCCGACGCGCTGGCCGACGGCCTGCGCGCCCGGGACGCCGACGTCGTCGTGACCGCCGGCCTGGACGTGCTCGGCCGGCGCGCGCAGCGCCTCCTCGAGCCCGGCCTGCACCGCCACCTCAGCCGCCCGTCGACCGCCTACGGGCTCACGTACCGGGCGGTCATGGGCTCGCGGCCGCTGGGCCGCGCCGGCGAGCTGGCCCTGCTCGCGCTCGGCGCGCGGGAGCTGCGCGCGACGGTCGCCCGCCTGCGGCCCGACGTCGTCGTCTCCACCTATCCGGTCCTCACCGCCACGCTCGGCGGGCTGCGGGCCGCCGGGCGGCTGCCGGTCCCGGTGGCGGCGACCGTGTCGGACGTCGTCGGCCTGCGCTTCTGGGTCCACCCGGGCGTCGACCTGCACCTGCTCATGTACGACGCCTCGCGGCCCGAGGCCGTCCGCGGCGCGGGCGGCGACCCACGGCGCGTGCGGGTCGTGCGCCCGATCCTGCGCGCAGGGTTCGACCCGCCGCCGGCGCGCCCCGCCGCCCGCGCCGCCCTCGGCCGCCCCGGGGACGGGCGCCGCCACCTCGTGGTGGTGTCGGGCGGCGGCTGGGGCTTCGGCGCCCTGGACGACGCCGTCGACGCGGCCCTGCGCGCCGGCGCCGGCGAGACCGACGTCGTCGCGCTGCCGGGCCGCAGCGAGCCCGCACGCGCCCGGCTCGCCGCGCGCTACCGGGACGAGCCGCGCGTCGACGTGCGGCCGTTCACCGACCAGATGCCCGCCCTGCTGGCCGCGGCCGACGCCCTCGTCCACACGACCGGCGGCGTCACCGCCCTCGAGGCCCGGGCCACCGGCTGCCCGCTGGTCTGCTTCGGCCGCCCGCCCGGCCACATCGCCGCCAACACGCGCGCGCTCGAGCGCCTCGGGATCGCTCGTGTCGCCGCCACACCCGCTGCGCTCGAGCGCACCCTGGCCGAGCTGTGCGCCGCGCCGCGCCGCCCCCAGCCGCCCGCGCGCGACGACCGCCGCCCCGAGGCCGCCGACCTCGTCCTCGACCTCGCCGCCGCCGCCGCCCTGACGATGGTGCCGCCCAGCGGGACGAACGTCAGTCGCGAGGCGCCCCGGCGCCCGCCCGCGCGGTCGTCGTCAGCCCCGGACGCCAGAGCGGCTCGCGCAGGCCGCTGCGCACCGTCACGAACCGGGCCATGATGAACAACAGGTCGCTGAGCCGGTTGAGGTAGACGATCGCCGCCGCGCTGACCGGCTCCGTCGCCGCGAGCGCGACCGCGCGCCGCTCGGCCCGCCGGCAGGCGGTGCGCGCGACGTGCAGGCGGGCGGCAGGCTCGCTGCCGCCGGGCAGGACGAAGCTGCGCAGCCGCGGCAGGTCGGCGTTCAGCGCGTCGCACTGCTCCTCCAGCCAGGCGACCTGGACGCCCTCCACACGCAGGCGGCCGCGCTCGTCGTCGGCGGGCACGGCCAGGTCGGCGCCGAGGTCGAAGAGCTCGTTCTGCACCCGGGTGAGCACGGCGCGCACCGTGTGCGGCAGGCCGCGCACGCAGAGCGCCAGGCCCAGCGCGGCGTTGAGCTCGTCGACGGCCCCGTAGGCCTCGACGCGCGCCGAGGCCTTCGAGACGCGGCTGCCGTCGGCGAGCTTCGTCTGGCCGCCGTCGCCGTGGCGGGTGTAGATCTTGCTGATCGTCACCGGCTCGTCGATCGCGCGGCCGCGCCGCTGCGGCATGACGGTCATGCCAGCACCTCCGAGATGTCGTGGTCGAGCTCGTGGACGGCGCCGAGCGCGAAGAGCTGCCAGCGGCGGACGGCCGCGTCTGAAGGCCTCCCCCAGGTGCGTGCCTCCAGGCGCCACGCGTCCTCCCCGTCGCCGGGCACGAGAAACAGGCCGGAGAAGAAGTCCAGCCGGCCGACCGCGGGCGGCACCGGGCTGGCGTAGAGCTTGGGGTGGGTGTGCATCGCCATGCCGAGCCGGCCGGCGAGCCGGGCCAGCGCCGCGTCGGTCATCTCGACGTGGAAGTCGATGCTGAACAGCGTCCGGTACCGGGAGGTCGTGCCCGGCTCGGTGAGCGTCGTCATCGGGGATCTCCTTGTCGTGTCATGCGGCCACGGCGGTCGTCGTGGCCGCCCGCCGGCGCTGGGCGGCCGCGACGAGCCGCTCGAGCGCCGGCACGACCTCCTCCCAGCGACGGGTCTTCAGGCCGCAGTCCGGGTTGACCCACAGCCGCTCGCGCGGGATGTGGCGCTCGGCGCGCGCCAGGCGCTCCTCCATCTCCACCGAGCTCGGGACGCGCGGCGAGTGGATGTCGTAGACGCCCGGGCCGACCTGGGCCGGGTAGTCGGCGAACGGCTCGAGCAGGTCGAGGCTCGAGCGCGACGCCTCGATCGACAGCACGTCGGCGTCCAGGCGCGCGATCGCCTCGACGAAGTCGCCGAACTCCGAGTAGCACATGTGCACGTGGACCTGGGTGTCGTCGCGCAGCGGCGCGGCGGTGAGCCGGAAGGCGTCGATCGCCCAGCGCAGGTAGCCGTCGCGGTCGGCGGACCGCAGCGGCAGGCCCTCGCGCAGGGCGGCCTCGTCGATCTGGACGATCGCGGCGCCGGCGCGCTCGAGGTCGACGGCCTCGTCGCCGATCGCCAGCGCGAGCTGGCGGGCGACCTGCGGCGCCGGCTCGTCGTCGCGGACGAACGACCACTGCATCATCGTCACCGGCCCGGTGAGCATGCCCTTGACCGGCCGGGCGGTGAGGTCCTGGGCGTAGCGCCACCAGGAGACCGTCATCGGCTTGGGCCGCCACACGTCGCCGAAGAGGATCGGGGGCCGCACGCAGCGCGACCCGTAGGACTGCACCCAGCCGGCTTCGGTCGTCGCGAAGCCGGCCAGGCGCTCGGCGAAGTACTGGACCATGTCGTTGCGCTCGGGCTCGCCGTGGACGAGCACGTCGAGGCCGATCTGCTCCTGGAGGCCGATGGCCGTGCGGATCTCGGCCTTCAGGAAGCGCTCGTAGTCGGCGGCCGACAGCTCGCCGGCGTCGTGGCGGCGGCGCGCGTCGCGGATCTCGGTGGTCTGCGGGAGCGAGCCGATCGTCGTCGTCGGCAGCGGCGGCAGGGCGAGGCGCTCGGCCTGCTGGGGCGCGCGCTCGGCGGCGGTGGAGCGGCGGGCCAGCTCGTCGTCGCACAGGCTCGCGGCGCGGCGGCGCACGTGGTCGTCGTGGGTGTGGGCCGAGCCGCGGCGGGCCTCGAGCGCGGCGTGGGCGGGCGCGAAGAGCCGCGCGCGGTCCGAGGGTCCCATGGCCAGCCCCGCCTTGAGCAGCGCGAGCTCCTCGAGCTTCTCCTCGGCGAACGCCAGCCAGCCGCGCAGCTCGGGGTCCAGGCCCTGCTCGCGCCGGGCGCTGTAGGGCACGTGCAGCAGCGAGCAGGAGGGCGCGAGGCGGATGCGGTCGGCGCCCAGCCGGTCGACGATCGGCTCGACGCGGGCGGCGATCGCCTCGAGGTCGCTGCGCCAGACGTTGCGCCCGTCGATGACGCCGAGCGACAGCCGGGTGCCGGCCGGCAGGGCGGCGAGCGCCGGCTCGAGCTGCTCGGGGGCGCAGACGAGGTCGAGGTGGATCTCGCGCGCGGGCAGGGCGAGGACGCGCGGCAGGGCGCTGCCCAGGCCGCCGAAGTACGCGGCGAGCGTCAGGTCGAGCCCGCGGGCGGCGGCGGCCATCCGCTCCCAGCTGCGCTCGACGGCGGCCAGCACGCCGACGTCGAGGTCGGTGACGAGGACGGGCTCGTCGATCTGGACCGCTTGGGCCCCGAACGCGTGCAGCCGGCGCAGGAGCTCCTCGTAGACGGGCAGCAGCCGGTCCAGCGCGCGCAGCGGCCGGTCGCCCTTGGCCAGCGACAGGAACGAGACCGGGCCGAGGATGACCGGCCGCGTGCGCGCCGCCTCGCGCAGCTCGGCCAGCGGCTTGGCGGGGTCGAGGCTGAAGTGCGTCTCGGGGGCGACCTCGGGGACGAGGTAGTGGTAGTTGGTGTCGAACCACTTCGTCATCTCCAGCGGCGGCGCGGTGTCGGTGCCGCGCGCCATGGCGAAGAGCAGCTCGAGCGAGCCGCGCTCGAGGTGGCGGAAGCGGTCGGGGATCGCGCCGACGAGCAGGGCGGTGTCGAGGACGTGGTCGTAGAGCGAGAAGTCGTTGGACGGCAGGACGTCGATGCCGGCGGCCGCGGCGTCGACGAGCTGGCGGCGGTGCAGCGCGCGGGCGGCGCGCTCGAGCTCGGCGCCGGAGAGCTCGCCGCGCCAGTAGGCCTCGAGCGCGACCTTGAGCTCCCGGTCGGGACCGATGCGCGGCAGCCCGAGGACCGCTGTCTGGACGCCGTCTGGCATGGCTTGGTGCTCCCGTCCGTCGTTTTTCACACTGCTCGTGTGTAAAAGGGTAGCACCGCCATTCGTCCGAGCACAACCGGGTCCGCTGACAGACTGCCCGGCCTATGCCTCGCTCCCGCGCCCTCGGTGCGCTGTCCGCCTGCCTGCTGAGCGCCGGAGCGCTCGCGGTCACCGCCACTCCCGCCACCGCCGCCGACACGGTCGTCGCCGGCAACCAGATCGTCACCGGCAAGCAGTGCGTCGGGTCGCTGTGCGCCGACGGCGAGGCGTTCACCAGCGGGCTCGGGGTCCTGCTGAAGTCCGGCGACACCCCCGGCCTGCGGCTGCTGCAGACCAACAACAGCGGCTTCACGCCCCAGACCTGGGACGTCGCCGGCAACGAGGCCAACTTCTTCGTCCGCGACCTCACCGGCGGCAGCCGCCTGCCGTTCCGCATCCGCCCCGGCGCGCCGACGAGCAGCGTCGACATCCTCGCCAACAGCGACGTGTCGACCGTCGGCATCGTCACGCAGCAGCTCAACGGCGCCATCGTCGTCGCGCCCGCCGACCCGACCAACGTCCTCGCCGCCCTGCGCGGCCTGGCGTTCAACCGCTACCGCGTCAGCTTCGACCCGGGCAACACGCCGCACCTCGCTCCGGAGCCGAAGGCGTTCCGGGCCGCGTTCGGCGTCGGGGGCAGCGACGCCGAGCTCGCCCCCGCCGACGTCGCCGGCGTCGCGCTCGCCGCCGTCCAGGCGCTCGACGCCCGCGTCAGCACGCTGAGCCTCACCCCGGGGCCGAAGGGCGACGCCGGCCCCAAGGGCGACGCCGGTGCCCCCGGCACGCCCGCCTCGACGGCCGAGCTCGCCGCCGCCACGCACCGGATCGCGGCCCTGGAACGCGCCAACCGCAAGCTCTCGCGCGACCTGGCCTCGCTGCGCAAGGCCGTGCGCAAGCTCACCCCGAAGAAGACCAAGAAGAAGACGACCAAGGCCAAGAAGCCGCCGGCGCGGACGCGCTGAGCCGTCAGCGCGGCGTCTCGCCCGGCTCGCCGCGCACCTGGGTCAGGCGCGTCGCGAAGACGAGCCCCACCCCGCCCACGAAGTTGCCGACGATCGCGAGCCCCAGGTTGCGGGCCAGGTCGCCGACGTCCGAGACCGACGTGCCGGCGATGAGCCCGAAGACGATCTCGCCGAACGAGACGACGGCGTGGTTGAGCGCGGGCACGCCGAGCACGAAGCCGATGAGCAGCGCGAGCATGACCCGGGCGGCCGTGTCGTCGGCCGCCGCGATGACCCAGGTGAACAGCGTCATGACCGTGCCGGCGGCGATCGCGCTCATGAGCGCCGGCAGCCAGTCGCGCTGGCCGTAGGTGTCGGCCAGCGTTCCGGCGGCGTGCAGGCTGTCGGGTGTCAGGACGCCGCCGACGCTCATGATCGCCGCAAACAGCGTCAACCCCATGAGGTTGAAGACGAGCGTCACCGACCACATCACCACGAGCCGCCGCACCGTGCCCCGCCCCGCCCACACGGCGCTCACCGGGATGAGGAAGTTCTCCGTGAACAGCTCGGCGCGCCCGATCGTCAGGTGGACGAAGCCGATCCCGAACGCGATCGAGCCCAGGACATGCGCGCCCTGCTCGCCGATCGCGGGCGTGAACGCAGCCGTCGTGACGACCATGACCGTGATCCCGAAGAAGATCTCGATCCCGCCCAGCAAGCCCGTCGCCGCCAGGCCGGCGACCGAGCGCTGCAGGCGCCGCTCCCCCTCCTCGAGGCCGCTTCCCCACACGTCTTCGGGCCGGCGGCCGGTCATCCGGACCTCGGCTACCGTCGCGGCGCGGCGGGCAGTCGGCCCGCGTCGGCGCGCGGACAACGGGGAAGACTGCGGATCGCCGCACGGGGACGCCCCGCAGCGCGAATCCGGGAAGCGTGCCGATGGCGCCCCGACGGCGAACGCGCGATCCTCGGGCACCCACCGAGTGCGAAGGAGCACACGTCATGCTCACCGGCGCGATCACCTCCCTGCGCGACCTCGGCCGCGGCGCGCCCCGCGACGGCGAGCGGTTCGCCGACCGCCGCGACGCGGGGCGCCGGCTCGCGCCGCTGACCGAGCGCTTCCGCGCCGAGCAGCCGATCGTCGTCGGCATGGCGCGCGGCGGGGTGCCGGTGGCCGCCGAGGTCGCCGACGCGCTCGGCGCGCCGCTGGACGTCGTGCTCGTCCGCAAGATCGGGGCGCCCGACGAGCCCGAGTTCGCCATCGGCGCGCTGGCCGAGGCGGGCATCCGCGTCATCGCCGACGACGTCGTCGGGGCCCTCGGGATCCGGTCCGAGGAGCTCGACGCGCTCGTCGCCCGCCAGCAGCGCGAGCTCGACGCGCGCCTGGCCCGCTATCGCGGCGACGCGCCGCCGTTGCCGGTCACGGGCCGCACCGTCCTGCTCGTCGACGACGGGCTGGCCACCGGCCGCAGCGCCCGGGCGGCGGCGCGGTCGCTGCGCGCCCGCGGCGCCGGGCGCATCGTCCTCGCGGTGCCCGTCGCGGCCCGCGAGCCGCTCACCGAGCTGCGCGACGTCGTCGACGAGGTCGTCTGCGTCGAGGCGCCCGCCGACCTCTGGGCGGTCGGCGCCTGGTACCGGGACTTCCGGCCCACGTCCGACGAGCAGGTCATCGCGCTGCTGCAGGCGCGGCGTGCGGCCCGCACCCCGGCGCAGCGCGACGTCGCGATCGAGACCGGCCTGCGCGCCCTGCTGCCCGGCGACCTCGCCCTACCCGCGGCGCCGTGCGGGATCGTCGCCTTCGCCCACGGCTCGGGCTCCAGCCGACACAGCCCGCGCAACCGGTCGGTCGCCCGGGCGCTCAACGACGCGGGCATCGCGACGCTGCTGTTCGACCTGCTCACACCCGCCGAGGAAGCCGACCGCGACAACGTCTTCGACATCGGCCTGCTCGCCGCCCGGCTGCTGGCCGCCAACCGCTTCCTGCACGAGCAGGACGCCACGCGGGACCTGCCGCTCGGGTACTTCGGCGCGAGCACCGGCGCCGCCGCGGCGCTCGTCGCGGCCGCCGAGGCCGGGACCGGCGTGCGCGCCGTCGTCTCGCGCGGCGGGCGGCCCGACCTCGCCGCCCGGCGGTTGCCCGACGTCGTCGCGGCCACGCTGCTCATCGTCGGCGGCGACGACCGCGGCGTCCTGGACCTCAACCGCCAGGCGCTCGCGCGGATGCGCTGCGTGCGCGACCTGGCGATCGTGCCCGGCGCCACGCACCTCTTCGAGGAGCCCGGCGCCCTGTCGGAGGTCGCGCGGCTGGCCGTCGACTGGTTCGTCCGCCACCTCGACGAGCGGTGATGCCCGATGCCCGCGCCCGCGATCGTCGTCGAGGACCTCCATCACCGCTACGGCGAGCGCGAGGCGGTGCGCAGCCTGAGCTTCACCGTGCAGCGCGGCGAGGTCTTCGCGCTGCTGGGCCCCAACGGCGCGGGCAAGACGACGACCGTCGAGATCCTCGAGGGCTACCGCCACCGCAGCGCCGGCACGGTCAGCGTCCTCGGCGTCGACCCCGAGCACGGCGGGCGCGGCCTGCGCGAGCGGATCGGCGTCGTCCTGCAGACGGTCGGGCTCGACCTCGAGCTCACGGTCGACGAGACGCTCGAGCTCTACGCCTCCTGCTACGGCCGGCCGCGGCCGACCGGCGACCTGCTCGACGAGTTCGACCTCACCGCGCTGCGCCGCCGACGCGTCCACCAGCTCTCCGGCGGCGAGCGCCGCCGCCTGGAGATCGCGATCGCGCTCGTCGGCGACCCGGAGGTCGTCTTCCTCGACGAGCCCACCACCGGCCTGGACCCGGCGGCCCGCCGCCGCGCCTGGGACACGATCGCGGGCCTGCGGCGCGCGGGGCGCACGATCGTCCTCACCAGCCACTACATGGACGAGGTCGAGCAGCTCGCCGACCGGCTGCTCGTCATCGCCCGCGGCCGCGGCGTCGCGCACGGCGCGCCCGCCGCCCTGCGGGCCGGCGGCCATCGCCCGACGACCGTCGCGTTCCATCTCCCCGGCGGGGCCCGGCTGCCGGCCGACCTCGCGGCGATCGCCCAGCCGGGGCCCGACGACGAGGTCCAGCTGCTCACCGACGACGCCGTGCGCGTCGTGCACCGGCTCACCGGCTGGGCGCTGTCGGTCGACGTCGAGCTCTCGGCCCTGGCGGTGTTCGAGCCGTCGCTGGAGGACGTCTACCTCGAGCTCACCCGCGAGCGGGAGGAGGCGGGCGATGCCCCGTGAGGCGCACGCCCCGGCCGGCCGGATGTTCCTGGCCCAGCTGCGCTACCAGAACCGGCTGCTGCGACGGTCCCCGATGAGCGCCTTCTCGACGCTCACCCTGCCCGTCGTCGTCCTGCTGGCGGTGACGCTGCTCAACGAGAACCGTGCGCTGACCGAGCGGGGCGGCATCGCCTACGGCCAGTTCTTCACGCCGGCGATGATGGCGTTCGCCGTCATGGTCGCCGGCTACGTCAACGTGCTCGTCGGCGTGTCGCTCGCGCGCGACCAGGGCGTGCTGAAGCGCATGCGCGGCACGCCGCTGCCGCCGTGGATCCACTTCGCCGGGCGCCTCACCTCGACCGGGCTCGTCGCGGCGCTCGCCGCCGTCGTCATCGCCGCCGCCGGCGTCCTCGCCTACGGCGTCGACGTGCCGTGGACCGCGGTCCCGAGCGTCGTGCTGACAATCGTCGTCGGCACCGTCTGCTTCGCCGCGCTCGGCCTGGCCGGTGCCATGCTCATCCGCTCGGCGCAGAGCGCGATGGCCGTCGCCTGGGGCACGCTGCTGCCGCTGCTGTTCATCTCCGACGTCTTCCTGCCGCTGGACCACGGGCCGTCGTGGCTCGCCGACCTCGGCTCGGCCTTCCCGCCGCGCCGGCTCGCGCTGGCGCTGGAGACGGCGTTCAACCCGGTGACCGGCACGGCGACCCCGCGCTGGGGCGACCTCGCGGTCATGCTCGCGTGGGCCGCGGTCGCCGGCGCCGTCGCCTTCGCGCTCATGCGGCGGCGGGACTGAGACCATGGGCAGCACGGCACACGAGCGGGCCCGGCGGCGCGGCATCAACCGGCCGCTGTACTGGTTCGTGCGCCTGCTGCTCACACCGTTCCTGCGGGGCTGGTTTCGCCTGCACATCACGGGCGCCGAGCGGTTGCCCGCCGAGGGCGCCGCGATCCTCGCCCCGAACCACAAGAGCTTTCTCGACGCGTTCTTCCTGTCGATGGCGACGCGCCGGCCGCTGCGGTTCATGGCCAAGCGCGAGATCTTCCGGGGGCCGCTGGGGCGGCTCTTCGTCGGGCTGGGCGGCTTTCCGGTCCGCCGCGGCGAGACCGACCTCGAGGCGTACGCGACGGCGCGCGCCGTCCTGCAGGGCGGCGAGCTGCTCGTCGTCTTCCCGGAGGGCACGCGCGTCGACGAGCCCGACGCGCTCGGCGCGCCCCATCACGGCGCCGGGCGTCTGGCGATCGAGACCGGCGCGCCGATCCTGCCGACCGCAATCTCGGGCACGGCGCACCTGTGGCTCGGCCCGGTGCCCAAGCCGCGCCACGTGCGCATCTCGATCCTCGAGCCGGTGAACGCGTCCGACGAGCTCGACGACGCCGCGGCCCTCTCCGAGCTCGTCGACCGCCGCGTCTGGCCCGCGGTGCTCGAGGAGTACGGCCGGCTGCGGGCGACGCCCGGCGTCATCGTCGCCGCGCTCGGTGCCGCGGGCATCGGCGCCGGGCTGCTCGCCCGCCGCCAGCAGCGCCGCGCCGCGCCGCCGCGGATCCTCGGGATCGTCCCGCCGCGGCGTGTCAGGCGGGCGCGGCGGTGGTCGCCACGCCGCAGCAGGCGCGCTCGCTGATGCCCCGCGTCGCGATGCCCAACGGGCGGCCAACGGTCAAGGGCGCACGGCAGGTCGTACTCTCGAAGGCGCGTGCACCCGCTCGTCCTCGCCTCGATCACGCAGACCCTCACCGACTGGGTCGGTCACCACGGCGCCTACGCGATCTTCGCGATCATGGCCGTCGACGCCGTCTTCCCCTTCGCCGGCGAGCTGACGATGCTCGTCGCCGGCGCGCTGGCCGCCGGGGCGTTCGGCGACCACGAGCCGGTCCTGCTCGGCCACACGCTGCCCACCGGCGTCGAGGCCTACGTCGTGCTCGCGCTCGCCGGCACGCTCGGCTACCTCGTCGGCGCGCTCGCCGGCTGGGCGGTCGGGCGCTGGGGCGGGCGGCCGCTGCTCGAGCGCCACGGCAGACGGCTGCACCTCGACGCCGCCAACCTCGCCCAGGCCGACCGCTGGTTCGAGCGCCATGGCCACGCCGCCGTCTTCCTCGGCCGGCTCACCCCGGTCGTCCGGTCGTTCATCTCGATCCCGTCCGGGGCGCTGGGCACGCCGCTGGCGCCCTACACCGTGCTGACGATCGCCGGCTCGGCGATCTGGTGCTTCGCGTTCGCCGCCGCCGGGTGGGCGCTCGGCAGCCGCTACGACGAGGTCCACCACGCGTTCTCCGGCGTCGAGGTCGCCGTCGTCGCGCTCGCGCTCGCCGCGGCCGCCGCGCTGCTGGTGCGCCACCGCCGCCGGCGCGTGCGGCACGTCTGAGAAGCCGTTGGCACCTGGTGGGGTCATGGACCCCACCAGGTGCCCACCGCCGGCGCGGTGTCCGTCGTGCCCGGCGGATCGCCGCGCCGCAGCGTGTCGTACGGTCCCTGCCTTCGGCCATGCACAAGGTCATCGTCATCGGCGCCGGCGAGGTCGGCCAGCACATCGCCCGGCGGCTCAGCGCCGAGGGCCACGAGGTCACGGTCGTCGACTCCGACGAGGCACGCGTCGAGACGGTCGCCGCGCAGCTCGACGCGCTCGTCCTCGCCGGCAACGGCGCCTCGCCGAAGCTCCTCGGCGACATCGGCGCGGGTGACGCCGACCTGCTGCTCGCCGTCACCGAGTCCGACGAGGCGAACCTCATCGCCACCCTGGCCGCCCACCAGCTCGGCGCCCGCCGCACGGTCGCCCGCGTCCGCGACGCCGAGTTCTTCGGCTCGGACGCCGGCTTCGCCCGCGACCGGCTCGGCATCGACTTCGTCATCCACCCCGAGCGGGTCACCGCCGACGACATCGCCGACGCGATCGGCCTGCCCGGCGCGGTCGCCGTCGAGTTCTTCGGCGACGGACGCGTCGCCGTCGCCGAGTCGATCCTCACCGAGCGCTCGTCGCTCGTCGGCATCCCCCTCTCGCAGCGGCCGATCGTCCGACCCCAGTTCATCATGGGGGTCATCAGCGGCGGCCAGGCGCGGCTCGCCGCCCCCGACGACCGGCTCTCGGTCGGCGACCGGGTCCTCGTCGCCGCCGCGCGCGCCGACATCGCCGCGGTCGTCGCCGACGTCGCCGGCCAGGCGCTGCGGGTCCGCGACGTCGTCGTCTTCGGCGCCGGCCGCGTCGGGCTGCCGCTCGCCCTGCGCCTGGAGGCCGACCGCCAGGCGGACGTCACGGTCATGGAGCGCGACGCGGCCCGTGCGCGCTACGTCGCCGAGCGGCTGACGCGGACCACCGTCGTCCACGAGGACGGGGTCAGCAAGGAGCAGTTCCTCGCCCACGGGATCGACCGGGCCGGCGCGTTCGTCGCCTGCGCCGGCGACGACCGCCACAACCTGCTCGCCGCCCGCTACGCCAAGGAGCTGGGCGCCCGCCTGTGCCTCGCCGTCGTCTCCCGCGAGGAGTACATGCCGCTCGTCGCCGGCCTGGGCATCGACGCCGCGTTCTCGCCCCGGCTCGTCACCGCCGACGAGATCCTGCGCTTCATCCGCGGCGAGCAGGTCCGGGCCATGCACCTGCTGTTCAGCGGCGCCGAGGTGCTCGAGGTCAACGTCGACGCCGGCTGCAAGATGGACGGCCGGCCGGTGCACGGGTCGGGCCTGCCGCGCGGCTGCCACATCGCGGCGATCGTCCGCGACGAGGAGGTCCTCTTCCCCCGCGAGCAGCAGCGCATCATCGCCGGCGACCAGGTCATCCTCTTCGGCGTCGGGGACTCGTGCGTGGACGTCGAGCGGCTCTTCGACGCATGACCGCCCGGACGTTCGGGCCGCGCCTGAACTGGCGGGTCATCGTCCCGATCGTCTCCGGGGCGCTGCTGGCGACCGCCGCCGGCATGGCGGTCTGCGCGATCGTGGCGCTCGCCGGCGGCGACGACGGCGCGATCGCCTTCGCCGCGAGCGCGGCGGTCATCGGCCCGCTGGCGGTCGCCGGGCTCGTGCGCGGCACCGTGCCCGACGACGAGCCGCTGCGCCCGCGCGACGGCTACCTCGCCGTGACGCTCGCGTGGCTGGCGGCGATGGCCGTCGGCGCCGTGCCGTTTCTCGCCTACGGCGCGTTCTCGGACCCGGTGCACGCGCTGTTCGAGAGCGTCAGCGGGTTCACGACGACCGGGGCGACCGTGCTGAGCTCGATCGAGACCCAGCCGGACGCGATCGTGCTGTGGCGGTCGCTGAGCCAGTGGATCGGCGGTGTCGGGATCGTCGTGCTCGTCGTCGCGCTGGCGCCCGCGGTCGGCCTCGCCTCCCAGCGCGTGTTCTACGCGGAGAGCACCGGGCTGCCGCAGGATCGCCTGACGCCGCGCATCGTCGACACCGCCCAGATCATCGCCGGCATCTACGTGGCGTTGACGACGCTGTGCTTCGGCGCCTACCTCGCCGCCGGCATGAGCGCCTGGGACGCGATCAACCACGCGCTGACCACCCTGGCCACCGGGGGCTTCTCGACGCGCGACGCGTCGCTCGGCGCGTTCGACAGCGTCGCCGTCGAGCTCGTCGCCATGGTCTTCATGGTCGTCGCCGGCATCAACTTCGCGTTCTACTGGCGCGCCCTGAAGGGCCGGCCGCTGCGCCCGCAGCTCGCCGAGGTGCGCGCCTACCTGGGCATCGTCGCCGCGGTCGCGGTCGCCCTGACCCTGACGCTGCTGATCGCCCACGCCGGGCTGGGGTTCGGGCGGTCGCTGCGCGACGGGGCGTTCGCCGCCACCTCGGTCGCCTCCGGCACCGGCTACGCGACGAGCGACTTCGGCCAGTGGTCGGAGTTCGCGCGCCTGCTGCTGCTGGCGCTCATGTTCGTCGGTGGGTGCGCCGGGTCGACGAGCGGCGGCATGAAGGTCTTCCGCGTCATGATGCTCGCCAAGACCGCCAAGCAGGAGCTGCAGCGCCAGCTGGCCCCCAGCACCGTGCAGGTGCTGCGCGCCGGCGGGCGGGTGTTCAGCGACGAGGCGCGCCGCGGCCTCATGGGCTTCTTCCTGCTCTACATGGTGGTGTTCATCGTCGGGACGCTGGCGATGGCGGCGTTCGGCCTGAACACGCTGACGGCCGCGTCGGCGGCGGCCAGCGCGGTCAACGTCGTCGGGCCGGGGGTCGGCGACATCGGCGCGCTGGACAGCTACGCGACGATCCCCGACGGCGGCCTGGGCGTCCTGTGCGCGCTCATGCTCATCGGGCGCCTGGAGATCTTCACCGTGCTCGTGCTGCTGACGCCGGCGTTCTGGCGCCGGACGATCGCGTAGGGGTCAGCGGGCGTCGTCGAGCAGCTCGGCGAGCGTGCGGCCGCTGACGACCGACTCGGGCCGTTGGGCGACGACGTCGGAGCCGGGCCGGGCCTCGTCGTCGCGCCGCTTGACGAGCAGCCACTGGGACGTCTCACCGGCGCCGCGCGTGCGCTGCAACGCGAAGCCGCCGCGCAGCTTCTCGCCGTGCAGGACGAAGACGGCGTGGCCTCGGTCCAGCGCCTCCGGCCAGGCGACGCGGCCGCCCTGCTCGTAGCGGCCGTGGTCCCAGACGATGACGCCGCCGCCGCCCGTCGCGCCCTCGAAGCGGTTGTGGTCCAGGGTGTGGTCGCCGACCTGGATGGCAAAGCGCTTGACCGCCGGGTCCAGCGACGGGCCCTTCGGCACCGCCCACGAGCGCATGACGCCGTCGACCTCCAGGCGCAGGTCGAAGTGATGGGCCGTGGCCTGGTGCTCCTGGACGACGAAGACGCCGGCGGCGACGCCGCGGACCGCGAACTGCTCGTGGCCCTCGACCTTGACGCGCCGCAGCTCGACGCGGTCGACCTTCGCGGCGGGCGGCCCGTCGTGCAGGAACGCCTCGAGCGCGGCCACCGCGTCGGGGTGCCCCTCGGCGTGCACCTCGACGCTGCCGTCGTCGCGGTTGCGCACCCAGCCCAGGACACCGAGCTCGAGCGCGCGCGACCGGGTCGCCTGCCGGAACGCGACGCCCTGCACCCTGCCGCTCACGACCGCGCGAAACGCCGCGCCGGCCTTCTGGCCCGTTCTGCTGTCCACGCGGGTCATCGTCGCACGCGACCGGCCGCGTGCTCCTGCGGTCCCCCGCAACGTCTACGGTCCACAGCGATGCAGATCGACTCCCTGCACTACCTCACGTCGCTGCGCGACGCCGGCGAGCGCGCGTCGACCGCCGAGCGCGACGGCTACGACACGTGGTGGGCGACCGAGGTCAAGCCCGACGTGTTCCTCGCGAATGCCGTCGCCGCCGGCGAGACCGAGCGGATCCGGCTGGGCACCGGCATCGCCGTCGCCTTCGCGCGCAACCCGATGACCGTCGCCGTCCAGGCCAACGACCTGCACCTGTACTCCGAGGGCCGGTTCGTGCTCGGTCTCGGCTCGCAGATCAAGCCGCACATCACGAAGCGCTTCTCGATGCCGTGGTCGGCGCCGGCCCGGCGGATGCGCGAGTTCATCCTCGCCGTGCGGGCGATCTGGTCCACGTGGGAGACCGGCTCGCGGCCCGACTTCCGCGGCGAGTTCTACACCCACACGCTCACCAACCCGATGTTCGACCCGGGCCCCAACCCGCACGGCAACCCGCCGGTCCATCTCGCGGCGGTCGGCCCGCTCATGACCGAGGTCGCCGGGGAGGTCGCCGACGGCATGTTCGCCCACGGGTTCAGCACCGAGCGCTACCTGCGTGAGGTCACGCTGCCGGCGCTGCGCCGCGGCGCCGAGAAGGCGGGCCGCGACCTCGACGGCTTCGAGCTCAACGCGCCCGGCTTCGTCGTCGTGGCCGACAGCGACGAGGAGCGCGAGCAGGGTCTGGCGGTCGTCCGCCAGCAGATCGGCTTCTACGGCTCGACGCCCGCCTACCGCGGCGTCCTGGCGCTCCACGGCTGGGGCGCGCTCGGCGACGAGCTCAACACGCTGACCAAGCGCGGCGGCTGGGACGAGCTCGCCGGGCTCATCGACGACGAGGTCGTGGAGGCGTTCTCGGTCATCGGCACGCCCGAGGAGGTCGGCCGGACCCTGCACGCCCGCTACGGGGACGTCGCCACGCGCGTCACCGTGCCCGACCTCGGGCCCGAGCGCCGCGCCCGTCTCGCCGCCGCGCTCACGCGCCCACGCTGACCCGCGGACCGCGCGGTCCGGGGGTCCGCGCGGCATCCTTGTGCGGCCATGCCCGCACCGTCGCGCCCCATCCCCCATGTCGGCATGCCGGTGCGCGTCGTCTATCTCGGCGCCGTCGAGGAGGACCGCGTGATCGCCGTCGCCGACGATGGGCGGGCCCTCACCGTCGGCGGCGCCCGCTACACGCTGCGGCGCCTCAACGGCCGCTTCGTGCGCGAGGACGAGCCGTACTACGGGGTCCATCTCTCGCTCGGTTCGGGGGCGCCCCCCGACGCCTAGCGCGTGGCGCCGTGGTGCTGCGCCCACGCGTCGGTCATGGCGACGCGCTGCGCGAACGGCGGATGGCTGTCGTAGAGCACGTGCGACCACCAGGGCGACGACGGCTCGGCCAGCGCGACCTTCCCCAGCCGCCGGAACATCGCGCGGGCGGCCGCCGGGTCGCGGGTGGCGTCGAGCGCCGCCCAGTCGGCCGCGGCCTCCACGTCGCGCGAGAACGCCGCCTCCAGCGGCTGGGTGGCGAAGGTGAACGCGACGACGACCAGCAGCGCCACCGGCACCGCCTCCGGGCGCCCGAGCCCGCCGCGGCGGCGGGTGAGGCGCTCGGCCAGCACGGCGAGCGCGAGCAGCATGAGGCCCATGAAGCCCAGGCTGCGCAGCGTGTCGTGATGACCGAGGTGGGCGATCTCGTGGCCGACGACCGCGTCGATCTCGGGGCGCGTGAACCCGTTGCGCAGCAGCGTGTCCCAGAGGATGACGTGGCCGCCGTCGCCCAGGCCGCCGATCGCCTCCGCGTTCGGGGCCGGCGTCTCCTCGTGGACCTCCATGACGCGCAGCGTCACGTCGCGCACCCCCTGCCGGTCGGCCAGCCGGGCGGCGTCGGCACGGATGCCCGGGTTGTCGACCGGCTCGAGGTCGCTCAGCAGCAGTGGGTAGGCGAGCACGAGCCCGAGCTGGATGGCGACGACGACCGGCACCGCCACGTAGGGCCAGCCGCGGCGCAGCAGCCGGGCCAGGCCCATGACGACCGCCAGCTGCAGCGAGGCCGCCACGAACTGCGCGCCGAGCTCGAAGTAGTCGCCGACGACGAACGTGAACCAGTCGGTGCGCAGCATCCCGTAGTGCTTGGTCCACCAGAACTCGGCGAAGCGCAGCGGCAGCGAGGCCAGCCACACGAGCGCCAGCCCCAGCATGCCGAGCATGATGCCGGTGCCGACCGGGCCGGCCGCGCTCTCGCGCATGAGCCGCACCCCGCGCCGGGCGTAGGCCCACAGGACGGCCAGGACGACGAGCTGGCGGACGAGCTCCAGCAGGGCCGCCCCGCGCGAGTAGCGTCGGGCGCGGTCGAGCACCTCGCCGCTCAGGACGTCGGTGTCGGGGACGTGGGGCAGCTTCAGCCCGTCGGGCACCGTCGACGGCCACAGGCGTGTGAGCGCCACGACCCAGGCGACGGCCAGCAGCGCGCCGGCGAGGCCGGCGATCGCCCGCCGTGCGGTCACGAGCGAAACGGCGCCGAGTACGGATACCGGCCGGTGATGATGTAGATGTACGCGTAGAGCTGAGCGCTGTAGTGCAGGGCCCAGACGACGAGGGCGCGCAACTGCCGGGGCAGACGCCCCGTGAAGAGCGCCACCCACCAGCCGAGAAGCGCCGCGGTGTAGGCGGCGCCGGTGATCGCGCCGGCCAGCAGCACGGCCGGGAAGACGAGGATGATGCGGCCCAGGACGGTCAGGCGCCGCTGCGGCCGGGTCGGGGCGATCTGCACGTCGACCGGGTAGCTGCCCGGCGTGCCGGTGAAGCCCGGAAACGGGTTGGCGGCCAGCAGCAGGTAGGCCTGCACGTGGGTGCTGTAGCGCACGTAGGCGGCCAGGAAGCGTCGCAGCGGCTCGGGCGGCCGGGTGCGCACCAGCGCCACGAGCCACATGACGATCGCGGTCAGCGCCGCCAACACGCCCCACAACATGATCCAGATGAGGTGCGGCAGCGCGAGCAGCAGGCGGAAGAACACCGTCAGCCGCGAGCGGCGCAGGTCGTCGTCGGCGGCGACCACGGTCACGTCGTCGGTCGGGTCGGCGCGCCGGTCGGCGACCTGGACGACACCGGCCGGGTCGGCGTCCGGATAGCGGTCGGTGAGGAAGAGCAGGTAGCCGCCGAGCTGGGCGCCGTACTGCAGGCCGAGCAGGCCCGCGTTCTCCATGCCGCTCGGCATGCGCGCGGTCAGCAGCGACGCCCACCAGCCCAGGAAGCCCACGATCGCCAGCACGCTCACGCTCGACGTGTAGGAGGTGGCCCCGCCGATCGAGATGCCGCCGGACGCCAGCGTCGTGCCGAGCATGATCGCCGGGATCGCGAGGATGAGCCGGAAGCCGGTCTTCCAGCGGTTCTGGGGTGCGGGCGCCGCGATGACGACGTCGACCGGGTAGCCGGCCACCGGACCGGTGAACGGCGGATACGGGTTCGCCAGCAGCGACAGGTACGCGTTGAGATGCGTGAGGTAGCGCGTGTAGGCGGCGAAGAACCCGTGCAGCGGGTCGGGCAGCGTGCGCCCGCCCAGCGTGATGATCCAGGCGGGCAGCGCGAGCGTCATCACCGCGACCGTCCACAGGATCGCCCACAGGATGTGGGGCACCGCGAGCAGCAGGCGGAAGAAGACGGTCAGCCGGGAGCGCTGGCCGAGCTCGTCGGCGGTGACGGTGATCGGATGCATGGGCGGCGCGACTCTAAAGCCCCTGTCGGCAGGAGCGGGAACCCGGGGCCGCGGGTCGGGGGTCAGCGCACGGGCGGCGGCGCGCCGCCGAGGCTGCCGGGCAGCGCCGGGTCCCA
>JBDZVZ010000060.1:1486-21430 GCA_040255945.1 Solirubrobacterales bacterium | reverse complement strand
GCCAATCGCAGGATTTCCGTCACGGCCACGTACAACCAGTTCGGTAAGGGCAAGGCCATCTACCTGGGCACCGCGCCGAACGCATTCGTCAACCGGGCCCGCGCGCGGGCTGTGCTCTCAAAGGCGGCAGATGCGCTGCTTCCGGCACCTGAAGCGGCTCACACCGGCGGTATGGCACGACTCCAACTCTGGGTCCAGGGCGAAGCTCCGGGGACGCCCGTCGAGATGCATACGCAGCTTCCGGCCGGCGTGACCGTCCCTCAGCTTCCCACGGACGTCTCGCTCACTGGAGATCTCCTCTCCACGCCGTTCGACGCCGGCGGTACCGAGCGCAAGCAGCGCGACGTATGGGTCAAGCTACCCGCCGCCGGATCGAGCGTGACGACACACTCAACGGCGTATTTCCGAAACCCGGCGGATGGCACGATGAAGCCGTACGGCGATGCCGCCACGGCCACCGTCGGGATCCCCGAGGACAAGCCTGCGGCGGGCGAGACGGCACTCGCAGCCTTGGCCCAGGTCGGGACGAGTAGTCTGATCGATCGTTGGAGGCTTGACGCGATCAAGCAGCACGTGCACGACGCCGCCCAGGACTCATCAAGCGTCCTTCTGCTCCACATCAGGTTGCGCGCGCTCGTCGACGACATCGGCACACTCGAGCGAGCCCGTTGGAGCAACACCGAACCAGCTCGCACGGCGATTGCCCGGCTGGTCACCTATGTCGAATACGACTATCACCGCGCAGGAGGCGACGGATGAGACGGTCTCGGACCGACCAATTGTTCTGGGAGCGTTTCATACGGGCGTACCCGATCAAGGCAACGGCCTTCCTCGTAATCGTCGCGCTGACCGTTGTCTCCTGTGGTAAAGAGGGGGCGATCTCCCGATCGCTCACCCAGGTTGACTACGACTCGCTTCCGGCCAAGCATGTGCGGCCCATGCAGCCCATCGAGAGGCTCCATGCCGCCGCCGGCAAGCTGGAGGCGCTTCTAGGATCCGAGGCACGACGGGATCTCACCCCGCGCGAGGTGAGCGCCGCCCGCTCCGCGCGCGCTCGGGTTGACGACGCGCTGGGCGCCGTCCATCGGCAGTTAGACGCAGACCGCGGCAAGCTGGAGGGCCTACACGCCAAGGCCGCCCTCGCGCGTCTGGACGAGGTCGAGCGGAAGTCCGCCAAGATTGAGCAGTCGCTGCGTGCAGCGCTGGCTGCACTTCCGCCCGGCGGGGCTCGTGCCGCGGGCCCCGCCGCCGAGGCAGCGCGGGCGCTCGCCGCCCTTGTGCCCGAGCAGCCGCAGCAGCCGCTGTCCTCAGACCTCTCGTTCGGAATCCGAAATGCGCCGCCGCAGTCAGTCGCCCTCAGCGCGGGGATCGCTCCTGCGTACGCTGGCCGAGCTCCGGCAGACGTGGCGCCGTCGACCCTGTCTCGCGTGGCGGCCCCGGAAGACCTCGCCGCGACGCCCGAGACCGAAGTCACACCGGCCATTCGACAACTCGTCCAACAGTTGGGTGGGGACCCGGTAAGGATCTACGAGTACGTGCGCAATGAGATCCGCTATCAGCCGTACTACGGCATCCGAAAGGGGGCGGATCAGACACTCGCGGAGAAAGCCGGCTCAGATGCCGACCAGGCTGCGTTGCTCATCGCACTGCTCCGGACGTCCGGCATCCACGCGCGCTTCATTCGGGGTGTCGCGGAACTGCCGGCAGCACACGCTGCAGACTGGCTCGGAATCGACGTACAGGCTGGTGAACGGCTCGATGCGACACCCGATGTCCTTGCTTCGGGCGGCATACCGACTACGCAAATCCGTGCGAACGGGGCGCTCGCCAAGGTGCGCTTTGCCCACGTCTGGACTGAGGCCTACGTCGCCGGGGATGCCTACCGTGGCACAGAAGAGGGCATCGGCACCAAGACATGGCTCCCGCTGGACCCATCGATCAAGCGCACCAGGTTTGTGGCACCGCGCGTCGATCTCCAGCAGTTGTTGCAGCCTGCGGTCACCGACTGGGCACGAGGGCTCGTCGACAGCTTCCAGCGTGTCGGGGATACCGGCGCCATCGCCCCAGCGCAGGCACAGCTCAGCGAGAGCTTTGAGACGCTGAGAGCCCGCCAGCAGACGCTTCTGCAGGGTGCCGGGATCGGCGACGACGACGACATCTCGGCCTTGATCGGATCACGTCGTCCTCGTGCCGTCGACACCGGGTACCTCCCTGGCTCGCTGCCCTTCAAAGCGGTAGTTGTCAGCGACGAGGTGCGGACGCTGCCAGACGACCTCAACGCCAGCGTGACCTTTGCGATCACCGGCTCAGACCCGCTGGCTGTCCCGGACTATGACCCGGAGGATGCAGACGATGGAGGGCTCTCCTTCATCGCCAACACGCGAGATCTCGCCAACAAGCGCATCACAATTGGCTACGCGCCAGCGACGCAAGCCGACGCTGGGATTATTGACGCCTACCACGGGCTGCTAAACGCGCCCACCTATGCCGCAGCCCTGATACCCGTACTGCGCGTCGATGGAGAAGTGGTCGCCCGCGGAACACGCGCGGTGTCCACTGGCTACACACAGAAATTCAGGATCGTCTACCGCGCTCCGGGCTACACCGCGGACGTTGTCGAGAACCCGGTTGCTGTCGGAGGACTCTCGGCCGTGTCGCTGAACTTGGGCGAGAAGAGCTTGTCTCAGATCCGCCAGCGTGGCACCGCCCTGTCCGCCCTCGCAGATGGGACCTCCACCGCTAACGTCCTGACGGACGCGCGCGCCGGAGAAATGCTGTCGATCATGGGCGATCTGTACTTCGCGCGAAACGACCAGCACAACAAAGCGCTTGCCCGCATCGCCAAAGTGCAGCAGCAGCGGGCCCTCTCGGGAGCCATCGTGGCCACTGCCCTACGAACGCGACTTCTCGCGGGCTTCCCGGTGTGGACGGAACTCGGCGGAGCAACCTTCGATGTGGACGAGGATGTCCAGAGCGTCACGAGCCTGAGCGCCGACGATGATGCCGTGCAGAACTATTTGCGCGCGTCGGGCATGAATGCCTCGGTTTCGGAAGGGCAGATCCTCCAGCACGCCTTCAGGTCCCCCGCCGCCTCGACGACGAACATCCTCGGGGTGGCTGCTGGGCAGCAGATTCCGATCTACCAAGTCGATCGCTCGAATATTGAGACGGTGGCTGCACAACTGACGCTTTCCGACGCGACGAAGCACGATATCCGCGCGGCCGTCGCGACGGGTGCGACCGTCATCGTGCCCAAGTCGAGCGTGACGATCGGGGGCTGGAACGGCGTCGGATACGTCGTAACCAGGGGCCTGACGGCCGACTACCGGATCTCCGGTGGCGCAAGTGGCGGGGCGTGGTGGCCGCAGATCCCGCTTCCACCGATCCCGACCGACAAGGGGTCGCTCTCCGTGTGGGTGGCCACCCTCGCCGGGTTCCCTCAGCAGGAAGCGGCGTGCGTCTCAGTCGTTCTGGACATCGCCGCGCTCGCCAATCTCTCCACCTCTTTCGCCGCGACAGCGTTGTGGATGCCGTTGCTGTCCGTAGGTTTCGTCCCCGCCGCGTTCGCGCTCGCCGCCCTACTGATCGCGGTCGTCGTGACCGCCATTGCGATTGTCTGGGCGGCCGCGCAGGAGTGGAACGACGCCAACACCTGCATCAACAGCGCGGGGTTGTGAGGCACGATCCATGGACGTCTCACCGAACAGCCGCAGAGGCATCGCACGTCGCGTCGGATGGCTGATGGTCATGCTCTTCTGGACGGTTCAGGCTGTCGCCTATCCGGTGGTCTTCGTCGTGAATACTCCGTCGTCCGTCGTCGTATGGCTGGTGGGGCCGATCTTGGAGCTCGTCTTCATCGCGATGGTCCTGGGCACGTGGTCGCGGAGGCGTGGTTGATTTTGGCGGGGAGCGCCGGATGCGCCGTGTAGGCGCGCAGCCGTGTCGCGTGAGGGCAGACAGGACCACCCATGCCGGCTTGGCCGCAGGCAACAAGCTCGAGTGACAATGCAGATATTTATAACAACCCCATCACGTCTACGTTCACGTGTTGTTGCCATCGTACTTATCGGGGGTGCGGTGGTCCTGCAACTCCCAGACACTCTGGTCCCGCTCCTCGTCTGGATGATCGTCTCGGCCGGCATCGCCGGGCTGATGTTTCACGATGGCACCGGCGCCGCAACTAACACGGCGTCGATCCTCGCCGGAAGGCCAATCGCGGTGACCTCTCACGGCCGCGAGCAGATCACGCTGAGCCACATCACGGCGCAGCGGCGCCGCGAGTTCCGGCTCGCGGTTGTGGTCGTTCTTGCGATCGTGCTGGTCGGCGCCGTCCTCGTTGTGGTGAGCACCCCATAGGTGCTCTGCGTTTCGGTACCTCAATGTGTGGGTGCGACGTGCACCGCGAGTTGAAGGACTACGCTCGAGAGGGACAAGTTCGGAAGCTCTTCGTTGGGGCGACCGGATCGCCTTCGCATACGTCGTCACCTGTTCCGGCCCGATGCGTGACCTCAATGCAGCGGCGCGGTCGCGCGCTCCAGCCCGCTGAGCTCAAACCGCCAGAAGTCGCGCCCCAGCACCGGCACCGAGACGTTGTAGACCGGCACCTCGCCGATGCGGCCCTCGAACGTGCCGGCGTGGGCGTGGCCGTGGAGGACCATGTCGGGCTCGTGCTGGGCGATCGGCGCGGCCAGGCGGTCGTTGCCGAGCATCGTCCAGATCGACTCGGGCTCGCCGACGAGCGTGTCCGGGCAGGGCGCGTAGTGCAGCAGCACGAGGCGGACCGGGCAGTGGGCGATCGCCTTCAGCCCGTCGTCCAGGGCGGCGACGTCGGCGGTCGTCTCGGCATAGACGCGGCGCAGCAGCGGCTCGCCGAAGTCCGGCAGGTGCGATCCGGGAAACCCGCCCACGAAGCCCTTCAGCCCGACGACGCCGATCTCGACCGCGCCGATGCAGACGGTGGTCGCCTCCCGCTCGAGCATCGTGATCCCGGCCGCGGCGAGGATCGGGCGCAACTCGTCGACCTGGTCGCAGTGCCAGTCGTGGTTGCCCCACACGCCGTAGATCGGGACGTCGAGGTCCCGGCAGGCGTCGGCCAGCACGTGCGCCTGCTCGGGCTGGCCGTGGGTCGTCAGGTCGCCCGCGAGCAGCAGCAGATCGATGTCGCCGGCCAGCGCGCCGAACGCCTCACGTGCCTCGGCCGCCCGCGACCGCTGCACGTGCATGTCGCCGGCCGCTGCGATCCGCACGCCGCCGGTGCCGCCGCGGCCGTTGCCGTTGCCCGAGCTCACGTCCGGCGTCTACCCGTTGGGCGGTGCGGGGAACGTCGGCGACGGGTAGTGAGACGGCATGGGCGAAGTCCGCTCGACCTTCGAGGAGATCGAGAGCACCCTGAAGAAGGGCGCCGCCGCACTGCGCGACGCGGACGTCCCGTACGCGCTGGCGGGCAGCGTCGCCTCGTGGGCGCGCGGCGCGCCGCAGAGCCGCAACGACCTCGACTTCCTCGTCCGGCCCGAGGACGCCGAGGCGGCGCTTCAGGCGCTCGTCGAGTGCGGGATGCGCCCCGAGCGCCCGCCCGAGGGCTGGCTGCTGAAGGCCTGGGATCCCGCCGACGACGGCAACGACGTGCTCGTCGACATCATCTTCGGCCCGCGCGGGATCCGTGACGTCGCCAAGGTGCTCGAGCGCGCCGAAGTCCTGTCGGTCGCCGCGCTGGACCTGCCGGTCGTCCACCTCGACGACGTCATGGTCATGAAGCTCCACGCGTTCGATGAGCACGCGTGCGACTACCGCTCGGTGCTCGCGGTGACCCGCGCCGTTCGCGAGCAGGTCGACTGGGACGACGTGCGCGCCCGCACGACCGAGTCGCCGTTCGCGCGCGCGTTCTTCACGATCGTGGAGGGGCTCGGGATCGTCGCGCCGGCGCCGGGCGGGACCCGGGCCGGCCCGCACGCCCAGCAGGCGCAGATCACGGTCGAGGGCGAGCCGGGCCGTCCCGAGGACGCGCCGCGCTGGCAGGCGCCCGTGCGGGTGCTGCCCTAGCCCTACTCGTCGATCGTCGTGGCGAGCGTCTGGGCGCTCGCCTCCGACGCAGTGCGCGCCGCGGCGCGCGAGGCGGCGGCCGCGCCGCGCAGGATCCGCCGCTGCTCGGCGGGCGCCTGGGGGATGAGCGAGGCGGTGGCCTCGCTCAGCGCGAGGTGCGCCTGCGACAGGCGCTCGAGCTCGGCGGCCAGGCGGGCGAGAGGATCGTCGTCGACGGGCGGCATCGACACCCAGTGTGGCAAGCGAGAACCGCCCCGGCAATCGAACACCCCGCCACCGCGGAGGCGGGCGTCCAGCACCGACGCGCCCGGCAGGATTCGAACCTGCGACCTTCCGCTCCGGAGGCGGACGCTCTATCCACTGAGCTACGGGCGCGTGCGCCACGGAGCGTATCGCCTCGGGCACGTTTACCCTCGCAGCGCCCGATGGACCTCTCGATCTTCTTCGCCGGCACCGCCGGCTCCGTGCCCACCGCCCGCCGCGGCCTGCCCGCGACGCTCATCCGCCGCGGCGGCGAGAAGCTGCTGTTCGACTGCGGCGAGGGCACCCAGCGCCAGCTGCTGCGCACCGTCGGGCTGCCCGACATCACCGAGATCTTCCTCACCCACCACCACCTCGACCACTGGCTCGGCCTGCCCGGCCTGCTGAAGACGTTCGACCTGCGCGACCGCACGACGCCGCTGACCCTGTTCGGCCCGCCCGGCACCGAGCGGCTCATGGCCTCGCTGCAGCAGCTCGTCGGGCGGCTGCGCTACCGCCTGCGCGTCGTCGACCTGGAGCCGGACGCCATCGTCGAGTTCGACGGCTACGAGGTCCACGCGCTGCGCGTCCGTCACCGCGGCGAGGCGTACGGCTACGCGCTCATCGAGGCCGACCGGCCCGGACGTTTCGACGCCGAGCTCGCCGCCAAGCTCGGTGTCGCGCCCGGCCCGGACTTCGGCCGCCTGCAGCGCGGCGAGACCGTCGACGGCGTCAGCCCCGAGCAGGTCATGGGCGAGACCCGCCGCGGCCGCCGGATCGTCCTCTCGGGCGACACCGCGCCGTGCGACATGCTGCGGGTTGCGGCCGACGGCGCCGACGTGCTCGTCCACGAGGCGACGTTCACCTCCGAGGAGCGCGAGCGCGCCATGGAGACCGCCCACTCGACCGCCGCCCAGGCCGCCGAGCTCGCCCGCGAAGCGGGGGTCGGCCTGCTGGCGCTCACCCACGTCTCGACGCGCTACCTCGGCCGCGAGATCCGCGACGAGGCGCGCGCGATCTTTCCCAACACCGTCGTGCCGCGCGACTTCGACACGATCGACGTGCCGCTGCCCGAGAAGGGCGACCCCGAGCTGCACCGCTGGGACCCCCAGCGGGCCGCGCAGGCGGGGGCCCCGACCTCCTGACCGCCGGGCGGGCTGGTACCGTGGACGGAACACCAGCTCCTTTAACCCGGTCCCGTGAGGCCAGGAAGGACGGAATCAGATGGACCACGCAACGGTCGTCCTCGACGCGGACGACATGCGCCGGACACTCGTGCGGATCACCCACGAGATCGTCGAGCGCAACGACGACGCAGAGCACCTGGCGGTCGTCGGCATCCATCGTCGCGGTGCGATCCTCGCCCGCCGCATCCACGCCCTGCTGAGCGAGCAGCTCGGCCGTGAGCTGCCCAGCGGCGACCTCGACATCGCCTTCTACCGCGACGACCTCGGCCGCCGTGCAGAGCAGCCGACCGTTCACGCGACCCGGCTGGACTTCGACCTCGACGGCACGACGGTCGTCCTCGTCGACGACGTCCTGTTCACCGGGCGCACCGTGCGCGCCGCGATCGAGGCGCTCTTCGACTACGGCCGCCCCGAGAAGGTCCAGCTCGCCGTCCTGGCCGACCGCGGCCACCGCGAGCTGCCGCTGCGCCCCGACTACGTCGGCAAGAACCTGCCGACCTCCCGTGCCGAACGGGTCAACGTCCACGTCGCCGAGCTCGACGGCGTCGACGAGGTCCGCATCACCGCCCCCGCGGAGGTACCCGCATGAACCACCTGCTGTCGATCACCGACCTGGACCGCAGCGACATCGAGCGCATCTGCGACCGGGCCGCCTCGTTCTCCGAGGTCGCCGGCCGCGAGATCAAGAAGGTCCCGGCGCTGCGCGGCCGCACGGTCCTCAACCTCTTCTACGAGGCCTCGACGCGCACCCGGTCGAGCTTCGAGCTCGCCGCCAAGCGCCTGAGCGCCGACGTCGTGAACTTCAGCGCGTCGGGCTCGAGCGTCGAGAAGGGCGAGTCGTTGAAGGACACGATCCTCACGCTCGGCGCCCACAACCCCGACGCGATCGTCATCCGCACCCCGTGGGCGGGCGCCGCGGAGCTCGTCTCGCGCTGGACGCCGGCGGCGATCGTCAACGCCGGCGACGGCAAGCACGAGCACCCGACCCAGGCCCTGCTCGACGTCCACACGCTGCGCAGCCGCTTCGGCTCGCTGGACGGGCTGAGCATCTGGATCGTCGGCGACGTCCTGCACAGCCGCGTCGCACGCTCGAACATCATCGCCTTCCAGACGATGGGCGCGCGCGTCACGCTCGCCGGGCCGCCGACGCTCATCCCGCGCGGGATCGAGTCGCTGGGCTGCGAGGTCCGCTACACGCTCGACGAGCTGCCCTCCGCCGACGTCGTCTACGCGCTGCGGATGCAGCACGAGCGCATGACCGACAACTGGGTGCCCTCGCTGCGCGAGTATGCGACGTGGTACCAGGTCAACGGGCGCCGGCTCGGCGCCGAGCAGGTGCTCATGCACCCCGGCCCGGTCAACCGCGGGGTCGAGCTGAGCGCCGAGGTCGTCGACTCGCCCCAGGCGGTCATCACCGCCCAGGTCGCCGCCGGGGTCGTCGTCCGGATGGCCGTGCTCTACGAGGTGCTCGCGGGCGCGCCGGCGATCGCCCGTCAGCCCGAAGGCGCGGCGGCATGAGCCGCGCCGACCTGCTCGTCGCGGCGCGGACGACGCCGACCGACCTGCTCATCCGCGGCGCTCACGTCCTCGATCCGCGCACCGGCCTGGACGAGCCGCGCGACGTCCTCATCCGCGACGGCGTCATCGCCGAGCTCGGCACGCCGGGGGCCATCACCCCGCCTGAGGGCTGTGAGGTCGTCGACGCCGAGGGCCGTCACCTCTTCCCGGCCTTCGTCGACCCGCACGTCCACTTCCGCACGCCCGGCCAGGAGCACAAGGAGGACCTCGAGACCGGCACCCGGTCGGCCGCGGCCGGCGGCTTCTGCGCCGTGCTGACGATGCCCAACACCGATCCGGTCGTCGACTCGGCGCCGCTGCTGCGCTCGCTGCGCGACACCGCGCTGCGCGACGCCCGCATCCCGGTCGGCTTCATGCCCGCCATCACCCGCGGCCTGGAAGGCGCCGAGCTCACCGAGATGGCCGAGCTGCGCGCCGAGGGGGCGGCCGGGTTCACCGACGACGGCAAGCCGGTCGTCTCGGCGGGCATGCTGCGCAAGGCCCTGCAGTACCAGCGGCTGTGCGGGGGCGTCATCGCCCTGCACGAGGAGGACCCGTCGCTGAGCGCCGGCGGTGCGATGCACGAGGGCGAGATCAGCGCCCAGCTCGGGGTCGCCGGCATCCCGTCGATCAGCGAGGCCGTGATGATCGCCCGCGATGCGATGATCGCCGGCCACGAAGACGGCCGCATCCACATCCAGCACGTCACCGCCGCCGCGGCCGTCGATGCCGTGGCGCTGGCCAAGGAGCGGGGCGTGCGCATCACCGCCGAGGCCTCGCCGCACCACCTGTGCCTCACCCACGAGGCGGTCCGCACGCTCGACACGCGGATGAAGATGAACCCGCCGCTGCGCGAGGAGGCCGACCGCCAGGCGGTCATCGACGCGCTGCGCAGCGGCGTTCTCGACTGCATCGCCACCGACCACGCGCCGCACGCCCGCAACGAGAAGGAGGTCCCGTTCGAGCAGGCGCCGATGGGCACGACCGGGCTGGAGACCTCGTTCGCCTCGGTCTACACCCACCTCGTGCGGCCGGGCGTGCTCGACCTCGGCCTCGTCGTCCAGCGCCTGAGCGACGGCGCGGCGCTCTTTGACCTGCCGACGCCGCGCATCGAGCCGGGTGCGCCGGCCAACGTCGTGCTCGTCGACCTCGAGGCCGACTGGGTCGTCGGCGACGGCGGCTACGTGTCGCGCTCGGCCAACTGCTGCTTCGACGGCCAGCGCCTGCACGGCCGCGTCCTGCTCACGGTCGCGGCCGGCGCGGTCGCGCACCGGGCGCCGATCTCGACCCAGGCCGCCCTGTCGTGAGCATGCTCACCGCCGGCCGCACCGTCCTGGTCGTCGTCGACGTCCAGGACGGCTTTCGCTCCTACGAGACCTTCGACGAGGTCGCCGCCGCGTGCGGCCGGCTCGTCACCGGCGCCGGCATCCTCACGGTGCCGATCATCGCCACCGAGCAGTACCCCAAGGGCCTGAAGCACACGGCGGCCGAGGTCGGCCTGCCCGACGACGTCACGCCGGTCGAGAAGACGGTCTTCAGCGCCTGCGGCGCCGAGGGCTTCGACCTCGCCGGACGCGACCAGGTCCTGCTGTGCGGGATCGAGGCCCACGTCTGCGTCGCGCAGACCGCGCTGGACCTGCTCGACCAGGGCGTCGAGGTCCATGTCGCCACCGACGCCGTCGGCTCACGCCATCCCCACGACCGCGAGGTCGGCCTGCACCGGCTCGACCGGTCCGGCGCCGTCCTGACGACGGTCGAAGCCGCGCTGCTGGAGCTCTGCCGGCGCGCCGGCACCCCCGAGTTCAAAGCCGTACAGAAGGTGATCATTTGAGCAACGCATTCGTCCTGTTGGAAGACGGCACGCGCTTCGACGGGCAGTCCGTCGGCGCCGCGGCCAACGCGACCGGCGAGGTCGTCTTCACGACCGGCATGTCCGGCTATCAGGAGTCGATGACCGACCCCTCGTTCGCCGCGCAGCTCGTCACCTTCACCTATCCCCACATCGGCAACTACGGCGTCTCGCAGGCGGCCATGGAGTCCGACCGCATCTGGGCGCGCGCCGCGATCATGCGCGAGGCGGTCAACCGCGAGGACGCGCCAGAGGCCGAGGGCGGCTGGCTGGACTGGCTGACCGACTGCGGCATCCCGGCGATCACCGGCGTCGACACGCGCGCGCTGGTCCAGCACATCCGCCAGGCCGGCGCCATGCGCGGCGGCCTCTTCTGCACCGACCTCGACGAGCGCGAGGCCCGCGAGCTCGTCGAGGCCGAGCCGCCGATGACCGGCCAGGACCTCGCCCGGGTCGTCACGCCCGACACCGCCCACACGGTGGGCGCCGGCAACGACCTGAAGATCGCCGCGATCGACACCGGCATCAAGGGCTCGATCGTCGGTCACCTCGTCGCCCGCGGCGCCGAGGTCACGCTGCATCCGTGCAGCGTGACCGCCGAGCAGCTGCTGGCCACCGACGCCGACGCGTTCTTCCTGGCCAACGGCCCGGGTGACCCGGCCGCGCTCGGCCACATCGTCGCCACCGTCCGCGAGCTCATCGGCAAGCGGCCGGTGTGGGGGATCTGCCTCGGCCACCAGCTCCTCTGCCAGGCGGTGGGCCTGCAGACCTACAAGCTGCCGTTCGGCCACCGCGGCGCCAACCACCCGGTCAAGGACCTGCGCACCGGCAAGATCGAGATCACCTCGCAGAACCACGGCTTCGCCGTCCTGGCCCCGGACGGGACCGGACGCGTCGAGGCCGACGAGCCGGTGCGCTGGAGCACCGATTTCGGCGAGGCCGCGCTGACGCACGTCAACCTCTACGACCGCACGGTCGAGGGCCTCGAGCTGCTCGAGGTCAACAGCGCCACGGTCCAATACCACCCGGAAGCGGGCCCCGGACCCAACGACGCGCTCTACCAGTTCGACCGCTTCCTCGACGCCGTCCGGAGCCACGCCTGATGCCGCGCAGAGACGACCTCAACAAGATCATGATCCTGGGCTCCGGCCCGATCGTCATCGGCCAGGCCGCCGAGTTCGACTACTCCGGCGTGCAGGCCTGCAAGGTGCTCAAGGAGGAGGGCTACGAGATCGTCCTCGTGAACTCCAACCCGGCGACGATCATGACCGACCCCGAGTTCGCCGACGCGACGTACGTCGAGCCGCTGCTGCCCGGGCCCGTCGCCCAGATCATCGCCAAGGAGCGCCCCGACGCGCTGCTGCCGACCCTCGGCGGCCAGACGGCGCTGAACCTCGCCAAGGCCCTGCACGAGGACGGCACGCTGGAGCGTCACGGGGTCGAGCTCGTCGGCGCCAACTACGACGCGATCAACTGCGCCGAGGACCGCGAGCTCTTCCGCACGACGATGGAGGGCGTCGGGCTGAAGATGCCGGCGAGCGCCATCGCCCACACCGTCGACGAGGCGATGGAGGTCCTCGACCAGGTCGGGCTGCCGGCGATCATCCGCCCGGCGTTCACGCTCGGCGGCCGCGGCGGCGGCATCGCGCGCACCGAGGAGGACTTCCGCAAGATCGTCGCCCGCGGCCTGGCCGCCTCGCCGATCACCCAGGTGCTGCTCGACCAGTCCGTGCTCGGCTGGGGCGAGTTCGAGCTCGAGGTCATGCGCGACCACAACGACAACGTCGTCATCGTCTGCTCGATCGAGAACATCGACCCGATGGGTGTCCACACGGGCGACAGCGTCACGGTGGCCCCGCAGCAGACGCTCACCGACCGCCTCTACCAGAAGCTCCGCGACCAGGCGATCACCTGCATCCGCGCGGTCGGGGTCGAGACCGGCGGCTCCAACGTCCAGTTCGCCGTCAACCCGGAGACCGAAGAGGTCCTCGTCATCGAGATGAACCCGCGCGTGTCGCGGTCCAGCGCGCTGGCCTCGAAGGCGACGGGCTTCCCGATCGCGAAGATCGCCGCCCGGCTGGCGGTCGGCTACGCGCTCGAGGAGATCCCGAACGACATCACGCAGATCACGCCGGCCAGCTTCGAGCCGACGATCGACTACGTCGTCGTGAAGTGGCCGCGGTTCGCCTTCGAGAAGTTCCAGGGCGTCAACGCGGAGCTCTCGACCCACATGAAGTCCGTGGGCGAGGCGATGGCGATGGGGCGGACGTTCGGCCAGGCGTTCCTGAAGGCCATGCGCTCGCGCGAGCTCGACAGCGTGCCGCAGCTCGACGGGGTGTCGGTGCAGGAGCTCCTGGACCGTCTGCAGCGCCCGTCCTCGGACCGCTTCGACGTGCTGCTGGAGGCGTTCCGCCGCGGCGCCACCCGTGAGCAGATCCACGCCGCGACGAGCATCGACCCGTGGTACCTGCGCGAGCTCGAGGCGCTCGCGGCCGACTCCGAGGCGCCGTTCGCCGGCGAGCGCACGTTCCGCTCGGTCGACACGTGCGCCGCCGAGTTCCCGGCCCAGACGCCGTACTTCTACTCGGGTTGGGAGCGCCGGGCCGCCCACGAGGTTCGCCGTGGTGACAAGCCGTCGGTGGTCATCCTCGGCGCCGGGCCGAACCGCATCGGCCAGGGGATCGAGTTCGACTACTGCTGCGTGCACGCCGCGATGACCGTCCGCGAGCGCGGCCGCGACGCGGTCATGATCAACTGCAACCCGGAGACGGTCTCCACCGACTACGACACGTCGGACCGCCTGTACTTCGAGCCGCTGACGCTCGAGGACGTCCTCGGCGTCGTCGAGGTCGAGCAGCCCGAAGGGGTCATCGTCCAGTTCGGAGGCCAGACGCCGCTCAAGCTCGCCGCCGGCCTGCTGGAGGCGGGCGTGCCGATCCTGGGCACGAGCGTCGACGCGATCGACATGGCCGAGGACCGCGGCCGGTTCGGCGCGCTGCTGCGCGAGCTCGGCCTCCAGCACCCGCCGTACGCGACGGCGACGACGATCGAGGAAGCGCTGGCGCGCGGGGAGGACGTCGGCTACCCGCTGCTCGTGCGCCCGAGCTACGTCCTCGGCGGCCGGGCCATGGAGATCGTCTACTCGACCGACGGCCTGGCCGACTACCTGCACCGCCACGCGCGCGACGACCGCGAGATCTTCCTCGACCGCTTCCTGGAGAACGCCATCGAGGTCGACGTCGACGCGCTGTGCGACGGCACCGACGTCTGGGTCGGCGGCATCATGCAGCACGTCGAGGAGGCCGGCATCCACTCGGGCGACAGCGCCTGCGTCCTGCCGCCGCACTCGCTCGGCCCGGAGATGCTCGCCCAGATCCGCGAGGCGACGCGCGGCATCGCGCGCGGCGTCGGCGTCGTGGGCCTGCTGAACGTCCAGTACGCCATCCACGGCGGCGAGCTCTACGTCATCGAGGCCAACCCGCGTGCGTCGCGGACCGTGCCGTTCGTCAGCAAGGCCATCGGCGTGCCGCTGGCCAAGATGGCCTGCCGGCTCATGCTCGGCGCCCGGATCTCCGAGCTGGGCCTGCCGCCCGAGGACGCGCCGCTGGACCACGTCTCGGTCAAGGAGGCGGTCATGCCGTTCGACCGCTTCGAGGGCACCGACTCGGTCCTCGGCCCGGAGATGCGCTCCACCGGCGAGGTCATGGGCATCGCCCGGGACTTCCCGACCGCGTTCGCGAAGTCCCAGGCCGCGGCCGGCTCGTCGCTGCCCGCCGAGGGCACGGTGTTCATCTCGGTGACCGACAGCGACAAGCCGGGCGCCGTCGCGATCGCCCAGCAGCTCTACGACCTCGGGTTCCGGATCATCGGCACCCGCGGCACCGCCGAGGCGATCCAGCGCATGGGCATCCCCGCCCAGTCGATCAACAAGATCAGCGAGGGCTCGCCGCACGTCGTCGACGCGATCGACTCGGGCGAGGTCGGCCTGGTCGTCAACACCCCGACCGGCTCGGGCGCCCGGACCGACGGCTGGGAGATCCGCCGCGCCGCCGTGGCCCGCGGCGTGCCGGTGCTGACGACGCTGAGCGCGGGGCTGAGCGCGGCGCGGGCGATCGCCGCCGCCCGCCAGGGCCAGGCCGAGGTCCTCTCGCTGCAGGAGCTCCACGCCGCCCGGCGGGCCGACGGGGCGGCGACGGCCGGAGCCGCCTCCTGATCTGGCGAGCGCTCTTCGGCCTGCTGCTGCGGCGCCTGGACGCTGAGCGCGCGCACCGGCTCGGCACCGCGCTGCTGGCCGGCGTGCGGCTCGCGGCCGGCCGGCTGCGGCCGCGGGATCCGGTGCTGCGCACGCACGCGCTCGGCCTCGAGCTGGCCAGCCCGCTCGTGCTGGCAGCTGGCTTCGACAAGGAGGCCGCCCACGTCGACGACCTGCTGGCGCTGGGGTTCGGCGGCGTCGAGGTCGGCACGATCACCGCCCAGGCCCAGCCGGGCAACCCGCGGCCGCGGCTCTTCCGGCTGCCGGCCGACCGGGCGCTCGTCAACCGGATGGGGTTCAACAACGCCGGGGCCGCGGCTGCCGCCGCCCGGCTCGCCCGCCGCGCCGCCAAGACCCGCCGTCGCAGCGGGATCCTCGGCGTGAACATCGGCAAGACGAAGGTCGCCGAGGCGCAGGACGCGGCGGCCGACTACGGCGCCTCGGCGCGTGCGCTCGCGCCCTACGCCGACTACCTCGTGCTCAACGTCTCGTCGCCGAACACGCCGGGCCTGCGCGACCTGCAGGCCGTCGACCGGCTGCGCCCGCTCGTGGCCTCGGTGCGCGAGGCGGCCGCCGCCGCCGGCCGGGCGGAGCTGCCATTGCTCGTGAAGATCGCGCCCGACCTGGCCGACGACGACGTGGACGCGGTCGCCGATCTCGCGCTCGAGCTCGGCCTGGCCGGGATCATCGCGACGAACACGACGATCGGCCGCGACGGGCTGCGGACGCCGGCCGCGGAGGTCGAGCGGGTCGGCGCCGGTGGCCTGTCCGGTCCGCCGCTGGCCGACCGCTCGCTCGCCGTCCTGCGCCGCCTCCGGACGCGCGTCGGCGACCGGGTGACGCTCGTCTCGGCGGGCGGGGTCGGGTCGGCCGCCGACGTCCTCGAACGGGTGCGCGCCGGCGCCGCGATCGTTCAGGTCTACACGGCGTTCGTCTACGGCGGTCCGCGCTGGCCGTCGCGCTGCAACCGGGAGCTCGCCAGGCTCGTCCGGGAGGCCGGCGCACCCTCGATCGACGCCCTCGTAGGAACAGCCGCGTCCTCGCGCCGACCACCGGAGCGTGCCGCGCCCGCGCAGGGCACGGAACTTCGCCGCGGCGGCTGACCACGATGCCCCCGACTGGACAGATTTTCCCTGCATTTGCCGGAGCGAGGCTCGACCAGGGTGAACAAGCATCGACCTCAACCTGAGGTCGAGGCGAATTGGCCACCCTGACCTTGCCCGACCCGGCCTGCTGTGTAGTATCGACGCCCCGATGTCGCCGGCCGCCAATACGCCCACCAAGCACACGGCGGCACCCGAGCGCAGCCTCAACCAGCGGATGGACGCCCTGCAGAAGGCGAACGTCGTCCGCACGCGTCGCGCGCAGCTCAAGCGCGATCTGAAGGCGGGCCGGGTGTCGATCCACACCCTCCTGCTCGAGCCGCCCGAGTACCTCGAGACCGCCAAGGTCTTCGACATGCTCCTGGCGGTCCCGAAGTACGGGCGCGTGAAGGCCAACAAGGTGCTGCAGACCTGCCGCATCTCGCCGTCGAAGACCATCGGCGGTCTCTCGGACCGTCAGCGCGCCGAGCTCGTCGGCATGCTCCGCAAGTAGCGCGAGAGGACGTGGTGACCGCCGGCCCTGCGAACGAGCCCCCTGGGCGAGTTCGCGGAAGGGAGTCCGAGCCCTCTGGGCGAGGAGTCCCCGTCTTCGTCATCACCGGCCCGTCCGGGGTTGGCAAGGGCACGCTCATCCGGCTCCTGCGCGAACGGGTCCCCGAGCTCACGCTGAGCGTCTCGGCCACCACGCGGGCGCCGCGGCCGGGGGAGACCCAGGGCGTCGACTACCACTTCCTGTCCGACGACGAGTTCGCCCGTCGCGTCGCCGCCGGCGAGTTCGTCGAGTGGGCCGAGTACTCCGGCCGCCGCTACGGCACGCTGCGCGAGGAGCTCGAGCGGCACCGCTCCGGCGGCCATCCGGTCGTGCTGGAGATCGAGCTCCAGGGTGCCCGGCAGGTGCGCGAGACGCTGCCGGAGGCCATCCAGATCTTCATCCGCCCCCCGTCGGACGCCGCCCTGCACGACCGGCTCGTCGGCCGCGGGACCGACGACGCCGAGCAGATCGCCCGCCGCCTGGCGGTCGCCGAGCACGAGCTCGCCGCGGCCGACGAGTTCCGCTACGTCGTCGTCAACGACCGGCTCCCCGAGGCCGTCGACGCCCTCACCAGCATCGTGCGGGGTACACTGGCGGCGTGATCAGCCCCCGCATCGACAAGCTGCTCGACCACGTCGACTCCAACTACGCGTCGGTCCTCGTCGCCGCCAAGCGCGCGCGGCAGATCAACTCGTACTACCACAACCTCGGTGAGGGGACGTTCGACGAGTTCCCGCCCCCGATGGTCGAGACCATCAGCAAGAACTACCTGACGATCGCGCTCGAGGAAGTCGCCGCGGGCAAGATCAAGTACCACTACCGGTAGGTCGTCGCGCGGGCCCGCCATGCGCCTCCTGCTCGGGGTCAGCGGCGGGATCGCCGCCTACAAGGCGCTCGAGCTCGTGCGCCTCGCGACGAAGGCGGGCCACAGCGTCCGCGTCGTCCAGACGCCGACCGCCCAGCGCTTCGTCGGCGCCGCCTCGTTCGCGGCGCTGACCGGCGCCCCGGTGCTCACCGACGAGTTCGAGCGCGACCCGGCCCGGGGCGCGTTCCCGGGTCAGCAGCCGCCGGCCCACGACCCGGCCAGCCACCTCGAGCTCGTCGCCAACGCCGACGCCTACCTCGTGGCGCCGGCGACGGCCAACACGATCGCCAAGCTCGCCCACGGCCTGGCCGACAACCTGCTGACGAGCGCCGCGCTGGCCGCGCGCTGCCCGCTGCTCGTCGCCCCGGCGATGAACCACGACATGTGGCACGCCGCCGCCACCCGGGCGAACCTCGACCTGCTGCGCGAGCGCGGGGCGACGATCATCGCCCCCGGCACCGGCGCGCTGGCCACGAAGGGGGAGTGGGGGGACGGGCGGCTCGCCGAGCCGGCCGACCTGCTCGCCGCGCTGGAGGCGCTGATCCCTGGCGGCGAGCGTCCCTGGGACGGCCGGCGCGTGCTTGTCACGGCCGGCGGCACGCGCGAGCCGATCGACGCCGTCCGCTACGTCGGCAACCGCTCGAGCGGCCGGATGGGCTTCGCCGTCGCCGAGGAGGCCGCCGCGCTGGGCGCCGACGTCACCGTCGTCGCCGCGAACGTCACCCTGACCCGCCACCCGCGCGTCCGCTACGTGGACGTCGAGACCGCCGCGCAGCTGCAGGCTGCCTGCGAGGCCGAGTTCGACACCTGCGACGTGCTCGTCATGGCCGCCGCGGTGGCCGACTTCCGCCCCGCCGACCCCCACGACGGCAAGGTCAAGAAGGGCGGCCGTGACGGCCTCGACCTCCACCTCGAGCCGACGACCGACATCCTCAGCACGCTCGCCGCGCGCCGCCGCGACGGCCAGACGCTCATCGGGTTCGCCGCCGAGCACGGCGCCGGCGCGGTCGCCCATGCGCGCGACAAGCTCACGCGCAAGCGGCTCGACGCGGTCGTCGTCAACGACGTGTCGCAGCCCGGCATCGGGTTCGACGCCACCGAGAACGAGGTGACGATCGTCACCGCCGGTGCCGACCGTCCGGTGGCGCGCGCGACGAAGGCCGAGATCGCCCGGACCATCCTCGCCACCGTCGACGAGCTGCGGTCCGTCCTACACTGACCCGCCATGAGCGAGACGGGCCTCTACGAGCTGTTTCGCCGCGGGACGGAGCTGCTGGAGCGCGGTGATCACCATGCCGCTGCGGTCGCGCTCGGACGGGCGCGGGAGCTGGCGCCCGACAAGGACTCGGTGCGGGAGGCCTACGGCCGCGCCCTGTTCGGCGCCCAGCGCTACGGCGAGGCCGCCGAGGAGTTCCGAGCCGTGGCCGACCATGCGCCGACCAACGACTACGCGCTCTTCTGCCTCGGCCGCTCGCTGCAGCAGCTCGGCCGCCACGCCGAGGCGCGCCATCCGCTGGCGCTGGCGGCCAACCTCCAGCCGCACCGCGAGGACTACGCCCGGTATCGCGATCGCGCGCGTCGGGATGCGGCCTAGCGCTCGCTCGCGATAGCGCGGTATCGCGATCGCGCGCGTCGGGACGCGGCCTAGCGGCGGCGGGCGGATGTAACGCTGGGTCGCGGTCACCTCATCTAACGGCGCGATGACCGCAACTGACGCAGAGCTGCTGGCGCTGGCTCGGGACGATCCCGGAGCCTTCCGCGAGGTCTACGACCGCTACGCCGAGCGCGTCCACGGCTACGCGACCGCCGAGACCTTCGCCCGCGTGTGGCTCGGCCGCACGCGCGTTCGCGACGACGCCGGTGGCAGCGCCGCGCCGTGGATGTCGACACGCTCCCCGAATCCCAGCGCGAGGCGGTGCGCCTTCGCGTCCTTCACGACCTTCCCTACGACCGCGTCGCCGCCGGGCTGGGCACATCCGAGCCCGCCGCGCGCGTGCGCGTCCACCGCGGCCTCGGCGCACTGCGCGCACGGGTGAGCTCCCAGGAGACCTCCCGATGAACACCTCGCTCACCGCCCTTGGCGACGCCCTCGAGCGCGCTGGCGATCGCAGCGGTGCTCGTCCCCGGCGGCGCCTATGCCGCATCGCAGCTGGTGACCAACGACGACGTCGCGGCCTCGCTGCCGGCCGGCGGCGAGATCGCGCCCGGGCGGTTCAAGGGCACCTTCGAGCCGACCGTCGGCGCCGATCAGCGCGTCAACGGCGGCTGCCGCGCCGAGGACCCCGACGGCCGTCGCTGGCGCTGCTACCTGGGCCGGGAG
>JBDZVZ010000060.1:0-1386 GCA_040255945.1 Solirubrobacterales bacterium | reverse complement strand
GGGGTCTCGCGACCGCGGACGCGCCGTTGCCTGACGCGCGAGCTCGGCGGCCTCGACGAGCCCGGTCAGCAGCCGGTCCAGGGCGGCGGCGGTGAGCCCGTCGAGGGGCAGCTCGCCCTGGACGTGGACATCGCCCGCCGCCGAATGGGCGTAGCGGACCAGCGGCGTGCGCCGGTGGCGATGCAGGAGCACGTGGTCGTCGGCACGGCCCGGCGCAAGCACCCAGGCCTGGGCGGCGAGCAGCCCGCCCGCGGCACGCAACCCCACCTCCAGCGGCGGGCCGACGGCGGTCTCCAGCGTGGCGCCCCATTCGCCGTCGGCGACCCTCCGGTGGGGGAGGCGGGCCTCCTGCAGGAACGCCGTCACGAGCTGCGCGCCCTTGTACCGCGCGGGGGCCATGCTGCTATCCTCGCAGGACAACTTCCGGGCCGACGGTTCGCCGTCGGAGCAGTGCGGGAAGCGGGCGGAAGCCCGCTTTTTCTTTTGAGAGGAGGGTCGTATGAGCCGCATCCAGCATGAGATCGAGGGCAAGCTCGCCGAGCGAGAGCCCGCGGTCGAGGTGCTGCTCGCGGAGCTGCGCGGTGACACCGTGGAGCTCTACATCGACCATCCCGACGGCGTGACCCTCGACCTCTGCGAGCGCGTCACCAAGGCGCTGCCCGAGATCCTCGAGCAGCACGGCCTGACCGTGTCGTCGCCGGGGACCGAGCGACCTCTCAGCAAGCCCGAGCACTTCCGGCGCTTCATCGGCAGCCGCGCGCGCGTCCGCACGCGCGAGGCCCGTGACGGCCATCGGTCGTTCACCGGGGAGCTCGTCGGCGCCTCCGAGCGCGAGGTGACCATCGCCGCCGACACCGGCGTCGTGGCGATCGCCTACGACGACATCCTCCGTTCCAACCTCGTCGAGTCCTAGGAGCCAGAGCCCATGTCCCGCGAGATCCTGGAAGCGATGACCGCGCTGGCGCGCGAGAAGAACATCGCGCCCGAGAAGCTCATGGCCGCGCTGGAGGACGCGCTGCTGTCGGCCTACAAGAAGCTGCCCGGAGCCGCCCGCTACGCCCGCGTCGACGTCGACGACGAGACCGGCGACTTCGTCGTCTTCCGCTACCGCGTGCCCAAGGACCTGGAGGCCGAGCTCATCGGCGAGGTCATCGAGCAGGAGTCCTACATCGACCCGGAGACCGGCGAGCGCGTCGAGCCGGCCGACCCGGAGATCGACCCGGCGAAGTTCGAGCTGTACCGGGACCGCATCGAGGAGGTCGACGACACCCCGGAGGACTTCGGGCGCATCGCGGCCCAGACCGCCAAGCAGGTCATCCTCCAGCGCATCCGCGAGGCGGAGCGCGACATGATGTTCGAGGAGTACCGCGACCGCGTCGGCGAGCT
>JBDZVZ010000011.1:60793-68064 GCA_040255945.1 Solirubrobacterales bacterium | reverse complement strand
GCGGGCGCGGGCGCGGCGCTGGCCGCGGCCCTCGGCGCGCGGCGTCGCGGCGTCGCGCCGCCCACGGGCGCCGGGCCGGTCGCCATCGCCGTCCTGGCGGCCGCCGTCGTGTTCGCCGCGCCGAGCCTGCACCGGTTCCAGCCGACGCTCGACTCCCTGCGCTACCAGGCGCAACTCACGGACGCCCTGCCCGGGCTCATCGAGCAGGCCGGCGGGGCCGCGCGCCTGAAGGCCTGCGGCGACCCGTACACCGGACCCTTCCTCGTGCCCGCGGTGGCCTGGCAGCTCGGCGTCCACTCCCAGCAGGTCGCGCTCGAGCCGCGACGCCCGGCGGTCGTCTTCCGCGTCCACACGACGCGCACGAGCCCGGCCGTGCCGTCGCTGCGCACCGTCGGCGACCACGTCACCGCCGCCCACGACGGCTCGTGGCGGATCGTCCTGGCCTGCGGAGGCGGCGGGTGAGCGCGCTCGCCGGCTCCCGCTCGCCGGCCGGCGCACCGCAGGCCGCCGCGCGCGTGCGGGCCGCCGTGCCCCGCCATCGCCGCTGGCTGTCGGCCATCGCCCTGCTGGCGCTCGTCGCCGGCTCGGCCTACCTGCGCTCACGGGCGATCACCGCGAAGTTCTGGATCGACGAGGGCCTGTCGGTCGGGATCGCGCACCATTCGTTCCTCGACATCCCGTCCGTGCTGCGCCAGGACGGCTCGCCGCCGCTCTACTACCTCGCGCTGCACGTCTGGATGTGGCTCACCGGCGGCGACGGCGAGGCGCGCACCCACGCGCTGTCGCTGCTGTTTGCCGTGGGCACCGTGCCGGTCGGGTGGTGGGGCGGACGGCGGCTGTTCGGCGAGCGCTCCGGGTGGGCGACCGCCGCGCTCGCCGCGACGCTGCCGTTCCTGACCTACTACGCCCAGGAAACGCGCATGTACGCGCTCGTCGCGCTGCTGAGCCTGGCGACGACGGTGGCCTTCGCGCTCGCGTTCGCGCTGCGGCGCCGGCCGGCGGTCGCCGCCTTCGCCGTCCTCGGCGCCGCGACGATCTACACGCACAACTGGGGGCTCTTCCTGCTGTGCGGGATGGGCGTGGCCTGGCTCGTGCTCGTGCGCACCGCGCCGCTCGATGAGCGCCGGCCGCTCGTCCGCGACGGCCTGCTCGGGTTCGGCGGCGTCGTCCTGCTGTACCTGCCCTGGCTGCCGACGGTCATCGACCAGGCCCGGCACACCGGGGCGCCGTGGTCGGAGGCGCCCGACGTCGATGCGGTCGTCAACGGGCTCCAGGGGCTCGTCGGCGGGGTCGAGACGGCGCTGCTCATCAGCGCGCTGGGCATCGGCGGCCTGCTGACCCTGCGCACGGCGCGCGAGGGTGAGCCCCGGGCGCGGGCGGCGCTCGCGCTGGCCGTGACGATCGCGGTGGCCGTCGCGCTGGCCTTCGTGGCCTCCCAGATCTCGCCGGCGTGGGCGTCGCGGTACTTCGCCGCGTTCGTCGGCCCCGCGCTGTTGCTCGCCGGGGCCGGCCTGGTTCGCTTCGGCCGGCTCGGGCTCGTCGCGCTGGCGGTCGTGCTCGTGCTCTGGTGCGACCCGCGGACACACCAGATCAAGGGCAAGAGCGACGCGTACCGCGTCGCCCGCACGCTCACCGAGTCGGGGCTCGTCGCACCCCGCGACCTCATCGTCTCGGTCCATCCCGAGCAGGGGCCGCTCATGCGCTATTACCTCGGCGACGGGTTGAAGCTCCAGTGGGCCGACGCCCTCGGCCCGGTGCCCGACCCGCAGGTCTTCGACTGGCGCGACGCGCTCGATCGCCTCCGGCAGGCCGGTCCGAAGCGCACGCTGGACGAGCTGGCACCGTCGGTCGAGCCGGGCCGCCACCTCATCCTCATCCAGCCGATCATCCGCACCTCGCGCTGGGGCGCACCGTGGACGTCGCTCGTCCGCCGCCGGGCGCCCCAGTGGGAGCGCACGCTCGACCACGACCCGCGCTTCCAGCGCGTCGTGCCGGTGCCGGCGTTCCGGGGCCGGGCGCTGCCGCGCGGCGTCCGGGCCGTCGTCTACCTGCGCCGATGAGCCGCTGTCCGCGCGCGATCAGGGGCCGTCAAGCCCCGGCGCCCGCACGCCGTTAGCGATCTCGTGCCCGGGTTTCCCTCCGCCGTCCTGCCGCGCGTCGCCGTCCTCGCGCTGCTGGCGGTCGCCGCGTTCCTGCTGACCCCGGCCTGCGGCCCGGCGTCCGACGAGGCGCGCGCCGTCGCCACGACGCCCGCCGTCGCCCCGCCCGCTGCTCCGGCCGCGATCCCGCAGCGGCCCAACATCGTCTACGTGCTCACCGACGACCTCACGGCCGACCTGCTGCCCTACATGCCGACGGTCCGCGCCCTGCAGCGCCGCGGCGTGACGTTCTCGAACTTCATCGTCAGCGACTCGCTCTGCTGCCCGGCGCGGGCGACGCTGCTCAGCGGCCGCTACCCGCACTCGACGAAGGTGCGCACGAACGTCCGTCCGACCGGCGGCTGGCACGTCTTCCACGACCGCGGCCTCGAGCGTTCGACCTACGCAACCGACCTGCACAACCGCGGCTACCGGACCGCCATGCTCGGCAAGTACCTCAACGAGTACCAGCCGAGCAGCGGCTACGTCCCGCCCGGCTGGGACCTGTGGGCCGTGTCGGGCAAGGGCTATCACAACTTCGACTACAACCTGAACGTCAACGGCCGGCTGCTCCAGTACGGGCGCCGGTCTCGCGACTACCTCACCGACGTCATGGCGCGCCGCTCGGTGCAGTTCATCCGGCGCTCGGTGCGCGACCGCCGGCCGTTCTTCGTCGAGCTCTCGACGTTCGCGCCCCACGGGCCCGCGGTCCCCGCCCCGCGCGACCGCCGCAAGTTCCCGGGCCTGCGCGCGCCGCGCACCGGCGCGTGGGACAAGACCATCGAGAACGGACCGTCCTGGCTGAAGGGGCGCCGGGCGCTGGACGCCCGGCAGGTCGCCGCGCTCGACCTGCGCTTCCGCCGCCGAGCCCGGTCGGTCGTCGCGGTCGACCGCATGCTGCGCCGCGTCATGCGCACGGTCCGCCGGACCGGCCAGGCGAACCGCACGTACGTCATCTTCAACTCCGACAACGGCTTCCATCTCGGCCAGCACCGGCTCATGCCGGGCAAGATGACCGCGTTCGACTACGACGTGCGCGTGCCGCTCATCGTCCGCGGCCCGGGCGTGCCCGCCCGGACGACCGTCGACGCCCTCACCCAGAACGTCGACATCCGCGCGACGCTGGCGGCGCTCGCCGGCACCCGGCCCGGCAGCCGCGTCCAGGGCCGCAGCCTCGTGCCGTTCCTGCGGGGGCAGCGGCCCGACCGCTGGCGGCAGACCGCGCTCATCGAGCACCGCGGGCCGGACCTCGACCCGTCGGACCCCGACTACCAGGCGGCACCGGGCGGCAACCCGGTCACCTACGAGGCGATCCGCTTCGACGGGGGGCTCTACGTCGAGTCGGCCAACGGCGAGCGCGAGTACTACGACCTCGAGCGCGACCCCGACGGGCTCGTCAACGCCTACGGGACGCTGAGCGCCGAGCAGCGGCGCGAGCTGGCCGCCCGCGTGCGGCGCCTGGCGCGCTGCACGGCGGTGAAGGCCTGCTTCGACGACGGGCCGCGACGCGAGCGGCGCTAACGGCGGCCGGTTCCACGCAGCACCGCCGAGCGGGCGAGCGCGGCGCCGCCCGCGTCGCGCGCCTCGACCGCGGTGTAGGTCGACGACCGCCCGACGCTGATCGGGGTCTCCAGGCCCCGCCACGGGGCGCTCGCGACCGGGGCGAGACGGTCCGGCGCCGGCCCGGCCAGGACGGTCCAGCTCGCCGTGCGCGTCGAGCCGTTCCAGCTCGCGTACACGGTGCTGCGGCCGTCGCCGGCACGCGTGACCGCCAGCCGCGGGCGCGCCTTCGGCCGGCCGCTCCACGGGAACCGGTAGGCGCGGTAGGTGTCGAAGCCGCGCGGCAGCTCGAGGTCGAACAGCAGCTCCCCGCCCGGCCCGAACTCCGAGGCGCGGCCCTGCGAGCCCCAGCCGACGAACGCGTTGCCGCCGCCCAGCACCTGGAGGTTGCCCTGGGTGGCGGCCAGGACGTTGGCCGGGTGGCGCAGCGTGCGCACGAGCGTCGCTGTCCCTGCCGCCGGGTCGACGCGCACGGTGATCCCGCGCGAGGCCTTGCGGACGCCCTTGGCGGAGTTGTCGAAGATCGTGTAGAGCCCGTCGCCGTAGCCGATCGCGTCGTGCTGGAGGTGGAAGCTCACGCCCGGCCCGCGCTTCAGCGTGCCCGAGCGGCCGCCGAGGACCCACTGGACGGTGCCGGCGTCGTCGAGCTTGTACACGGCGGACGTGCGGCGCGCGGAGACGACGTAGCCGCCGTCGGGGTCGAGGTTGACCGAGTTGACGTGGAAGTAGTCGTAGGGGTCGTGCGCGCTCGTCGGCCGCGGCTGCAGCGTGTCGCGCAGCGGGACGTGGTCAAGGCTGTGCCACTCGAAGCGGACCCGGCCGGTCGCGAGCTCGACCTCCTGGACGACGCCGTCGACCGCGATCCCGTTGCGCGGGCCCCGGACCGCGCCGAGGTTGCGGCGCACCGGCACGTACGCCAGCAGCAGCGCCGTCCCGCGGTTCGTCAGGACGAACTCGTGCAGGTCGGCGGCCAGCCCGTTGCCGGCGTGGACCTCCTTGACGGTCCGGTAGCCGCCGTCGACGATCATGCCGACGCCGCGGCCCGAGCCGCCGCGGGCCCGTCCCTGCCACCACGTCAGCGCCGGGCGGCCCTGGTAGGTCTGGACGCGGAAGTCGGCGGCACGCACGCCGACGCCCAGGGGCCGGAACCAGCGCGGGTGGCCGGCGTCGTCGACGATCATCGGGCCGCCCTGGCCCTCGCCGCGCTTGGGGGCGACGAAGACGTAGCCGGGCTGGCGGCCGGGCCGGGCGACGGTCACGCGCATCGTGGGGGGCGCCAGCTCGGGCCGCGACCTCAGCGCGGCGTACGGCCCGTGGCCGCGCGGGGCGCCCGACGGGCCCTCGGTCGCGAAGCCGCCCACGATCCGGGCCACGGTGAACTCGCTGATGCGGCCGTCGCCGCCGCGGACGCGCACCGACGCCGGGACGCGCACGCGGACCCGCTCGCCGGCCGCGAACCGGCGGGCCGGCACGAACGAGACGCCCCGGCCGTCGGCGTGGTTGCGCAGCGTGCCGCCGTGGCGGCCCGAGCGCGAGCCGCTGACGACGACGCCGCGCAGCGTCTCGGCGCTCGCGCCGCGGAACGTGATCTCCGAGTGGGGCGAGGCGCTGGACGCGTTGGGCGACGGGAACGACGCGACGCTCGCCGGTGTCTGGGCGATCGCCGGGCCCGTGCCGGCGAGAGCGCAGCCGGCGGCCGCCAGCGGGAGCGCGCGGCGCAGCCCGCCTCTGACCGTCATCATGATCGCGCCGCTGTTGTCCATGTGCCCCTGACGTCCTTTGTCCACGGTTCTCGGCGCCGAAACCCCCGCAAGCGCCCAGGGTTGCGGTGCATCGCGGCACGGCCGCGGCGGCGGGCGATCGGGCGGGCGGTCGGCCGCCATCGTTCGATGAAGAACTGTTAGCTCGCGTTAGGTCAACCGGGAATCCGCCGCCCCAGCGGGCAAGGTGCAGGCATGACGCTCGTCGACGAACCCCCGATGCTGCCCTCCAACGGGGATGACGGCTCGGGTGACGCCCGCCCCTACGTGGTCATCGGCGGTGGCCCCGCCGGCCTCTCGGCGGGCTACCTGCTCGCCAAGGCCGGCCGCAAGGTCATCGTGCTCGAGGCCACCGACCAGGTCGGCGGCATCGCCAAGACCGTCGTCGACCCCGACGGCTACCGCTTCGACCTCGGCGGCCACCGGTTCTTCACCAAGAACCAGGAGGTCGACGACCTCTGGCACGAGATCATGGGCGACGAGTTCCTCAAGCGCCCGCGCATGTCGCGCATCTTCTGGCGGGGCAAGTACCTCGACTACCCGCTGAAGGGCACCGACGTCATCAAGAAGCTCGGCCCGATCGAGCTCTTCCGCTGCGGGATGTCCTACCTCTGGGCGGCCATCAAGCCCAAGGGCAAGGAGGAGAACCTCGAGCAGTGGGTCTCCAACCGCTTCGGCAAGCGGCTCTACCAGCACTTCTTCAAGGGCTACACCGAGAAGGTCTGGGGCGTCCCGACGACCGAGCTGCGCTCCGAGTGGGCCGCTCAGCGGATCAAGGGCCTCTCGTTCTTCACCGCCGCCAAGGCCGCGTTCTTCGGCAACAAGGGCAACGAGATCAAGTCGCTCATCGACGCCTTCAACTACCCGCGGTACGGACCGGGGCAGATGTGGGAGATGATGACGTCGCGCATCGAGGAGATGGGCGGCGAGGTGCGCATGAGCTGCCCGGCGACCGGCATCGAGGTCGTCGACGGGCGCGTCGTGCGCATCGAGACCCCGCAGGGCGTGCTGGAGCCGCGGGCGACGATCTCGTCGCTGCCGCTGCGCCACATGGTCGGCCTGGCCAAGCCGGGCGCCCCGGCCGAGGTGCAGGCGGCCGCGCAGGGCCTGCGCTACCGCGACTTCCTGACCGTCGCGCTCATCCTCGACGGCGAGGACCTCTTCCCCGACAACTGGATCTACATCCACGAGGACGGCGTCCGCGTGGGCCGCATCCAGAACTACCGCTCGTGGTCGCCGTGGATGGTCCCCGACCCCGACACGGCGTGCGTCGGCCTGGAGTACTTCTGCTTCAAGGGCGACGACCTGTGGGAGATGGACGACGACAAGCTCGTCGAGCTCGCCAGCCGCGAGCTCGAGACGCTCGGGCTCGCGTCGGCCGACAAGGTCCGCCGCGGCTACGTCGTGCGCGTGCCGCTCGCCTACCCGATGTACGACGAGACCTACGCCGAGCGCGTCGAGACGATCCGCTCGTGGCTCGACCCGCTGCAGGACTTCGTCCAGGTCGGCCGCAACGGGCTGCACCGCTACAACAACTCCGACCACTCGATGCTGTCGGCGATGCGCGCGGTCGACAACGTCCTGCGCGGTACCGACCACGACATCTGGGCGGTCAACGTCGAGTCGGTCTACCACGAGGAGCAGACCGACGCCGACACCGAGCAGCCCTACCACCGGCTGCCCGAGACGGTCTACGAGAAGGAGCCGCTCGTCTCCTGAGGGGTGTTTGACCCCCGCATCGTGCGGGTAAACGAGGAACGTGCGTGCAACGGCGGGCCGCCCATCGGGCGGCCCGTTCGTGTTAATCGGGGTC
>JBDZVZ010000011.1:0-60783 GCA_040255945.1 Solirubrobacterales bacterium | reverse complement strand
AGTCAGACCCGTTCCGTTGCGGCGAGATCGCCGGCGGTCTCCGCGGTCGCGCGCCGCTGCAACGGAACGGGTCTGACCCCGGTCAGGCGTGGCCGACGAGCACGCCGACGAGCGCGACGACGATGCCGCCGAGCGTGACCTGGACGAGCGAGAGCGTCAGCGGCACCGCCATGAACGCGCGCCGCACGACGGCGATGGCGACGAGCTCGACGGCGACGACCACATAGGCGATCGCCAGCGCGGTCGAGACGTCGCTGAGGAGGAACGGCAGCGCGTGGAACGTGCCGCCGACGAACGTCGCGCCGCCGGTGATCGCGCCGCGTGACAGCGACGAGCCGCGGCCGGTGATGGCGCCGTCGTCGGAGAGGCCCTCGGAGAGGCCCATGCTGATGGCGGCGCCCAGGGCGCTGGCGAGGCCGACGAGCAGCGCGGCCCGCGAGCCGGCGAGGTACGCGGCGGCGAAGATCGGCGCGAGCGTCGAGATCGTGCCGTCGATGAGGCCGATGAGCGCGGGCTGGATGCGCTGGAGGACGAGGCGACGGTGGGCCTCGTCGTGGTGGAGGCGATGGTGGCCGGTCGCCTCGGTGATCGGGATCGCCTGGTCGCTCATGGGTTCATCTTACAAGAGACTAAAAATAAGGATGCCCTAACATGGACGAGCGATGCAGGACAGCGCCACGATCTCCCGGTTCGACGACGAGCTCGCCGCCGCGCTGCGCGCCCGCGGCCAGCGGGTGACGTCCCAACGCCTGGTCATCGGGCGGCTGCTGCAGGAGCTCGACAGCCACGTCACGGCCGAGGAGGTGCTGCGCCGCGCCGGCGAGCAGCTGCCCGGCGTGTCGCTGCCCACCGTCTACGCGACGCTCGACCTGCTCTGCGAGCTCGGCCTGGCCCGCCAGGTGCGCCTCGGCGGCCCGGTCCTCTACGACCCGCGCCCCGACGAGCACGCCCACATGCGCTGCCGCATCTGCGGGTCGATCCGCGACCTCGACGCGCCGGTCGGCGCCGCTCAGGCGCTGGCCGCCGCCCGCGCGGCCGGCTTCACCCCCGACGGCGCCGAGCTCGTCGTCGAGGGCCGCTGCCCCGCCTGCGCCTGAGCGGTGCCTGGCACGGTGGTGCCTGGCACGGTGGTGCCTGGCACGGTGGTGCCTGGCACGGGCGTGCCAGGTCAGGCGCCGGCGCCGCGGGGCAGCTCGATCGGCAGGCCGCAGACGAACCGCGCCCCGGCCGCGCCGTCGGCCGACGCCAGCCCCAGCTCACCGCCCTGGCGCCGCGCGAGCTCACGCCCGATCGCCAGGCCGAGGCCGAAGCCGCCCTCGCCGCCGGTCGACGACCCGCGCTGGAAGCGTTCGAAGATGAGCTCCCGCTCGTCGTCGGGCACGCCCGGGCCGAGATCGGTCACGGTGAGCGTCGCCCGGTCGCCGCGGTAGGCGGGCACGACCTCGATCGCCGCACCGGCCGGCGAGAAGCGCAGCGCGTTGTCGAGCAGGATCCGGACGATCCGCGCGACCGCCCCGGGGTCGCCGCCCGCCCAGACCGGGCCCGGCGGCGGCTCGACGTCGATGACGATGTCGCGCTCGCGGGCGCGCAGCGCGAACTCGGCCGCTACGGCGCGCGAGAGCTCGCCGAGGTCGACGGGCTCGCGCCGTAGCTGCACGCCGGCGTCGAGGCGGCTGAGGTCCAGCAGCTCGGAGGCGAGGTTCGCCAGCCGGCGCAGCTGGAGCCGGGCGCCCTGCAGCTGATCGCGCGCGTCGTCGACGTCGAGGCGCCCGCTGTCGAGGTCGTCGGCCAGCAGCTCGAGGTTGCCCTGGATCGAGGTGATCGGCGTGCGCAGCTCGTGGCTGGCGGTGGCGACGAACGCGCGGCGCGCCTCCTCCTGGCGGCGCAGCGCCGCCTGCATCGACGCCAGGGCGCGCGCGAGGTCACCGACCTCGTCGGCGCCCGGGTCGGTCCGCGGCGGCGGCGCCCCGATGCCGTCGGCGGCCAGGGCGAGCGCGCTGCGGCGCAGCCGGCCGAGCCGGCGCGACAGCGTCGCCGCAAGCACGAGGCCGAGGACGAGCGCGACCCCCAGCCCCACGAGCGCGGCCTTCAGGAACGCGTCGCGCACGACCGACGCCGCCTGGCTGGACTCGGTGTCGGGCCGCTGGATCGAGAGGATCCAGCGCGGGTGGGTGACCGGCAGCGGCACGGCCATCTGCGTGCCGTTCTCGGTGGTGGTGATGACGGTGCGGCCGTCGAGGACGACGCGGAAGACGTCGCCGGTCGGGGCGGGCCCGCTGCCGGAGTCGAACGCCGGCTCCTGCGAGACATCGACCGGATAGCGGTACAGGACGACGCGGGCTCCGGTGCGGTCGGCGAGCGTCGACAGCGCGCTGAACGTGCGGTTTCCGAAGCCCTTCTCGGCGTCCAGCGCGCTCTGGATCTGCCCGCGCGTGGCGAGCACGGTCGAGGTCAGCGAGCGGCGCGATTCGTCGCGCAGCCGGGTCTGCAGTGGCGGCAGCAGGGCCAGCGCCGCGACCGCGAGCGTCACTGCGCTCGTGAAGAGCAGGGCGAGCAGCAGGCGGGGCCGGAGACTCACCGAATGCCCCTCGGTGGTTGCTCACCCGGGCGCTGATCGCGTTTGGCGCTCAACGGTCGCGGAAGCGGTAGCCGGCGCCGCGCACGGTGAGGATGAGCTTGGGCTCCTCCGGCTTCTCCTCGAGCTTCTCGCGCAGGTGACGGATGTGCACGTCGATCGCACGCGGGTCCCGGTAGGCGCTGTCGCCCCAGATCGCGCGCAGCAGCTCCTGGCGGTTCTGCAGCCGGCCGGGCCGCGACATGAGGCACTGCAGCAGCTCGAACTCGGCGAACGTCAGCCGCACCGGCTTGTTGTCGACCGACACCTCACGCTGGCGCTGGTCGAGCACGACGCCGGCGATCTCGACGAGCCCGTCGTCGAGCAGCTGGCCGCGCGTGCGGCGCAGGACCGCGCGGATGCGGCTGCGCAGCTCGGCCAGCCCGAACGGCTTGGTGACGTAGTCGTCGGCGCCGGCCTCGAGGCCTTGGACGGCGTCGGCCTCCGAGTCCAGGGCGGTGAGCATGATGACCGGCGTGACGTTGCGCCGGGCGCGCAGGGCGCGCGCGACGTCGTAGCCGGTCGGCCCGGCGCCCAGGGCGACGTCGAGCAGGATGATGTCGAAGCTCTCGCGGCCCATCTCCTCGAGGGCGGCGTGGCCGTCGGCGACGGCGGTGATCCGGTGGCCTTCGCGCTCGAACGAGCGGGTGAGCATCTCGCGCAGCGGCGCGTCGTCGTCGACGACGAGGATGTCGAGCGCGGATCCGGCGGCCATGGGGCAGGAGGGACGCTAGCGGCTCAGGAGGCGGCTCGCCCGGCCCGCCGGGCGGCCGCCGCGGCGCGCAGCTGCTCGTGCTCGACCTGGCGCTTGAGCTGGGCGACCGAGCGGCGCAGGTGCCGGCGGACGGTCGGGGCCGCGGCCCGCTCGGCCAGCCAGCCGAACAGCCCGGCGCCCGCGATCCCGTAGGCGAGGCGCAGCTCGACGTGGGTGCGCGGGGCGTGCGGCCGGCCGCGATCGCGCAGCCGCCAGCGGCCGCGCTGGTCGACGCCGACGATCGAGGTCCACGCCAGGTCCGAGCACGGGCGATGCTCGACGACCTCGACGAGCCCGCCGACCTCGGCCGAGCCGACGTGCATGAGCATGCGGTACCGGGCGCCCAGGCCGCTGCGCTGTTCGCCGACGACCTCCCAGCGGGTGATGCCGGCCATGAAGTGCAGGTAGCGGCCGGGGTCGTCGACGAACGCCCAGACCGCCTCGGCCGGCGCGTTGATCTCGACGGTCGCCGTGACCCTCATCCGATGACCGGCAGCCGCCGCTCGGAGGCGAGCGCGTCGAGCGTGTCCTGCATGAGCCGGGTGACGTGCGCGTGGACCTCGTCGACGTCGGGGTCGTCGCCGAACTCGGCGCGCACGTCGATCGGGGCGAGGACCTCGACGGTGATCTTCGCCGGCAGCGGGACATGGCCGAAGACGTCGCCGACGTTCAGGCCCCAGGGCGCGGCGATCGAGATCGGCAGGACCTTCAGGCGCGCGAGGCGGTCCAAACGCAGCAGCCGGGCGAGCCGGTCGCCGCGGGCGAGAAAGAGCGCGGTCTCCTGCCCGCCGATGGAGACGACCGGGACGATCGGGACGTCGTGCTCGAGCGCGAGTCGGACGTAGCCCGTGCGCCCGTCGAAGTCGATCTGGCCGCTGCGCCAGCTCGGCCGGTGGACCTCGACGTCGCCGCCCGGATAGACGAGCACGGCCGCTCCGGACTCCAGCGCCGCCCATGCGTTCTCCGGCGAGGCGGGCACCGCGCCGTAGCGGCGCAGGAACCCGAGCCCCGGCCAGGAGGCCACGAGGTTGTGCACCAGCGTGTAGAGCTGCCGCTCCACGCCGAAGTAGGCGGAGAACGCGAGCATGAAGATGCCCGTGTCGGGCGTCATGTTGCCGCCGGAGTGGTTGCCGACCAGCAGGACCGGGCCCTCGGCGGGCACGTTGCCCATGCCGCGCACCTCGCCGCGAAACCACAGCGTCGACAGCAGCCAGAGACGCGGGAGGCTGTCGCGGATGTAGTCGGGGTCGCGCGCGTCGAGCATGCGCCCGTCAGGCTGCCACGCGCAGCGCCCGGGCGCGCGCACCCGGCGACCTGGGCGTCCGCCGTCCGCCGAGCGCGTCGGCGTTCGCGAACAGCCGCCGCAGCAATCCCGCGGTCTGCTCGGCGCGCTCGACCTGGGGGACGTGGCCGCAGCCGTCGAGCACGATCTGCTGGGCCGCCGGCAGCCACTGGGTGACGTGGCGCTCGAAGGCCGGCGGGATGAGCGGGTCCTCGCTGCCCCACACGAACAGCGCCGGGGCCTCGAGCTCGGCCAGGCGGGGGTAGAAGCCGCCGCGGCCGAACGGCCGGTCGAGGTAGATGTTGCGGGCCGAGGCGGCGAACGCGATGCGCCCGCCGGCCGATCCGTAGATCCGCTGGAACTCGTCGACGACGAGGTCGGCGACGCTGGGGTCCAGGGCGTCGGGGTCGGCGAACATGCTCCACAGCCGCCGCTCGACGAGGTCGCGGCGGATCCGGTGGGGCACGAGCGTCAGCTCGGGCCGCAGGAACCGCACGAGCGGATGGAAGTCGCGCTTGATGAACGCGACGGCGGGGCAGAGGGCAGCGACCGACCGCGCGCGCTCCGGATGGCGCAGGGCGAGCTCGAGCACGACGCGCCCGCCCATCGAGTTGCCGGCGAGGTGGGCGGACCCGATGCCGAGCACGTCCATGACGTCGAGGACGGTGTCGGCGAACCAGCGGGCCGAATATGGCGCGAGCCGCGGTTTGCTCGAGCCGCCGAAGCCCGGCAGGTCGAGGACGTGGACGCGGTGGCCCGCGCCGGCCAGCTGGGCGGCGAGCTCGAGGAACGAGCTCTTGGCCGAGCCGAGGCCGTGGACGAGCACGACGTCGCTGCCGCGGCCGAGCGTCAGCACCGACACACGGCGCCCGGGCAGCTCGACGTGGCGCAGGTGCAGGTGCGGGTCGCGCCCGTCGGGCAGCGCGAAGAGGCTCTCGAACGCCAGCGCCAGATCGAGCTCGCCGCGCGCGTAGAGGCGGCGCTCGAACAACGCCTCGAGACCGTTCAGCTCGCCGGCGCGCAGCTCGAGCCACGTCTGGGCGTCGGTGCCGATGACGACGTCGGCGGCCCGGAAGCCGACGCCGTTGCGCACGCGCGCGCCCTGGGGCTTGCACTGCACCTCGAACGTGTGGCCGACGTCGCCGAGGCGGACCTGGTAGGTCGCGTCGACTCCGCGGGCGCCGCCGAGGTAGCGCTGGGGCAGTGAGCGAAACCCCTCCTCCACCGCGCGCAACAGGGGTTCTTGCAGGACCCGTGCAGGCATCTGCGCGGCACTGTAGTCGCGGCCGCGGCGGGATCGCTATCGCTCGGGCGGGGGATAGGCTCCGGGCGTGCCCCAGATCCGCCTCCACGACACCCGCAGCGGCCGGGTTCTCCCGCTCGAGCCGCGCGCGGACCGCCGCGTCGGCATCTACGCCTGCGGGCCCACCGTCTACAACCGGATCCACGTCGGCAACGCCCGGCCCTTCGTCGTCTTCTCGTGGCTGAAGCGCTTTCTCGCCCACGAGGGCTACGAGGTGACGTTCGTCGCGAACATCACCGACGTCAACGACAAGATCTACGACGCGGCGCGCCAGCGGGGCGTGCCGTCGGCGCAGCTGGCCCGCGAGATGGCCGACCACTACCGGGCCGACACCGACGCGCTCGGCCTGGGCCGGCCCGACCACGAGCCGCTGGCCTCGGAGACGATGGACGGGATCATTGGCCTCATCGGCGCGCTCATCGAGCGGGGGGCGGCGTACAGCGTCGAGGGCGACGTCTACTTCCGGGTGCGCGCCGACGACCAGTACGGCGCGCTCTCGCACCGCGACATCGAGCAGATGGATCAGGGCGAGGATCTCGAAGGCTCGGGTCGGAAGGAGGACCCGCTGGACTTCGCGCTCTGGAAGGCCCAGAAGGCGGGGGAGGACACGGCGTGGGACGCCCCCTGGGGTCGCGGCCGGCCCGGTTGGCACATCGAGTGCTCGGCGATGGCCGAACAGCTGCTCGGCGTCGGCTTCGAGATCCACGGCGGCGGCTCGGACCTCGTCTTCCCCCACCACGAGAACGAGGCGGCCCAGACCCGCCTCGGCCGGGGGGCCGAGCTCGCCCGGATCTGGATGCACAACGGCATGCTGGAGATGCGAGGCGCCGCCGGCATCACCGAGAAGATGGCGAAGTCGGTGGGCAACATCGAGCTGCTGCCCGACGTCCTGGCCGAGCACGGGCGCGAGACGTTCCTGCTCTTTCTCGCCGGCGGCCACTACCGCCAGCCGATCGTCTTCTCGCCCGAGACGCTGTCCGATGCCGCGGGCCGCGCGCGCGGCATCCGCGAGGCGGCGCGGCGGCTGACCGACGGTGCGTCGCCCGCCGACATGGCGGTCCACCGCGAGGCGTTCTTCGCCGCGCTGGCCGACGACTTCAACACGCCGCAGGCGCTCAGCCACGTGGCCGCCTGGGTCCGGGAGGCCAACCGGCGCGACGGCGTCGGGCGCGGCGACCTCGTCGCGATGCTCGACGTCTTCGGCCTCGCCGAGCTGGCGCAGGCCCCGGCCGCCGGCGCGCCGGACGACGAGTCGCGCGAGCTGCTGGCCGCGCGGGACGCCGCGCGCGCCGCCCAGGACTGGCCGGAGGCCGACCGGCTGCGCGACGAGCTGCGCGCCCGCGGCTGGGAGGTCCGTGACGGCGCCGGCGGGGCGGAGCTCGTGCGTGCCGGCTGAGGATCGCCCACGGCGTCGGCGCTCGGAGCGCCCGGAGCGCTCGGGCCGGCTGCCGCGCCCGGCGCGCCCCGCACCCAGCGCGCCCGGAGAGGGCCGGCTGCTCTACGGCCGCAACCCGATCCACGAGGCGCTGCGGGCGGCGCGCCGTCCGGTCCGGCGGGTGTGGGCGACCGCGGCCGCGGCACGCGAGGGGTGGCTGGTCGCGGCGGACGTGCCGGTGACCGTCGTCGACGCCGACGAGGTCGCGCAGCGCGCGGGCACGACCGCCCACCAGGGGCTCTGCGCCGACGTCGGCCCGTACCCGTACGTCGACGAGGCGTCGCTGCTGCGCGCTCAGCAGCCGCGGCTCGTCGTCCTCGACGAGGTCCAGGACCCCCAGAACCTCGGGGCGATCACCCGCAGCGCCGAGTGCGCCGGGGCCACCGGCCTGGTCATCGGCCGCCACCGCAGCGCCGAGGTGACCCCGGCGGTCGCCAAGGCGTCGGCGGGCGCCGTCGAGCACCTGCCGATCGCCCGCGTGCGCAACATCGCCGACTTTCTCGACGAGGCCAAGCAGGCCGGCTGTTGGACGTATGGCGCGGCCGCGGAGGGCCGGCCCTACGCCGAGGTCGACTACGGCGACGGCGGCGGCCTCGTGCTCGTCATGGGCGCTGAAGGCAAGGGGCTGCGGCCGCGCGTGCGGTCCTCGTGCGACGCGCTCGTGGCGCTGCCGCTGCGCGGCCGGATGGAGTCGCTGAACGTCTCGGCGGCCGCGGCGGTCCTCCTGTACGCAATTTTTCCTGCGGGGGGTTGACGGCGCTCCATAACTGTGGGAGTGTCGCGCCCACATAAGGGTCGACCTGAGGTTGAGGACTTCGTGGTCGGCTCGTTGTTCTCAGTTTCAGATGGCGCCAGGGGAGGAGTGCGCCACTGAGCAACTTCCCGCTGCGTGGAACGCAGAAAGGAACTCGCTCGTGGCACGTCTCTCCCGCAACCCTCATGGACAGGTCCAGGTCGATGACGGGTACCTCATCGCACTCGCCAAGCAGGGCGACGCGACCGCCTATGACCGGATCGTCCGCCGCTACTACGGCTTCGTCCGGCTGAAAGCGTCGTCCTACTTCCTCACCGGGGGTGACGCCGACGACCTCATCCAGGAGGGCCTCGTCGGCCTCTACAAGGCGGTCCGCGACTTCCGCTCCGACCGCGAGTCGAGCTTCCGCAACTTCGCCGAGCTCTGCATCACCCGCCAGATCATCACCGCGGTCAAGACGGCCAACCGCAACAAGCACTCGCCGCTGAACCAGTACGTCTCGTTCTCGGCGACGCCGGCCAGCGCCCAGGACGGCGAGCCGACGCTCGACGAGGTCATCCCCGGCTCGCCGGTCCATGACCCGGTCAACCAGGTCATCTCCTCCGAGGAGCTGCGCTCGCTCGTCGACTGCCTGGCCACGGCGCTCTCGGAACTGGAGTCGCGCGTGCTGTCGCTCTACCTCGACGGCTACAGCTACGAGCAGATCGGTGAGCGGCTGGGCTGCGACACGAAGACGGTCGACAACGCCCTGCAGCGGGTCAAGCGCAAGGTCGGCGTCCACCTCAACGCACGGGCCGTCCCGGCGTAGGCGGCCTGGGCACGGTTCGAGCCGGGTAGGCTGCGCGCCGTGTCGACGGTCGCGATCATCTTCATCGTCATCGGAGCGGTGCTCCTCGTCATGTTCGCCGGCGGTGTCGTCGCCGCCGGCCGGCGGCGCAGCGCCGACTCCTCGAAGCTGCACGCCGAGCTCGCCGCGGCCGACGCGGCGCTCGCCGAGGCGCGGGCGCAGGACCGCGGCTGGGAGCGGGCGACGATCGAGGTCGCCGCCCGCGCGGCGTTCGCCGAGCGCCACGGCGGTGCCGAGCCGGCGGCGCTGCACCTCGTCCAGGTCGTCGACCGGCCCGGAACCGACGCCGACCTGGCGGTCTTCCGCGCGCACACGGCCGACGGCGCCGAGGAGACCATCAGCCTCGGGCGCCGCGAGGGCGCCTGGGTGCCCGCCGAGTCCCTCTGACCGGGGTCAGAGCAGGCCGCGCAGCAGCGTCCGCAGGACGGTCCGCAGCTCGGCGCCGTCCAGCGGCTCGTGGCCGGAGGCGATGAGCCGCAGGCGCAGCCCGTCGATCGCGCTGATGAGGATGATCGCGCCGGTGCGCACGTCGCGCGCGCCCAGCTGGGCGAGCGCCGCCTCGGTCAGCTGGTCGGTGCCGGTCTTCCAGTCCTCGAGGATCGTGCGCGCCGCCGGGCGGCGGGCCGACTCGATCTGCAGGTGGTACTGGGCCAGCAGCGCCACGCGGCCCTCAGGCGCGATCTGCTCCTCGATCCAGGTGGCGAGGGACTCGACGATCGTCGCGAGGTCAGCGGCCTGCTCGCCGAGCGCTGCGCGCCGCTCGCGCAGCAGGGCGACCTCGCGGCCGGCGATCGTCCGCAGCGCCTCGTCGACGAGCTCGTCCTTGGAGCGGAAGTAGTAGCTCGTCGACGCTGCCGGCAGGCCGGCCTCGGCGGCGACCGCGCGATGGGTGATCGCATCCAGCCCGTGGCGTCCGATGAGCCGGATCGCGGCCTCGAGGAGATCGGCGCGCCGCCGGGCGCCGCGCGGGTGTGGGCGACCGCGGCGTCTGGGCGCGCTGGCCTCGGGTTGGACGGTCATGACGGACGGCACCGTAACGCAGTGTTGGACGTATGTCTTGGACAACCGTCCAAGTGTCGGTGTAGTCTGCCGCGGCCCGCTTCGCCCACCACCCCTCGCTGCCGCCCGTTCCGATGTCTCAAGATCCGCTCGACCGCTTCGATCCGACCCTCCCTCGCCGCCGCTTCCTGCAGGCCGGCGCCGCCGGCGCCTTCCTGTGCACGATCGGCGGCACCGACGTCCTCGTCAGCAAGCGCGGCGACGCCGTCAAGGCCGACGCCGCCGCGGCGAAGGTCAAGCGGCCGAAGTCCGCCGAGCCGACCGAGCAGCAGACCTACGTCACGCCCGAGCCCCAGCCCGGCGGGCGCAAGGTCGAGTACTGGATCCAGGCGCGGACGGTCAACTGGTCGGTCGTGCCGACCAAGCGCGACGACTGGCACGGCATGCCGGTTCCGGGCAAGTCGACGTTCAAGGCCGCCGTCTACCAGCTCATGTCCCCGGGGTTCGCGGCCCCGCTCGCCGCACCGGCGATCCCCGGGCCGACGCTGTACGCGGAGGTCGGCGACACGCTCGTCGTGCACTTCCGCAACAACCTCAAGGACCTCAAGCAGGCCGTCACGATGCACCCGCACGGGGTGAAGTACAACCCCGAGTACGACGGCGTCTACATCGGCGACTACACCCGCGCCGGCGGCTTCATCGAGCCCGGCGAGGAGTTCACCTACACGTGGGAGTGCGTGCCCGAGAGCGTCGGCGCCTGGCCGTACCACGACCACGGCCCCAACCACACGCTCAACACGTTCCGGGGGATGTTCGGCTCGGTCATCGTGCGCGAGAAGGACGTCAAGGGCCCGGATGTCGAGCACGTCATCTTCTTCCACCAGCTCCAGCCGCCCGTGACCGGCCTGACGCGCTCCTACCAGTGCATCAACGGCCGCGCCTACGCGGGCAACACGCCCACGCTGCGCGCGAAGGTCGGCGACGACGTCGCGCTGCACTGCATCGGCATGGACAACAACTTCCACGACTTCCACATCCACGGCCACCGCTGGAAGGACGGCTCGGGCGGGTTCACCGACAACCCGAGCGTCGGGCCGAATGAGACCACGACCGCCCGGTTCGTCGAGGACAACCCGGGCCGGTGGCTCTACCACTGCCATGTCTTCGCCCACCAGGACGGGGGCATGGCGGGCTGGTACCTCGTCGAGTAAATGGAGGAGCTCGCGTTGTCGTACAGGACCGTCACCATCACCGCCGTCGCCGCGGCTGCCGCTCTGGCGTTCGCCCCCGCGGCCGGCGCGGTCACCTATCCGCCCCCGACCAAGCCCAAGGGGCAGACCGGCAAGCCCAAGGGGCCGCACCGCACGCTGCACGTGTGCAAGAGCAAGAACAAGGTCAAGCAGAAGAAGTGCTTCCCGCGCATCACCGACGCGGTGAGGAAGGCCAACGCCGGCGACACGATCAAGGTCGCGCACGGCACCTACAAGGAGGCCGTGTCGATCGTCGGCGCCAAGAAGCGCTACCTGAGGCTCATCGGCGATCCGAAGAACCCTGAGAAGGTCAAGCTCGAGGGCTCCAACAAGAAGGCCAACGGCGTGCTCGTCAACGGTGCCGACGAGGTCACGATCAACGGCTTCAGCGCCAAGCACTACAAGGCCAACGGCTTCTTCGTGACGAACGTCAAGGGCTACACGCTGACGAATCTGCGGGCGTCGCTGGTGGGCGTCTACGGGCTCTATGCGTTCAACTCGATCGGCGGCAAGATGACGAAGTCGATCGCCAGCTACACGAGCGACTCGGGCTTCTACGTCGGCCAGACGCCGCCGCAGACCAAGCCGGTGCGGACGATCATCAAGGACGTCGAGTCGTTCGGGAGCGTCCTGGGGTACTCCGGGACGAACTCGCGCTACGTGACGATCACCGATTCCAAGTTCTACAACAACGGCGCCGGCATCGTTCCGAACTCCCTCGACACCGAGAAGTACGCGCCGAACGAGAACAACGTCATCACGCGCAACGAGGTGTTCTGGAACAACTTCAACTACTACGAGGGCGCCCCGTTCAAGCGCGGCTCGACGTCGACCGACGGCGTGCCGTTCCCGATCGGGGTCGGCATCCTGCTGTTCGGCGGGCGCAACAACGAGGTGACCGGCAACAAGGTCTACGGCAACTACCTCGTGGGCATCGCCGGCATCCAGGCGATCACGCTCGCGCAGGCCGACGCCAAGGACCTCGTCGGCAACAGCGTCACCGGCAACGAGTTCGGGCTCGGCGGGGCCGACCCCAACGGCCGCGACCTGTTCTACGACGGCAGCGGCTCGAGCAACTGCTTCCAGACCGACGGGAAGCTGTTCCCGGCCGACGGCTCGACGTTCGCGCCGTGCCCGTTCACCGGCACGAACGCGTTCAACGCCTCCGCGCAGGGCGAGGTCGTCAACTGGGCGCTGGACCCGTCCCACGAGGCGGCCTGGATCAAGGGCCCGCACGTGAGCAAGCCCGGCATCACGCCGCTGGAGCGCTACACCGGCGGGGTGAAGTGAGGGCGCGGCACGCGCTCGTCGTGCTGACCGGCGCCGCGGCAGTTGCCGCGGCGCCGGTTCCGGCGACCGCGGCGAAGAGCAAGGCCAAGCGGGTCACGATCGGCGTCTTCGACAACTACTACTCGCCGTCGAAGAAGACGATCAAGGCCGGCACGACCGTGCGCTGGCGCTGGGACGACGGCATCACCGACGTCCACGACGTCAAGCTCTCCAAGGCGCCCAAGGGCGTCAAGAAGTTCCAGACCGAGCCGCTGGCCGCGGGCGACACGTACTCCAAGAAGCTCACGAAGGCCGGCACCTACAAGTTCATCTGCACCTTCCACGAGGGTATGCGGATGACGATCCGCGTCAAGAGCACGACCACGAAGAAGCGATAGCGTCGTCGCCGTGCGCTGCTTCGGCGACGGCGACCCGCTCTACGCCGCCTACCACGACGAGGAGTGGGGGAGGCCCGTCCGCGACGAGCGCGGCCTCTTCGAACGCGTGTCGCTCGAGGCGTTCCAGTCCGGGTTGTCCTGGCTGACGATCCTGCGCAAGCGCGATGCGTTCCGCGCGGCGTTCGCCGGGTTCGACCCGGACGCGGTCGCCCGGTTCGGCCCTGACGACGTCGCGCGGCTGCTCGCCGACGTGGGGATCGTGCGCAACCGGGCGAAGGCGGAGGCGACGATCGCCAACGCGCGGGCGACCGTGGCGCTGCGCGAGGCGGACCGTCCGCTGCATGAGCTCGTGTGGTCGTTCGCGCCCGACGGCCAGCGCTCGGCGCCGGCGGCGTTCGCCGACGTGCCGGCGGTGACGCCCGAGTCGACGGCCCTGGCCAAGGAGCTCAAGCGCCACGGCTTCCGCTTCGTCGGCCCGACGACCGCCTACGCGGCGATGCAGGCCTGCGGCCTGGTCAACGACCATCTCGCGGGCTGTGTGGCACGCGCGGCGACCGAGCGCGCGCAGGCGCGCGCGTAGGTCGCTACGCTTTTCACAATGCGAATGGAAAAAAGCTGGGGCGCCTGACCATGGGGCGCTACACCGGGCCGACCGAGCGGCTTTCGCGCCGCGAGGGCGTCGACCTCGAGCTCAAGGGCGCACGCCGCCTGGCCGGCAAGGGCGGGCTGGAGCGCCGCGGGCAGGCCCCGCCCGGCCAGCACGGCTGGACGATGCGCCGGCGGCCGTCGGTCTACGCCCAGCAGCTGCGCGAGAAGCAGCGGCTCAAGCGCTACTACGGCATTCGCGAGGCACAGCTGCGCCGCTATCTGCGGGGCGCGCGCCGCGGCGCGGAGGGCCGGCACGGCGAGCGGCTCATGGTCGCGCTGGAGCGGCGGCTGGACAACGTCGTCTACCGGCTCGGCCTCGCGGCCACCCGCGCGCAGGCGCGCCAGTTCGTCGGCCACCGGCACGTGCTCGTCAACGGGCGCCGGGTCGACATCCCGTCGCTGGCGGTCTCGCCGGGCGACGTCATCGAGTTCCGGGCCGCAAGCCCGGCGCGGCCGGTGGCCTTGGAGGCGACCGAGCTCATCGGCCGGGTCGCCCCGTGGCTGGCCGCCGAGCCCGACGCGCTGCGCGGCGTCGTCACGCGCCTGCCCGAGCGCCGCGAGATCGACGCGCCGGTCGACGAGCAGCTCGTCGTCGAGCTTTACGCGCGCGTGGCGTAGTCGGCGGGGCGGCGGTGCGGCGGCGGTTATTGTGCTCGGGCTTTGCGGCAGGTCGAACACGACGAGCGGCGGCTTCCGCCCGGCCGGTCCGGCGACGACCCGTGGCGCAGATCGGCCGTGGCCTGGGCCGCATCGGCGTCGGTGACGGCGATCCTGCTGAGCGCCATCGCCGTGTGGGTGCGCTGGGTCATCGTCGACGGCGAGACCTGCACCGCGGCGACGAGCTACGACAGCTGGTGCTCGGAGCCGGGCACCGCCGACCGGGTCCTGCTCTACGGGGCGCTACCGGTCGCGCTCTCCGTGGCCGGTTTGCTGGCCGGGCTGCGACGCCGCTCCGTCGGCCTGCTGGTGGTCGCCGCCTGCCTCGCGGTGGTTGGCGCCGTCCTCGCCTGGCAGCTGACGCCGGACTCGACCTGAGCGCGGGTTGGCGCGTTTCCGCGGAAACGTGCGCCCCCGAACGATCTCGGCTCGCCGACACGACCGCGCGCCGCGAGCGTCGCGCTCCGTAGTCCGCCCGGACGCGGCCGCGGGGTTCGCGCAGCAATCCTGCGCGCTGCCCCGATGGCCCGGCCTGTCGCCCCTGGAATCGTCGCGTCATGTCGAGTCGCACCCTCATCGGCCTTGCTGCCACGGCGCTCCTCGGGGCCGCGCCGCCGGCCCACGCCGCGATCGATGCCGCAGATCCCGTCTCGCCGGAAGGCCTCTCCGTCCAGCAGGCCGCGAGTGCTGCGGCGGGCAACCGCGGCGCGGTCCTCATGGTCGGCCACCGCGGCAGCGCGTCCCGCCCGGGCGCCTTCGCGCTGTACGCCCGGCTGGGCCGTGGGACCCACCTCGGCCCGTCCCAGCGCCTGGACACGCACTCCGCCTTCGCGCCCCAGGTCGCCGTCGGGAGCGACGGCACCGTCGTCGCTGCCTGGACCGGCGAGTCGCGCGGAAGCGACGGAGCCGTCCGCTTCGCGATCGCCGAGCCCGGAAAGCCCTTCGGCCGCGCGCAGTCGCTGTCGGGCAGCGGGCGGGCGGCGTTGGGCGACGTCGCGGTCTCCGCCACTGGCCGGGCGCTGATCGTGACGCGAACGCGCACCGCCGACCCGACGGTGCAGGCGTTCATCCGCGCGCGCCGCCATCGCTTCGGCACCCCGCAGTCGCTCGGGATCAGCCGCTACTACCTCCCGGCAGCGGCGGCGGCGTCGGACGGCACGTTCGTCGTCTCGTGGCTCGACACGCCCGTTCCTCCGGCGCCGCCGCCGGCGCCCTACACCCCGGGGCCCGCGGTCGTGCGGGCGGCCACGCTCGGCACGGCGGCGAGCAGGTTCGGACCGGCGGCGGCGCTCGGCGAGCTGAGCTTCTGGTTCTCGGGGCCTGAAGCCGCGAGCGGACCGGGCGGCGCGGCGATCGCGTGGCGGCAGACGTACGCCGAGAAGCGCCTCGTCGCGGTCGCGGACGCCCGCGTGCTCGGCGCCCCGGTGTCGCTGGCCATTCCGATGCCGCCCAGCGGCGAAGGTCAGCCGGATGAGCTCGCGCTCGGCCTGCCGGCGACGGGCCCGACGGTCGCGCTGTGGCACGAGGTGGGCGGCGTGTCCGGCGACGTGTTCCGGGTGACGTCATCGGTCGTCAAGGCCAGCGTCCGGTCTGCGGATGGCACCTTCCCGCCCGCCGACACGATCTCCACGCCTGGCGCGCTGGCCGGCCAGCCGCAGGCGGCCGCGCTCACCGATCGCGTCCTTGCGGCCTGGGGTGAGAGCGTCCGCGGCCGCACCGCACGCGTGTGCGTGACGGTGGATGCCGGACGCGGTGCCCGCAGCGGGTCTCGCTGCCTGCGCGCGCCCGCGGTGGATCCGAACACGGTCGACGTCGCTGCCGGGCGCAGCTTCGGGCTCGTGAGCTGGATCGAACGTGGGGCCGACCCGGCCGGCGACGGACGGCTGTATCTGGCGACCTACCAGCGCTGACAGCGCGCCGGCCTCGGCGGCGTCTCGTGCCCGGCCCGGCCTGGCCCCGCCTAGCCGCCCGCGCGCCCGTACAGCCGGGCGGTCAGCGGGGCGAAGATCGCCGTCAGCACCGCGGACTCGCCGAGGACGAGCAGGATCTTCGGTCCGTCGGCGTCGCCGGCCATGAGGCCGCGCGTCGCGTCGACGAGGTGGGTGATCGGGTTGACGTCCACGAACGCCTCCAGGCCCGCCGGCAGCGTCGACGGCTCCACGAAGATGTTGCTGAGGAACAGCAGCGGGAAGATCCCCATGAACCCGGCGTTCATGACCGCGTTCGGCGAGCGCATGACGAGTCCGAGCGTCGTGAAGATCCACGCGATCCCGAACGCGAAGGCGATGATGAGCGCCATCGCGGCCACGACGCCGAGCACGCCGCCCTCGGCGCTGAAGCCCAGGACGAAGCCGAGTACGAGCGTCACGGTGCCGGCGAGCGCGTAGCGGACGACGTCGCCCAGCTGCGCGCCGACGAGCGGCGCCGGCCGCCACACCGGCATGGACCGGAAGCGGTCCACGACGCCCCTCGTCATGTCCGTGTTGAGCGTCACGCCCGCGTAGACGGTCGTGAAGAGGATCGTCTGGACGAGCACGCCCGGCAGCAGGTACTGGAGGTAGTCGCCGGTCGACCCCGCCACCGCGCCGCCGAAGAGGTAGGTGAACATGAGCAGGAACATCACCGGGGTGACGGTGACGTCGAGCAGCTGCTCGGGCACGTGCTTGATCTTCAACATGCCTCGCCACCCGAAGGCGACGCAGTGGGCCAGGACGCCGGGCCGGGCCGGCCGCTCGCCGGCGGCCAGCGCGGCGTGCACGGCGTCGGGTCGAACGGCGGTGGCGGCGGAATCGGTCTCGATCGTCGGCGTGCTCATGCGGTGATCTCCGTCTCGTCGGTGGCGGTCTCGGGCGCGTGGCCGGTGAGGGCGAGAAAGACCTCGTCGAGGCTCGGCTGGCCGAGGGCGAACGCCGCGACCTCGATGCGCGATGCGGCCAGCGCCGCCAGCGCCTCGGTCGCGGTGCCGGCGTCGTCGACGGCGACGGTGAGCGCGGCCACGTCGCCCTCGAGGTGGACGTCGGCGTCCAGCCCGCGCTGCAGGGTCTCGGCGGCGGCGGAGCGGTCGGCGGGGTCGAGCAGCCGGACGCTGAGCGTGCTGCGCCCGACCGACGCCTTCAACTCGGCCGGCGTGCCCTCGGCGATGACCTGGCCGTGGTCGATGACGGCGATCCGCTCGGCGAGCTGGTCGGCCTCCTCGAGGTACTGCGTGCACAGCAGGACGGTCGTGCCCCGGCCGACGAGGCCGCGCACGATGTCCCACACCTCGTTGCGCGAGCGCGGGTCCAGGCCGGTCGTCGGCTCGTCGAGGAACAGCAGCCGCGGGGTGACGACGATGCTGGCGGCGATGTCCAGCCGCCGCCGCATGCCGCCCGAGTAGTGCTTGACCTGGCGGCCGGCCGCCTCGGCGAGCCCGAACGCGTCGAGCAGCTGGTCGGCGCGCCGCGGCGCGTCACGGCGGCCGTAGCCGAGCAGGCGCGCCATGAGGACGAGATTCTCGCGCCCGGTGAGGTCCTCGTCGACCGAGGCGAGCTGGCCGGTGAGGCTGATGAGCCCGCGGACGGTGTCGCTCTCGCGGACGACGTCGTGGCCGAGCACGCGGGCGCGACCGCCGTCGGGGGCCAGCAGCGTCGCGAGCATGCGGATCGTCGTCGTCTTGCCCGCGCCGTTGGGACCCAGGACGCTGTAGACGGCGCCCTGGCGGACGTGGAGGTCGACGCCGCCGACGGCGGTCGTGTCGCCGAAGCGCTTGACGAGGCCCTCGGCCTCGATGGCGGGTGTCGTGGTGTCCTGCAAGCCGGTGCTCCTGTGGTGGTGGGTCCGAAACCAGGACGCGGCCCGATCCCCGGATTCATCGGTCCCTGCACCGTATGGCCTCTCGACCGCGCGTTCGGGCCGGTTAACCGAACGATCTCGGGCGGCGCAGCCGCGTCGCACATCGCGGGAACCCCGCTCGGGCGTCCCTTGTCGAGTTCCTGGCGCGCTCGGCGACAGGAACTCGACACAGCATCGGTGGTCGCTCGCCGAAGACGGCTTGGGAGAGAGGAGGAGCCGGAGACGGGACTCGAACCCGTGACCCCCTGTTTACAAGACAGGTGCTCTACCAGCTGAGCTACTCCGGCGCTAACGCCGAAGTCTACGAGCGGGCGGTCAGCCGGTCTCGCCCGAGAACGCGTGGTGGATGTTGCCGTGGCCGTTGGTCGACACGTAGCCGTTGACGTGGACGTCGGCATTCGCCGGCTCCTCGGCGTCGCCGCCGTTCCAGCGTGCCTCCAGCGCGCCCAGGACCGCCCCGAACAGCGCGTGGCGCCACGCCGACTGCAGAAACGGGCGCACGCCCGCCAGCGACGGCAGCTCGTCGCGCGCCGGGTGGTGGCGGTCGACGAGCGTGGTCAGCGGCCAGGTCGCGAGGTGCTCGAGCATGCCCGCCGCCACACCGCGCGCCCAGCCCGGCCCCGGCAGGCGCCTCGCCGCGCGTGTGTAGGCGACGCCGAACAGGGCGCCGTTGGCCAGATGCATCGTGAGCCCGATGGGACGTGAGGCCGGCCCACGCGTCACCGCCTTGCCCAGCAGCTCGGCGTCGTCGTAGGGCACCCCGAAGACGCGGTGGTCGAGCGGGGTCTGCAACGACCACACCCCGGCGGCGACCGTCCCCGCCATCGCCCCTCGAACCGCCCGCGCCCGATCGTCGCCCATCACCGCACTGTAACCACCGGACCCCGGCCGGAGTACCACCAGCGATGGCCGCCAACCCGCACCTGCAGCGCGCACGCCACCGTGGGGTCAACCCGCTGGTCTACTGGATCGTGCGCGCCGTCTTCCAGCCGTTCTTCCACGTCTACTTCCGGCTGTCGCGGATCGGGCGCGAGCACATCCCCGCCGAGGGGCCGGTCATCCTGGCCGCCAACCACCGGTCGTTCCTGGATCCGTTCGTCATCGCGACGCTCGCCCGCCGGCCCCTGTACTACGTCGCCAAGCGCGAGCTGTTCACCCAGCGCCTGCAGGCCTGGTTCCTCAACAGCCTCGGCGCGTTTCCGATCGACCGCGGCAACAGCGACCAGGACGCCATGTCGACCGCGCGCGCGATCCTCGACCGCGGCGACGCCGTCCTCATCTTCCCCGAGGGCACCCGCGTGCGCCCCGGCACGCTCGGCGCGCCCAAGCGCGGCGTCGGGCGCCTGGCGCTGGAGACCGGCGCCCCGGTCGTGCCGGTCGCGGTCATCGGCACCGAGGCGATCCGCCGCGGCTGGCGCATCCGGCCCCACAAGGTCCGCATCCGCGCCGGCGCGCCGCTGCACTTCCCGAAGGTCGAGCGGCCCTCGGCCGACCTGGCCCGCGCGGTGACCGATCGCATCTGGCCCTGCGTCATGCTCCAGTGGGAGTGGCTGGGCGGGCTGCCGCCGATCCGTCGCGCCGCGGTCGTCGGTGCCGGCGCCTGGGGCACCGGGCTGGCTGTCGCCCTCGTCCGCGCGGGCGTGGAGGTCGAGCTCGGCACCCGGACCGCCGAGCAGGCCGCCGCGATGAACGCGAGCCGGACCAACGACCGCTACCTGCCGGGCACGCCGCTGCCCGACGCGATCACGGTGCGCCCCGCGGCCGAGCTGGCCCTCGGTCGCCACGACCTCGTCGTCCTCGCCGTGCCGGCGCGCGCGCTGCCCGACGTCATCGCCGCCCACGGCGCCGGCATCACGCCGCGCACCGGCGTCCTCGTCGCCGCCAAGGGCCTCGTCGCGCCGACCGGGATGCTCCCCAGCCTCTACGTCGCCGAGCACAGCGCCGCCCGCGCGGTCGCCTGCCTCGGCGGGCCCGGCCACGCGGCCGACGCGCTCGGCAACGGCGCCGCGCTCGTCGCCGGCACGACCGACCGGGGCCTGGGCCGCCAGCTCGCCGACCTGCTCGGCAAGGCCGGGCTCTACGCGGAGGCGTCGACCGACGCGGTCGGCGTCGAGCTCGCCGGCGCCGCCAAGAACGCCGCCGCGCTGGCCGCCGCCACGGCCGCCACGATGGGTCCGAACGCCGCCGGCGCCGCCGCCGGGCGGGTCTTCGCCGAGGTCGACGCCTACGCGCGCAGCCGCGGCGCCCGTGCCGAGACGTTCGCCGGCCTGGCCGGGACGGGGGACCTCGTCGCGACCGTCGTCGCCACCGGCAGCCGCAACCGCCGCGCCGGCGAGCTGCTCGGCGCCGGGATGCCGGCCGCCGCGATCGGCACCGAGCTCGGCCAGACCGCCGAGAGCCTCGACACGATGCCGCTGCTGGCGCGCGCCCTGCGCGACGGCGGTATCGACGCCCCCGCGATCCGCGGGCTGGCCGACGTGGTGGAGGGCCGTGTGCCCGTCGAGCGGTGGGCGCAGGACGTCACCGCGCCGCCGCGCTCCGTGCTGTCTGCGACCCGCCGCCGCCGGTTCGTCCGTGCGGCCTGAGAACCCGGATAGGCTGCGTGCGTGGACAAGGCCCAGCTCGATGCGGAGTTCTCGGAGCTCTACCGGGCGCATCTGAAGGACGTCTACTCCTACGCGTACTACCGGGTGGGCAACCACCACGATGCGGAGGACCTGACCGAGCAGACGTTCCTGCAGGCCTACCGGCACTTCGAGCGGGCGATCTCGGAATCCGACGGGCGTCCGCTGCGGCCCTGGCTCATCCGCATCGCGCACAACCTGGCCGCGAACCTCTACCGGGACCGCTCGCGCAAGCCGCAGATGAACATCGAGGACTCCGAGTCGCTGCGGACGACGCACACGACGGAGGACCTCGTCGAGGGCCGCGACGAGCTGGCGCGGATCCTCGAGGGCGTGACGCAGCTGCCCGACGATCGCCGCGAGGCGCTCATCATGCGCTTCGCGCTCGGGATGGACAACCGCGAGATCGCGCGGGCGATGGGCCGCACCGACGGCGCCACGAAGGTGTTGCTGCATCGTGCGATCAAGCAGCTCGAGCAGATCGTCGCCACGGCGCAGGCGAGCGGGTGAGGGCCCGGTGAGCGAGGCGTACTCCAACGAGTTCGAGGGCCTGCTGAAGCGGGCGCTGACGCCGGTCGACCCGCCGGCCGACCTCGGCCGGCGCCTGGAGTCGACGCTCACCGAGCTCACCGAGCTGGCCGCCGACGAGCTCGAGGGCTGGGAGCTGTCGGCGATGCGCGACCCGCGCAACTGGATCCGCCCGGCGGCCGCGGTCGCGGTCGGCACGTCGGCCGGAGCGGCGCTCGTCGTCCTGCGCGTCCGCCAGCAGCATCGCCGGCGCGCCCAGAAGGCGCGCGACCCGCTCGACCTGGCCGAGCGCACGCTGCGGGCCGCGGTCGACGAGACACGCAAGCTGCTGGACCGTTGAGCGCTCACCGGGGCTTGATGTCGCGCTGCTAGCGTGGCGCGCCGCATGGCCACCTGCTACCGCCATCCCGACCGCGAGACCGGCGTCTCCTGCTCGAGCTGCGACCGGCCGATCTGCACGAGCTGCATGACGCCGACGTCGGTCGGCATGCGCTGCCCGGAGTGCTCGCGCCAGACGACGAAGGTCCGCCACCTCACGGCCGCCTCGGCCGAGCCGCGGGTGACGATCGCGATCATCGTCCTCTGCGTCATCGCCTTCCTGGGTAGCGGCACGTTCGGGATCGACGGGGGCGGCGGCAGCACGCTGTGGAGCAAGGGCGCGCTCGCGGGCTGGCTCGTCCACGACGGCGACTACTGGCGCCTGGTGACGAGCGGCTTCCTGCACAGCGGCCTGCTGCACATCGGCTTCAACATGTACCTCCTGTGGATCCTCGGCCAGCAGCTCGAGGTGGCGATCGGCAGCGGGCGCTTCGCGGCGCTCTACGGCACCGCGCTGCTGTGGGGCTCGTTCGGCGCGCTGTGCCAGACGACGACCACGCCGGTCGTCGGTGCTTCGGGCGCGGTCTTCGGCCTCATGGGCGCGACCGCCATCGAGCTGCACCGCCGCGGCTACCACCCCTTCAGCGGCGGGATCGGCGGGCTCATCGTCCTGAACCTCGCGATCAGCTTCATCCCGGGCTTCAACATCGCCTTCGGCGGCCACATCGGCGGCCTCGTCGGCGGCGTCCTGGCGGCGCTCGCCCTGCACGAGGCCCAGCGGCGCCGGATGCCGTGGCTCGGCTACGCGCTCTGCGGCCTGCTGACGGTCGCCGCGGTCGCCGGGTCGATCATCGTCTCCGGCAACCTGCACGACTACTCGATCAACTAGAGGCGCAGGACCTGGCCGGGCGCCTCGGGCACCCGGTCGGGATGCAGCGCGTGGGCGAGCGTCTCGAGGCCGTCGACGAGCCGCGGCCCGGGCCGCGAGAAGTACGCCGATGCGTCGAGGACGACGATCTCCTGCGCGCCGGTCGCCCGCAGCGGGGCGGCGAACCGCTCGGCCTCCTCGAGCGCGCGCGGTGCGTCATAGCCGCACGGGATGCAGAGCACGACCTCGGGCCGGGCGGCGGCGACCGCCTCCCAGTCGGTCTGCTCGCTGTGCTCGCCCGCGAAGCCCATGACGTCGAGCCCACCGGCGAGCTCGACGAGCTGCGGCGTCCAGTGGCCGGCGACATAGACCGGGTCGAACCACTCGATCGCCGCGACCGTGCGCCGCGGGGCGCCTTTGACCGCGATCTTCACCCGGTCGACGCGGGCGCGCTGGCGGGCGACGAGGTCCAGGGCGGCGTCGCGGCTGTCGGTCGCCTGGGCGACCGTGCGGATGTCGCCCATCGTCTCGCCGAACGTCTTGGGGTCCAACGCGATGACGTTCGGGCACGGGTCCAGCGTGGCCGCCGTCTTCTGGACCTCGTCGTAGCTCACCGCGCACACCGGGCAGAGCTCCTGGGTGACGATGAGGTCCGGCTCGAGCTCGGCGAGGGCGAGCTCGTCGAGCGCGTAGATCGCCTCGCCGCCCTGCGTACGCTCCTTGACGGCGGCATCGATCCCCGCGGCGTCGAGGCCGGGCGGCAGCAGGTCCCGCGTGACCTTCGTGATGGTCGCGGTCTGCGGCGGGTAGTCGCACTCGTGCGTGACCCCGACGACCTGGTCGCCGAGCCCGAGGGCGAAGAGCAGCTCGGTAGCGTGGGGCACGAGGCTGACGATCCGCATCGGAGGCGAGGATATGGCAGAGCTGGCTGACGACCCGACGATCACGAGCGCGCTGAAGAACCTCGACGGCTGGCGCCGCGAGGGCGACGAGCTCGTCTGCGACCGCGAGTTCCCGGACTTCGCGGCGGCGATCGGCTTCGTCAACGCGGTCGCCGAACGCGCGGAGGCCGCCAACCACCATCCGGACCTTCGCGTGCACGGCTGGAACAAGGTCGAGCTGCGCCTCAGCACCCACAGCGCGGGCGGGATCACGGGCGCCGACCTCGACATGGCGGCCGTGCTGGCGTCCATCGAAAGCTGAGTCGCCCGCGGCACTGCTACGGTGTGCGCGTCGCTCCATGAACGACGAACCATCTCGAAGTAGCGCCGGGCAGGCCGGCGCGGCCACGTGAGTCCCGCGCTCCTGCTCCTCGCACTGGCGGCGCTCATCGTCGTCAACGGTTTCTTCGTCGCGGCCGAGTTCGGCCTCGTCCGCTCGCGCCGTGCGACCCTCCAAGAGCTCGCCGACGGCGGCTCGGCGGCCGCCGAGCGCGCCCTGGCGCTGCACCAGAACCTCAACCAGTACCTGTCGTCCTGCCAGGTGGGGATCACGCTCGCGTCCCTGGGCATCGGCTTCCTCGGCGAGCCCGCGATCGCGCGCCTCGTCGAGCCGGTCTTCGGCGGCCTCTCCCACGGGCTAGCCGCGTTCTTCTCGTTTCTCATCGCCTACCTCGTCGCCACGGCGGCCCACATCACCGCCGGCGAGCAGGTCCCGAAGATCGCGTCGATCGTCCACCCGGAGCGCACCGCGATGCTCGTCGCCACGCCGCTGCGGATCTTCACGACGGTCATGAACCCGTTCGTGTCGTTTCTCAACCACGCGTCGAACACGATGCTGCGCGTCGTGCGCATCGACCCGCACGCCGCCGCCGAGGAGGGCGCGACGCCCCAGGAGCTGCGCATCCTCATCGGCCAGGCGCGGGCGGGCGGCAAGCTCGACCCGGGGGAGGCCGGCATGCTCAGCGGCGTCTTCCACCTGCACGAGCAGGAGGCACGCCAGGTCATGACCCCGATCCCGGCCGTCGTCACCGTCGATCTCTCCGAGGACGTGGAGACCGCGCTGCGGCGCTGCATCTCCTCCGGCCACACGCGGCTGCTCGTCACCGAGGACGAAAACCAGGACCGCGTCCGCGGCATCGTGCACTCCAACGCGCTGGCCCGCGCGCTCATGGCCGAGGGGCCGCAGGCGTCGCTGGAGCCGCTCGTCCGCGAGGCGGTCATCGTGCCCGAGACCAAGGCCCTGGACGACCTGCTGGCCGACCTGCAGCGCCAGCGCTCGTCGATGGCGGTCGTCGTCGACGAGTACGGCCGGGTCAACGGGATCGTCACCGTCGAGGACATCGTCGAGGAGGTCGTCGGCGAGATCGACGACGAGACCGACCCGGCCGGCGGCCAGATCCGGCGCCTGGCCAACGGGGACTGGTTCGTCCGCGGCCACGTGGCGATCAGCGACCTGCTCGACTACGGCGTCGACCTGCCCGTCGACACCGACGCCTACAACTCCGTCGGCGGCTTCGTCTTCGCCGAGCTCGGCCGGCTGCCCAAGCGCGGCGACACGATCACCGCCGACGGCTACTCGATCCGGGTCGAATCGGTGCGCGAGAACCGCATCGAGGCGGTGCGCATCCGCGAGCGCCGCGCTCCGCAGGCGACCGGCTGACGCCACCGACCCGCCGGTGAACGCAACCGACCCGCCGGTCGGCGGGTCGGTCGTGTGCTTCTGGGAGGAGGTGCACGTGCGAAGGGCGTTCGCGCAGCGAATTCTCCGCACGGCCCTCAACGGGCCCTAAACGGTCTGTCAGCCGTACGTGTAGAAGCCGCGGCCGGTCTTCTTGCCCAGCGCGCCCTCCGCGACGAGCTCGTCGACCTTCGCCGGCACGCTGGCGCCGATCGCGTTGCCGATCGCCTGCGACACGTCGAGGCCGACGAAGTCCAGCAGCGCCAGCGGGCCCATCGGGTGGCCGGCGCCGAGCTTCATGCACGTGTCGATCGCCTCGGGCTCCAGGCCGCTCTCGACCAGCAGGTCGACCGCCGAGAACAGGTAGGGGAACAGCAGGCGGTTGACGACGAAGCCGGGCGTGTCGGGCACGACGATCGGCGTCTTGCCGAGCGCCTCGCAGAGCGCGGTCGACCGCTGCTTGGTCTCGTCGGTGGCCTCCGTGGGGAAGGCGAGCTCGACGAGATCCATCCGCGGCACGGGGTTGAAGACGTGCAGGCCGACGAAGCGCTCCGGCGCGCCGGACGCGCCGGCGATCGCCTGGACCGACAGCGACGAGGTCGTCGAGCCGAGCAGGGCGCCGTCGGCGGCGTGCTCGCGCAGCTTCGCCCACAGGGCGGTCTTGTGCTCGAGGTCCTCGACGACGGCCTCGATGAGCGCCGTGGCGTCGCCCAGCGAGCTGAGGTCCGTCTCGATGCGGACGTTGGCGGGGTCTACGCCCTCCATCCGGCCGCAGGTCTTCTCCACCGTCTTGCGGGCGCGGTCGGCCGACTCGGCCGAGCGCGCCCAGAGGACGACGGTTCCGTGTTGGGCGGCGGTGGCGGCCAAGCCGCACGCGATCGCTCCGCTGCCGACGATGCCAAGGCGCTCCTGCATGGCGCGGCAGTGTATGTACGGACGCGTTCGCGCGCCGTGCGGTCGGCTCAGGGGCCTTCGTCCGGGTTGGCGTCGGGCCCGCTGACCGGCTCGCACTGGGGCAGCGGCTGGCCCGGCCCCGTGCCCGGTCGGCAGTCCGGGTCCTGCTGGCCGGAGGAGCTGCCGCCGGTGCCGCCCTTCGGTTGGCTGCCCGGGTTGGGGGCCGCGGTGCCGCCCGGGTTGGTCTTCGGCGTGGTCGTCGTGGCGGTCGTCTTCGTCTGGGCGTCGGCGTTGGAGGTCGACGTGATCGGTGTCGCGGGCTGCTCGGTCGTCTGGGTCTCGACGGTGGGCAGCGTCTCGGTCTGGGTCGGCTGGGTGACGGTCGCGGCGGCCGGACCGTCCTCCTCGCGGACGGTCTCGTCTCCGCCGCCGCAGCCGGCGGCGACGCCGCCGAGGCCGACCGCGAGCGCGGCGGCCAGCGCGGCCGCGCGACGGCCGTGGATGGTGGGGAGAGGGAGCTTCACGCCCGACATCCTAGAAACCTTCGGGGGCCGGTTCTGTGGGATCAGCCCCACCGAAAGCCGGTGGGATGCGTCGCCACCGGCAGCGGGCTGTCGGGCAGGCCCGGGCCGGGATGCGGGTCGTTGTAGCCGCCGGGGGCGACGTCGTTGGGCCCGTCGGGGTGAAAGAGCGACGCGAGGTACTGGATCTGGCCGCGGCCGACGCCGAGCTCGAACTGTCCGCCGCCGTACATGCCGATGCCGTGGGCCTCGCAGTGCTCGTAGGCGGCCAGCAGCGGGCGCAGGCCGCCCAGGCGCGACGGCTTGACGTTGACCATCGCCGGCACGAACGGCAGGCCGGTGATGTCGCTCACGCTGTGGATGTTGGCGTCCCAGGTGATGCGTCGCTGATGCGGCTCGAGGACGGCCCACGTCTCGTCGGTGAGCCTCGGGTCCTCGATCCACGCGTCGGGAAAGCCCTCGGCGACCCGCCGATAGAGGGCCGGATCGGCCGGGTTGTCGACGACCGTGTCCTCGTAGAGGCCCTTGAGGTCGACGCTGTCGATCGCGCCGGTCTGCGCCAGCTGCGCGACGAGCGCGTCGTCCCAGGAGCCGGTGGGGTCGAGCTTGAAGCGCAGCTTCGGGTAGGCGTCGAGGCGCTCGCGGACGGGGGCGATCGTCGCCGGCTCCCCGAGGCGCAGCGAGACGACGAACGTCAGCGGGCGCGGCTCGCGCTCGAGCACCTGCGCCAGCGACCGTCCGGCCTGGCGCAGCGCGAGGTCGAGCGCCGCCGACTCGTAGGCCCAGACCCGGTAGTTGGTCGAGACGGCCCGCTGCGGCGGCTCGGGCCACAGGTCGAGCGTCGCCAGGTGGTCGCAGAAGGACTCGAGCGTCCAGTTGCCCGCCAGGGGCTGGACCGCACCGGCGTCCTGGAGGACGTCGTGGTCGGGGGCGTCGTAGGTGACGTCCTCGCCGAGGCCCTCGTGGCCGTCGCCGCGCAGCCGCAGGACCGTCGACACGCGGGTGAACTCCGACGACACGTCGCGCTGCAGGCGTTCCAGCGCGTAGTCCTCGATCTCCAGCGGCAGGCCGGCGAGCCGCTCCCAGAGGCCGCTCACGACGCGGCGCTCTCGTTCGGAGCCTGGCCCTCGGCGGGGCGCTGCTCGAGGCGGGCGACGAGCTCGTCGAGGCGCAGCTCCTCCAGGCCCTGGCCGACGGCGTCGAGCTCACCGGCGCAGTACTCGACGAGCCCGCGGCCCTCCTGGCAGAGGTCGAGCGTCTCGCGCAGCCCGGCCTCGCCGGAGTCCAGGCGCTTGATGATCTCCTCGAGCCGCGCGCTGGCGGCCTCGTAGCTCTCCGGGCTCACCGGGTCTCCTTGTCCTCGTCGGGCGGGGTGGGGTCGACGGTCGCACGGGCAGGGCCGTCGCTGAAGAAGAGCCGCACCGCGCCGGTCTCGCGCGCCTGGCGGGCGGAGGTGATGACGCCGCCGGCGCCGTCGTCGACGATCGCGTAGCCGCGGGCGACCGTGCGCTCCGGGTCGTGGGCGGCCAGGGCGGCGGCCAGGCCGTCCAGGGCGGCGCGGCGCGTCTGGGCCTCCGGGCCGGCGGCGGCCGCCGCCTTGCGGGAGAGCACAAGGGCCCGCTGGGTGACGCGCGCCTCGTCGGCGGTGACGCGCCGGCGGGTGCTGGCGCGCAGCTCGCGCAGGCGCTGGTGCAGGGCGGCGCGGTGGCGGGCGACCGCGTGGGCGGGGGCGCGTGAGAGGGCGGCGAGGTGGCGCGCGCGGGTGACGACCGCGCGGCGGCCGTGGTTGCGCAACGCGACGGTGCAGCGGGCCAGCGCGGCGCGCGCCTCGAGCGGATGGATCGGTACGGCCGATTCGGCGGCATGCGTCGGGGTCGAGCAGCTCACGGCGGCCACGTCGTCGATGAGCGTGCGGTCGGTGTGGTGGCCGACCGAGGCGATGACCGGCACGCGCAGCATCGCCACCGTCCGGCAGAGCGTCTCGTCGCAGAACGCGAAGAGGTCGGCCAGCGAGCCGCCTCCGCGGGCGACGACGATGACGTCGACCTCGTCGAGCGCCGCGAGGTCCTGGAGGGCGCGGGTGATGCGCGGGGCGGCGTGGCGGTCCTGCACGGGGGCGAACGCCCACACGATCCGGCCGGCCCAGCCGCGACGGCGCAGGCCGGCCAGCACGTCGTCGCGCGCCTTGCCGCCCTCGCCGGTGACGACCCCGATCGTCCTCGGCAGCGACGGCCGCGGCAGGCGCTTCTGGGGCTCGAAGAGGCCCTCGGCGGCCAGCGTGCGGCGCAGCGCCTCGAGCTGGGCGAGCAGGTCGCCCTCACCCGCGATGCGCAAGCCGGTGACCTGGAAGGAGAACGCGGGCGAGGACGTGCGCGACCCGGGGTAGTAGTCGGGCCCGCCGGCGACGACGATGCGGGCGCCGTCGGTCAGCGTCCCCGCCGCCAGGCCGAGCGCCTCGTAGGCGTCGCGCCACATCGAGCAGGGGACGGCCCCGTCGCCGTCGCGCAGCTCGAAGTAGACCTTGGCCTTGGAGGTGCGGAGGTTCCACACCTCGCCGAAGAGCTGGACGCGCGCGATCTCGCGGAAGCGCTCACGCAAGAACGCGGCGTACTGGCCGACCGCGAACGGCCCCTTGAAGGCGACGCCCTCGATGCCCTGCGGCCGCTGCCGGCCGGTGTCGCTCACAGCGTCTCCGTGGCGGCCGCGAGCGCCCGGACCACCGCGCGGCGGTCGCTGCCGCACGGCACGGCGATGAGCGTCTCGGTGCCGGCGGCGGCGCGCCGGGCGAGCTCGGCGTCCAGGCCGGCCGGGGTGGTGGCGATGGCGTCGCCCGCCGAGGCGTCGGCCGCCGGCCAGGCGGCGACGGCGGCGCGCGCAGCCCGATCGTCCTCGCCGACGGCGACCGCGACGATGCGGCTGCGGTCCAGCGGCTCGGCGCGCAGGCGGGCGCCTGCGAACCCGCCCAGGGTCGCGGCAGCGCGCCCGGTCGCGGCCGGGTCGGTGCAGCCCAGGCCGATGCGGCGGGTGCGGCCCGCAAGCAGGCCGAGCAGGCAGGCGCCGTCGTGGTCGCCGTCGGCGTCGGCCCACAGCGCGTCGAGCCCGAGGTTGTCGGCGAGCGCGGCGAGCTCGAGCTGCTCGGCGACGGAGGTCCACGGCGGGGCGGCGAGAAACAGCGCGGCGCGCATCCGGCGCCAGCGTAGCGGCGGGCGCGGCGGGCGGTGGCCGGTCGCCGTTACGCGCTCAGCCGGCCACCGACGAACTGCGTGAGGCCGTGGACCTGCTGGCGGACGTCGTCGAACCCGCGGGCGCGCAGCGCGTCGACGAGCTCGTCGACGCCGAACATCCGCATGCCCGTCCGGGTCGCCGCCAGACCGCTCACCGTGCGGCCCGGCGCCGAGCGCAGCTGGCAGCTCGTGAACAGCGCGATGCGCCCGCCGGGCGTCAGCACGCGCGCCATCTCGTCCAGCGCGGCGAACGGGTCGCCGATGAGGTTCAGGGCGGCGAAGCAGCACACCGCGTCGAAGCTCGCGTCGACGAACGGCAGCCGCTCCGCGTCGCCACGCACGTAGGCGACCTCGCCGCCCGGCGTGTCGGCGACCGCGCGGCCGAGCATCGTCGGCGACGCGTCGAGCCCGACCGCCAGGCCGCCAGGGCCCACGACCGCCGCGAACTCGCGCGTGAAGTTCCCCGGCCCGCAGGCCACGTCGAGCACGCCGTCGCCGGGCGACAGCGCCAGCAGCAGCCGGGCGATGCGGTGCTCGTCGGCGATGCCGCCGCCGCGGGCCCCGCGCACGACGCGTGCCCACGCGGGCCGCCACCAGCGCTCGTAGACGACCGGCAGCACGCGGCTGCGCATGAGCTTCGGCCCGAGGCCGCGCGGCTCGGGGCCGCCGTCGTCGCCCAGCAGATCGAGGTACCCGTCGTGCGCGTCGGCGTGGCGCGCGTCGGGCCCGTCCGGGCGCCAGTCGGCGGCGAGCAGGTCGAGCACCCGCGCGGACGGGTTCATGAGGGCCCCGTCCGACTCGCGAACGAACCGGGCCACGGCGCGGTCCTAGTGGCCGCCGCGGCTGACGGTCGTCTCGGGCTCGGGTGTCTCGGAGCCGACCCCGCCGACTCCGCCCCTGGCCCCGGCGATCCGCGGCCCGGTCGGGTCGCTCACCGAGATGAGCGGCACCATCCCGTCCTCGGCAGCGTGCCCGCGCGTCTCGCCGGAGTAGCCGAGCGCGGTGAGGCGGGCGATCTCCTGCTCGCCGAGCACCCGGGCGGGATGGTCGGCGGGCAGGCCGTCGACGAGCCGGGCGATCCGGTTGCGCAGCTGCAGCGCGAAGTGCGGGGTCGAGCCGCCCATCATCTGGCGGATGTCGTCGACGGTGACCTCTCGCTGCAGACGGTCGGGGTGCTCGGCCTGGCTCATGGGGTGGCGGCTCCGCTGGCGCGTTCGTTGACGGGGACGATCTCGAGAAGAGCGTCGAGGGTCGACTGGGTGGCAATGGACATCGTCCGCTCGTCGCCCACGATCCAGCCGTGATTGTAGACGCCACGCACCGGATCCCGGGTGTACCCGGGCTGGATGTCGAGCAGGAACCCGCGCAGCGCCTTGGGCAGCGTGTCGGGGCTGTCGACGAGCAGCAGCGGCCCGTAGGTGCCGCTGGCCGACAGGGGTGCGGCGGCGGCCGCGTCGGTCGGCGTGCGGTCGCTGGCGAAGACGAGTCCGTGGCCCGGGTCGACGATGCCCCAGCCGAACGACCCGTCGAGGAAGCGGGCGAAGGCCACGGCGTTGGAGACCGGGTCGGGCTCGCCCTTGGCGGCGATCCGGGTCACGGTGCCCAGCCGGCGCAGCTGGTCGAGCGCCTTGTCGGAGATGACGCTCGTGGGGCCGAGCACATAGATCTTGGGCTGCTGATGGGAGGCGATCGCAGCGCGCGTCTCGCGCGGGATGGCGTCGCGGTGGGCGAAGAGGATCGGGTCGCCGGCCTTGGCGGCCCAGGCGGCGGCCGGCATCGCGTAGGCGGCGTCGTCGGCGCTGACGATGAGGACGCGGTCGCTCGTCGTCTTGCGGGCGGCCGAGGCGAACGCGTCGATCGAGCGAGCCAGCGCGATCGGGTCGCCGCCGCGGATGTCGGTCGTCTTGCCGTCGACGTTCGCCGCGGTACCGACCCGGATGACCTGGGCGCCGGCGATCTCCCGCGCCCCGGTGGGCTTCAGCGCGCCGAGGGCGTCCTTCGTGCCGGCCGGTAGGTCGTCGCCGTCGGTGTAGAGCAGCGGGGCGCGCAGCGGCTGTCCCATGAGGACCGAGGCGGCCAGGCCGACGCGCCAGTCGCGCCGGTCGGCGAGCACGACCGCGCGCGGGCGGGTGACGCGCGTCGCGCCGGTGTAGACGGCCCGCGCGGCCGCCGCGGCGTTGGCGACCGAGTCGGCGCCTCCGATCCGCGTCGTGTTCTTCGTCGCGAAGACCGGGAAGCCGAGGTCGCGCGCGGCGCTCTGCTCGTCGCCCTTGACGCCGATCGTCGGCCGGGCGGTCGTGTTCGTCGACGGCTCGCGACCGCAGCCGGCCGCGAGGAGCGCCGTGAGCGCGGCGAGGACGGTGATCGCCCGGGGCAGACGCATGGCCGCGGAGAGTACGCCAGGGCGCGGCGCGCCGGTCCGGCCGCGGCGCGACACGTCCCGGCAGGACTCGATCGTCCGGCCGCGAACCTTCTTCCTGGAGGGATCCACCGGATGCGCCGACGACAGGAGGGCACCCTGCAATACGTCCAGGCGGCACTGCATGTCGCCGCTGGGTCGTGTAGGTTTCCGCCACGCCGAACCCCTGGTGTGCACCAGGGGGCGGGGGACCCAAGTTGTTTTGGGGCGAATTCCACGGTTCTCCGTGGGAAGCGCAGGCTCTTTCCGCGCTAGCCCGTCAGCTAACCCCGCAGGCCGACGAAAGAGGATTTGGTTTGCGGGCTCCCGCCCTCCTGCTGACGATCGCCATGTCGCTGTGCGCCGCCCCTTCGGCGGTCGCGGCGAGCAACGGCGGCGCCGCGTTCGCGCCGTCGGCGGCGGTCAAGACCGTGAAGGCCAAGACGAAGGCCAAGAAGGCCAAGCGCACGTCGCGCCACGCCGTCGCGGCCGGCACCGGCGGCACGGTCTACGGCCAGCGCGGCAAGGCGCCGGTCGTCACCGGCAGCGTGGTCGGCGAGGTCGCGACGCTCGGCGAGGACGGGCTCGCGCTCGCCCCCGAGGGCGCGCCGCAGCCGGTCAAGGACGCGATCGACGCGGCCAACCAGATCATCGGCCTGCCCTACGTCTACGGCGGCGGCCACAACAAGACGTTCTCCGGCCGCGGCTACGACTGCTCGGGCACCGTCTCGTTCGCCCTGCACGGCGGGGACCTGCTCGACTCGCCGCTGGACTCCGGCTCGTTCATGAAGTGGGGCGAGGCGGGCGAGGGCGACTGGATCACGATCTACACGAACCCGGGCCACGCGTTCGTCGTCATCGCCGGGCTGCGCCTGGACACGAGCCCGGCCGGTGACCCGTCGGGCCTGCGCGGCCCGCGCTGGCGCCCGGCACTGCGCAGCACCAAGGGCTTCAAGGCCCGCCACCCAGAAGGCTTCTAGACCTCGCGGGTCCCGGTCGCGGGCGGGTAGGCTAGGACCACCCCGAACCCGCGATTCCACGGAGGCCCGATGCCGGGAATGAGTGGCCGTTTCTCCACGGTCATCAAGGCGAAGATCTCGAAGCTGCTCGACAAGGCCGAGGACCCGGCCGAGACGCTCGACTACAGCTACCAGAAGCAGCTCGAGTCCCTGCAGAACGTCAAGAAGGGCATCGCCGACGTCGTCACGGCCAAGAAGCGGCTGCAGATGCAGTCGCAGAAGCTCGAGCAGTCGGTCGTCAAGCTCGACACCCAGGCCCGCCAGGCGCTTGCCGCCGGCCAGGAGGATCTCGCCCGGACGGCGCTGGAGCGCAAGAACGTCGCCCAGACGGAGCTGCAGTCGCTCGACCAGCAGGTCTCCGAGCTCGAGGCCCAGCAGCAGAAGCTCACCGACTCCGAGCAGAAGCTGCGCGCGAAGATCGAGGCCTTCCGCACGAAGAAGGAGGTCATCAAGGCGCAGTACTCGGCCGCCGAGGCCCAGGTGCGGATCTCCGACGCCGCGACCGGCGTGGGCGAGGAGATGGCCGATGTCGGTCTCGCCATGCAGCGCGCGGTCGACAAGACCGAGCAGATGAAGGCGCGCGCCGACGCGGTCGGCGAGCTCGAGGCGTCCGGGGCGTTCGAAGACCTCACCGCGCTCGGCTCCGGCGAGGACGACATCGACCGCCAGCTCAAGCAGCTCTCCAGCCAGTCGGCCGTCGACGACGACCTCGCGAAGATGAAGGCCGAGCTCGGTGCCGGCTCCTCGTCCGACGCCAAGCAGATCGAGGAGGGCGGCGCGTGATCGTCCGGATCTCCGGCGAGGGCCAGTTCGAGCTCGACGAGGCGCTGCACGGCGAGCTCAACGACCTCGACGACGCCGTCGTGACGGCGGTCGAGGGCGGCGACGAGGCCGGGTACCGGACCCGCTTCGACGCGCTGCTGGCGTTCGTGCGCGAGCGCGGCTCGGCGCTGCCCTCCGACGAGCTGCACGGCTCCGACGTCATCCTGCCGCCCGCCGACCTCACCTTCGAGGAGGCCGGCGAGGACTTCACCGGCGAGGGGCTCGTCCCCGACCCGGCGTAGGACGCTGCTCGCGCGGCGCCCGCTCGTCGTGAGCGGGCGCCGGGCGATGCCTTGATGGCGCGGTCGTCTCAGTGCGCCTCGGCGCGCGCGTGGCGCGGCAGCCACGCGACGGTCACCGCCGCGGCGGCCAGCAGGCCGACGCAGACCAGCAGCGCGGTGTCGGTCGCGCCGACGAACGAGCCCGCGCCGTGGTCGCGGCCCACCGTGTCGAAGAGCACGGTGCCGACGACCGCGATGCCGATCGACATCGCCAGCTGCTGGACGGCCTCCAGCAGGCCCGAGGCCGACCCGAGCTGGTGCGGCTCGACGCCCGCGAGGATGACGTCGAACATCGGCATGAAGATCATGCCCATGCCGTAGCCGGTGAGCGCGAGCGGGGCGGCCAGCGCCCAGGCGCTCAGCTCGGCGCCCTGGGCGCGCAGGACGAGGTCGACGACGACCAGGCCGCCGGCCATCGTGCCGATCCCGATCCACAGCACGCCGCGCCCGAGCCGGCCGACGAGGATCGCCGAGGTGATCGAGCCGCCGATCGCCGCCACCGGGATCGCCGCGGTCGCGATGCCGCAGGCCAGCGGCGAGAACCCGAGGCCGGTCTGGAACATGACGTTGAGCGCGAGCACCATGCCGCCCATCGCGCCGATGAAGCAGACGACGAGCGCCAGCCCGCTGACGTACGGGCGCCGCCGCAGGACCGACGGCTCGACGAGCGTCGTCGCGCCGCGGGCCGCACGCCGGGCCTGCACGCGCCAGAACGCGGCGAGAAGGACGAGGCCGACGGCGGGCAGCAGCGCGCACCAGGCCGGCCAGCCGAGCTCGCGGCCCTCGACGAGTGGGTAGACGAGCGCGACGCCGCCGGCCATGGCGAGCAGGACGCTCGCCGCGTCGAGGCGGCCGCCCGCGGCGACCGGCGCGGTGTCCGGCAGCGCCCGGCGGCCGAGCGCGAGCGCGGCGAGCCCGAGCGGGACGTTGATGAGGAAGATCGCGCGCCAGCCGGTGCCGAACGCGTCGAGGTCGACGAGCGCGCCGCCGAGGATCGGCCCCGCGACCGCGGCCAGGCCCATGACCGGCCCGAAGATCGCAAACGCGCGCTGCTGGCCGGCGTCGCCGAAGAGCTCGCGGATGAGGCCGAAGCACTGCGGCACCATGACCGCGGCGGTGGCGCCCTGCAGCGCGCGGGCGACGATGAGCGCCTCGGGGCTCGGCGCCAGCGCGCAGAGGACCGAGGTCCCGACGAACGCGCCCAGCCCGGTGAGCAGGACGCGCCGGCGGCCGAAGAGGTCGCCGAGCCGGCCGCCGAGCAGCAGGGAGGTGGCCATCGCCAGGGTGTAGGCGGCCGTGACCCACTCGATCATCGCGTAGGAGCCGCCGAGCTCGGCGCGGATCGCGGGCGCGGCGGTCTGCGCGATCGTCGCGTCCAGCAGGTCCATGACCGAGGCGGCCAGGACGACGAGGAAGCCGAGCCAGACCGCGCGCGGGACGGGCGCGCCGTCGAGGGCGGTCCCGCCCGCGGCCGCCGGCGGTGCCGGGCGCTGCTCCGGCGCCGCCGTGGTGGTGCGGTCGGCGGTCGTGGTGGTGGGCGGGTCGAGCGTCGTGGAGGTCATGCCGGAACGGTCCCCGGCGCTGCGGTCAGTCTGTGTCCGCGATGACGCCAATGCGGTCAGATCCTGACCGCGGGTCCTGGCACGATGCCCGCTGTCATGGTCACGACCTCCGCCCGTCTTCTGGCTCTTCTCTCGCTGCTGCAGATGCGCCGCGAGTGGAGCGGCCCCGAGCTCGCCGAGCGGCTCGAGGTCGGGCCGCGCACGATCCGCCGCGACATCGACAAGCTGCGCTCGCTCGGCTACCCGATCGAGGCCGCGCCGGGCGTCGCCGGCGGCTACCGGCTCGGCGCCGGCGCCGAGCTGCCGCCGCTGCTGCTCGACGACGCGGAGGCGGTGGCGGTCGCCGTCGGCCTGCGCTCCACGGCGGCCGGGTCGATCGCCGGCGTGGAGGAGACGTCGGTCCGCGCACTCGCGAAGCTCGAGCAGGTGCTGCCCGACCGGCTGCGCCGCCGGGTGCGCGCGCTCGGCGACGCGACCGCGACGTTCTCGCCCGACGGCCCGCGCATCGACGCCGACCTCCTGGCGGCGATCGCGGCCGCGGCGCGGGATGCGCGCCGGCTGCGCTTCGCCTACCGCGCCAAGGACGACACCGAGTCGCGCCGGGAGGTCGAGCCGGCGGCGGTCGTCCACACCGGCTACCGCTGGTACCTCGTCGCCTGGGATCTCGGCCGCGCCGACTGGCGGACGTTCCGCGTCGACCGCATCGACGGGCACGCCACCGACGCCGGCCGGGGCCGGCGGCGCGAGGTGCCCGGCGGCGATCCGGCGGCGTTCGTGCGCAAGGCGCTGCGCCCGCAGGAGGCCACGCCGGTGCCCGGTCGCATGCGCCTACGCGCGCCGGCCGACGTCATCGCCAAGCGCGTGCCCGCCCGCTACGCGACCGTCGAGCCCGACGGCGACGCGGCGTGCATCGTCACGACGACCGGTTCGTGGTCGACCGAGTTCATCGTGTGGATGGCGACGCTCGACGTCGACCTCGAGGTGCTCGACCCGCCCGAGCTCGTCGACCGGGCGCGAGCGGTCGCGCAGCGGCTGCGGGCGCTGTAGGGGCGGTGCCGTCGCGGCCAAGACGGAACCTTGCGCCGAAGCCCTTCCGGCTCATGGCGTTGCGGCAGGGGACCACGCCTGGTTAGCCCTCTGGTGGACCCCACGCCCGCAGCGGCGTGGCGCCTGGCTCCTCTTCTTCTACGTCTTTGAATGATCGGGCGATGTGCTCGCGCCAGGAGGCGGGCGCGCTCACAAGCCAGAAAGTGTTGTCGAATGCCGCGAGGACGGCCTCCGACCCGTCCAGGATGGTCGCGTCGGCATCCGCGCGGCGGGGCGGCGGGCTGCCCGGCAACGTCGCCACGAAGAGGCCGTCTATGACCTGCCGGGTCGCGCCGGCGAAGTCCGAGAGCTCGGTGAACGACATCGGTAGGCCGGTCGGTGATGCGAGGACGCGCTCCTCCAACTCCAGCACATCCAGCCACGAATCATCGGTGGCCACGACATCGCCCAGGTCCAGGATGTGCCACTGAAGCGATGACGCCGCTGCCGGGAGGCCAGCCAGAACCTCGGGCATGGTCAGGAACACGTGGTCCTTGACATCGTCGATGCGTAGTACGCGCTTCACAACAGCAGCCTAGGGGTGAGGGCACCCGTCACACCGCCGGTGACCGGTTGAGCAGCGGAACTAGTGGGCGGCAGGTCGTGGCGCTGCTGGGCGCCGCCGCCTACGTCGCGGCGCCGCCCGTCGCGCGTCTGTCGTCGGTGGCCAGAGCGACACAGGACAGACGCACGATGCGGGCCGGTGCGCCGGTGACGTGGTCGCGGCTCAGATCGGGGCGCCCCAGAGCGGGAACCAGCGCTCCAGCTCGGGCTCGATCGGCAGCTCGGCGCCCATCTGGGCCTTGATCTGCAGCTCGCGCTCGGTGCTGCGCTGCTGCTCGCCGCCCGCCGGCACGAACGGGTACCACGTGCCGCGCTTGTAGTTGTAGATGAAGTAGATCGGGGCCCCTGCGCCGTCCTGGAACGCGAAGACCGCGCAGAGCACGCGGTCGCCGTAGCCGCCGACCGCCAGCGCGTCGCCGACCGCGTTGACGCCGACCGCGAGATCCTCGACGTCGGGGTCGTTGAGCACCATCCAGCGGTACCCGTACGTGTCGTCGGCGGTCGTCAGCGTCGTCCCGGTCTCCTCGCCGGTGCCGCGCACGACCTCCTCCATGTCGGAGGCGATCTGCTGGAAGTCGCCCGTGGCCAGCGGCTGGAAGACGATCGCCGCCTTGCCGCGGTTGCGGATGTCGTGGGCGGTTTCGAGCGCCACGGCCGCCGTCGTGATCGCAAACAGCCGGTCGGGCGCCATGCCCTTGACCTTGCGGCGCCCCAGCAGGGCGTCGAGGAAGCCCATCGCCTACGAGGCGGCGAACGCCGCGCGCGTCGGCACGCCCTGCAGCTGGGCCTCGAGCTTCGACAGGGCCGCGATCCGCTTCTCCATCGGCGGGTGCGTCGAGAAGAGGTTGAACAGGGAGCTCTTCACGCGCGGGGGCACGATGTAGAACGCGTTCATCTCCGAGTGCGCCCGCAGGTCGGTCTGGGGGATGCGCTCCATCGTGCCGCTGAGCTTCATGAGCGCCGACGAGAGCGCACTCGGCCGGCCCGTGATGACCGCGGCGCCGCGGTCGGCCGCGAACTCGCGGTAGCGCGACAGCGCCTGCATGAGGAAGAAGCTCACGACCCACACGGCCATCGAGACGAGGATGACGACCGCCATGCTCGGGTTGTCGTCGTCGTCGCCGCCGTAGGCGTTGCCGCCGAAGAAGAACCCGAACTGCACGATCATCGACGCGATGCTCGCGAAGAAGCTCGCGAGCGTCATGATCGCCACGTCCCGGTTGACGATGTGCGTGATCTCGTGGGCCATGACGCCCTCGAGCTCGGACGGCTCCAGCAGCTGGAGGATGCCCGTCGTCGCGCACACGGTCGCGTGCTTCTGCGAGCGGCCCATCGCGAACGCGTTGGGCATCGGCGTGTTGACGACCGCGATCGCCGGCTTCGGGATGTCGGCCTGCACGCAGAGGCGCTCGATCATCGCGTGCAGCTCCGGCGCCTCCTGGGGGGAGACCTTCTGCGCGCCCATGGCGTGCAGGGCCAGCTTGTCGGACGCGAAGAACTGGAAGCCGAGCAGGCCGGCCGCCACGACGACCATCGTCACGGCCCCAGCGCCGGCGGCGAAGATGACCCCCAGCAGGACGGCGTAGACCGCGGCGAGCAGGAGCATCGTCACGAGCATCCGAACCTGCAGACCGGTGTCGCGACCGAAGGACTTGGGCATGGCTGTAAGAGTAGGGGGTGAGCTGAGCGGCGCCTTAAGACGCGCGTGAAGCGCGCCCGCGCGCAACGCATCCTGCACCGTGCGGCGAGCGACTGTCCTACTCTTTCCCGCTGCATGCGCCCGCGAACCGTGCTGGCGGGTGTCGTACTGCCGCTCGCGCTCTGCGCGGGGTTGTGGCTCGTCCTGCCGACCGGATCGGAGGCCGAGCCCCAGGGCAGCGCGGCCTCGATCCAGCGGAAGATCGACATCACCCGAGGCAAGATCGGCCGTCGCAAGGGCACGGAGAAGGTCCTGACCTCCGACATCGCCCGCTGGTCGGACCGCATCGCCCGCATGCAAGGGTCGATCTCGCGGCTGCAGCAGCGCGAGGCGCGCATCCAGTCCGATCTCGACGCCCGCCGCAACGAGCTCATCGCCACCCAGGAGCGGCTGCGCGACGAGCGCGCCCGCCTGGCCCGGCTGCGCGTCAAGCTCGCCACGGGGCGCCGGACGCTGGCGCGGCGGCTCGTCGAGCTCTACCAGGCCGACCGCCCGGACCTCGTGACCGTCGTGCTGAACTCGCACGGCTTCGCCGACCTGCTCGAGCGCGGCGAGTTCCTCAAGCGCATCCAGGACCAGGACAACAACGTCCTGACGATCGTCAAGCGGGCGAAGGCCGACGCGACCGAGACCGCGGCCCGGCTCGACCGCCTCGAGCGTCGCCAGCAGGAGCTCACCGCGATCGTCCTGGAGCGCCGCAACCAGGTCTCCGCGGTCAAGCAGGACCTCATCGACACGCGGGTCGGCTACCAGAGGACCCGCGCCGGCAAGCGGCGGGCGCTCGGCAAGGTGCGTACGCAGCGCCGGGCGCTGGAGGACCACCTCGACGAGCTCGTCAAGGAGTCCAACAAGATCCAGGCGCGCTTCCAGTCGGGTGCCGGCATCCCGGCCGGTCCGATCCGCGGCGGCAGCGGCCGGTTCATCTGGCCGATCAACGGCACGATCACCTCGCCGTTCTGCGAGTCGCGCGCCTGGGAGGCATGCCATCCCGGCCTCGACATCGCCGCGCCGACCGGCACCCCGATCCGGGCGGCCGACGGCGGGCGCGTGGCGATCGCGGGCTGGGTCGGCGGCTACGGCAACTACACGTGCATCCAGCACTCGGCGAGCCTGTCGACGTGTTACGGCCACCAGTCGGCGATCCACGTCCGGGTCGGCCAGCAGGTGAGCAAGGGCCAGGTCATCGGCCTCGTCGGCAGCACGGGCCACAGCACCGGCCCGCACCTCCACTTCGAGGTGCGCGTCAACGGTGCGGTGCAGAACCCGATGAATTACCTCTGACCTGGCACCAGGGTGCCTGGCACTACGGTGCCTGGCACCGTTGTAGCGCCGTGGCGAGGAAGGCCGCCGTGCGCGCCTGGAGGGCCGGGTCGTGCTGGGCGGAACGGTGATTGCCGCCGGGCACGACGAGCAGCTCTGCCCCCGGCGCCCGGGCCGCCAGGTCGCGCGAGACCTGCACCGGGATGACCTCGTCGCCCTCGGCGTGAACGAGCAGCAGCGGCACCTCGAGCCGCGCGGCCGCCTCGGCCTCGTCGTGGGCGCGCAGCAGGGCCACCAGCGGCTCGCGGTCGACCGCGAACTTGAACCAGCCGGCCCGCAGCCCGACCGCCAGGCCCTCGTTGCTCGCCGGGCAGATCGCGACGACCGCGCCGGCCCGCGCCGCGCGCGCCGCGACGAGCGCGAAGTAGCCGCCCATCGACGAGCCGCGCAGTCCCACGGCCTCCACACCCGCCTCGGCGCGCAGCACGTCGGCCATCACGGCGACGTCGCGGATCGCCCGCCCGTCCATCGGCCCGTCGCCGGCGCCGTGGCCGCGGGCGTCGAAGACGAGCGCCGCCAGACCGTGCTCGACACACACCCGGGCGAAGTCCGCGTGGTTGGCGCCGACCGAGTCGGCGCCGTGCAGCACGACGACGCCGGCGGCCGGCGCATCGCCGCGGTACACGGCCCACGCGAGGCCGTCGGTCGTGCCGGTCGACGCCGGCGCCGGTACTCGGGCGCTGTCCACGACGTGACATCATGCCCGCCGCCGATGCCGACCGCGCAGGGCACCCTCTCCCATGTCTGGCCCGAGCACGCCGCGCTCGACGGCGACGGCATCCTGCAGCTCGGCGGCTGCGACGCGCGCGAGCTCGCCCGCGAGTTCGGCACCCCCGCCTACATCGTCTGCGAGGACGACCTGCGCACCCAGGCCCGGGCGTTCCGCGACGCGTTCGCCCGCCACGCCGGCGACAACGTCGAGGTGCACTTCGCCTCCAAGGCGTTTCCGGCCACCGCGGTCCTGCGGGTCTTCGCCGAGGAGGGCCTGGCCTGCGACGTCGCCTCCGGCGGTGAGCTCGCGCTGGCGCTGAACGCCGGGTTCGACCCCAAGAAGATCCACCTGCACGGCAACGCGAAGACCGAGGCCGAGCTGCACCAGGCGCTCGAGGCCGGCATCGGCGACATCGTCGTCGACAACCTCGACGAGCTCGACCGCCTGCAGCGGCTCGTGCCCGCCGGGTCGCGCCAGCGGATCCTGCTGCGCATCGCGCCCGGCGTGAGCCCCGAGACGCACCCGAAGATCTCCACCGGCGGCCCGAACACGAAGTTCGGCCTCAACCCCGACGACGCCAAGATCGCCATCGAGCGCGCCCGCGCCTCCGACCGGCTCGACCTCGACGGGCTGCACATGCACATCGGCTCGCAGATCATGGACCTCGAGCCGTTCCGCGCCGCGCTCGAGGCGCTCGTCGAGCTCGGCGAGTTCCACACGCTGAACCTCGGCGGCGGCCTCGGCGTCCCGTACCTGCACGAGCAGTCGGCGCCCAGCGTCGAGGAGTACGTCGCCCGCAAGGTCGCGCTCGTCCGCGAGCTCGCCGGCCCCGACGTGCGGATCGCCGACGAGCCCGGCCGCGCGCTGGTGGCCCGCTCGACGGTGACGCTCTACGAGGTGCAGTCGATCAAGCACAACGTCGCCACCTGGGTCGGGGTCGACGGCGGCATGTCCGACAACCTGCGCCCGATGCTCTACGACGCCCGCTACGAGGCCCAGATCGTCGGCCGGCCGATCCACACCGACGCCCACCCGCATGGCGTCGTCTGCCACCTGGCCGGCAAGCACTGCGAGTCGGGCGACCTCATCATCCACGACGTCGAGCTGGCCGACCCGCGCGTCGGCGACCTCGTCGCGGTCCCGGTCACGGGCGCCTACGGTCATTCGATGGCCAACAACTACAACGGTCAGCCGCGACCGCCGATCGTCTTCGTCTCCGGGGGCGAGGCGAAGCTCGTCGTGCGTCGCGAGACCTACGACGACCTCCTGCGCCGGGACGTCGACGCATGAGCGAGCCGTTTCGCATCGGCCTGCTCGGGCACGGCACCGTCGGTGCGGCGTTCGCCGAGCTGCTGCACGCCCGGGCGCCGCACGTCGAGGCGCTGACCGGCCGGCGGCCCGAGCTCTGCGGCGTGCTGACCCGCTCACGCGGCGACGCCGACGAGATCCTCGGCGCCAGCGACCTCGTCGTCGAGCTCATGGGCGGCGTCGACCCCACCCGCGAGCTCGTCCTGCGCGCCCTGTGTGCCGGGACGCACGTCGTCACCGCCAACAAGCAGCTGCTCAGCCGCCACGGCGCCGAGCTCTTCGCCGCCGCCGCCGAGCACGGCGCCCAGCTGCGCTTCGAGGCGGCGGTGGGCGGGGTCGTGCCGGCGATCCGGGTCCTGTCGGAGACGCTGGCCGCCGCCCACGTCGAACGCGTCCACGGCATCGTCAACGGGACGACGAACTTCATCCTCACGCGGATGGCCGAGACCGGCGAGCCGTACGCCGGCGCGCTCGCCGAGGCCCAGCGGCTCGGCTACGCGGAGGCCGACCCGACCGAGGACGTCACCGGCGCCGATGCCGCCGCGAAGATGGCGATCCTCGCCCGGCTGGCGTTCGGCACGCCGGTGACGCTCGACCAGGTGCCGTTCCAGGGCATCGAGCAGCTCACCGCCGACGACATCCAGTACGCCCGCGACTTCGGGTTGTCGCTGAAGCTCATCGGCACCGCCGAGCGCGTCAACGGCGGCATCAGCGTCCGCGTCCACCCGGCGTTCCTCTACGCGGGCCATCCGCTGGCGTCGATCAACGGCCCGTTCAACGCCGTGACGATCGAGTCGCCGGCGATCACCGAGATCACGCTCAGCGGCCCGGGGGCGGGCGGCCCGCAGACCGCCAGCGCCGTGCTCGGTGACGTCATCAGCATCATCGCCGCGGGGCCGGGCCGGGTCGCCGTGGCGGCGGGCGGCGCGGTGAGCGGGGAGCCGCTGCCGGTGATCGCCGACGTCGCCAGCGCCTTCTACCTGCACCTCGAGGTCGCCGACGAGCCCGGCGTGCTCGGCGAGATCGCCCAGGTGCTCGGCCTGCAGGGCGTCAGCGTCAAGTCGTTCGTGCAGAAGGGCCTCGGGCCCCACGCCCGCCTGGTCATGGTCCTGCACCCGGTGCTCGAGTCGAAGCTGCGCGTCGCGCTCGACCTCATCGCCGGCCTGCCCTTCGTGCGCGCCCGCCCGCGGGCCATCGCCGTCATCGACGAGGAGTTCTGACCGCCCGCCATGCCCGGCCTCATCGAGCGCTATCGCGACCGCCTGCCCTTCGGGCCCGACGACCCGGTCGTGTCGCTGCAGGAGGGCTCGACGCCGCTCGTGCCCGCCCCGGTGCTCAGCGAGCGGGTCGGCGCCGAGGTGTTCCTGAAGACCGAGGGCGCCAACCCGACGGGCTCGTTCAAGGACCGGGGCATGACCTGCGCGGTCTCCGACGCGGTGCGCAACGGGTCCGAGGCGGTGCTGTGCGCGTCGACGGGCAACACGGCCGCGTCGCTGGCCGCCTACGCGGCGCGGGCCGGCCTGCGCGGTGCGGTCATCGTGCCCGAGGGCAAGATCGCGACCGGCAAGCTCGCCCAGGCGCTCATGCACGGCGCCCGGGTCATCGCGCTGCGCGGCAACTTCGACGTGGCGCTGGCGCTCGTGCGCGAGGTCTGCGACCGCCAGCCGATCGCGCTCGTCAACAGCGTCAACCCGTTCCGGATCGAGGGCCAGAAGACGGCCGCCTTCGAGATCCTCGATGAACTCGATCCCGCCCACCCCATCGACGCGCTCTGCATCCCGGTCGGCAACGCGGGCAACATCACCGCCTACTGGAAGGGCTTCCAGGAGGCCGGCCACAGCCCGCGCATGCTCGGCTTCCAGGCGGCGGGCGCCGCGCCGCTCGTGCACGGCGCCCCGGTGGCCGAGCCCGAGACGATCGCCAGCGCGATCCGGATCGGCAACCCCGCCCGCTGGGAGGAGGCGATGGCGGCGGTCACCGGCTCGCGCGGCCAGATCCGTGCCGTGACCGACGAGGAGATCCTCGACGCCTACAAGTTCCTCGCCTCGCGCGAGGGCGTCTTCTGCGAGCCGGCCAGCGCCGCGTCGGTCGCCGGGCTGTTGAAGTACGGGGTGCCCGAGGGCGTCACGCGGCTGGTCTGCGTGCTCACCGGCCACGGGCTGAAGGACCCGCAGACCGCGCTGTTGCAGGCCGGCTCGGTCGTGCCCTGCGAGCCGGAGCTGGCCGCCGTCGAACGCGCCGTCCTCGGGTAGGGACGCGAGCCCGCCCGTGCAGCGCCGCCGCCTTGTCCGCGTTCCCGCCTCGTCGGCCAACCTCGGGCCCGGGTTCGACACGTTCGCCGCCGCGCTGGCCCTGCACGTCGAGGTCGAGGTCGTCGAGACCGGCTCCTTCGCGGTCGTCACCGACCTGCCGATCGCCGCTGACCGGCGCAACCTCGTCGTGCGTGCCTTCGAGCGTCTGGCGCCGGCCGACGACTTCGAGTTCCGGATCCGCTCGAGCATCCCGCTGTCGGGCGGGCTGGGGTCCAGCGCGTCGGCCTATGTCGCCGGTCTGCTGGCCGCCGACCACCTCTTCGAGCTCGACGCCGACGTGCTCGCGCTCGCCTGCGAGCTCGAGGGCCACCCCGACAACGTCGCCGCCGCGCTGCTGGGCGGGATCGTCATCTGCGACCCGGGGCCGCCGGTGCGCGCCACCCGCTTCGACGCGCCCGACGGGCTGGAGGCGGTCATCGTCGTGCCGGAGGCTGTGGTGCGCACCCGCCAGGCACGGGCGGTGCTGCCCGAGCAGGTGCCGCTCTGCGACGCCGTCCACAACGTCGCCCACGGTGCGCTGCTGACGCTCGGCCTGGCGCGCGGCGAGTTCGACCTCATCGCCCGCGGCCTGGCCGACCGCCTCCATCAGCCCTACCGCGCGTCGCTGTACCCGCGGTCGGCGCAGCTCGTCGAGCGGGCCGCATCCCTGGGCGCGCTCGGCGCGACGATCTCGGGCGCCGGGCCGACCGTGCTCGTCTGGTGCCACTACGAGCAGACCGGCGCGGTGCTCGACGCGCTGCGCTCGGAGGCCGACGGCTGGGCCCAGGTCCTGCGCGCGCCGTTCGAGCCGCACGGCGCCGACGTGCGCAGCCTCTGACGGACGTCCAAGCCCGCTCAACCCCGCGCCGTCGCGGCCGATCCAGTTGCCATGGGCAACGACCTCGAGCAGGGGCTGCAGCGCGCGCAGATGGATCGTCGCCGGCGCGAGCAGGCCGTGCCGTTCTGGACGCTGTCGCTGCTGCTGACGATCGCGATGCTCGTCGCCTACCCGCCGACCGTGGCGGTCGGCGAGCAGGCCGGCCTCATCGTCGCCATCGCGCTGGGCGTCCTGACGGCCGCCTACATCGCCCGGCTGCGCTACGGCTCGCCCGCCACCGACGACGAGCTGCTCGTCGCCGGGATCCTCGGCACCGCCGCGGTCGGCGTCGACCAGTGGCTGGCCGGGGGCCTTGACGCGTGGCCGATGGCGCTGCTGTTCACCCTCCAGGTCATGGGCAGCGCCGCCGGGCTGGACGCGCGCGCCCGCCGCACCCACCTCGGCGCGATCATCGTCGCCGCGCTGGCGCCCGTGGCCTACGGTGACCCGGGCCGGGCGGAGGTCATCGCCGGCGTCGTGCTCGTCGTGCTGCTCGTCGTCGAGGCGGGCCTGCTGGCCGACTTCGGCGCCCGCGTGCGCTCCCAGCAGATCGCGCTCATGGAGGCCGAGCAGCGGGCCTCCCGGCAGGCGGTCACCGACGCGCTGACCGGCCTGTCGAACCGCCGCGCGCTCATCGCCGAGCTGGCCGGCGCCGACGAGCGGCTCGCCGCCGGCGAGCTCATCGACGTCGTCTACCTCGACCTCGACGGGTTCAAGGCCTACAACGACGAGTTCGGCCACGGGGCCGGCGACGCCCTCCTGCAGCGGCTCGGCGCCGCGCTCGAGGCGGCCGTCGTCGGGCGCGGTCGGGCGTTCCGGGTCGGCGGCGACGAGTTCTGCGTGCTGCTGGAGGGCTCCGACGACCGCGACGAGGCGGTTGCCGACATCGTCTTCGCGCTCAGCGAGCACGGCGCGGGCTTCAGCATCCGGCCGTCGGTCGGCGTGGCGCGGATGCCTCATGAGGCCCGCGACCCCGACGTGGCGATCAGGATCGCCGACGAGCGGATGTACGCCGACAAGCAGTCGCGGCGCACCGAGCGCGCCGCCTGACGCCGCTCAGCGCTGGATCCGCACCGGCGTGCCGAGGCGCACCGCCGACATGACGCGGCGCATCGCCCGGTCGCTGGCGCGGATGCAGCCGTGGGTGATCGGCTGCCCGAGCACCCACGTGTGGGTCGTGCCGTGGATGGCGATCCGGTCCCCGCCGCCCCAGCCCTGCGGGATGTGGGGCTGGCGGACGTTCAGCGGCAGGATGCAGCACCCGTAGTCGGTGCCCGGCGGCACGGTGAGGCGGTCGGTGACGTAGAACGTGCCGACCGGGGTGGGCGCCTGCGCGGAGCCGATCGCCACCCGGTAGCTGTGCGTCACCCGCCCCTGATGGACGATCCGCAGCCGGCGGTCCGACAGGTCGATGACGATCGCGCGCGGCTGGCGCAGCAGCGCGCCGGCGTCGGCCGGCACCCAGCCCGAACGGGCGCTGGGCATCGAGCTGCGCACCCGCACCCAGCCGTCGCGGCGCTCGATGACCGGCAGGTAGACCGGCGACCGGTAGACGGTCCGCTTCGTGATGACGCCCAGGACCCTGCCGCCCGGCGCGGTTCGCAGCTGGGTGCGCCGCGCCACGTGCAGCGCCAGCGGCCCGCGCGGCGGCGCCCGGTGCACCGGGGTCGGCGACAGCTCGGCGCCCGGCGGCGCCGTGCGCGCGGTGGTCGCCGGCTCGCGGTCGGCGCCGCAACCGGCGGCGACCCCGGCGATGAGCACGGCCAGCAGCCCGGCGAGCGCTCTGGGGCGCGCCGGACCCTGGCGCGTCATCGAGAGGCGGCCTGCTCGAGCAGCGGGGCCAGCTGGCGCCGGGCGGCCGGCAGCTTCAGGCGCCGCAGCAGCTCGTCGGCGAGCGCGAGGTAGTCGGCGCCGAGGTCGGGACGGTGGTCGATGACCGAGACGGCCCGCTCGGCCGACTCGGCGTAGGCGATCGACTGGCGCACGACCGTGTCGAAGAGCTTGGCGCCGAACTGCTCCTTGAGGTTGAGCTGCGCCTCGCGCGAGTGGACCGTGCGCAGGTCGGCGATCGTGAAGACGACGCCGAGCCACTCGAGGTCCGGGTTCAGGCCGTCGCGGGCGAGCTCGATGACCTCGAGCGCCTGCTGGACGCCCTGCAGCGCGAAGTACTGGGCCTCGGCGCTCAGCAGCGCGTGGTTGGCGGCGACGAGCGCGTTGACGGTCAGCAGCCCGAGGTTCGGCGGGCAGTCGAGGAAGATGACGTCGAACTGGTCGTCGACCTGCTTGAGCGCCTTGCGCAGCGTCAGCTCCCGGCCCATCTTGCCGGCGAGCGCCACCTCGGCCTCGGCGAGGCTGAGGTTCGCGGGAATGACCGTCACGCCGCCGGGCGAGGCGTGCAGCGCCGCCTTCGCCTTGGCCTCGCCGACCAGGACGTCGCGGATCGTCGGCTCGGCCTCCGGGTCGATGTCGAAGTAGTCCGACAGGTTGCCCTGCGGGTCGAGGTCGACGGCGAGCACGCGCAGGCCGGCGCGCTGGAACGCGTCGGCGAGGTGGCGCACCGCGGTCGTCTTCCCGGTCCCGCCCTTCTGGGAGAGGACGGCGATCTTCTCCGCCATAGGCGGCGGAGTGTATGTCAGGCGGTCGTGCCCGTCTCGTCCGAGACGACGACCGCCGCGGCCTCCGGCAGCGTCACCAGGAACTGGAGCCGGTAGCGGCCGACGACGATCTCGTCCCCGTCGCGCAGCTCGCGCCATTCGACGCGCTCGCCGTTGACGAACACCCCGTTGAGGCTGCGGTCGTCGAGCACGCGCACCCCGTCGGGCTGACGGACGATAAGCGCGTGGCGCCGGGAGACGGTCGGGTCGTCGAAGCGCACGTCGGCGGCCAGGCTGCGACCGACCCGCGTCCACTCCTTCTCGAGCGCGACGATCCGCAGCTCACCCTGGTCCTCGAACGCCAGGAAGCGCCCCGGGCCGGGTAGCCGCTCGCGGGCGGCCGCCACGAGAGCGGTCCGCTGCTCGGCGCTGGGCACCGTGCCGCGGCGTTCGAAGCGCCCGCCGCCAAACAACGACGAACGCGCGAAGCTCGCACCGCCGCAGTCGGGGCAGGCGGGCAACTCATCACCAGCGAGCAACGTCACGACGTAGCCGCAGTGATCGCACCGAAAGGACCCTGCACCCGCCAAGGTCCCGGACGTCAGGGATTCCATGAGAGGTCGCCTCCTCTGCTGCCGGGTTGGGCCGACCATAACGCCTGTCGACCGGCGCGCAAAGCCGCCCGGTCAGGGAAGGAGCGCGACACGCCCTGCCGAAGCCCGGCGCATGGCCCGCATCCTCCGTGCCCTGACCGAGATCGACCTGGAGCTCGCGCTGCTGCGCAGGAGCGTGGGCGAGCTGTCGGCGGGCCGCGACGCCTGCGCGGACTGCGGGCGCACGCCGCTGGTGGGCGAGCGCATCTACCGCTTCCGGCGGGCCGCGGTCGTCTGCGCGTTGTGCCGGCCGGCCCGGGCCGCCGAGCCGGAGAGCAGCCGTCTCGTGCATCACGGCGAGCACGGGCTCACCGTGCGTCGGCTCACGCCCTCCGCTGGGTAAGCTGCCGGGCGTGGACCCGGTCACCGTCGAGACCCTCATCGGACGCCCGCGCGCAGAGGTCTTCGAGTACCTCGCCGACATCGCCAACCACGCGGAGTTCACCGACCACTTCCTCGTGGACTGGCGGCTGACGCGCGAGGACACCTACGGCGTGGGCGCCGGCGCCCGCTACCGGATCAAGGCGCCGCTCGGGCGGTTCAGCTGGGGCGACTCGACGATCGTCGAGCTGGAGGCGCCGTGGCGCCTCGTCGAGCGCGGCCGCAGCGGCAAGTACAACCGCATCCGGACACGCGGCGTCTATGAGCTCGACGAGCGCTCCGACGGCCAGACCCGGGTGCGCTTCACGTTCGAGACCCAGCCGAAGTTCCTGTCGGACCGGCTCATGGAGACGTTCGGCGGCCGCGCCTTCGTGCGCCGCAAGAACCGCGTCGCACTGCGCCGGCTGCGGTCGATCCTCGAGGACGGCCGCGAGCGCGGTCGGCGACCCACGATCGCGGGCGGTCCGCGCAAGCCGGCGACGGCCTACCGGTTCCGTCCGGAGCCCAATCGGTAGAGTTCCGCGCCGCCATGCCGCTCCGTCGCCTCGCCGTCACGTCCATCGCCGCCCTGTCCGCCGCCACCGGCCTCGCCGCCTGTGGTGGGGAGGAGGAGACCCACGTCGCGCACTCCGAGGGCGTCTACGTCACGACCGGCGACCTGAAGTACCAGGTCCAGATGTCGCGCCAGCTCAACCCGCACCTGCCCGAGGACCAGGCGTACCTCGTCGGCCTGCCGGGCAACCAGGCCCAGCTGGCCAAGGGCGAGGAGTGGTTCGGGGTCTTCCTGCGCGCCTTCAACAAGGGCGACCAGCCACAGCAGTCGGCCAACCGCTTCTACATCACCGACACGACCGGCAAGCGCTACAACCCGACGCCGGTCGACGCGACGACCAACAAGACGCTGTTCCGGTCGTGGGTGCTCAAGCCGGGCGACCAGCTGCCGGTGCCCGGCACACCGGCGCGCGAGCTGGCCACCCAGGGCGGCCTCATCCTCTTCAAGGTGCCGATCAGCGCCTACGACACGCGGCCGCTGCAGTTCCACATCGAGTCGCCCTCGGGCGGCGAGCCGGCCGAAGTCGACCTGGACGTCTAGGAGGAACACTCGCCCAGGGGGCGAGGTTCCTTCAAGCGGGAACTCGCCTGGCGGCTCGTTCCCGCGGCAGGGGTTGACCCCCGCGCGGTGGTCTCACTTCTGCAGGCCCGCCTGGAGCACCTGGCGGGCCGCCGGGGCCGCGGTCGCGCCGCCGTGGCCGGCGCCCACGAGCAGGACGCCGACCGCGATGCGCGGCGCCCCGCTGTCGGCGGGCGCGTAGGCGGCGAACCAGGCGTCGGTGTCCGTCGGGTCCGACGGATCGGCGGGCGGGCACGAGGACGGGTCGGCCGGATCGGGCTTGCAGGTCGTCTGGGTCGACTTCAGCTCGGCCGTGCCGGTCTTGCCGGCGACCTTGACGCCGCCGATCTGGGCGGCGCCGCCGGTGCCGTCGCCGACGACGGCGACCATGAGCCGCTGCACCTGCCGGGCGGTCTTCGCCGACACCGCCCGGTGCGCCGGCGCCGCGTCGCGCCAGCGCTCCGGGTCGAGGGTGACCTCGGGCCGGCGCCCGTCGAGCCCGATCGTCGCCGCGACGATCGCCATCTGCAGCGCCGTGGCCTGCACGCGCCCCTGGCCGATCGCCGACGAGCCGACCGCGAGGTCGTCGCCGATCTCCTCGGCCGGCGGGATCGAGGAGACCGCCGCGCCCGGGATCGCCGTCGGCGCGTTGAACCCGAACGCCCGCGCCGCCGCGACGAGCCGCTTGGCGCCGAGCTTGGCCCCGAGCGGCCCGAAGACCGAGTTGCACGAGCGGGCGAACGCCTGCACGAACGTCCCGCCGCAGGACTCGCCGTCGGCGTTCTGCAGCTCGACGCCCGACAGGGTCGCCGACGTCTCGTACGGGAACGTGTCGTCGAGCTTGACGAGGCCCGCCTCGAGCGCGCCGGCCGCCGTGATGATCTTGAACGTCGAGCCGGGCGGCTGTAGGCCGCTGAAGCCGATGCCGGCGGCGGCCAGGACCTCGCCGGTGCGGGGCCGCAGCGCGACGACCCCGCCGAGCCGGCCGGCGAGTGCCGTGACCGCCGCCTGCTGGACCGAGGGGGCGATCGTCGTGCGGACCGGCTGCGCCTTGCGCGGCGCGCGCTCGGCCAGCAGGCGCACCCCGGCGCGCAGCTGGCCGCCCGGGGTGCCGGCCAGGCGCTCGTCGAAGATCCGCTCCAGGCCGGAGATGCCCACCTGGGCGTCGTCGGGGTAGCCGAGCGTGCGCGCCCGGGCCTGGCGCTCCGGCGGCACGGGGCCGAGGGCGCCGGTGATGGCCTGGGCGGCCGGGCCGAGCGGCGACGTGCGCAGCTCGCCCTGGGCCAGCGGCGTGCCGTCGCGGGCCAGCAGCGCCGCCCGCGGCGGCATGGTCGTCGTGCGGCGCAGCTGCTCGCCGGGGGCCAGGCCGGGGAAGACGAGGTCCGGCCTCCAGGCGATCCGCGCCTGGCCGTCCTCGTCGTCGACCTCGAGCCCGACGTTGCCGCGCACGGTGCCGAACGCGCGGGTGTGGACGACGACCGGCAGCCGCCATTGGCCGTCGCCCTGGTCGCGCGGCGTGCCGGTCTCGATCCGCGTCGCCGTCGCGGTCTGCGCGGCGCTCGTGTAGCGCTCGGCGAGGTCCTGCGCCGAGTGCGCGTCGCGCGCGGCGGTCGTGAGCTGGGCCCGGAGGGCCGACCAGTCGGCGCGCTGCCAGGCGGCCGCGTAGGCGCGGACGGCGCCGCGCTCGTCCGGGCCGCCCCCGAGGCCGACCATGAGCACGCCGACGAGCACGATCGCGCCCAGCACGCCGACGGCGCCCAGGCGGCGCCGTCGGATCTGCCGGGCTCGGTCGACGCCGCGCGGGCTGCTCATCGGTGGGGCAACTGTAATAGCCGGTGCGGTCTGCGGCTGGGCTCTAGGGTGCAGCCTCCTTGACCGAGCTCGACTGGATCATCGTCGCGTTCTGCGTGCTCATGGCCGCCATCGGCTGGCGGCAGGGGTTCGTGGCGGGCGTCTTCGCGCTCGTCGGGCTGTGCGCGGGCGGCTTCGCGGGCAGCCGTCTGGCGCCCGCGCTGCTGTCGGACGGCTCGTCCTCGCCGTATGCGCCGCTCGTCGCGCTCATCGGGGCGCTCGTCGGCGGCACGGTGCTCGCCGGGCTGCTGGAGGGCGCCGGGTTCGTGCTGCGCCGCTCGATCCCGGTGCCCGGGCTGCGCACGCTCGACGGGGCGTTCGGCGCGGTGCTGAGCGTCGCGATCGCGCTCGGGCTCGCGTGGCTGGCGGGCGCGGTGGCCCTCCAGACCCCGGGCGCGCGCGAGCTGCGCCGCGACATCCAGCGCTCGGAGATCCTCTCGCGGCTCAACGCGGCGCTGCCGCCGTCGGGGCCGGTGCTCAACGCGCTGGCGCGCTTCGACCCGTTTCCGCACGTCGAGGGCCCGGAGGCCAACGTCGGGCCGCCGCCGCAGGGCATCGCGCGCGAGCCGGGCGTCCGGGCCGCGGCGGCCAGCGTCGTCCGGATCCTCGGCACGGCCTGCGGCCTGGGCGTCGAGGGGTCCGGCTGGGTGGCGGGCGAGGGGCTCGTCGTCACGAACGCCCACGTCGTCGCCGGCGAGCAGGACACGGTCGTCCTCGAGCGCGGCTTCGGCTCGCATCATCCGGCGCGCGCCGTGCGGTTCGACCCGACCAACGACGTCGCGGTGCTCGACGTCGGTGGGCTCGACGCGCCGGCCCTGTCGCTGGCCGACGACCCTTCGGGGGGGACGCCGGGCGCGGTGCTGGGCTTTCCGGAGAACGGCCCGTTCGTGGTGCGGCCGGCACGCCTGGGCGCGACGCGCAACGTCATCTCCCAGGACGCCTACGGCAACGGCCCGGTCAACCGACCGATGACCTCGTTCCGGGGGACGGTCCGGCCCGGCAACTCGGGCGGGCCGGTCGTCGACGAGGCCGGCGACGTGCTCACGACGGTCTTCGCCCAGTCCACGGGCGGCGGTCCCCGTGGCGGCTACGGGGTGCCGAACGACATCGTGCGGCGCGAGCTGGAGGCGGCCCGGACGGGCGGCGGGACGGTCTCGACCGGCCCCTGCACCCGGTAAGTGTCAAAACTTCGTGCCGGCCGGGAGTCGGCGGCGATCCAGCCGCTACGCTCCCGCGTTCATGGGCAAGACCCTCGTCATCGCCGAGAAGCCGTCCGTCGGGCGCGACCTCGCCCGCATCCTCCCGGGACCCTTCGAGAAGAAGTCCGGGGCGGGGGAGAAGACCGAGCGCTCGCTCGAGGGCCCCGAGCACATCATCACCTGGGCGGTCGGCCACCTCGTCCAGCTCGCCGAGCCCGACGAGTACGACGACAAGTTCAAGAAGTGGCGGATGGCGGATCTGCCGATCGTGCCGTCGCGCTTCAAGCTCGTCGTGCGCGACGAGCGCTCCCAGAAGCAGATGACGGTCGTGCGCCAGCAGCTCAAGCGCGACGACGTCGACCTCGTCGTCAACGCGTGCGACGCCGGCCGCGAGGGCGAGCTCATCTTCGCCTACCTGTACGAGAAGGCCGGGGCCAAGCTGCCGGTCAAGCGGCTGTGGCTGAACTCGATGACCGCCGAGGCGATGCGCGAGGCGTTCGCCCACCTGCGCGACGGCGACGAGCTCGCCCGCCTGGAGGACGCGGCCCGGTCGCGCTCGGAGGCCGACTGGATCGTCGGCATGAACGCGACGCGCGCGGCGACGATCCGGCTGCGCTCCTCGTTCGACGGGGCGGTCTCGCTGGGCCGCGTGCAGACGCCGACGCTGGCGATCCTCGTCCGGCGCGAGGAGGAGATCCGCGCGTTCGTGCCCGAGCCGTACTGGCTTGTCGACGCCGCGTTCGAGGCCGACGGTGGGCGGGCGGGGCGGCGGTACGAAGGCCGCTTCCACGCGGGCGCCAAGCCGCGGATCGCGACCGCGCAGGAGGCCGAGGCCATCGCGGCGGCCGTGCGCGACGGCGTCGGGGAGATCACGAAGCTCGAGAAGACGACGCGCAAGGAACGCGCGCCGCTGCTCTACGACCTCACCTCGCTGCAGCGCGACGCCAACACGCGCTTCGGCTTCTCGGCGCGCCGCACGCTCGCGGCCGCCCAGCGCTGCTATGAGGAGCACAAGGCGCTGACGTATCCCCGGACGAGCTCGCGCTACCTGACCTCCGACATGGTGCCCGAGCTCAAGCCGATCGCCGGGCACGTCGGCGAGCGCACCGAGTACGCCCAGGGCGCCGCCTACGTCACCGGCCTCGACGTGCTGCCGCTCGGCCGGGTCGTCGACGACGCGAAGGTCGGCGACCACCACGCGATCATCCCGACGAACGCGTCGCACAAGCTCGAGAAGATGAACGACGACGACCGGCGCATCTACGACCTCGTCACGCGCCGGTTCCTCGCCGTCTTCCACCCCGAGGCGGTCTTCGAGAACACACGGGTCGAGACGACCGTGGCCGAGCATGTGTTCCGCACCCGCGGCAAGGTCCTGGTCGTGCCGGGTTGGCGCGGCGTCTACGGCGAGCTCGCCGATGCCGGCGGCGGGCGCGACGAGGAGGACGAGGGCCGCGACCAGACCCTGCCCAAGCTCGAGCAGGGTGAGCGGGCCGCGGTGCGCAACGTCGACGTCCTCGCCAAGGAGACCAAGCCGCCGCGGCGCTACAGCGACGCGTCGCTGCTGGGTGCCATGGAGACCGCGGGCAAGCTCGTCGACGACGACGAGCTGCGCGAGGTCATGAAGGAGTCGGGCATCGGCACGCCGGCGACGCGGGCGGCGATCATCGAGCGGCTCATCGACGTCGGCTACGTCGAGCGCGACGCCCGGGCGCTCGTCCCGACCGAGAAGGGCATGAACGTCATCCGGCTGCTCGGCGAGCACCCGCTGACCTCGCCCTCGCTGACCGGCGACTGGGAGAAGCGCCTGGGCGAGATCGAGCGCGGCGAGGAGCCGCGCAAGAAGTTCATGGCCGACATCGCGAAGTTCGCGGGCGAGACGGTCGGTGAGCTCGACGTCAAGCTCAAGGACGTCAAGATCCCGCGTGCGAACCTCGGCCCGTGCCCGATCTGCGGCCGCGACATCGTCGAGAACCGCAAGGGCTTCTCGTGCTGGGGCCGCGACGACCCGGGCTGCGGGTTCGTCATCTGGAAGTCGAAGGCGGGCAAGAACCTCACGGCGGCGATCGCCAAGGAGCTCATCGCGCGCGGCAGGACCGAGAAGCCGGTGACCGGCTTCAAGGGTCGCAGCGGCCGCTCGTTCCGGGCGCGGCTGGCGCTCGTGCAGAACGAGGAGGGGCGCATGCGGGTCGAGTTCGACGAGCCGTGGGCGAAGGAGGGGCTGAAGGTCCCGGCGGCCGAGGAGGAGACGGCGGTCGCCGCCGCCGGCTCGTCTGACGCGAGCGCCGCGGCCTAGCACCCCACCGGGGTCAGACCCGTTCCGTTGCATCCCCCGGCGGCGTCAGACTCTGACGCCGCATGCGACCCGCACGCAACGGAACGGGTCTGACCCCTCCACGCCGTGCCGCTCACGCTCATCACCGGTCCCGCGAACGCCGCCAAGGCCGGCGTCCTGCTGGGCGCCGCCCGGGCCCGGGCGGCCGAGTCGCCGCTGCTCGTCGTGCCGACGTTCGCCGACGTCGAGAACTACCGGCGCGAGCTCGCCGCCGACGGCACGGTCCTCGGCGTCCGCGTCGAACGCTTCTCGGGGCTGCAGCGCGAGCTCGCCCGGCGCGCCGGGGTGCCCGGCGGGTCGCTCTCGGGGTTGCAGCGCGAGCGCGTCGCGGCGGGGGCCGTCGCCTCCGTGCGCCTCGACCGACTCGCCGACGCGGCGGCCACGCCCGGCTTCGTCGCCGCGCTCGTCCGGTTCGCCGACGAGCTCGGCGAGAGCCGCGTCGAGCCGCCGCGGCTCATCCGCGCCCTGCGCGACTGGGCCGCCGACGACGCGCCCCGCCGCGCCTATGCCGACGAGCTCGGCGCGCTCGTGGCCGCCGATCGCCGGGCGATGGACCGCGCCGGCCGCCGCGGCCGCGCGCAGCAGGTGACCGCCGCGCTCGACGCCCTGCGGCTCGAGCCCGCCCGCTGGGGCGCCACGCCGGTGCTCTTCTACGGCTTCGACGACTTCACGCCGCTGCAGCGCGACGTCCTCGACACGCTGGCCAACGCGGTCGGGGCCGACGTCACCGTCTCGCTGACCTTCGAGCCGGGCCGGGCCGCGTTCGCCGCCCGCGCCACGCTCCACCAGGAGCTGCTGGCCCTCGGCGCCGACGAGCAGCGCCTCGACGCGGTCGCCGACTACTACGCGCCCGCCGCCCGCGCGACCCTGCACCATCTCGAGCGCCGGCTCTACGAGCCCGACCGCGAGCGCGCCGCGCTGGACCCGGACCGTCCGACCGTCCTGGCGCTGGAGGGCGGTGGGGAGCGCGCCGAGGCCGAGCTCGTCGCCGCCGAGGTCTCGCGGCTGCTGCGCGAGGGCGTCGCCGCGGAGGAGATCGCGGTCGTGCACCGCAACGTCGAGCAGGCGGCGCCGCTGCTCGAGCAGGTCTTCCGCGCCTACGACCTGCCGTTCGCGCTCGAGCGCCGGATCGCCGCCGGCCACACGGCGCTCGGCCGCGGCCTCGTCGCCCTCCTGCGCTGCGCCCTGCTGCGTGGCACCGCCGACGACCTGCTGGGGTGGCTGCGCACCCCCGGCGTCCTGCGCGTCGCGTCGATCGGCGACCGGCTCGAGGCCCGCGCCCGCCAGGACGGCGCGCGGACGGCGGCCGCCGCCCGCGCGCTCTTCGAGCAGGAGCACTGGCCGCTGGCGGTCCTCGACGAGCTCGCCGATGCCCATCGGGTCGACGGCCTGGCCGGCCTGGCCGCGCGCCTGGGCGACGAGACGCGCCGCCTGCTGGCTGCCGCCGGCCCGCGCCAGGCCCCGGTGCTGGACGTCGACGAGGAGGTCGACGCCCGCGTGGCCGCCGCGGTGCTCAGGGCGCTCGGCGAGCTGACCGCGCTGCCGGTCGAGTTCCAGCCCGACCCGGCCGAGCTCGCGGCGACGCTCGAGGCGCTCCCGGTGTGGGTCGGCTCCCGGCCCGGGGCGGGCCGCGTCACGGTCGCCCGGCCCCAGGACCTGCGCGCCCGGCGCGTGACGGCGCTGTTCTGCGTCGGCCTGCAGGAGGGCGTCTTCCCGGCGCCCGCCCGCCCCGAGCCGTTTCTCGGCGACGCCGAACGGCGCGAGATCAACGCCGGCTCCGGCCTGCGCCTGCGCCTGCACGAGGACGCGCTGGCGATCGAGCGGCTCTTCTTCTACGCGGCGGTCTCCCGTCCGCGGGAGCTCCTGGCGCTGAGCTGGCACGCGGCCACCGACGAGGGCGCCCCGGCCGTGCGCTCGCTGCTCGTCGACGACGTCGCCGACCTGCTCGAGGACGGCTGGGCGGAGCGCCCGCGCCGGCGTGAGCTCGGGGCCGCCGGCTGGCCGCAGGCCGCCGCGCCGACCGAACGCGAGGCCGCGCGCTTCGCCACCGCGGCGGCGCCGGCGGCCGACGCCCCGGTCATCGCGCCGCTGCGCAGCCCGGCGGCGCTCGGCGAGCTGCGCGAGCGCCACACCTGGTCGGCCTCCGACCTCGAGCAGTGGGCCTCGTGCCCGGTGCGCTGGTTCGTCGAGCGTCACCTGCGCCCGGCCGCGCTCGTGCCGGACCCCGAGCCGCTCATCCGCGGCGCGCTGGCCCATGAGGTCCTCGAGCACGCGATGGCGGCGCTCGTGGCCGACGGCATCGGGCTCGTGCCCGAGCGGTTGGGCGAGGCGCGCGCCCTCGTGCGACGGATCCTCGACGAGCACGCCGACGACTACCGGATCTCGCCGAACCCGGAACGCCTGCGCAGCGCGCTGCGCCGCCTCGAGGTCGACCTCGTCCGCTACCTGGAGTGGGCGGCTCACGCGGGCAGCACGTTCCGTCCGGCGCACTTCGAGGTCCAGTTCGGCCTCGCCGAGGATCCGCATCCGCCGCTGGAGCTCGACGACGGCGCCCTGCGCCTGGCCGGGCGCATCGACCGGGTGGACGTCAGCGGCGCACAGGCCATCGTCTACGACTACAAGGGCCGCACCGCGGCCGCCCAGGCGAAGTGGTTGCAGGAGGGCAAGCTCCAGGTCGCGCTCTACCTGCTGGCGGTCCGCCATGTTCTCGGGCTGACGCCGGTCGGCGGCTTCTACCAGCCGCTGGGCGGCCGCGACCCCCGCCCGCGCGGCGCCGTTCTCGACGGGGCCGACCCCAGCCTGGACGCCTACCGCACCGACCGGCTGGGCGAGGAGGACTTCGAGTCGCTGCTGGCCGCGTGCGCGGACGCCGCCCGCACGGCGGTCGACGAGCTGCGCGACGGAGCGCTGCGGCCGGCGCCCGACAGCTGCGCCTACACCGGCGGCTGCGCCCACCCGACGATCTGCCGGTGCATGACGGCGTGACGGCGGACGAGGCGACGGTCCGGCCCGCGGGCCTCTACGACGCCGACGGCCGCATGGTCGGCCGCGACGGCCTGCCGTTCACCGACGAGCAGGCCGAGGCAATCGCGCGCCGCGACGGCCCGCTGCTGCTGTCGGCCAACGCCGGTTCGGGCAAGACGTCGGTGCTCTCGGAGCGCTTCGTGCGCTCGGTGCTGGAGGATGGTCTGGCGCCCGGCCGCATCCTGGCGATCAGCTTCACCGACAAGGCCGCGGGGGAGCTGCGCGCCCGGATCCGCGCGCGCTTCGTCGAGCTCGGCGCCCGCGGCTGGGCCGGCGATCTGGAGGCGGCCTGGATCTCGACGTTCCACGGGCTCTGCGCCCGCATCCTGCGCGCCCACGCGGTCCGGGCCGGCCTGGACCCGGCGTTCACCGTCCTCGACGAGGCCGACGCTCGCGCCGTGCGGGCCGCTGCGTTCGAGGCGGCGCTGGCCGGCCTGCTGGCCGACGACCGGCCGGCCGCGCTGGACCTCGTCGCCGCCTACGGGGTCGACGCGCTGCAGCCGCTCATCGGTGCCACCCACGACCAGCTGCGCAGCGCGGGCATGACCCGGCCGGCGCTCCCTGCGGTCCGGGCGCCCGTGGCGACGGAGACGCGGGCGGCGCTCGAGGTCGCGCTCGCCCGCGCCGAGGACGAGCTGGCCGACGCCGGTGAGCTGCGCAGCGTCGTCGCCGCCCGCGCCGCCGTCGCGGGCTGCCGGGCCGCCCTGGCCTCCGCGGAGCGCCCGCCGCTGCCGGCGCTCGAGCAGGCGGCGTTCAAGCCCGGCAACACGCGCGCGCTGCGCAGCGACGCGTGCGCCGACTATCTCGCCGCGCTGCACGCCTTCACGTCCGCCTGCACCGACGCGCTCGCCGCCGAGGCCGTCGGACTGCTCGACGAGCTGCTCGGCCGCTACGCCGACGCCTACGCGGCGGCCAAGCGCGGCCGCGCCGCCCTGGACTTCGACGACCTCGAGCTGCTGGCGCGCGACCTGCTCGCCGGCGCGCCGGCGATCCGCGGCGCATACCGCGAGCGCTTCGAGCGGGTCATGGTCGACGAGTTCCAGGACACGAACGCCGTGCAGCTCGAGCTGCTGGACCTGCTCGGCAGCCCGCGGTTCGTCGTCGGGGACGAGCTGCAGTCGATCTACGGCTTCCGCCACGCCGACGTCCGGATCTTCCGTGCGCAGCGCGAGGCGCTCGCCGCCCAGGGCGCGGCCGCCGAGCTGGCCCGCAACTTCCGCAGCCGCCCGCCGATCCTCGCCGTGCTCGACGAGGCGCTCGGCGAGCTGCACGGCGCCGCGCACGTCCCGTTCACCCCGGGCCGCGCGGAGGCGGGCACCGACCGACCGCTCGTCGAGCTGCTGCTCACCGATGCCGCCGCGGTCGCCGACTGGCCGGAGGAGGCGATCGCCTCGCTGCCGGCCGCCCCGACCGGACGGCGGGCCGAGGCGCGCGTCGTCGCCGCCCGCGTGGCCGCCCTCGTCCGCGAGGAGGGCGTGCCGCCCGGCGACATCGTCCTGCTGCTGCGCGCCGCCGGCGACGCCGCCGTCTACGAGCGCGCGCTGGAGGAGCAGGGGCTCTCGACGCTCGCCTCGGGCGGCCGCGGCTACTGGGGCCGCCAGCAGGTCCTCGACCTCTGCGCCTACCTCGGGGTGCTGGCCAACCCGCGCGACGAGCTCGCGCTCTTCGGGCTGCTCGCGTCGCCGCTCGTCGGCGCCAGCGCCGACGCGCTGGCGATCCTCGCCCGCGGCAGCCGGCGCGGCGCGCGCTGGGACGCCCTGTCGGCCGCGTTCTGCGACGAGCGGGAGTCGTCGCTGCTCGACGAGCTGCCCGCCGCCGACCGGGCGGCGCTGGAGAACTTCTGCCCGTGGTTCGCCGCCGAGCGGGCCGCCGCGCCGCGTCGCGGGCTCGACGAGCTGCTCGAGCGGGTCGTCGACCGCACCGGCTACGACCTCCACGTGCTGGGCCTGCCCGGCGGCCGGCGCCGCTGGGCCAACGTCCTCAAGCTCCAGCGCCTGGCCGCCGGCTTCGAGGCCCGCCGCGGCCGGGACCTGCGCGGACTCATCGACCTCGCCACCGC
>JBDZVZ010000130.1:0-5226 GCA_040255945.1 Solirubrobacterales bacterium | reverse complement strand
AGCGCCGCACCGGCTACTACCGCCTGCGCTTCACCTACAAGGGCTCGTCGATCGCCGCCCCGGGCCGGATCACCGGCGTCGTGCGCATCACGCGCCACCTGTACTACCGCTGAGCGATGACCGTGAACGTCGCCGTCGCGGGCCTGGACGCCAGGCCCGCGGCGGTGGTGGCGGTCACGGTCACGCGGTAGCGCCCCGCGCGCAGCTTCGTGCGCGCGCTCAGCCGGCCGGCGAAGCGCAGCATGCGGCTGCCGGCCCGGACGCTGACGGTCACGCTGCCGGCCCGCACGTGGCGCCGGCCCACGCGCCGCTGGAACGTGAAGCGCACGCGTGCGTCGTCGGAGAGCGTGAAGCGGATGGTCGCGGTGCCCCGCTGGGCCTTGGTGACGATCCGTGGCAGGACGCGGCCGGCCGTGAACCGGGTCGGCGTGACGCGCAGCCCCGTCACCGGGGGCCGCTGGGCGACCGGTGGGAGGGGGACGTCACCGCCGGTCGGCGGCTCGGTCGTCGTGGCCGGGGGCTCGGTCGGGGTCGTGGTCGGCTCGGTGGTGGTCGGCGGTGGCTCGGGCACGCGCTCGGTGCGCAGCGTGCGGTCGGCCGTGACGGTCGTGCCGGTCGCGTTCGTCGCGACGAGCCGGAGGTGGTAGGTCGTGTCGGGCGACAGGCCGCTGATCGTCTCGCCGACGACCTGGGCGACGGTGCCGGCGGACAGTGCCCGAACCGGCGTCGTGCTGCCGTAGGAGGTCGTCGTGCCGTACTCGAAGCGGTAGGTCGTGGCGGCGCCGTTCGGGTTCACCGTGCCGTGCAGCTTCGCGCCGGTCGTCGTGATCGCGTCGGCCGCCGCGGTGGCCGCGACCGGTGCCGGGACGAGCTCGTCGGCGCCGATGTCCGGGGCGCCGGCGATCGTGCGGGCGTCGCCGTCGTAGTCGGACGTCCCGTTGAGCGGGTCGACCACGCCCGCGTCGACGGTCGGCGAGAGCGCCGCCTGGTGCAGGTCGCCCGCGGCCTGGTCGGCGAAGAGGGGCGCGAGCATCTGGTTGTGGGTTCCGGTCACGAGCGTTGCGGCGCCGGAGGTCGAGGTCGTCCCGAAGTTGCTGTGGTCGATGTCGGCCGAGACGCTGAGGGCTGCACCGGCGGCGGCCCTGATGTCGCCGTTGGGGCCGGTGCCACCGCGCGCGATCGTGTTGCGGATCGTCGCCGAGGCATCGGCGACGTTGGCCCAGACGAGGATCGCCTGCGCCCCGGCGCTGACCGCCGTGACGTTGCGGACCTGGACGCCCAGCGAGTTGGCGATGTACATCGGCGTGGCCGACGTCGAGCCCACGATGCGCATGGCGCTGTTGCGCACGACGGCGCCTGGGGCCTGGTCGAACTCGATCAGCGTGCCGCCCGCGCTGCCGCTGTAGTCGGCGACGACGTCCTCGACCGTGATGCCGGAGCCCTTCGCGTAGACGCCGGTGTAGGAGGCCGGCGGCGAGAAGGTGAGCGCGACGTGGCGCAGCGTCTGGCCCGGCTTGAGGTAGAGGGGGAACGCCATCGAGGAGGTGATGTGCGGCCGCGGCTGCCCGGTGATGCCGCGCAGCGTCACGCTCGTGGCGCTCGAGCTGAGCGACGTCGTGATCGGGTACTCGCCCGGCGCCGCGACGACCTCGTCTCCGGCGGCGGCGTTGTTGAAGGCGGCGTTCAGCGAGCACGGCAGCGCGACCGTGCACGGGGTGGTCAGGGCACTGCCGGGCGCTGCATGGCGCTCGGCGGCCGTGGCCGCCGGCGGCGCGGCCAGCGCCGCGAGCACCACGCCGGCCAGCAGCGTGCCGAAGGTCAACCACATGGCGTTGATCCGTCCGGTCATGAACCTGACGCTATGCGCGCCCTGACGCTCCGCCATCCGGGAGAACGCGTCGAGCCGTTGCGCCTTTTCCGCGATGACGCCTGCGGGTAGCGCCCCAGCCATGAAGGCCGTCACCTGGCATGGCAAGCGCGACGTTCGCGTCGACAACGTCGAGGACCCGCGGATCGAGGAGCCCACCGACGCGGTCGTCCGGATCACGTCCACCGGCATCTGCGGGTCGGATCTCCATCTCTACGAGGTGCTCGGCCCGTTCATGGACGAGGGGTTCGTCCTCGGCCACGAGCCGATGGGGATCGTCGAGGAGGTCGGCTCCGAGGTCACCCACATCGCGCCGGGTGACCGCGTCGTCATCCCGTTCAACATCTCGTGCGGCACGTGCTGGATGTGCCAGCAGGGGCTGCAGAGCCAGTGCGAGACCACGCAGGTCCACGAGGAGGGCTGCGGCGCTGCGCTCTTCGGCTACACGAAGCTCTACGGCAACGTGCCCGGCGGCCAGGCCGAGTACCTGCGCGTCCCGCAGGCCCACTACGGGCCGATCAAGGTGCCCGAGGGCCCGCCCGACGAGCGCTTCGTCCTGCTCTCCGACGTCATCCCGACCGCGTGGCAGGCCGTCCAGTACGCCGACGTGCCGGCGGGCGGCAGCCTCGCGATCCTCGGTCTGGGGCCGATCGGGCGGATGTGCGGCAAGCTCGCCCACCAGCAGGGCGTCGAGACGATCATCGGGATCGACCTCGTGCCCGAGCGGCTCGCCCGCGCCCAGAGCGACGGGCTGACGACGTTCAACCTCGACGACATGAGCCGCGACCAGCTCATCGAGGCGGTGCGCGACGCGACCGGCGGCCGCGGGCCCGACAGCGTCATCGACGCGGTCGGCATGGAGGCCCACGGCGCGCCGTTCGGCAAGCTCGCCCACAGCATGGTCGGCATGCTGCCCGACAGCGTCGCCGAGAAGCTCATGAAGACCGGGGGCGTCGACCGGCTGGCCGCGCTCAACCTCGCGATCGACCTCGTGCGCCGCGGCGGCACGATCTCGGTGTCCGGCGTCTACGGCGGCGCGATGGACCCGCTGCCGCTGCTGACCATGTTCGACAAGCAGATCCAGATGCGCATGGGGCAGGCCAACGTCAAGCGCTGGATCGACGACGTCCTGCCGCTCGTGCTCGACGACGCCGACCCGCTGGGCACCGAGACGTTCCCCTCACACCGGCTGCCGCTCGACGAGGCGCCGCACGCCTACGAGATCTTCCAGAAGAAGACCGACGACGCGTTCAAGATCCTGCTGCAGGCATAAGCCCTGCATAAGAGTTGAGTTGGGCGACGCGAGCCGTGGTCCCGAGCGGCTACTGTTCCCAACCCCATGCCACGAACGCGCACCTTCGCCCTGACCCTGGCCGTGTTCTCGCTGTCCGGCGCGCTGCTCGCAGCCGGCTGCGGCAGCGACGAGGGCTTCCGCCGCGACGGCTCGAAGATCGACGCCGACCCGGCCACGACGCTGCCCAAGACGCTCGCCGCCACGACGCTGCCCGCCCCCGAGGGCGCACGCAAGCCCGGCGAGCCGCTGCCCGAGCAGAAGAACGTCACCGGGGTCAGCACCGACCTCAAGCAGAAGCCGAAGGTCCCCAAGCCGACCGGTGAGCCGCCGAAGGAGCTGCAGGGCTCCGACGTCGTCGTCGGCAAGGGCGACGCGGTCAAGTCCGGCGACAAGGTCAGCGTCCAGTACGTCGGCGTGCTGTTTTCCAACGGCAAGGAGTTCGACAGCTCCTGGAGCCGCAAGCAGCCGTTCGAGTTCACGGTCGGCCAGGGCCAGGTCATCCAGGGCTGGGACGACGGCCTCATCGGCATGAAGCCGGGCGGCCGCCGCGTGCTCGTCATCCCGTCGGATCTCGCCTACGGCGAGGCCGGCTCGCCGCCGACGATCCCGGCCAACGCGCCGCTGGTGTTCGTCGTCGACCTCGAGAAGATCAGCTAGCGAGGCTGCTCAACCCTCCGCATGCCGCCCCACGTGGGCGGCATGCGGCTCAAGGGACCCCGTCGCTCGGACGATGGTCACGGAAGGCAGGGATTGGGCACCTACACTGAGCCGCGTGGTCGCCGGGGAGGCCGGCCACAGGACATCAAGGCATGGGGAACGACACAACCAAGGGCCGTTTGCGGGTCTACGTGGCCGATGACCATCCGGTCTTCCGCGACGGCGTCGTCCTGGCGCTGAAGTACCGGCCGGAGTTCGAGGTCGTCGGCCAGGCCGAGGAGGGCCGCCGGGCACTCGATGAGATCCGCGAGCTGGAGCCCGACGTGGCCGTGCTCGACGTGCGGATGCCCGAGCTCGACGGCCACAAGGTGCTGCACGCGCTCCAGCGTGACCAGGTGCCCACCCGGGTCATCCTGCTGTCGGCGACGGTCGAGCCGGCCGACGCCCAGGCGGCGATGCAGGCGGGTGCCGTCGCCTACCTGTCCAAGGAGGCCACACGGGAGGAGATCTGCAACGCGATCGCCGCCGCCGGCCGCGGGCAGATCCAGACGCCCGAGTTCCCGACCGCGCCCGCGCGACGGCCGCTGTTGAGCCCCCGCGAGCTGCAGGTGCTGCGCATGACGGCGGGCGGCCAGTCGGCCCCGTCGATCGGCCGCGAGCTGCATCTCAGCCCCGAGACGGTCAAGACGCACCTCAAGAACGTCTACGACAAGCTCGGCGTCTCGGACCGCGCGGCAGCGGTCGCCGAAGGCATGCGCCGCGGCCTGCTCGAGTGAACGTCGTCGTCCTGCCGACCTTCACCCCAAGGTTCACCCCACAGGGGGATATTGCGGGGCCTTCGCAGGGCCGATTCTCTGATCACAAGGAACGTTACGCCGGTTCATCCCCTGTACGAGTCCCCCTCTCGTAGTCCGGCGTGCAAGTTCCCTACATACCGTCGCGGCACTCCTGCCCAAGCCGCGGCACCCGGCCGAGTCCGGGGCGGGTGCGCCTTCATCCCCTGTTCCGCGCACTCGCTCCGGACTCAGCCAGTTAACGGGGCCGCGAGGCGGCGCGTACGGCGGTGGTGCGCCGGGCCCGCCGCGTGGCTACACTGCCTCGTCTCGCCCTCTTAGCTCAGTTGGTAGAGCACTTCCATGGTAAGGAAGGGGTCGACGGTTCGAGTCCGTCAGAGGGCTTGGGGGAAGGTCTGCTGGGTGCCGACGCTCGAGCGCGCGCTCCTCACCGCCCAGCGAACGACGCGCTACGCCGAAGCCGACGACCCGATCTTCGCCACGCGCAACCGCACGCACCAGGACAGCCACAACCTCCGCAGGTAACGACTCACGAAATCGGCGGTCGCTGCCGATGAGACATGTATGTACATTGTGGGTACAGATCTTGTGTACCCTGCCGAGCGAGACGCCGA
>JBDZVZ010000129.1:0-5249 GCA_040255945.1 Solirubrobacterales bacterium | reverse complement strand
CTAGATGTAGTACATCGTGACGCCGGCGTCGCGCTGCTCACGCTCGACGAGCTCGGCGACCGTGACGCCCGACAGCACCTCGCGGGCCGCCGCCGCCGCCTCGGCGAAGATGCCCTCCGAGCCGGCGCCGACCGGACCGTCGAGCAGCTCGACGATCTCGAGGACCGTGATCTCCGACGGCTCCCTCGCAAAGGAGTAGCCGCCCTTGACCCCGCGCTGGGACTTCAGGACCCCCGACCGGCGCAGGACCGCGAACAGCTGCTCGAGGAACTGGACCGGGATGTCGCGGCGCCGGGCGAGCTCGCCGATCGGCACGGGCGCGTCACCCCCCTGACGACCGAGCTCGACAAGCGCGCGCAGCGCGTAGGGCGACTTCGTCGTGATCGAGAGCATTCCCGATCGACTTTAGGCGATCGGGCGGGTGCCCGTGAGGGTCGTGGACCCCCGGGCTACAGCCAGCCGCGCTCGGTCGCGATGAGGACGGCCTGGGCGCGGTCGACCGCGCCGAGCTTGCCGTAGATGTTGTGGAGGTGGGTGCGGACCGTCGAGGTCGACAGCGACAGCTCCAGCGCGATCTGCTTGTAGACCTTGCCCTCGGCCAGACGCTTGAGGACCTCGAGCTCGCGGCCCGACAGCGGGCACGGATCGACCTGGCGGGCGCGGCCCGTCGTCGGGTACGGCAGGTCGTACATGACCGTCCGCAGCTCGGTCGGCCCCAGGCCGACGGTGCGGGCGCACTTCAGCAGCTCGGTCGGGGAGACCGCGCCGCCCTGTGAGTAGTGGGCGAGCATGTCGGCCAGCCGGACGAAGGCGGCCTCGCCCTGGGCGTCGTCGGCGTGATGGCGCTCGATGACCGACGCCACGGACTTCGGCAGCCCCCAGCGGCGGGCCAACACGCCGCCGACGAGCGCGTGGTCGACGCCGAGCTCGCGGCGCTCGCGATGGATGCGCTCCTCGGGCGTGCGGGCGTTGCCGTGCACCTGCCCCGGATAGCCCGGGTAGGCGTGCATGAGCACGAGCTTGCCGATGTCGTGCAGCAGCGCCGTGACCATGAGCCGGTCGCGGTGCTCGTAGCCGGCCTCGGTCGCGAGGCGGTCGGCGGCCCGCTGCGTGGCGACGCCGTGAAGACGGAAGCGCTCGGGAGCGGCGTCCCAGACGGAGGAGCGCTCGAAGAAGTCGAAGGTGCGCGCCCGGGTCGCCAGCGCCTGCACGGCCTCGGGCGAGAGCAGCTCGACGGCCTGGACGACCGACTCGACCTTGCCACGGGTCCGGCCCTCGACCTGGTTGCCGAGCCGCAGGACCGAGATGACCAGGGCGACGTCGGACTCCACGGCGGCGACGACCTCACCGGTGGAGATGCGCTCCTGGCGGACGACCCGCAGCAGGCGGTTGCGCGACTCGGCCAGGGCCGGGAACGCCTCCAGGGCCTCGAACGCGGCGGTCAGCCGGCGGCCGTGGCCCTCGTTGTGGCGACGCTGGACGTCGGAGGTCGCGGGGTTCTGACTCGCGGCGGTGGCAGAGGCTGCGGCGGGGGGCATGGTGTCGTCTCTGGGCTCCATGGGCGTGGGCGCGGCTCCCTGCCGGCCCGGTACGCCACGGTTATCGGCAGGGATGGACGGATGATTGAACGAGATCTGGTGATCTGACATCGCGCCGCCCCCGGCCGGGGCGAGCCTATGCGGTGGCGAGCGCGGCGTCGAGCCGGCGCAGCGACTCGTCGCGCCCCAGCACCGCGAGGCTCTCGAAGATGCCCGGGGAGACCGTCGTGCCGGCCAGCGCGACCCGGATCGGCTGGAAGACGTCCTTGGGCTTGCGGCCCTCGCCGGCCTCGACGACCTCGCGCAGCGCGAGCTCGATGCGTTCGACGTCGAACGGCTCGAGGTGGGCGAGCGCCTCACGGGCCTGCACGAGCGCGTGGCGATGCTCGTCATCCAGCCACTTCGCGCGGGCCTTCGGGTCGTCGCCCGGACCGTCGAAGAGAAAGCCGGCCAGCGGCCAGAAGTCCGCCAGGGTCTGGATCTTCTCCTGGGAGATCTCGGCGGCGGCGCGCAGGCCGGTGCGGCCCGTGAACGTCTCCAGCCGCGCGGTGAGCTCGTCGACCGACAGCTCGCGCAGGTAGCGACCGTTCATCCAGCGCAGCTTCTGCTCGTCGAAGCGCGCCGGGTTCTTCTGCACCCGGGCGACGTCGAACTGGGCGACCATCTGCTCGGTGGAGACGATCGTCTCGTCGTCGGCCGCGCCCCAGCCGAGCAGCGCCAGGTAGTTGCGCACGGCCTCCGGCAGGTAGCCGGCGTCGCGCAGCTCCTGCACCGAGGCGGCGCCGTGGCGCTTGGAGAGCTTCTTGCCGTCGGGGCCGTGCAGCAGCGGCAGGTGGGCGAACGCGGGAGCCGGCGCGCCCAGCGCCGCGTAGACGAGCAGCTGCTTGGGCGTGTTGGACAGGTGGTCCTCGCCCCGGACGACGTGGGTGATCTGCGCGTCGAGGTCGTCGACGGCGACCGCGAAGTTGTAGAGGACGCTGCCGTCGGCGCGGGCGATGACCGGGTCGTCCAGGTGGACGTGCTGGAAGACCGTGTCGCCGCGGATGAGGTCGTGGACGGTCGTGGCGCCCTCGTCGGGAACGCGCAGGCGAACCGCGCCCCCGGAATCCTCGGTGCCGCGGAAGCCCTTGTCGGCGCCGTGCTGCGCCTTGTAGGCCTTGACGTCCTCCGAGGTCGCGGTCGTCCGGTACGCCTTGCCCTCGTCGAGCAGGCGCTGCAGCAGCTCCTGGTGGCGCTCGGAGCGCGACACCTGCGAGATCGGGCCCTCATCCCAGTCGAGCTCCAGCCAGCGCAGCGCGTCGAGGATCTGCTCGACGTTCTCCGGGGTGGAGCGCTCGCGGTCGGTGTCCTCGATGCGCAGCACGAACGTCCCGCCGTTGCCGCGGGCCATGAGCCAGTTGTAGAGGGCGGCACGGGCCCCGCCGACGTGCAGGGCGCCGGTGGGCGAGGGAGCGAAACGGACGCGCATCGGCTAGGACTCTAGGCAATGGCTATCTCCGGGGCCTGGACCCCCACACCGTGCTGATCGGCGCCCACGTCTCCCCCGCCGGCGGGCCGGCGAAGGCGGTCGCGCGCGGCGTCGAGAAGGGCGCCCGGGCCATCCAGATCTTCAACCAGAACCCGCGCGCCTGGAAGCCGACCGTCTACAGCGACGAGCAGGTCGCGGCGTTTCGCGACGCGATGGCCGCCTCCGACGTCGACGCGCTGCTCATCCACGCCGTCTACCTGCTCAACGCCGCCTCCGAGGACCCCGACATCCGGGCCAGGACGCTGGCGTCGCTGACCGCGTCGCTGCGGGCCGGCGACGCGCTCGGCGCCGTGGCCGTCGTGCTGCATCCGGGCTCGGCGAAGACCGGCGAGGTGGCGCCGGCCATCGCCCGCGCGGGCGAGGTCATCCGCGAGGCGCTGGCCGAAAGCGAGCGCTGCGCGCTGCACCTCGAGAACACGGCGGGCGCCGGAGGCACGCTGGGCCGCTCGTTCCACGAGCTCGCCGCGCTGCTGGAGGCCGCCGGGGGCGACGAGCGCCTCGGGCTGTGCCTGGACTCCTGCCATCTCTACGCCTCCGGGTTCGACATCCGCACCGCCGACGGGCTGACCTCGGTGCTCGACGAGTGCGTCGAGCTCGTCGGCCTGGAGCGGCTCGGCTCGCTGCATCTCAACGACTCCCAGGTCGGCCTGGGGTCCAACCGGGACCGTCACGCGAACGTCGGCGAGGGCGAGCTCGGCGACGACGGCTGTGCCGTGTTCCTGTCCGAGCCGCGCTTCGACGCCCTGCCGTGCGTGCTCGAGACGCCGGGCGTCGACCGCCAGGGCCCGACTGCCGCCGAGCTCGCGCACTGCGCCGAGCTGCGCGAGCGCGGGCTGAAGGCGCGCGGGTAGAGAAGCGGCCCCCGCCCCCGGTCCAGCGACAGAGCGGAGGCCGCCTGGACCGACGCTACTGCGGTCCGGCGGGTGACCGTCCTGGACGGTCGGCCAGCGTGACGTGCACATCCGGGCGACTCGATGGCAGGGAGCTGGCCGGCTCCCGGCCAGCGGCGCTCAGGCCGGGGACGGGTCGCGTGTCTGGGCCGCGGCGGCCACGGCGCGCTCGACGGCGTTGACGTCGCGCACGGCGCCGGTGTCGGCCGAGGTCGCCATCGCCGCGTAGGCGCGCAGCGCCGGGGAGACGACCCGATCACGGGCGGCAGGCACGTAGCCGAGCCCGGCCTCCAGGCGCTCACGGCGCTCGGCGAGCACGTCGTCGGGCACGTCGAGCGTCAGCCGGCGGTTGGGGATGTCGATCGAGATCGTGTCGCCGCTCTCCACCAGCGCGATCGTGCCGCCCGACGCCGCCTCGGGCGACACGTGCCCGATCGACAGCCCCGACGTGCCGCCCGAGAAGCGCCCGTCGGTGATCAGGGCGCACGCCTTGCCCAGGCCGCGGCCCTTCAGGTAGGAGGTCGGGTAGAGCATCTCCTGCATGCCCGGCCCGCCGCGCGGCCCCTCGTAGCGGATGACGACGACGTCGCCCTCCTTGATCCGGTCGCCGAGGATCGCGTCGACCGCGTCGTCCTGGGACTCGACGACGACCGCCGGGCCGCTGAACGTCAGGATCGACTCGTCGACGCCGGCGGTCTTGACGACGCTCCCGCGCACGGCGAGGTTGCCGTAGAGGATCGCCAGGCCGCCGTCGGTCGAGTAGGCGTGGGCGATGTCACGGATGCAGCCGTCGGCGGCGTCGGTGTCCAGCGACTCCCAGCGCTCGGACTGCGAGAACGCCTCGGCCGAGCGCTTGCAGCCGGGCGCGGCATGGAAGAGCTCAAGCGCCTCGTCGGACGCGCTGCCGCTGCGGACGTCCCACGACGACAGCCACGCGTCGACCGACGGCGCGTGGACCGTGGTGACGTCCTCGTTGAAGAGACCGCCGCGGCGCAGCTCGCCCAGAATGGCGGGGATGCCGCCAGCGCGGTGGACGTCCTCCATGAGGTAGGTGCCGTTCGGGGCGACCTTGCACAGGCACGGCACGCGGCGCGAGAGGTCGTCGATGTCCTTCATCGTGAAGTCCATCTCGGCCTCCTGGGCGGCGGCCAGGATGTGCAGCACGGTGTTCGTCGAGCCCCCCATGGCGACGTCGAGCGTCATCGCGTTCTCGAACGCGGCGCGCGAGGCGACCGCGCGCGGCAGGACCGAGGCGTCGTCGCCGTCGTAGTAGCGGTGGGCGATCTCGACGAC